>JAFPWH010000063.1 GCA_017395065.1 Clostridia bacterium | reverse complement strand
TACCGAACACAGAAGTTAAGCCTCTTAGCGCCGAAGGTACTTGGCTGGCAACGGCCCGGGAGATTAGGACGCCGCCGGATTCCAACGAGGGGATAAGCAATTATCCCCTCAATTCAAATAGAAAAGAGCAGCAAGCCGGGACCCGGAAAAGCAATCAGCTACCCTCTAACCCACATCCCGCGCAGCGCCGCTCAAACCGCACCCCCATAAAGATAATCCTCAGTAGCTCAATGGCAGAGCATTCGGCTGTTAACCGAAGGGTTGTAGGTTCGAGTCCTACCTGAGGAGCGAAAGTCCTCATTCAGATCAGTCGATCGGATGAGGACTTTTTTGCCTTCGGACTCACTTAGCGCGAAATGATAAGCTGCGCAGTCGGCAGAAAAGCAGCCGGACAGTTCGGCAGCTGACGGTAGAATGCGAAATAAAAGGCAGCACGAGTAATCCGGTCTATCCGTATGACATCAGCTGTGCGGAGAGTTTCTTTGCGAGCATGAAGAAAGAATCGTGCGCTGAGCAGGAATATCTTAAATTATGTCGAAATATTCTATAACCGGAAATGACTGCGCAGCACGCCGGGCTACATGATCCCTGCAGCCTATAGGCTGCAGCACCGACAGGTAAACATTGCCTGATCACAACAAGAGACCGGTATGCATATGGTTACCTAAAACCACTCAGGTTTTCCATACCAGTCCATATGAGACTGTGTTAATTATCGGCTGTGTTTAAGTATTCTTACTACAAAAGGTTACAAGGCCTTGTGAAACTTTCTCTGTAAACGCGGGCTTCCGTGATAAAATTCAGAATTGCTGTGGGGTT
The DNA here is from genome assembly GCA_017395065.1 of Clostridia bacterium. Lineage (GTDB taxonomy): Bacteria > Bacillota > Clostridia > Christensenellales > Aristaeellaceae > RUG14130. The sequence continues at coordinate 147,909 of JAFPWH010000063.1, read as the reverse complement.
GAATGACAGATTCTGGCATTCAACCCTTGTGATTTTGCTGCCGGACACGGGCTGAGATGTTTTGGGTGCCCGTGAGACGGCGTTCACTTTACCCTTGACAGAGGGAAAGGGACAGCTTGCTTTTAATGCTCGAAGTTGGTTGTTGGGGGAAAGGCTTAAGAATGCACCCTTCCGGTTGACAGGTTTTTACCTGCCCGGAAGAGTGCATTTCGTTTTGGCAGATTTTGCTTGAACAGCGCAAGGGCGCCCCGGCCCGGCACGCCTTCGCTACTTACGATTCCTGCGCGGCGCGGGCCATTGCCTGAAGGTTTTCCAGCGGGATGTTGGGGGCGAGGTCGCAGCCGGGGGCGAGGATGAAGCCGCCGTAGGGCTTCATTTGCGCGCAGAGCTCCTTGCTGAGACGGTAGACCTCGTCGGCGCTCTTGGCGGCGAGAATCTGCGCAGGATTCAGGTTTCCGAACAGCGCGCAGCGGCGGGCGGAATCCTGCTGGGCTTTCACCATGTCGATGGAATCGACGGAGAACACGCCGAAACGTGCCTCGGCGATCGTTTGAACGAGCTTGTCGGTCTTTCCGCAGATGTGAATGAGGGTGTTGGGACAAACGGAGGCCAGTCGGCGCGTGACCTTCAGATCGAAGGGCAGCACGTACTTTTCAAAGACGGACGGCCTGATCAGGTCGCCGGAAGCCACCGGCTCGGGGACCGTGATGAGATCGAGGCAGTTCGCAACCAGGTCTTCGAGGTAGGCGATCACGATCTCGGAAGCGAAATCGACGGCGGCGTTGATCTCCTCTTCCTCGCCGTCCATCAGCTCGATCATGAAATTCTCCACGCCCAGCATCTGCGCCGCCATCGTGAAGGGGCCAAAGAACCCGCCGCCGATCATCGTTTCGTCGCCGACGAGCGCGCGCATCTTCTTCATCTGCACGAGGGTTCTCTGATAGTAATGATCCTGCTTCATGTCGGCGATGACGCGGTTTACGTCGTACTTGCTGATGTCGCTCAGGGCGCCGAGCGGATGGGTGACGATCTCGGCGGCCAGCGTGTTCATGTCGACCTTGCCGCCCATGACGGCCATCATGGGCCAGGCCGCCGCGCAGCCGGAAGTCATGATCTCTGTGCCGATCTCGCGGTAGGCGTCTACCAGCAGCTGTGCGCCGGCGTCCGGCAGATCCAGCAGGCTTGCCGCCGTCAAGCCGTTTCGTGCGCAGATCCACATTTGCCCGTTCAATACGGCGAAGGGCAGGCGGTCGGTCGGTTCAAAGGCGAGGCTCTTGAGTACGCGTTCTTTGTTGGTCATGGCGATTTCCTTTCCGGCGCGGTGCGCCTCGGGGAGGCAGAGTGCGTTCTGCCGAATGCTTTAGCGAATCGTTCAAAGCTATTATAACCCGACAGTGCGGGCGTTGCAAGTTAAAAAGCGGTTTACGGGCGAAAGGAACGCGCGCCGGGGTGCGGCTTTTGCAATGCTTCCGGCGTCCGGCTATTGCGCGCCCGGACGTGTCCCACGAAAAGGGGGCGGAGAGATTCGCAGACAGGGTCTTTGCGATGAACGCAGGGCTTCTGAGCGGGTAAATGGTATCGCGCGATAACTTCTGTCGGGATTATCGAAATTTAGCGCTCAGCATAGCGGAAAAAGGGGGCATAGAAAATCCGACCGCCCGGAGCGTTTCCGGGCGGTCAGGCTTTGCCTGCTTTGGCTTATTCACATTCCTTCACGAATTCGGCGATGCGGCCGATGCCCACGATGATCTTTTCGCGGGTCGTCGCGTAGCTTAAGCGCACGTAGCGGTCGTCGCCGAAGGCGCGGGCGGGGACCACGGCCACCATCTTGCTTTCGAGCAGGGCGCTGGCAAAATCGTCGCTGCCGCTGATGACCTTGCCGTTGACCTTTTTGCCGATGAGCGAGGAGATGTTCAGCATCATGTAAAACGCGCCCTGAGGCATGGTGCACTTGAGGCCGTCGATGGAAGCCAGCATGTCGAACATTAAGTTCCTGCGGGCGGTGAACTCCATCAAAGACTCGTGCATGAACCTTTCGCCGTTGGTCAGCGCGACCGCGGCGGCGTGCTGCGCGATGGAGTTGGCGTTGGAGGTCGTGTGGCTCTGGAAGGAGGTCATGGCCTTGATCACGTTTTTGGGGCCTGCGGCGTAGCCGATGCGCCAGCCGGTCATCGAGTAGGACTTGCTCACGCCGTTGATGACGATGGTCTGCGCCTTGATGTCCTCGCCAAGCGAGGCGATGGACACGTGGCGGCCGCCGTCGTAGATCAGCTTTTCGTAGATCTCGTCGGAGATCACGTAAAACCCGTGCTCGACGGCCAGATCGGCGTATTGCCTGAGCAATGTCGCGTCCAGCACGCAGCCGGTGGGGTTATTGGGGGAGTTGAGGATAAGCGCCTTGGTTTTCGGCGTGATATGGGCCGCGAGCTCTTCGGCGGGCACCGTGAAGTTGTTCTCGGCGCTGCCGCTCACCATAATGGGCACGCCGCCCGCCATCGCGACCATCTCCGGATAGCTGACCCAGGCGGGCGCGGGAATGAGCACCTCGTCGCCGGGGTCCAGGATGGCGCTGAGCGCATTGAAGAGGCACTGCTTCGCGCCGGTGGAAACGATGATGTCGGTCTGCTCGTATTCCAGGTTGTTGTCGCGCAGCAGCTTTGCCTGAATTTCGTTTTTCAGTTCGACCGTGCCCGAGACGGGAGTGTATTTGGTAAGGCCGGCGTCCAGCGCGTCCTTTGCTGCGTCCTTTATGTATTTGGGCGTATCGAAGTCCGGCTCGCCCGCGCCGAAGCCGATCACGTCCAAACCCATTGCGCGAAGCTGCTTGGCCCTCGAATCGATGGCCAGGGTCACGGAAGGCTGTATATTTTTACATTTCTGCGAAATGGTGAGCGCCATGATGGAATGACCTCCGAAAATGAATTTTATATACTGCATAACTTGCTGTTTGCTTGCAAATTATGCCACAAGACGACAAAAAATGCAATAGCACCAGGGTTAAATATGCAAAAATTCCATAATTTAACAATGAAAGCAGGGCGCGGGCCGTATTGGTCGGCCCCGGCGCGGGAGCGCATCCCGCACAGTGGACGCAGTTAAATGTTGACAGGAGATTAAGTTTACTCGCACTTATGTTGCGCTTCGTTGACAAATTAACACGCTGAGTATAAAATATAATGGATAATTTGCTCCAATGGGGCAGTATAATCGCTAATTCAGGGGCTTTGCCCCGTTCCAGAAACCGGACAAGGAGGAAGTGACGCAAATTTGGGTCCTACATTGATTGGCATTATCGCAGCCGTCGTGGGCATCGCGGCGGGCGCACTGGGCGGATACAAATACCGCCAGAGCTACACGGAAAACAAAATCGGGCGTTCCGAAAAGTTTGCCGAGGAACAGCTTGAAGAAGCCAAGCGCAAGGCCGAGGAAATGAAAACCAAGGCCGACGAGTACAAAAAAGAGCAGATCCTGTCTACCAAGGAAGAAATCCTCACGCTGAAAGACGAGCTCGACAAGGAAGTAAAGGATCGCCGCAGCGAGGTGACGCGGCTCGAAAGGCGCGTAAACCAAAGAGAAGAAGCCCTCGACAAGAAATATGACGCGGTCGAAGCCCGCGAGGAAGCGCTGAACGAAAAGTACAAGGAAGCAGAGCGCCTGGAGAGCGAAGCGCAGAAGCTTCACGACCGGCAGGCGGGCGAGCTCGAGCGCATCTCCAACATGACGATGGACGAGGCGCGCCAGATCATCATGAACCGCGTGCAGAAGGACGCCTATCACGACGCAGCGGTCATGGTAAGAGACATCGAGGCCCGCGCCAAGGACGAGGCGGACAAGAAGGCCAGAAACATCATCTCCCTGGCCATCCAGAAGTGCGCGGCCGATCACGTGGCCGAAACTACGGTCAGCGTCGTCGCACTGCCCAATGACGACATGAAGGGCAGGATCATCGGCCGCGAGGGCAGAAACATCCGCGCGCTCGAAACCGCGACCGGCGTCGACCTCATCATCGACGACACGCCCGAAGCGGTCATCATTTCCGGCTTCGATCCCGTGCGCAGGGAAATCGCAAGAGTCGCGCTGGAAAAGCTGATCATGGACGGCCGCATCCATCCCGCGAGGATCGAAGAACTGGTCGAGAAGGCCAAGCGCGAAGTGGACAACCAGATCCGCGAGGCCGGCGAAAATGCCGTGTTCGAGACCAACCAGCATTCGCTGCACAGAGAGCTCGTGCTGCTGCTTGGCCGCATGAAGTACCGCACCAGCTACGGCCAGAACGTGCTCAAGCATTCCATCGAGGTAAGCCACCTCGCCGGAGCGATGGCAGCGGAACTGGGCGCGGACGTACAGCTTGCAAAGCGCGGCGGCCTGCTGCACGACATAGGCAAGGCCATCGACCACGAGGTCGAGGGCACGCACGTCACCATCGGCGGCGAGCTCGCGCGCAAGTACCACGAGAGCGAAGCCGTCATCAACTGCATCCTTGCGCACCACGGCGACGTGGAGCCCCAGAGCGTGGAGGCCGTGCTGGTACAGGCGGCGGACGCGATCTCTGCGGCCAGGCCCGGCGCCAGGCGCGAGAGCATAGAGAACTACATCAAGCGCCTCGAGAAACTGGAGGAGATCGCCAACTCCTTCCAGGGCGTCGAAAAGTCCTACGCCATACAGAGCGGCCGCGAGGTTCGCATCATGGTAAAACCCGAGGACGTCAACGACGCGGGAACGCTGGTGCTTGCCAAGGAGATTTGCAAGCGCATAGAGGACGAAATGGAGTATCCGGGCCAGATCAAGGTCAACGTGATACGCGAAACCAGAGCCGTGGAAATGGCGAAGTAAGTGCCCTGACGGCCCACACCCTCGGGCTAAAGGCGCAGCGCTTTACTTACCACATATTTAACCGTCTTGCATCTTGCAATACTCACGCGCGTGTAGTATAATAACAAGGCTATTTTGAACAGGGAGTGAATGATTTGCCGAACATCAAGTCCGCTATCAAGCGAGTAAAGGTTTCCGAAAAGAAGAATCTGCGCAACCGCATGGTCAAGAGCGCGATGAAGACCAGCCTCAAAAAGTTCTCTACCGCCGTTGAGGCCGGTTCCGCCGACGCCGCTCTGCTCAGCCAGACCCAGGCCGCGGTAGACAAGGCCGCCACCAAGGGCGTGATCCATAAGAATGCCGCCAACCGCAAGAAGAGCCGCCTGGCCAAGAGGCTGAACAAGCAGGCCAACGCCTGACAGATCCTTTGATGCAATGAGAGCCGTGTAGATACATGGCTCAATTTGCGTTATATAAAAACAGTCGAAATGCCCCTTCATCCCGACAGACGCCCAAAGGAGTGCATGCAGCATGGAGAACAATCCGAATCCCGAAAAACCCATCGCGGAAGACACACAGCAGCCGGCGGAAAACGAGAAAATGCCCGATAACCGGGACGATTGGTCGTCGCTCGTCGAAGCGCAGCCTGAGACCGATCCTTCTCCGTCCTGGGGAAAGCTCAGCTTTCACTGCTCCAAATGCGGGCAGGATTACACTTCCGAGGGCATGCGAATACTGCTCACCTGCCCCAAGTGCGAAAAGAAACTGAAGCTTTTGACGCCCGAGAGCGAACTGTACCACGCCGGTGCGTACCTGAAGTTTCAGGTGAAAGAGGAAGACCTGCCAAAACACATCGAAGCGCGCGCGGGCTCGAGGCTGCTAAAGCCCTTCAAGCTCACCGACAAAATGAAGGTGCAAAAGCAGTACGTGCCCTTCTGGCTGTTCGACGTGGAGGCCAAGGGCAGCTTCAAGTGCGACGTGCACACGCTGAACTTCGAGCAAAAGCCGCCCATGGAGCGCAGGCTGACCGTCGAAGGCTTTTTGAACTACGACGACAAGTACATGATCCGAAACATCGTCGTGGACGCGAACAACGCGATGGAAGACGTGCTGATGGACGAATTGGAGCCCTTCGACTATTCGAAGCTCGAGCCGCTGGACGAGCGCGTACAGCTGGACGCGCCCATCGCCAAAGCCGATACGCCGCTTTCGGACTGCATAAGCCGCGCCGAGAGCCTTAGCACCATCGCGATGGCGAGGGAAGCAACCGAGGACATCGGGCAGATCAGGGAAGTCATCGTACACTCGGACAACAACGCCCTCACGTTCAAATCGATGGACGCGATGCTGATCCTTTTGCCCGTGTACCGCGTCACCTGCAAAGCGGAGGGAAGAGAATACACCTTCGCCGTCAACGGGCAGACGGGCGAGGTCACGGGACAGATCCCGTCCACGAAGTACAAGCATATCGCCTTCTGCGCCGTGGCGGGCCTTGCCGTTCTGATCGCGGCCGTGCTATTTTTCAGCTTTACCGCCACTTCCGCGCGCGTTGGTTTGCTCATCGGCGTACTGCTCTTCGGCGCACACTGTGTGCGCGCGGTGATTCTGCGTGCAAAGGGCAAGCAGATGCGAAGGGCAGACATCTATGCCGTTCACCTCTATGAGGACGAGAAAAAGAACCTGACCACGGTCAAGCGCCTGATCGCCGAAAAAAGGCTGTCGCGCAACTTTTCCGCATCGGCGGATGATGTGGAAGGGGAAGAGGGCGCAGGCGGTAAGCCGGGCACGAGAAAGCTCGTGAACGCGCTCATAATGATCGCCTACATACTGTGCGTACTGTCGGTGTTCGCCATAATGCCCGCCGCGGTCTTCCTGGCTTCTGCGATCGCAGCCGAGAGCGGCGCGTGGATATGGGTCACAGCCGTGACCGTGGGCTTCATCGTGCTGGGCACGGCGGCAAGGAAAGCGCTGGAGCGCACGCCGAGGGTGCGCGCCTTCTTAAGGAACATCGAGGGCGGTAGCCTGGTCATGCTGATTTTCCGCTTCCTGGTCGAGATCGCGATCAGAGTCACGATCGAGCTCGTCTTCACCCTCCTGACCGGCGGGGGAGGGCATTCGTCCGGCGGAAGCCATCGCAGTTCAAGCCGTTCCTCAAGCTCCCGTTCGGGCCATTCCGGCGGCGGCGGCCGATCCAGCGGCGGCGGCGCCGGAAGGAGATAAGCGCATCGAATATCAGGAAGACAAAAAACGATCCGGGCTGCAGCGAAGGATTCGCGGTGCAGCCCGGATCGTTTATACTTCGAAGATCATCCTATTCGTTCTTGATGACCGTGTATTCGTACCCCCGCGTGTCCACGCGCACGCTCACGATGGTCTGGCGCAGGATCGGGCGGTATTCGTTGTCGGTGGTGCGCTGTTCGATCTCGCTCAGGGTATTCATGCTTTCGACGTCCGCGGGCTCGATGCGGCCGAACGCGGCGTACAGGTCGTCGTACTCGGAGTGCCTTGAGAGCATGATGAAAAACTGGCTGCCGGCAGAATTGTAGTCGTTTTCCAGCCTACACATGGAGATTACGCCGCGCTCGTGCGGCATGCCGTCGAATTCGAAGCCGTTGGCCTTGAATTCGCCCCGGATGGTGTAGTCCGTTCCGCCCGTGCCGTCGCCGTTGGGGTCGCCGCCGCGGATGAAATAGGTGGGGTAGACGTAGTCGATCTTGAGCCCGTCGTAAAAGCCGGCGTTGGCGAGGTTGATGAAATTGGAAACGGTGTTCGGCGCGTAGCCGGGGTCCAGCGTAAAGCGCATCACGTAGCTTTGGCCGTCGATGTCCAGCGTAAAGACGGCGACGGGCTTGGGAATGTCGGCGTAGGGATTTACGTACACCACGCCGCAGGCGCTCAGAAGCAGCGCCATACACACGAGCAAAAGCGCGAGCAGCCGCCTTTTCATCTACGTATCCTCCCGGTTCTGCGTAAGGGCCCTGCCTTCGTCCAGTATCACGCGGCGCTTTTTTTGGCACAGCTCGTCGACCCTTGCGATGTATTCCTCTATGTTCCTCAGGTTCGGCGCGCGCTCTATGCGCCTTTTGCGGTCAAATATCCATTTGGTGATCGCGCCCGCGCCCACGGCCAGCACCTTCTGTGTCTCCTCCATGTTGCCTATGTTGTACAGGCAGGCGTAGCCGGGCTTTGCGTAGCCCACGTTTTCGAGGTTGCCGGCCATGTATTTCTGGCGATAGAGGTAGTAGGGCCTGTAGCCCGCGCCGCAAAGGCGTGTCCTGGCCATGCGGATCATTTCGTCCGCACCCTCGGCGTTTGCCTGATTGTGGGCGCCGCCTGCCACGGTGAGCTGCTCGTGCAGGCGGCTGGAGCGCTTGATGGCCAGCGAATGCACGGTCACGCTTTCGGGAGACAGCTCGATCGTCCTGTCCAGCGTATGGCGGAAGTCGTCCGCCGTCTCGCCGGGCAGCGCTGCGATCAGGTCCATGTTGATGTCGTGAAAGCCCATCTCGCGCGCGAGCAGGTACGCCCGCACGGTATCTTCGGCGCTGTGCGCCCGGCCGATCAGGCGGAGCGTCTCGTCGGAAAACGACTGCGGATTGACCGAAATGCGTCCGACCTGCATTTGCCTGAGCATCGAAAGCTTTTCGCGGTCGATCGTGTCCGGCCTGCCCGCCTCGACCGTCCATTCTGCGGCGCCCGGAAACAGCGTCATCGCGCTTTCCAGCACGCTTTGCAGCTGGCCGGTCGTGATCGCGGTGGGCGTTCCGCCGCCCACGTAACCGCTTCGGATCGTGAGTCCGAGCCGGCGCATGAGGTCCGCGCCGTCCCGGAGCTCCTGGATCAGCGCCTGCACGTAGGCGTCCGTCAGCTTGCTTTTGCCGACCTCGACCGACGCAAAGGAGCAGTACGCGCAGCGGCTCACGCAAAACGGGATGTGGATGTACAGATCGAAGCTGTTCTCGGGCGGATAGATGAGCCCTTCCTGCATCTGCACGATCTCGCCCAGCAGGGAGACCTTCTCTTCGGAAACGTAGAATTCGTCCGTCAGGCGCCGCATGGCTTCGTCCGGCGTCTTTCCCTCCGAAAGCGCCTCGTAGATCAGGCGCGTGGGGCGGATGCCCGTAAGGCTCCCCCAGGGCGGGCAAAAGCCGAGAGAATCCATCAGAAGCTCGAACAGCGCGTTCTTGGCCGCGCGCTTTATGCGGCGCTTGGCTTCCAGCGCGTCTGAGCACACGATGGCCGTGCGCACAGAGCGGCGGTTTCCGCTTTGCACCGTCTCCGTCCAGGTATCGCCCGTAACGCTGTGCGCGTGCGCAAAGCACATGTCTCCCGCTTCTTCGCCGATTACTATGTCGCCCAGAAACAGGCGTATCACGTCGCACAGCTCGGGATAGAGCCACGCTTCGTTCGTGTTCAGGCGCACGGAGGTCATCTCACAGCCCTCCTCGTATCTCGCCGATCAGCGCGCCTTCGCCGTGGCCGGGGTACACGTAATAATCCTCCGGCAGCTTAAGCAGGCGGCGCAGCGAGGCGAACAGCTTGTTTATGTCTCCGCCGGGCAGGTCCGTGCGGCCGTAGCCGTTGCTGAACAGCGTGTCGCCCGTAAAGACGAGCCTGTCCTCGCGGCTCAAGAGACAAAGCCCGCCCTCGGTGTGCCCGGGGGTCAGAAGCACCTCGAATTCGGTGCCCGAGATCGTGACCTTGCCCTCGTTAAGCAATACGTCCGCCTCGCAGGGCTCGAACCGCCCTGCGGCGAATGGCAGCACCAGCGCGGATCTTTCGTCCGTCAGGCAGTGCGCGTCGGCGGCGGAAACGTAGATCTTCGCGCCGTATTTCTTTTTTATGTGCGCCGCGCCCAGCATGTGGTCGAAATGGCCGTGCGTCAGCACGACGCTGTCGATCTGGGCGCCGCTGTCCCGTATAAAGGCGTCCAATTCGTTTACGCCGTCGCCGGGATCGATCATGATGCGCCCGTTCAGTATGTAGCAGTTGGCCTGCACGGGGCCGATCACGCGCATTTTGACGTCCATCAGAACTGCCTCCGGCTGTCGAGCAGTATGGTCACGGGGCCGTCGTTCAAGAGCGTTACCTCCATGTGCGTGCGGAAGCGCCCCGTTTCCACCGAAAGCCCCTTGCTTGTCAGGCTCGCGACCACCTTTTCGCACAGCGGCTCTGCGATCTCGGGCGCGGCGGCCGTGGAAAAGGAGGGACGGTTGCCGTGGCGCGCGTCTCCGGCCAGCGTGAACTGGCTGATGAGCAGAACACTGCCGCCCACGTCCTTTACGCTCAGGTTCATCTTTTCCTGCTCGTCCTCGAAGATCCTGAGCAGGGCCACCTTTTTGGCTATGTATTCGGCGTCCTCGTCCGTGTCGCCGTCCATCACGCCCAGCAGCACCGTGAGCCCTTTGCCGATTTTTCCCACGCACTGCCCTTCCACGTCCACGTGACTGAACGAAACCCGCTGTACTACCGCCCGCATTTTCCGGCCTCCGATTTTCTGTCTGTTCTGAAAACAAGTGCGCATGAAAGCGCCTGTTACATTCCGGTCCTGAATACCTCTATGATGTCGCTGCGCTTTTGCAGCTGCTTTATGACCTTGTCCAGCTGCGCGGTGTCCTTTACCTGCAGCGTCAGGCTGATCTGGCTCGTGCCGTTTTTGAGGCTCCTGGCGGAGACCGCCAGCATGGGCACGTTCAGCGAAGCGAACAGATTGCTCAGATCGCCCAGCAGACCCGCCTTGTCGTAGCCGCGGATCTCGATTTCGGCCTCGTAAGCTTCGGTGTTCTGTCCCGCCCAGCTCACGCGCACGAAACGGTCGGGCTCTATGCTCTCGTCCATCATGTTCGCGCAGTCGGCGCGGTGGATGGACACGCCCCTTCCCCTCGTCACGTAGCCCACGATGCTGTCGCCGGGCAGGGGATTGCAGCAGCGCGCGAACTTGATCAGCATGCCGCTGTCGCCCTCGACCTCCACGCCCTGCGTGGCGTGGGTTACGGTCTTTGCGGGCGCCTTGTCGGCGGCGTCCGGCTTTTTCGGCTCCGCCTTCACGGTCTTTTTGTATTCGTCCGCGAGGCGGTTGAGCACCTGCGCGCAGCTAAGCCCGCCAAAGCCCACGGTCACGTACAGATCGTCGATGTTGCTGAGCGAATAGCGCTTGTAAAGCGGCTCCAGATATTCGTTCCGGAAAAGCTGGGGATAGGAATAGCCCAGGCGCTTCATTTCGCGCTCCAGCATGTCGCGCCCGCGTGCGAGGTTTTCGTCCTTGCTGGCGTTTTTGAGGTAGGAGCGGATCTTGGCCTTGGCTTCGCCGGTCTTTACGATGTTCAGCCAGTCGAGCGAGGGCCCTTTGCTCGTGGAGGAGGTGATGATCTCGATCACGTTGCCGCTTTCCAGCTGCGTGCTAAGCGGCACCATCTTTTTGTCCACGCGCGCGCCGACGCAGCGGTTGCCCACGGCCGTATGGATGCGGTAGGCGAAGTCGATGGGCGTAGCGCCCTTGGGCAGGGAAATGATGTCGCCCGCGGGCGTGAAAACGAACACGTCGTCGCTGAACAGGTCGGTCCGAAGGAACGAAGAAAATTCGTCCGCGTCGCCCGCTTCGCCCGACCAGTCTATGATGCGCCTCAGCCAGCTGAGCTTGTCGTCCAGTTCGTCCGCGGCGCGGCCCTCTTTATAGCGCCAGTGGGCCGCGATGCCGTATTCGGCGCTGCGGTGCATTTCCTCGGTGCGGATCTGCACCTCGAAAATGGAGCCGCTCTTGCTCATGACCGTCGTGTGCAGCGACTGGTAAATGCCGTATTTGGGGGAATGGATATAGTCCTTGATCCTGTCTGGGACGGGCTTCCACAGGCTGTGCACCACGCCCAGCGCGCCGTAGCAGTCCCTCAAATTCTTGACCACCACGCGCACCGCCACGAGGTCCATGATCTGCTCGTAGCTCTTATTCTGGGCCTTCATCTTGCGATAGATGGAATAGCTGTGCTTGATGCGGCCGCTGATATCGAAGTCCTTTATGCCCTCGTTGACAAGGGCGCTGTTCAGGGCGGTTTTGATGTGCTCGATCAGGTACTGCTGCTGCTCCAGATTTTCGTCGCTCTTTTTGCGAATCAGCTCGTACTGCTCGGGGTCGAGGTATTTGAGGCACAGGTCCTCGAGCTCGCTCTTGATCGCGTACACGCCCAGCCTGTGCGCAAGCGGCGCGTAGATGTCCAGCGTCTCGCGGGCGATGGCCTTTCTGCGCTCGGGCCTTTGCGTGTCGAGGGTTCGCATGTTGTGCAGCCGGTCGGCAAGCTTTATCAGCACCACGCGGATCTCCTTGGCCATCGCAACGAACATCTTGCGTATGGACTCGGCCTTTTGCTGTTCCTTGCTGAAAAAGTCCACGTGGCTCAACTTGGTCACGCCGTCGACCATCATGGCGATGTCCGGGCCGAACTCGGCTTCGATCGTGTCGCGGCTGACGTTTTCCACGTCCTCGATCACATCGTGCAAAAGCCCCGCCGCGATCGTATCCGGGTCCATCATGATGCCGGCGAGTATCATCGCGACCTCGCAGGGGTGGGTAAAATAGGGCTCGCCGCTCATGCGCGTTTGGCCTTCGTGCGCTTTTTGGGCAAAGTCGTAGGCCTTTTTGATCACGCCCATATCGTCTGAGGGGTGATACTTCTTACACGCGGCGATGATTTCGTCACAGCTTCTGACAGATGCTTGCATGTTCTAACCCCCAATGCGCCTGAATTCCCTGTACAGCTCGTCCTCCAACGGGTCTCTCTTTTCGTTGAAATAAACCGGCACGCAGCCGCCGTCCGATATCTTTATGCCGCACAGCTCCGCGTGCGTGAGCACCGCAAGCCCCACGCTCAGGCGGCTTGCTTCCATTTTTGCGGCGCGGCTGAGCGCCGAAAGCGCTTCACTTAGACTCGTATACCTGCGGCGGGCCTGCGCGGCGTTTCGCACTTGCCTGTAGATCTCCCTCAGGCCCTCCACGTCTGGCAGCTTCGAAAAGGCGGGGCTTACGGGGACGCCGAGGATCCTGCGGCCGCCCGCGCACAAAAAGGCGGGTACGCCCGCGTAAAAGACGTTCTTGTAGCAGCCGGGCGCCTGCCCTTCGGGGCACAGGCACAGCGCGTTAAAGCCTCTCGGGTCGCCCGGATACCTGTACAGGCAGATGTCCGCTTCTTCGCCCAGCACGTTGGCGGCCGCGCGTGCGCTCTGTGCGTCGGATGCGACGACGAGGCTGCCCCTGAAATCGGAAGAGAAGTATTGGCTCACTTCGCCGGGCGTGATCGGCTTTTGCGCCTGAAACCTGCCGAAGTTTTCGCAAAGCGACAGGAGCATTCCGCCGAAATGCATTTCGTCCCCTTCCGGATCGAACTTGTCGCTTCTGGGCAAGAGCTGTTTTACCATCGCCTGCATTGAGGTCTGTCCCATGTAGGTATTGAGACCCAGCGCGTACAGCATGTCCGCCTTGCCCCTGAGCAGCGCCGCGTCCGCGCCGTGGCGGAACCAAATGCCGCCAAGGCGCGTTCCGTCGTTCGTGGTGACGCCGAGCTTCAAGTGCTCTTTCTCCTTGCCCACGGGATACGCTTCGCTGATCTCGCAGCGCGTCAGGAAAACCGCGTCGGGGTTTCCGCAGCCGGTGGGGGAGAGCGCCTCGATGTCCTTTGCCAGCTCCGGCGTCAGTTCGCTTCCGCTGACCTCCGCGTCGTACTCCTGAAAGGGGATCCACAGGCGCGGATCGAGCGTATCCAGCATCGTCCGGTTGAGCGCGCGGGTAAATTCGTCCAGGTTTTCTGCCCTGAGCCGCAGCCCCGCCGCCATCTTGTGGCCGCCGAAGCGGTCCAGCAGATGGGAGACGCTTTTGAGCGCCTCGTGGATGTCCACGCCCTCGATGGAGCGGCAGGAGCCGGTATAGTATTCGCCGTCCGGCGTCAGGGCGATGGCCGGACAGTGGTATTTTTCGGTCAGGCGGGAGGCGGTAAGCCCGATCACGCCGGGGTTCCAGTCTCTGCCCTTCACGATGATGACGGGGTTCGAAGCGAAGTCAAAGCCGACCAATTGCTGTTCGGCCTCCTCGATCGCGCGGTTTTCAAAATCCTTGCGGTTCCGGTTTTCCTGATCGAGCTCCTGCGCGAGGCGCTCGCAGGTTTCAGCGTCCGTCGAGGTCAAAAGGTCGTAGGCGCGCTTTGCGTCGCCGAGGCGCCCGCTCGCGTTCAGGCGGGGCGTAAGCTGAAAGGCGACGTTGCCTTCGCTCAGCACCTTGCCCTCCAGGCCGCTCACGCAGATCAGCGCGCGTATGCCGGGGCGCGCGGATACGTTGATCTTTTTGAGGCCCAGGCAGGCGATCGCGCGGTTTTCGTCTCTGAGCGGCACGATGTCCGCGATCGTTGCAAGCGCCGCAAGGTCGATGTATTCCATGGCCTTGTCGCGCCCGGCCAGCGCCGTGACCAGCTGAAACGCGACGCCCGTGCCGCAAAGGTAGCCGAAGGGATAGCCGCCCAACAGCGGGTTTACCGTGGGGCAGCCGGGCAAGCGCTCGCCCGGCTTATGGTGGTCGGTCACGATCACGCGCATGCCCTTGCCGAGCGCCCTTTCCACGAGCTCGAAGGCGGTGATGCCGCAGTCCACGGTGATCAGCAGTTCATAGTTCAGGCTGATGAAATCCACCGCGTCCGCGTTCAGGCCGTAGCCTTCTGTGTGTCGGGAGGGCAGGTAGACGCCGCAGCGCGCGCCGAGCTCTTTGAGGTACAGCGTCAGGATCGCCGAGGCGCACACGCCGTCCACGTCGTAGTCGCCGTAGACGCAGATGCGCTGATCCTTTTTTACCGCGTCCCGTATGATGTCGACCGCCGCCTGCATGTCGCTGAGCAGGTACGGATCCCGAAGATCCTCGCGGCCGGGATGCAGAAACGCGCGCGCCTCCTCCCGATTGCCTACGCCTCTTAAGCTCAGCAGCCTGTGCAGCAGGGGATGCATCCCCTCCGGGCACGGCCAGGAAGCGACCTCGCTTTGCCGGGGCGTAAGTCTAAGCATTGGCGTCCCCGGAAGCGGTACTGTCTTCTGCGGGCTGTTTTCTGCCGTGCTTCCTGTTCATGAGCCACGCCCAGAAGGGGCCGCTTAGCAGGTTGGAGGAGTACGTGCCCGCGATCATGCCCGCGATCAGCGGGAACGTGAATTCGCGTATCGTCTCGGTGCCCAGCACGAACAGCGCCACCAGCGTGATCAGCGTGGTCACGGAGGTGTTGACCGTGCGCGAAAGGCTCTGGCTCACGCTCGTGTCGACTATGGCGTCCGCGCCGTCCCTGCGCATGCTCTTTTTGTTTTCGCGTATGCGGTCGAAGATGATGATCGTGTCGTTGATCGAGTAGCCGACGATCGTCAAAAGCGCGGCGATGAACGGAGAGTTCACCTGATACAGGAAACCGAAAAAGCTCATGGCCGCCAGCATGATCACGACGTCGTGGAACAGGCCCAGCAGTGCCGCAAGGCCCGAGAACAGGTCAAAGCGGATGGCGATGTAGATCAGCATCAGAACCAGCGCTACGCCCATGGACAAGAGTGCGTTTTTGATCAGCTGCGCGCTGGATACCGCGCCCGCGTATTCGGCGTTCAATTGTTTGACTTCGGGGAAGCGCTGCCTGAGCAGCTCGGTGATCTCGCCGACGCCCGAGGCGCTTTCGCCCTGCGTGAGGATGTAGATCAGCGTTTCGGGCTCCTCCGCGTCGTCGTTTTCGACGGCGTGCACCCGGC
Source organism: Clostridia bacterium (assembly GCA_017395065.1). Taxonomy (GTDB): domain Bacteria; phylum Bacillota; class Clostridia; order Christensenellales; family Aristaeellaceae; genus RUG14130. The sequence goes on along the minus strand of JAFPWH010000063.1, from coordinate 132,348 downwards.
TGAAGGGCATGCTGTTTTCATGCAGCGCGTCCTCGAGCTTTTCCTGAACGACATCGCTGTCGACAAGTCCTTCGTAGGTAAAGAGCCTCGCGCCGCGGTAGCTGTCGTCAAGGTTGTTCTGGGTGATGTATTTGTTGGTGACAACGCCGCTCTCTTTGAGCTTCTGATCGCCCAGAAGCGCCATGACGCCCTCCGTCACGCCCTCCCAGTCGGCCTCCTCGGCCTCGAGCCTCGTGCGGATCTGAAGGCGCGTCTCGCCGTCCTTTGCGGTCTTGCTGACGCTGAAATCCTTGTGGCCGCCCTCCCGCAGGATGGCGGTGATCTGTTCGGTGGTGAAGTCCTCGCCCACGTCGTATTCGATCAGCGTGCCGCCGGTAAAGTCGATGCCCAGGTGGATGCCCGCGCCTGCGATGTTCATAATCAGCGCGGCCAGCACGAGCACGGCGGGCACAAGCGCGAACAGGCGCGCTCTTTTGACGACGGCGAAGGAATGCCTTTGACTGAACTTTCTGGTGTAGGCGGCCTTTGAATTGATGCCGAGGCGTACGGCGCGGTTGAGCAGGAAGCGGGTCACGAACACCGCCGTGAACATCGAGACGACGACGCTTATGCACAGCGTGTAGCTGAAGCCCCTGACCGAGCCCGTGCCGAAATACATCAGCACGAACGCAGCGATCAGCGTCGTGATATTGGAGTCGACGATAGCCCGAAGCGCGTTTTTGAAGCCGGCCTTGACCGCGGATTCATAGCTCCTGCCAAGGCGCAGTTCCTCGCGGAAGCGCTCGAAAATGACGACGTTCGCGTCCACGGCCATGCCGATGCCCAGCAGTATGCCGGCGATGCCGGGGAGTGTGAGCTGTATGCCCAGGAGGCTTATCAGCACGAACACCAGCAGGATGTACCAGCAGAGCGCAAGGTCCGCCATCAGGCCCGGCAGACGGTACACGGCGGCCATGAACAGAAGGATCAGCGCCGCGCCGATGAGCCCGGCGACCAGCGCCTTGTTCATCGCGTCCTCGCCGAGGGTGGGGGAGATGGAGCGAAGGTCTTCCTCCGTGAGGTTCAGCGGCAGCGCGCCGCTCATGATCAGTGTCGCGAGCTGCTCGGCCTCCTCGTAGGATTCCTGGCGGCTCAGCCCGTCCTGCAGCGAGATGCTGACGTGCCCGCCGGCGATCTTTTCCGAAACGTAGGGCGCGGAGATCTCCTCGCCGTCCAGCATGATGAAAATGGGCTGGTCCACGAGGCGGGCGGTGGCTTTTTCAAATGCGTCGGCAGCCTCGTCCGAGAGCGTGAAGGCCACGCCGTAGCGGTCCTTGGTTTCGTCGTAGAAGGGGGAGACCTCGCGGATGTCCTTGCCCTCGATGATCACTTTGTCGTTCGGGTCGAGAAACTCGAGCTTTGCGGGCTTGCCGATCAGGCCGACCACCTCGTCGGGATCCTCCACTTCGGGGATCTCCACGCGGATGCTGTCCGTGCCCTGCAGGGAGACGCTTGCCTCGGTGTAGCCCTCGTTGGTCAGGCGCTTTCTGAGCACCTCGGCGGTGTTGTCGAGCAGGGCGCTGAATTCGGCTTCGCCGTAATTCTCCCTGTCGGCGCGGAACACCACGTACACGCCGCCCTTCAGGTCGAGGCCAAGACTAAGGCCTTCGTTGATGGGCTTGATGATTTGCTTGTCTCCGATTTTTACGCCTGCGAAAGCGCAGACCAGCGCCAGCGCGGTCACCAATACCACCGCGATCAGCGCGATCAGATTTCTCGTTCTCATGCTTCCTCCGAAAAAATACCAATAATATCCTTTAATTATATCTTTCCCGCGTAAAACTTTCAACGTAATTGCGGTTAAGCGTTTTACAAAGCGCCCATCCGCGTGCGGAAAGGCGCCCTGTCCATTTGTTTTAAGCGTTTACGATCTGGCCTGCGGCGAGGTCGGGCTGATCTGCATGATCTCCAGACGGTTGCCGTCGGGGTCGCGGATCCAGAGCTGGAAGTTGCCGTCCTTGCCCTGCTTTACGGGCACTTCGATGGTTACGCCCGCGGCCTCCAGTTCTTCCTGTGCCTTTGCGCAGTCGGGCACCTGTATGCACAGATGGCTGTAGGAGGGCTTGCTTTCAAAACCGCCGTCGGAATAGAACAGCTCGATAAACTGCCTGTCCGCCACTTTCAGGTACTCGATCCAGGGCTTACCGTCGTTCCCCTCGATGGAGAAGGCATGCTTCATGCCGAGCTTGTTTACGTAAAAGTCCAGGGAAGCCTGCATGTTTGCGACGTTGTAGGCCGCGTGCGCGATACCGGTGATCTTCATTTGCGTTTTCTCCTTGTTTATTGCGCCTGTACGGCGGTCGCCGCGACGGTGGTCACGATGTCGTCCACCGAGCAGCCGCGCGACAGGTCGTTGCAGGGCTTTGCCAGCCCCTGAAGCACGGCGAAGCATTCGGCGCCGCCGATGCGCTGGGTGATCTTGTAGCCGATGTTGCCGGCCTGAAGATCCGGGAAGACGAGCACGTTGGCCCTTCCGGCGACGGGGCTGCCCTTGGCCTTGCTCTGTCCGACCTCGGGCACGATCGCCGCGTCGAACTGCATTTCGCCGTCGAGGAGAAGATCGGGCCTTAGCTCGTGCGCAAGCTGCGTCGCCTGCTGAACCTTGCTGACCAGTTCGTGCTTTGCGCTGCCCTTCGTGGAAAAGCTCAGCATCGCCACGCGGGGCTCCTGAATGCCGCAGAGGGTCTTTGCGGTCTCGGCGGCGGAAACGGCGATGTGGGCCAGCTCCTCGGCGCTCGGGTTGGGCATGACAACGCAGTCGCTGTAGACCAAAAGCCCGTTTTCGCCCAGACTCTTGTTGGGGCAGTCCATCAGGAACGCAGAGGAGACGACCTTGCAGCCGGGCTTGGTCTTTATGATCTGCAGCGCGGGGCGCAGCATGTCGCCCGTGGTGTGAACGGCGCCGCTCACCAGTCCGTCCGCGTCGCCCGTCTTTACCATCATGATGCCGTAATACATGCTGTCCTTTACGAGCTTCAGCGCGTCCTCCGGGCTTATGCCCTTGCTCTTTCTGAGTTCGTACAGCTCTTCGGCGTAGACCTTCGTTTTTTCGGAGGTTTCCGGATCGACGACGCAGATGCCGCTTATGTCCGCGCCGGCTTCCTTTGCCGCAAAGGCGACTTTTTCGGTATTGCCCAGCAGAACGGGCCTGGCGATGCCCTCCGCCTTCAGTATGGCGGCCGCCTTCACGGTGCGCGCTTCGTCGCCCTCGGGCAGCACGATGGTTTTGACGTTTGTTTTGGCTTTTTCGCGCAGCATTTGCATGATGCTCATAAGTTGTTACCTCGCTCAAAAGATTTCATATCAAAAAGGGACCGGACACATCGCCGTGCCCGTCCCTTTTTTTATCAGTCGTTCATAAAGTCGAAGCCGTCCCAGACGGGCTTGCCCGCGTAGGTCAGCGTCGGGACCTCGCCCCGTATCGCCTTGAGCACCGAATACGCCAGCGCCTCCTGCTCCATCTCGCCGGGATAGACGCTGATGGGCGCGATCCAGCCGCAGCGCGTTTTGATGCCCTCATAGATGTCCTGAAAGCGCATGAGGCCGCCCGTGAGTAGTATGCCGTCCACCTTGCCGCACAGCACGGCGCTCATTTCGCCGATCTGCTTGCAGATCTGGTAGATCATCGTGTTCCAAACGAGCGTGGCCTTGGGGTCGCCCTCGTCCACCTTTTTGTGGATGTAGTCGGAATCCGCGGTGCCGAAGAGACTCACGAACCCGCCCGCACGGGAGCACATCAGGCGCGCTTCCCTGACGGAATGCTTTTCCACGTAATCGAGAAGCGACAAAACCGGAACGGAACCGATGCGCGTGGGGGTGAAGCTGCCCTCGCCGTCCGCGCCCATGTTGCCGTCGATCATTTTGCCGTTCTGGTGGGCGCTCACGGTGATGCCGCCGTCGATGTGGGCGACGATGAAGTTCATTTCTTCATACTTTTTGCCGAGCTTGCCCGCGTGGAATTCCGCGACGGCTTTTTGGTTGAGCACGTGGCTGTGGCTTATGCGGTACACGCCCTTTATGCCGGTCAGGCGCGCAAGGTCGCAGTATTCGTCCACGTTGGTGGGATTGAGCGTGTAGGCGGCCTTTTTGAAGTTCTGACTGAACTGCCAGGCCAGCATCACGCCGAGCTTTGCGGGGTGCTCGCTGCCGCCCACAGCCCTGACCGTGTCGTCGTAGAGCTTTTCGTCGATCAGGGTCACGCCGCCCGGCTGGCTGTAGGCGCTGCCGCCGCGGCCGACGAACACGTCGATCTCCTCGGGGCGTATGCCGTAGGCCTTGAGCATGTTCTCGATGACCTGATAGCGGAACGGCGTCTGGTCGTTCACGTGGGGGTATTTGAGCAGTTCGGGCGCGTCGTGAAACAGGCTTTTTTCAAACAGGCAGTTTTCGCCCTCGAACAGGCTGACCTTCGTGGAGGTGGAGCCGGGATTTATGACGAGGATCTTTAGCTTATCGGTGTTTTGCATTTTGCGGCCTCCGCTGAGAATTGAACGTGCCTATTGTACACTTTTGCGTTTTAAGTTACAAGAAAATTTCTTTGCAGAATGTGTAACGGGCCCTACGGGTTGGCGCGGGCGTACTGGGTCAGCAGGCCGTTCAGTTCCTCTTCGAGGGTCTCAAGGGCTTCTTCGGGCGACGTGTCCTCCTCCAGCATCGAAGTGAACACGTCCTGGATCGTGTAGTAAAAGTCTGCCGCCGGGCCCACGGTCACGCTGCGCATGCCCTCGGGCGTCAGCATCAGCTGTTCGAATCCCACGTTGTATTCGGGAGCCTCGCGGATGAAATCCTGCCAAAGATCGGTCTTGACCGCCGAAACGCGGGAGGGGATATAGCCGGTGCCCATCGCAAAGCCCGCCTGCACAAGGTCGGAGGTCATGTACTTTACGAATTCCCAGGCGGCTTCGCTCCTTTCGTCGTCGTGCTTGAACATGACGAGGCAGCTGCCCGATACCGTGGCGCCGTAGCCGTCGTCCGGGCTTACGCGCAGGTACGGCGAAACGCCCAGCTCGAACGCGCCGCCGATCCTTTCGTCAAGCGTCGAGATCATCGAGGAGGACGCGGTCATCACGAGCTGCTTTCCCGCGATGAACTCGTCGTTGGAGGAGGCGCGGCTGACCAGCGCGCCGGAGGCGTACAGTTCCTTCCATATTTCCAGAAAGCGCAGAAGAGAGCCGTCCTCCAGGCAGTCCAGTTCGGTCGCGTTCTGTTCGGAGCCGTTGTTGCCGTTTACGAGCCGGCTGCCCATCTGCCCCAGCCAGTTGGCGAGCGTGGGCGTGTTCGGCACGCACGCGTAAACGCAGACGCCGTCCTCGAGCTCGTACTCGTCCGCGATGTACATCAGGTCGTACAGGCTGTCCGGGGCCTCGTCCAGCACGCTTGCGTTGTAGTAGGTCAGCGTCGTGGAGGTCGCAAAGGGAAGGCCCAGCTGAACGCCGTTCAAGCGCCAGTTTTCGAGCGCGGGCGCCAAAAAGTCGCCTGTGTCCTCGTCCGGGTGGTCGATCAGCGCTTCGTCCAGCGTGTAGGCGCTCTTTGCGCTCAGATAGCGCACCTTGCCCGTCGCGTCCAGCTGCATCACGTCCGGCAGATCCTCCTCGTTTTCGGCGGAGAGCAGGCTTTGCAGCTTGCTGGCGCTGTCGGAATAGCTGCCCTGATAGACGGCCTCGACGTACACGCCCAGCTGCGCGCCGGGCCCGACGTTGAACTCGTCCACGTAGCGGCCAAGCAGCTCCCCGGCGTCGCCCGTCGCGGAGTGCCAGAACACGATGCGCGTCTGCTTTTCGCCCAGGCTCGTTCCGCCCAGGGCGATCAAAGCGATCAAAACAAAGCTCAGTACCTTTTTCATAATCTATCCTTTCCGGCGCGTTTGCGCCTTTGAACCGGCTGTGCGCCGGCGAATGTCGCTTATCGGCTACTCGACCTCCGCGCCGGAGGCGTCCGCGCCCGTAAAGCTTTTGCGGCTCACAAAGAACAGTATCAGCGAGGGAACGAGCGCCGCCGCCGAGCCCGCGAGTACGGTCTCGTAGTTTGTGTTTTCCGCGCTCGTCAGCATGCTGATGCCCACCTGCACCGTGCGCATGTCCATCCGCGTGGTCACGAGCAGCGGCCAAAGATAGCTGTTCCACTGCGCGACGAACGCCTGCAGAAAGAGCGTCAGCAGTATGCCGCGCTCCATCGGCATCAGTATGAACGCAAGATACCGAAGGTCGCCGCAGCCGTCCATTTTGGCCGCGTCCCACAAAGACGCGGGCAGGCGGCATAATTCGCCTCTCAGCAGAAGCAATTGGCTTGCACCCACGAAGGACACGACGCATATGCCCAGATACGTGTCGATCAGCCCGAGGCGCGTGACCGTGCGGTAATTGGTCAGGATCAGCGTGTCCGCGGGCAGCATCATCGCCGCCAGGATCAGAAAGAACAGCGCCTTTTTGCCCCTGAAATCGTAGTACGCGAAGCCGTAGGCCGCAAGGCAGCTAAGCAGCGTCTTTACCGTGCCCGTGATCAGAGATGTGATCAGCGAGTTCAGCATGTACCTGAGCATGGGGATCTGCTTAAAGACCGCTTTGAAGTTTTCGAGATTCCCAAAGCTGTCCGGCAGCAGCGAGGGCGGCCACGCGCCGAACTCGGCGGGCGTCTTGAAGGCACCGAAGACCGCGTAGATCAGCGGAAAAACCAGTATCAGCCCCGCGCACAGCGCCGTAAGCTGCCAAAGCGCGCTTTTTATTAACTTCATAGGCCGCGCACCTTGTCTCTTTCCAGAAACAGCAAAAGGAACGTGAAGGCGAACGTGAGCGCGAAGGTCACGAGGCTCACGCACGCGGCCAGCGAATCGTTGCCGGAGGCGTAGCCCGAGGTATACATCATGTAGATCAGCGTCGAGGTCGCGCGGCTGGGGCCGCCCTGCGTTATGATCATCACGGGCCCGGAGGTCATCAGCGCAAGCACCGCGTTGCTCGAAGCCACGTACACGACCGAAGGTGCGATGGCGGGCAGCCGGATATGCCAAAACACCTGAAAGCGCCCCGCGCCGTCCACCTGCGCCGCGCCGACCGTGTCCGGCGAAATGCCCCGGAGCGCCGACAGGAACACCAGAAAGTTGAACCCCACGCCCATCCAGACCGTGAGCGTCAGCAGCGTGCCCAGCGCCGTGTCGCGGGACTCGAACCAGCCGAGCTCCGTTCCCAGCAGGCGGTTGACGATGCCGACCGTCGGGTTGAACATCGTCTTCCAGATCAGCGCCGCCGTGGCCATGGACACGGCCATCGGCAGCGAAAACAGCGTCTCGTACAGGGGTGAAAGCGTGCGCTTTTTCGCGGCGATCACCGCGAGCGTCAGCGAGAGCACCACGGTCACGGGCACGTTGACCGTGGTCAGCATTAGCGTGTTTCCGAGTGCGGAGGCGAATTCGCGCCGCCCGAACAGGTAGCGGAAATTGTCCAGGCCGGTGTACCGAAGCAGGCGCCCCTGCGCGTTCACCAGCGAAAATCCGTTCAGGAACGTCCTGAAAAACGGGTAATACACGAAAACGACGGCAAAAAGCAGCATGGGCAAAACGAACAGATAGGGCTTTATGCAAAAGCGCTTTTTTGCGAAAACACCCGCCGCGACCATCGTCCGCCTCCCAAAAAACAAAAATCCCCGAAGCGTCCTTCGGGAAAGGCGGGAAAAAGCCGCCGGTTCTTCTTTCATCCAGACTGTGACTGTCGGTTTCGGAATTGCACCGAATCTGCCTTGCGGCTCGCGGACTGTACCGCCGGTAGGGATTTGCGCCCTGCCCCGAAGAACAGACAGCATTATATCCCCCGCACGTTTCGCTGTCAAGCGCGTACCTCACCCATAGCAAAGTATTAACAATCCGCCTGCAAACGAAAACCCCACCGGAATACAACTGTTTTTTTGAAATTCCCGCCGCATGCTTGACTCTTGCAGAAGAATGGAGTATACTGGAGATGAATTGATAATAGTTGATATTGATGGACATAAATTGAGGGAGGCGGCCGAGGATGGACAGACAGGAACTGCTGGAATACTTTATCGAGAATTACTACCCGCGGCAGGAGATCGTGTACCGGCTGCCTGTATCTGTTCCGATCGCGGAATTCTGGCCGGAAGAATTGCAAATGCGGCTCCGAAAAGCCGTCACGCTGCCGCTGCGCTCGGCGGAAGGCGGGAACTACTGGTATGTGCCGACCGACAGGCTTCTTAAAGCGGGAGACGCTCTGTCTCACGCAGCGCGTTATGAAAACACGGACGCGATGCCGCAGTACGCGCACGATGAAGGCGTGATCGACGAGGCGTTTTATTCGAGCGCCGTCGAAGGCGCTTACAGCACGCGCGCAAAGGCGCACGCGCTCATACATAGCGGCAAAGCCCCGGAAACAAGGGACGAGCGCATGATCGTGAACAACTACGAAGCGCTGAAGTTCGTTCTCGATCATCTCGATACGCCGATCAACGAGGCTGTCGCGCTGGAAATTGCCCGTATACTGACGCAGGGCACAAGCGGAACGGATTCAGGCACCGGATGGAGAAACGGACCGGTACAAGTGGTTTCCGGCAGGCAGGAAGTGGTCTACAATGCACCGGACGCGCAGAAGATCCGTCCGATGCTGGACGATTTGTTTGCTTATATCTCGGATTCGGACGTTCATCCGGTCATAAAAGCCTGCGCTGTTCACATCTGCTTCGTGACGATCCACCCGCTCTTCGACGGGAACGGGCGCACGGCGAGAGCGCTCGCATATATGATCTTGCTGCAAGCGGGATATGACTTTTTCCGGCAGGTTCCGATATCCGGCCTGCTGATGCAGGAGCGGACGAAGTATTACAAGGCGATCCGCGCTTCGCAGGACCCGGCAAACGGCAACGATTTTACGTATTTCATGGAGTACTACGCGGAAATGCTGCTCAGGAGCATTTCCGGGATCCACGAGCGGATGAGCAAAAAGGCAAACCTCGAAAAACTGCGCAAAGAGACAGCTGCGCTCGCTTCGGCACAGCGCCTTCTGAACGGCCTCGAATGGCTGTACGGCAAGGATTTCGAAGCGGTCACGTCCGAAAAGTGGAAGGAAAAATTCGGCGTATCCTTCGAGACCGCGAGAAAAGACCTGATCTGGCTTAAAGAACATGGATATCTTACGATCAGACAACAGGGACACAAGGTGTTTTTTGACGTGATAAAGAATACGTGACCTGAAACATATCACCCCTTTCCCTGTGACAAATACGCTGCCGGGTATTCCGATTGGCAGTCGTACAGTCTGATCGGCTTGGGCGACAATTTGCGCACTCGGCAGTCGAAATGAAACTCCGTGATGATTTCCCTGATTTGCATAAAAAACCCCACTTTCTCTTCCGGTTTCCTGATGAGAAAGTGGGGAAATGTCTGTCACAGTCGGTCTCTGAACGCTTGGTTCAGTTTATACCGGTGTTTTGACTTTTTTTACAGTCAGGTGCGTTCTCTCGATTCCTCAAGAGCCCGCAAACCCTTGTGCCACAATTACTTGAGCTCAGCGAAGTACTTGATGGTGCGGACCATCTGGCTGGTGTAGCTGTTCTCGTTGTCGTACCAGGCAACGACCTGCACCTGATAGGTGTCTTCGTCGATCTTGATGACCATGGTCTGGTTGGCGTCGAACAGGGAGCCGTAGGTCATGCCGATGATGTCGCTGGAGACGAGCTTCTCGGTGGTGTAGCCGAAGGACTCATTGCTGGCGGCCTTCATGGCGGCGTTGACGGATTCCTTGGTGACGTCCTTGCCCTTGACGACGGCTACCAGGATGGTGGTGGAACCGGTGGCTACGGGCACGCGCTGGGCAGAGCCGATCAGCTTGCCGTTGAGCTCGGGGATGACCAGGCCGATGGCCTTGGCGGCGCCGGTGGAGTTGGGCACGATGTTGGCAGCGCCCGCGCGGGCTCTCTGCAGGTCGCCCTTGCGATGGGGGCCGTCCAGGATCATCTGGTCGCCGGTGTAGGCGTGCACGGTGGTCATGATGCCGCTCTGGATGGGATAGGTGTCGTTCAGGGCCTTGGTCATGGGGGCCAGGCAGTTGGTGGTGCAGCTGGCGGCGGAGATGATGGTATCTTCGGGCTTGAGCACTTCGTTGTTTACGTTATAGACGATGGTGGGCAGGTCGTTGCCGGCGGGAGCGGAGATGACGACCTTCTTGGCGCCTGCGTCGATGTGCGCCTGGGCCTTGGCCTTGGAGGTGTAGAAGCCGGTGCACTCCAGCACTACGTCTACGTCCAGCGCCTTCCAGGGCAGGTTCTGGGCCTTGGGCTCGGCATAAATGGTGATCTCCTTGCCGTCAACGGTGATGGAGCCGGGGACCTTCACGGTCTTGCCGTCTTCTTCGAATACGGGCTCCTTGCTCTCTACGGTGTGCTTGTTCTCGCCGATCACGCCGCAGTAGCCCTTCTGAGCGGTGTCGTACTTGAGCAGATGAGCCAGCATCGCGGGGCTGGTCAGATCGTTGATGGCTACGATTTCATAACCCTCGGCGCCGAACATCTGACGGAAAGCCAGGCGGCCAATGCGTCCAAAACCGTTAATTGCAACCTTTACCATAGTAAAACCTCCTAATGAATTGCAGTGACTGGTATATCTCTACCGTACCTTATTATACCCCGAAAAGCGGGATTTGTCCATAGATGAAGCGGGACAATTTGCGCCCGGCGTGTTATATCTTGGCGCAGATTGGGCGAAAAAAGGTTATTTTTCGGCCGGGAGCCCGTCCCGGGCGAAGAGGGAAGATACCGTTGTTTTGCATGCGCGCGGGGTTTATTGCGAAAGCAAGCCCGCCGCAAGTGTCTGAGGCGGGCTTGGATGGGGGAGAGGCGGCTCAGATCTCCGGGGTCTTGTCGTTCTCCAGCGGCGCGTCTTCCACGCTCTTGATGGCCCAGCGGGCCATGTTCATCACGGTCTTCTGGGCGCCCACGGCGATGATGACCTGATCGTCCTTGACGCCGGTCACGGTGCCGTAGATGCCGCCGATGGTCAGTACGCGGTCGCCCACCTTGAGGGCGTCCAGCATGGCCTTGACCTGCTTATCCTTTTTCTTCTGGGGACGGATCATGAAGAAGTACAGCACGCCGAACATGAGCACCAGAAACAGCAGCGTGGGCAGCATGCCCAGCAGGGGACTGCCGGTCGGGTCACCGCCCTCTAAAAGCAAAGCGCTTGAAAACAGCTCGTTCATTGAAAAATCTCCTTTGCAAATCGGAATCTCGGCCGGAAGCGGCATGAAAGCCGTGCCCGAACCGCATACGAAACAATTATATAGGAAACGCGCGCACTTGGCAACGGGCAAACGGCGACCGGCGTGTAAATTTTTGGGTTTCGGGCGCGGACTGCCCTTTACCAGTTCCCCCTGCCGTGCCTTGCGTAGAATTCCTCGCTGAAATCCCGTAGCGCGTCCTGCTCGATGGCGCTGCGGATGTCCTCCATGAGCTTGGTCAGAAAGCGCAGGTTGTGCAGCGAGCACAGGCGCAGGCCGAAGATCTCGTCCGCCTTGATCAGATGGCGGATGTAGGCACGGGTGAAATTTTTGCAGGCGTAGCAGTCGCACGTCTCGTCCATCGGCGTAAATTCGCGCGCGTGGGAGGCGTTGCGGATGACGAGCCGGCCGTCCCGCGTGAACACGGTGCCGTTTCGGGCGACACGGGTCGCGAGCACGCAGTCGAACATGTCCACGCCGCGCAGCACGCCCTCGATCAGGCAGTCGGGCGAGCCGACGCCCATCAGGTATCGGGGCTTTTCCTGCGGCATGACGGGGTTGAGGGCCTCAAGAATGTCGTACATGATCTCTTTAGGCTCGCCCACGCTCAGGCCGCCGATGCCGAAACCCGGCAGGTCGTAGGAAGCCATCTGCTTTGCGCACTCGACGCGCAGATCCCTGTAAAATGCGCCCTGCACGATGCCGAAAAGCGCCTGATCGTCACGCGTCTTCGCGTCCATGCAGCGCTCGAGCCAGCGCACCGTGCGCTTCATGGCCTTGGCCGCCGTGTCGTAGTCGCAGGGATAGGCGGAGCACACGTCCAGCTGCATCGCGATGTCGCTGCCCAGCTTTTCCTCGATGCCCATGACGACCTCGGGCGAAAAGAACTGCCTGCTGCCGTCGAGGTGGGAGTTGAAGGTCACGCCCTCCTCGGTGATCTTCCGAAGGCTCGCAAGCGAAAATACCTGAAAGCCGCCGCTGTCGGTCAGGATGGGCCTGTCCCAGTTCATAAAGCCGTGCAGGTCGCCCGCCTCGCTGATCAGCTCCTCGCCCGGGCGCAGGTGCAGATGGTAGGTGTTGGAGAGGATGATCTGCGCGTTCAGGGCCTTCAGCTCCTCGGGGCTCACGGTCTTTACGCTGGCCTGCGTGCCCACGGGCATGTACACCGGCGTTTCGATGACGCCGTGGGGCGTGTGCAGCCTGCCGCGGCGCGCACCGGTCTGCTTGCAGATGTGCAAAAGCTCAAATTCAAAGGGTTTCGACATGGTGGTCTCCTGTTATGTTACTTTATAAGGAAATCAAGTTGCCTTTTCAGGTTCGCGATGCTTTTCTGGCGGCGTCCGTAGGCGGTAAAGGCCTGAATCACTGTTTCATCATCCTCAAAGCGCGGCCGCATGGGTTGACTTTCGTCGAGAATGAAGGTGTTTTTGCTGTTTTCAAACTGAACCACGATTTTGTTGACTTCCTGCCCTACAACGGTTCCGATGCCGTACTGCTTGGAACTGACCTCGACGCCGATGAGTGATATATCCTCGCAGTCGTCCACGACAGATTCCAGCTCCTCCAATTCCCGCTCCAGTGAAGCGATTTGCGCCAGCCGTTCCGCCTCACGCTGTTCGAGTTCAGCTTGCGAAAGCACGCTTTTTCTCATTGTCCTTTTGACGGCCTTCGGCTTGGGCGGAACCAAATCCTTATAAAAATGATAGGTCCTGCTGCAATACATGATATCGAACGCCAAAATGTGCAGGCTTTTATCCACGTAGCAGTCGTTGCCCAGGTAATTAAAGTGCTTTTCCAGCAACGTATCGTGCTCCCTGAGCGCTGCTATGATCTCGTAGCACATGCGGTAATAGTTCTTAAGGCTGAAGCTTTGGCCGAAGCCGATGTCCACATCAGCCTCGATGTAGCGCGCCATCATCGACGCGTCCATGGATTTATAGACAAAATTGAACTCCGGCTCCATCAAGGCAAGGAACACGGACGCCGAATGCCTGTCCTGTTTATAAGACCAGTTGCCCGCGAAATATTTCTTTCTGAGCGCCTCGTAGCCTTTCAGAAAGTTGTCCATGTTTGTCTGCACGACGTCCGCATCGCCTTGGGAATCGGCAAACAGCACGTTGTTAAACAGATGCTCGACCGTTTTCGGTTCCTTCTCCCACAGCTTTAACACGCCTGCGGAAGGATGCATCCTGCTGTTGTCGATAAACAGACCGAAATTTCTCTTCGCAGCGGTAAACCTTTCTGCAAAGGAGGCAAAGCTGTCTGCCGGCTTAAACCATTCCTCACGCCATGTTTTCAGTGCCTGCCATTTGAACAGCTCGAAATGCTCCGTCCCGTAGATCCAGCTAAGGCCGCTTTCGTATTTGTTGATAAGCTCGTGAAGATTGTTCAGATTCATGGCTTCCTCCTAAATCTCTTGCCATTACAAAGCGTACGGCCGCTGATAGGAAGGTATCTCGTAATCAAAATCCGAGCTGAAAATCTTTGCCAACGGATACTCGGCACCTTTGATTTTTGTACTCATAAGACTCCTCCATTTTGACAATACCTATAGAAAGCACCCGTCGACAGCTTTATTTCTTGCTCCTCAGCGAGGCCACGCCCATGCTCAGCAGCATCAGCACCAGGCTCACCAGCACGACGCAGGCACCTACGGGGAGGGGACGGGCGGTGGTTTGGCTCAGGACGCTCAGCAACATGCCGACGGTGAAGCTGACGAAGGCGGCCAGCGCTGCCATGGCGATCATGCCCTTGAACGAGCGGCTCAGGCGCCTTGCCGTGAGCGCCGGGAAAATGATGAAGCTCGAGATCATCATCGCGCCAAGCACCCGCATGCCCAGCACGACGGCCACGGAGGTCAGAAGGGAGATGATGAACTGATAGCTGTCCGCCTTCATGTCCTCCGCCCGCGCGTAGGTCTCGTCGAAGGTGACCGAGAAAAGGCGCGTGTAGAGCAGCGTGAACACGATCAGTATCGCCGCGGACAGCGCGATCACGCCGATCAGGTACGCGTTCGATACGCCGTAGATGCTGCCGAACAGGCTGCTTTCGATGCTGTAGCCGTCGGTAAAGCGCCCGGCGATCACGCCTGCGGCCAGAGCGGTCGTCGCGAAGATGCCGATGAACACGTCGCCGCCCATGCTGCTTTTGCGGTCGAAGTACATGATCAGGAGGCTCGACAGGCACACCAGCGGGATGGACACGGCCAGAGAATATTCGTACAGACCGATCAGCGCGGCCAGCGCGGTCGAGGCGAAGCCGATCTCGCCCAGGCCGTGGCCGATCATCGCGTAACGCTTGAGCACGAGGATGACGCCCATCACAGCAAGGCACAGCGAAACCAGCGCGCCAACGGTGTAGGCCCGCAGGGTGATGGGGTGGACGAGGATGTCCCATAAGCTCAGTGATGGCATGTGTGTTCGTCCTCCCTTCCGTTCCAGCCGCTGATCTCGCCCACGTATTCGAGGCGGTGGTTGAGCACCAGCACGCGGTCTGCGTGGTGGCGCACGAAGTGCCAGTCGTGCGTGGAAATGACGATGGATACGCCCTGTTCGTCTCTCAGACGCGTGAAAAGCTCCATCAGGGCGTGCGTTGTACCGGGGTCGAGCGCGGAGCAGGGCTCGTCCAGCACCAGCAATTCCGGCTTGCCCGCCAGCGCGCGGGCGAGAAGCACCCGCTGTAATTGGCCGCCGCTCAGATTGCCTATGTGCTGCGCGGCCAGATCGTTTATCTCCATCAGTCGCATGGCCTCCTCCGCGTCGGCCTTCTGCTGCTTCGTGTAGAAGGGAGAAAAGCGCGCCTGCCGCGTGCCGGAGAGCACCACCTCGCGCGCGGTCGCGGGAAAGTCTCTGACCGCAGTGTGCATCTGGGCCATGTAGCCGATCCTCAGCCCGCTTTTGCGCTCCATTTCGCCGCAGGTAAAGGGCATGAGCTTGAGCATGCCCTTCATCAGCGTGCTCTTTCCCGAGCCGTTGGAGCCGACGAGGGCGAGGATCTCGCCTTTTTTGATGTCCACGCTCACGTGTTCGATCGCGTCCTGCCGGCCGGTGCCGTAGTTCATGGACACGTCGCGTATGCTGATCAATACGTCTGAATTCATATTACCGTCCGTCCAGTGCTCTTGAGATGTTGTCGTAATTGCGATTCATAAGGTCGATGAAGCTCAGCTTCTTTTCCTCGCGGGAAACATTGTGGCAGCTGTGGAAAACGAGGACCTCCGCGCCGGTCTCCCGTGCGATCTCTTCGGCGATCTCCCCGTTTGAAAGCTCGTCGGTGAAGACGACCTTCGCGCCCGAAAGCTTCATTTGAGCGATCAGCTCGATCAGCTCGAGGTGATTGACCTCGGCGTTTTCGGAGCAGCCGTCGTAGGCGCTCAAGTACTTTACGCCGTAGCGCCGTATGAAGTGGCTGTAGGAGAATTTGCCCCCGAAAAACAATACCGCGTCCGGATGCGCCGAAAACAGCGCCTGAAAGCGTTCGTCCAGCGCGGCAAGGTCGGTCTTGAGGGAAAGACAGTTCGCGTTGTAGTACTCCGCGTTTTCGGGGTCCAGGGCCGTAAGGCTCTTTAAGATGTTGTCGCACATGACCGCAGACAGGGTGGGATCCAGCCAGACGTGCGCGTCGTAGCGGTGCTCGTGATCGTGCTCCTCCTCGCCGTGCGCGTTTTCGATCTGCTCCCACTGTTCGTTCAGCATTTCGAGGTCGATGTTTTCCGCGCAGCGGACGAGCTTCACGTGCTCGAAGCCGCGGGAAAGCGCGTCGATCCAGACCTCCATCTCGCTGTCGGTGTAGATGAACAGATCGGCCTTGTCACAGTTTATGATGTCGCCGAGGGTGGGCTCGTAATCATGGGTATCCATGCCCTCGGGCAATAGCTGGTACACGTCCGCCTTTTCGCCGGCGATGCGGCGTGTAAAGTCGTAGACGGGGAAAATGGAACAGACGATCATGCGCTTTTTGCCGCTTTCGGCGTCTTTGGCTGTCTCTTTTGTGCTGCAGGCGCAAAGCGAAAGCATAAGGCAAAGCACGAGTAATGCGGAAAGAAGGCGTTTTGCGGGTTTCGACATTGGGTTTCCTTTCTGGTCTTTTCCGGCAAGGGCCGGGCTGTACTGTTTGTTCAGGCGTTTGTCTGCGCCTTTAAGAGCTCTTCGATCTCCTCCCGGAATTTCGACCAGGGGAACGCGTCCGGCGGGTCGGAGACGAAGCGCATGCGCTCGTGCCTCGTCGGGTGTTCGACGGTGAGGCTGAATGCCCACAGCGCAATCTGCATGCCGCTTCTGCCGTGGCCGTAGCGGTTGTCGCCCCAGAGGGGATAACCCGCGTGGGCATGCTGGGCGCGGATCTGATGCTTCCGGCCGGTCTCGAGCGTCACCTTGCTCAGCGTCAGCCCGTCCCTGTAACAGATGGGCTCGCTCGTCAGACAGGCGTATTTTGCGCCCGGCACGCCCTCACTTACGACGCGCGCGTTCTGCCCCTGCTTTTGCAGAAGGTAGTTTTCGAGGCGGAGCGGCTTAACGAGCTGCGCTTCGAGCAACGCAAGGTAGGTCTTTTCCGTTTTGTGTTCGGCAAACTGTACGCTCAGGCGCGCGGCGGCCTTCGACGTGCGGGCAAACACCATCACCCCGCCCACGGGTCTGTCCAGCCTGTGCACAAGGCCCAGGTACGCTTCGCCGGGCTTGTTGTACTTGCGTGCGATGTAGCCCTTGAGGATCGAAAGCATGTCCGCATCGCCGCTCAGATCGCCCTGCGAGGGGAGATTCGGGGGCTTGACCGCGCACAGGAGCTGGTTGTCCTCGTACAGGATCTTTATTTTGCCGTACTTCGTTTCGATGTCCATCACTTTATGTCGATGCCCGCCATCAGTCTGTGCGCGAAGAACCACTTGGTCATGAGCCGCACGTCGGTAAAGACGAAGCGGTAGTTGTACTGGTCGGTGTTGACGATGAGCCGGTCGGTGTCGCTGAACATGAGGAACTGAAAGTCGCTTAGGCCCAGCTCTACGCTCTGCTTTTCGCCCTTGAACGAAAGTCCCCGCTTCGTCAGCGTGAGCACGCCTTTTCCAAGGTCTTCGAACTCTTCGACGCTGTTCTGCGGGCGCAGGAAAAAAGTCGCTTCCTGCGTAAGCGTAAAGTCGTCGCGCTTCATTTCTTCCTTCAGCTTCTCCGTCTCTAGGTCCACCCATCTGTCCATGCGCGCGGGGCAGGTGGGATCGCTGCTCGAGAAAAAGCCGTATTTGTCCCTCTTTGCGCTGAAACCGCATTTTTTGCAGGTCAGGCTTCCCTTGCCTTCGCGCATTTCGCCCTCGCACTTGCAGGCGGGGCACATGTACAGCGTACGGCTCACGTTGCGCATGTCCTTCATGTGCTTAAAGGGCACACGCTTTGCCTCCTGCCAGTCCCAGTCGTTGAAGTACAGCGCTTTCGCGATGCCGGCCTGAAGCTCGTCGGGCTTCAGGGAAGCGGCCTCTTCTGCGGTGTACAGGCGCTTCAGCTCCACTTCGACCCGCCCGCGGAAGCACCTGTGCGCGTAGCGCGGATCGCTGATGAAGCCGCCGTGCGCGACGGCCGCATACACGTCGCTTTTGATGAGCTTCGGCATGGAGCCGATGCCGGGCAGCGGCTCCCAGGCGGGGCGGCCGTCAAAGGAGGTCATGCCCGCGGGATAGATGACCACGATGCCGCCCTCGCGCGATGCCTTGAGCATGTCCTTGACAGACTGCAGGTCCCGCGATCCCTGATTTTTGCGTATCATGCCCAGATGCGTGAACACGGTGCGGATGAAGCGCGACTTGTCGAAGTGCACGGCGGTCGCCAAAAAGCGCTGATGGCTGCACGGGAACATCGAATAGATCAGGTATCCGAAATCCCAGATCGAGGTGTGGTTGCACAGGATGAGGCTCCCGTCCGTCGGCATGTCCTTCACCTGCTTTACCGCTGAAAACTTCACCTTCGCCATCGCCGCGATCAGGCTGATGGCGACCTTTCGGAACATCCTGTCGAATCTGCTCGTCACGCGTCTCACTCCCTTTTAGGGTATTGTAGCATTTCCTTTGTTAAAAAGCAATTTTTCAACAAAATGTTTGCATTATTTCCTGATTTGGTATATCATATAGAAAATGAATGACGGGGCGGCGGCCCCGCTTTGGAAAGGCGGCGCGGACATGATCGAGTTTATCGGCGACAAAAAGCTGTTTCATTTGCACACGCCCGACGTTTCGTGGGTGCTGTGGCTGAAAAACGACGAGATGAACAAGCCGGAGCTGCTCATGCTCTACGCGGGCATGCATCTGGACGACCCGGCAAGCGCCCTGCACGTTCAGGAAAACGAAGGCGCGTCCTTCGATTCCTTAAGGCAGATACTGCCCTACGCCTGCCCCACGCAGGGCAGGGGCGACTACCGGGAAGCGATGGCGGCCGCCGCGGACGAAACGGGGCAGTGCCTCACCGAACTGTTCTACGTCGATCACTACATCATGAAGGGCAAGCTGCCTCTGGAGGGACTGCCCGCGACCTACACCGAGGACGAGGCGGAGGCGACCACGCTCAAGATCCGCTTGCGGGACGATCTTACGGGCCTCACGGTCGAACTGCTGTATACGCTGTTTGAGGAAAGCGGCGCGCTGGCCCTGAGCGCAAAGTACATAAATGACGGCGAAGCTACGCTCACGCTGCGCCGCGCCGGCAGCGCCTGCCTGACGCTTCCCGGAAGATACTCGATGCTGCACCTGCACGGCGGCTGGGCAAAGGAAAGGCAGATCGAGGTCGTGCCGCCCGCCCGCTTAAAGCGCGAAATCGCCTCCTCGAGGGGCGCCTCGGGTCACGAGCACAACCCCTTTGCGGCGTTTTTGCGCGGCGCCGTCACGGAAAACAGCGGCGAATGCCTGGGCGTCAGCCTCGTCTACAGCGGAAGCTTTTCCATCGTCTGCGAGGAAAACGCCTACGACACCACGCGCGTCGTCGCGGGCTTCGAGCCCGGAAGCTTCTCCTGGCGTCTGGAGCCCGGAAAGAGCCTGCAGGCGCCCGAATGCGTGTGCGTGTACAGCGACAAGGGCTTAAACGGCATGAGCCACGTCTATCACAGGCTCTATCGTGAGCGCCTCTGCCGCGGAAAATGGCGCGACAGGGAACGCCCGATCCTGATCAACAACTGGGAAGCCACGTATTTCGATTTCGACCACAAAAAGCTTTTGAAGATCGCGCGGGCAGCCGCAAAATGCGGAATCGAGCTCTTCGTATTGGACGACGGCTGGTTCGGCCGCAGAGACGGCGACACGTGTTCGCTGGGCGACTGGACGCCGGATACGCGAAAGCTCCCGCAGGGCCTTGGCAAACTAAGCGAAGAAATGAATGCGCTGGGGCTCATGTTCGGCCTGTGGTTCGAACCGGAGATGGTCTCGCCCGACAGCGAACTGTACCGCGCGCACCCGGACTGGTGCCTGCACGTGCCCGGCCGGCGCAGGACGACCGCGCGCAACCAGCTGATACTGGACCTGAGCCTTCCGCAGGTGCAGGAATACCTGATCGACGCCGTGGGCTCCGTGCTCTCAAGCGCGCGCATAAGCTACGTAAAATGGGACATGAACCGCAACTTCAAGGAGGCGGGCTCTTCCCTGCTGCTGGACGGCCGCGAGGGGGAGACGGCGCACAGGTACATACTGGGCGTCTACAGGGTCATGGAGGCGCTGACGGGCGCCTTCCCGGACGTGCTGTTCGAAGGCTGCTCCGGCGGCGGTGGGCGCTTCGACCCTGGCATGCTGTACTACATGCCGCAGATCTGGACCAGCGACGACAGCGACGCCGTGGAGCGCATCGGGATACAGTACGGTACGAGCCTCGTCTATCCCGCCTCCGCGATGGGCGCGCACGTCTCCGCCTCGCCCAACCATCAGGTCAGCCGCGTGACCTCGCTCAAGACGCGCGGCGACGTGGCGCTGGGCGGAAATTTCGGCTACGAGCTGGACCTGAGCAAGCTGAGCGACGAAGAGCTGGACGAAATCCGCGCGCAGGTCAAAACCGTAAAGGCGCTCAGGCGCACGACGATGAAGGGCGAGTTCACGCGCCTTCTGTCGCCCTGGGAGGGCAACGTCGCCGCGTGGCAGTTCGCGGACGGCGAAAGGCTGATCCTGTGCGCCTACAGGGTATTGAACAGGCCGAACGCCGCGCCGACCGTGATAAGATTAAGCAGCGTGCCGGAGGGTCTGTACAGGCTTTCGGACGGTAAAACGGTATCCGCGGGCGATCTCATGCACGCGGGCCTCCGGGTGGATTTCCCGCGCGGGGACTTCGCCTCCTCGGTGATCGTGCTCGAAAGGGTGTTCTGACATGCTGCCGGAGGGTTTCGTTTACCTCGACCGCGAGCTGCCCGAAGCGTTCTTTTGTGCGATGTACGCGGGGGACGACAACTTCATGGGCAGGCCCGCAAACGGCTATAAAGCAAACCGCGTGGTGCTGAGCTGCGAGGCGTGCCGGGGCTTAAAGCGCGCGCTCGGATTATTGAGACCTAAAGCGCTCAGCCTCTTTGTTTTCGACGCCTACCGCCCCGCCCGTGCGGTGCGGGACTTCTGCGCGTGGGCCGGGGACGAAGGTGACGTAAAGCGCAAGCATATCCATTATCCGAACCTCAGCAAACAGGAGCTGCTTAAGCAGGGCTACATCGCTTCCCGAAGCGGCCACAGCCGCGGCTCCGCGGTGGACCTGACCCTTTGCGACCTTTCGGGAAACGCGCTGGACATGGGCGGCATATTCGACTTTATGGACCCGCGCTCCTGGCACGATTGCCCGTTTATTTCCCCGGAACAGACCCAAAACCGCGAAACGCTGAGGCGCACGATGCTTCGGTGCGGCTTTGAGGACTATTCCCGGGAGTGGTGGCACTACCTTCTGAAAAACGAACCCTACCCGGACACGTACTTCGATTTTGAGATAGAATAGCCATGGAAAAGATCACGTCTGCGTCAAACCCCGCCGTAAAGCGCTTGAGGAGCCTCAGCGAGGCCCGTTCGCGCCGTGCGGAAAACGCCTTTTTGGTAGAGGGCGGGGTGATGATAAACGAGGCGCTGGAAAGCGGCCTGAAGCCCTTGGAAGCGCTGTTTGAAGAAGAGGAGGCGCTCGTGAGCCGCCTTGCGTCGCTTGGCGCTTCGGTCAGGCTGTGCAGCCGCGCCGTGCTCGAGCACGTGTGCGACACGGTGACCCCGCAGGGCTGCTGCGCTTCGTTCCGCCTGCCGGAGAACACGGCTCTGGACGAAGATGCCGCGCGCCTTATCGCCCTGGACGACGTGCAGGACCCCGGAAACGTGGGCACGATCCTGCGCACGGCGGACGCGGCGGGCTTTCAGGGCGTGCTGCTGGGCTTAAAGAGCGCGGACGTGTTTTCGCCCAAGGTGCAGCGCGCGGCGATGGGAAGCGGCTTTCGCGTCCATTCGGTCCGCACGGCGCTGATGCCCGCGCTGAAAGCGTACCAAAAGAAGGGATACCGCATTGTCTCCTCCGCGCTGGACGGGGAGGATCTATACGCCTTCGGCGGCTTTGGAAGCGGCGAAAGGTTCGTCCTCGTCATCGGCAACGAGGCTAAGGGGATAAGCGGCGACATCCGGGAAATGAGCGACGTAAGGCTCAAGATCCCCATGCGCGGCCGCGCCGAGTCGCTCAACGCCTCCGTCGCCGCGGGGATCCTCATGTACGAGCTTACAAAACCCACTTGACAGAAAGCGTCTTCGGGCTATAATATCAGATGGAAATTGAAAGCGGCTGCGCCGCTAAACCATAAGATAAGGAGAGGACAACATCATGCGCGTCGTAATTCAGGAGAACTACAAGAAAATGTGTGCCTGGGCGGCCGACTATATCGCGGGAAGGATCAACGCCAAAAAGGACGGCAAGCCCTTCGTTCTGGGCCTGCCCACCGGCTCCAGCCCGCTGGGCGTGTACGCGGAGCTCATCCGCAAGAACAAGGCCGGCGAGGTCTCGTTCAAAAACGTCGTCACCTTCAACATGGACGAATACGTGGGCCTGCCCCGCGAGCACGAGCAGAGCTACTGGCACTTCATGTGGAGCAATTTCTTCGACCACATCGACATTCCCCACGAGAACGTGAACATTTTGAACGGCATGAGCGACGATCTGGAGGGCGAGTGCGCGGCCTACGAAGCCAAGATCGCCTCCTACGGCGGCATCGACCTGTTCATGGGCGGCATCGGCGTGGACGGCCATCTGGCCTTCAACGAGCCCTTTACGAGCCTGAACTCCGTTACGGGCATCCGCGTGCTCACGAGCGATACGCTGATCGTGAACTCCCGCTTCTTCGACAACGACCCCGCAAAGGTGCCCACGAGGGCGCTGAGCGTCGGCGTCAAGACAGTCACGGACTCCAAAGAGGTGCTCGTGCTCATCAACGGCCACAACAAGGCCCGCGCGCTGGCCAACACCGTGGAGGGCGCGGTCAGCCAGAAGTGGACCGCGAGCGCGCTGCAATTGCATCCCGCCGCGATCATCGCCTGCGACGAACCCGCCTGCGGCGAGCTCACCGTGGACACCTACAAGTATTTCCTCGACGTGGAAAAGGATCAGAGACTGTAAAAACAGCGGGCTCACGAATTGACGGCAGAAGGCATTCTGCCGTTAATTTTGTTCATGAAAGCACAAAACGTTGCATCGAAACGCAAATTGAGCTATAATTGTCTGAGAATATCAGGAGGGCAAACCGATGGACGAAAACAGACTTTTTCAGATCGTGGACTCCTACAGGGACGATATCGTTTCCACGCTTCAAAAATGGATAAGCATCCCCTCGCTTGGCGCGGAAAAGACCGCTCCGAACGAGCCGTTCGGCAAAGAGGTCAGGCGCATGCTGGACACGGCACTCGAAGACGCCCGCATGATGGGCTTCGACGCGCAGGAATTCGACGGCTATGCGATGCACGCGCAGATGGGGCAGGGCGAAAAGACCATGGGCATCCTCTGCCATCTGGACGTCGTGCCCGTGGGCGACGGCTGGACGAAGGACCCCTGGGGCGGCGAAGTCTCAGACGGCAAGCTCTACGGGCGCGGCACGGCGGACGACAAGGGCTGCGCAGTCGTTTCGCTCTACGCGATGAAGGCGGTGCGCGAGGCCGGCATAAAGCTGAAAAACGGCGTGCGCCTGATCCTTGGCTGCGACGAGGAGACCGGCATGAGCGACATGCGCCATTACGCCTCCAAAAACAAAATGCCGGATTACGGATTCAGCCCCGACGCGGAATTCCCCGTCATCAACATCGAAAAGGGCCACGTGAACCTGAAGCTTTCCGGCGCGTTCACGCAGGACGCGGAAGCGGAGATCAAAGTTTATGAAATGAACGCCGGCGAGCGGCCCAACGTCGTTCCGGGCATAGCGCGGGCCGTCCTCGGCGCGCAGGACGAATACAAGCTCAAGGCGGACGTCGCCTCGATGATCGTGACGGACGGGCTGAAGCTGAGCGTAAACAAGCTGGAGGACACAGAATTCGAGCTCGTCGCAACCGGCAAGGGCAGCCACGCCTCCATGCCGCAGCTGGGCGTCAACGCGGCGGGCATGCTTCTGATCGCGCTGAGCAAGCTGAATATAGGCAAAACGCTGCTGAGGCCCGTTCTCGCCCTCGCCGGAAAACTCGGTCTGGAGGGCGACGGAAAGAGCCTCGGCATCGCCTGCGGAGACGAGGAAAGCGGAGAGCTGACCTGCAACCTCGGCATACTGCGCTACGACGGGACCATGCTCGCCTGCGTGCTCGACATCCGCGCGCCCATCTGCGCGGAGTATAATTCGCTGTGCGGCAGCGCCGTGCGCTCGCTCAAGGGCAGCGGCCTCGGCGTGGAGCTTCTCAGCGAAACGCCTGTATATCACGTAGACAAGGACCACGAGGTCGTCAAAGGACTGATCGACGCCTACACCCGCGTGACCGGGCAGCAGGGCTACGCCTTCGCCATCGGCGGCGGCACCTACTCCCGCATGATGCCCAACACCGTGGCCTTCGGCCCCAATTTCCCCGGCGACACCGACATGTGCCACATGCCGGACGAATACGTGGACATCGACAAGCTTATGACCGCGGCGAAAATATACGCGCTTGCGATCGCGAAGCTTGCGGGCGAAGACGAACGGGACGAAAAGCCCGTCAAAAACCGCTCCATCGCCATCGACGGCCCCTGCGGCGCGGGCAAGAGCACCGTGGCAGTCGAGGCCGCAAAGCGCCTTGGCGGCAACTACCTGGATACCGGCGCGATGTACCGCGCGATGAGCGTCTACATGCTCGATAACGGCATCGACGTCAGCGACGCTTCGCTCGTTTCCGCAAACGCCGAAAACGCGCACGTGGACGTAAAGTACGACGAAGCGGGCGTTCAGCACACCTGCTTAAACGGCGAGGACGTGACGGACAGGCTCCGCGCGCCCGAGGTCTCGATGGCGGCCAGCAAGGTCTCCTCCGTCGCGAAGGTTAGGGAACTGCTGGTAAAGCGCCAAAAGGAGCTGGCCCGGGAAATGTTCCTCGTGTGCGACGGCAGGGACATCGGCACCTGCGTGATCACCGACGCGGCGCTCAAGATCTATCTGACCGCCACCGCCGAGGAGCGCGCAAGGCGGCGCTTCAACGAAATGGAGGACAAGTCCATGGGCTTCGAGGCGGTGCTCAACGACATCAATCAGCGCGATTACAACGACATGCACAGGGAGATCTCGCCGCTTATGAAGGCCGAGGACGCGATCGAGCTGGACACGACGCACATGTCCTTCGAGCAGGTCGTCGAAGAGGTCATGCGCCTGTACAGGGAAAGGGTACAATAAAGAGCGGCTAAGCGGCCTGTTTATCGCCGGAGGGAGAAAGCGATGGTAAATCAATTCTTTCGCGTCGTGTCGTGGATCTACGGGCACGTCCTTCACAGAACAAAAGTATACGGCATGGAAAATCTGCCAAAGGAGGGCGCGTACCTGATGGCCGCCAACCATCAGAGCTTTCGCGATCCTTTGATCCTCGCGGGGGTACTGCCCTGGGACGTGAGCGCGATGGCCAAGAAGGAGCTTTTCGAAAGCAAGCTCACGGGCTGGATCATGCGCGGCGTGTACGCGATCCCCGTGGACAGGGAAGGAAACGACATGGCCGCCATGCGCGCGTGCCTGAGCCGTTTGAAAGAAGGGCATCCGCTGGTCATCTTTCCGGAGGGGCACCGCTTTCACGACGGCAGCATTCACGAGCTCAAGAGCGGCACGGCCTTCATCGCGATGCGCGCAGGCGTGCCATTGATCCCCGCGCGCATCCACACGAGCTACCGTCCCTTCAGCGGCATAAAGATCAACATCGGCGCGCCCGTGGAGACCGGCAGGCTCAGCGGCTCGCAGGCGCTGAACGAGACGACCGAGAAGCTCAAAAAGGCGATGGAAGCGCTGTAAAAGCGTTTGCCGAAGGGGCAAATACGATACCGATCAATAAATTCAGACAGACGCTGAGGAGGCGGCCATGCGGCAGGCGGTAAGGCAGATACTGGTTTTGACGCTGATCATGCTCGTGCTGAACGCCCTGTGCCGCCTCATGCCCTTCGGGCGTTTCGAGCTCGAGATCAGCAGGAAAGACTTAAGGTACACGAAAGCGGACTTAAGCAACCTCCGCTTCGGCGCGGAAGAAGAGGGGATCGTCGAATTCGGCGCCCCGGACGTGCAGCAGGACCGGCTGCGTTTAAACATAAAGCCGCTGCACCGCGGCGAAACCTTTCTGAACGTGTACGGCGAAAACGGGGAGCTCGTGGACATGCACCGGCTCTCCGTCGGTCCCTTGGGCACCGTCTACGACAAAAACAACGGCGCCTTCAGCGGCGACAAGGTCGCGCTCGTCATCAATACGCTTTTCTGGCTCACCGTCGGGGCGATCATGATCTGGAATTTCCTTCAGGCGAAGGGTCCGGGGTTTTATGCCTATACGACGATCTATTTTGCGGGCTTTTCCATTTTTTCGCTGGTGACGGGCGTCGTGATGGGCTTCGTGACCGCGGCGCACCTGAACGATCCGGTCACCTACAAT
Source organism: Clostridia bacterium (assembly GCA_017395065.1). Lineage (GTDB taxonomy): Bacteria > Bacillota > Clostridia > Christensenellales > Aristaeellaceae > RUG14130. The sequence continues at coordinate 106,074 of JAFPWH010000063.1, read as the reverse complement.
ATGCTCAGCGCCTACGGCACGCTTAGCAGCGCGAGCACGCTGTTCATGAAGCTTACGCTGCCGGCGGTCGCGGCGTTTTCGGTCATGCTCGCGGTAAGCAACGTAGCGCTGATCCGCCACGAGGGCGCGCGCCTCAGCAACGCGCTGGGGCTGCTGCTCAGCCTCGTCATGCTCGGCGGAGACCTTATCGGTTTTTATATTTCGGGCCTTGACCTGATGGGGTCCGAACGGGAAGTGCGCCTGATCACGGCGCTTCAAAACATCTACACCGCGATCTACGTCTACATGGAGTGCATGCTGGCGGGCTCGGTGATCTGCGCGGTAAAGGCTTCACGCCTTTCCGTGCCCGCGGACAGCGACTTTATCATCATCCTTGGCTGCCGCTTCCGAAAGGACGGGTCGCTTCCGCCTTTGCTCAGGGGCAGGGCGGACAAGGCGCTCGAATACTGGCGCCGTCAGGAAGAGGGCAAGCGGGCGCGCTTTATCCCCTCCGGCGGGCAGGGCGCGGACGAAAGCATGAGCGAGGCCGAGGCGATATCGCGCTACCTCGCTCAATGCGGCGTGGAAGAAAAGTACATCGTCCCCGAGAAAAAATCCGTGAATACCTACGAAAACATGCTCAATTCCAAAAAGCTGATCGACGAACTGAGCCCCGGCGCGACGGCCGTATTCGCCACGACGAACTATCACGTGTTCCGAAGCGGCGTATGGGCCAACCGTGCGGGGCTCAGATCAAAGGGCATCGGCAGCAAAACCAGCTGGTGGTACTGGCCGAACGCCTTCGTGCGGGAATGCCTTGGGCTTTTGCGCTACCGGTGGAAGGAGGAAGCGCTGCTGCTCGTCCTTTTCGTCGCGTTTTTTGCGACGCTCAGCATGATCCTGTGAGGAGAAACGATTATTTTACGATGAACGCGGCGGGCATGCGCCTTGAGACCGCGAGGGGATAGGCGCTGTAGACGCTCTCGCCGTGCATGTACATGGCCGAGGAGTGTCCGCCGTCGAGATTGCCGGCGTTGACCGCGCCGTAGGAGAGCATCACGTCCTGCAGGTCCGTGAAGCTTGCGCCGAAGGAGCCGGGCTGCCGGCCTTCGACCACCAGCAAAAGCACCCTGCTGTCCGCGTCCTGCCCGATGGCGGAGCGCGCGCTGTAGCTTATGTTCTTCTCGGAGATGCCGCTCTTTTTGCCGTCTGCGATGAGGATCATGTTGAAGGCGATGGCGTCGCGTAGCTGCATGCGGGCAAGCTCGTCGTTCGTGTACTTTCCGACGTGCAGTTTGTTTTCGGCGTCAAAGCCCATGACCACGTTGCAGCCGGCGTTGTTGTAGGCGTTGTAGCTCTTCTGTGTGCCCTGAGAAACCACGTAACCGGAGGGGATTGCGCCGTTTCCGCCGCCGCCCGCGTCCTCGAACGCGCCGCCGTTGATGACCGCGAGCGCGTCGTATTTTTTGGCCAGCTGATCCACGCGCCAGCCGCCCACGTGGGAATTGAACTCGTTGGTCGTGCCCACGAAGACGCGGGCGGGATCGTCGATCACCATCATGAAGCCGCGAAAGCTCTTGCCCGCGACGGCCTCGACGCGGATGCCTTCGTCCAGCGAGGTAAAGTATTCCGCGCGCGCGGAGCGCTGCTCCACCGGCAGATTGTCGAAATCGTACAAAAGCCAAGTGTCCTTGCGGGCGTCGGTCTGCTCGAAGCACAGATGGTAGCCGCAGGGGAAATCCACCGTCGTGTTCTCTATGGCGAAGACGATGCGGTTTACGCAGTACACGTCGCATTCGAAGGTCTTGTCGCCGGTCTTTTTCCAGTTTTCGCTGCGCCAGTCGAGGTAGCTGCTGCTCCTTACGGTGCTGAACCAGCCGCCGTCGAAGCGGGTGATGATCTCCCAGGCGGGGGATGAGCGCTTCACGACTCTGTCCGTTCCCCAGCGGTTCAGATCGTCGCAGCCCACGCGGCAGAGCGTCTGCACGGCGTTATACGCCACGTCTTTTTCATATTTCTGCTTGAGAGACTGCGCCTCGTCCGGCTCGGCCGGGGCCGAGACAATCGCGAAAACGAGGCAAAGACACAGCGCGGCGCACAACAGCTTTTTCATTGAGAATCATCCTTTCAAATCCGTTTACTTGCGCGGGATCGCAGGGATAAGCGCGTTTTTGTTTTATGGGAACGCTCAGTCCAGGGCGTACATGCCTTCGTACTTCTTTTCGCGCTCCTTCAGCCATCGGCCGCCGGTAAAGTCCGGGATCGGCACGCTTTGGCTGCCCATTGCGACCGAATGCTCGCTCAGCGCGGTGATCGCCATCCAGCTCGCGGTGTCGTAGGTGTCGATGGGCGGGGTCATGTCGTTCTGTACGCTCTCGATAAAGGCCCTGAGCACCAGATAGTCCATGCCGCCGTGCCCGCCGCGCAGGCCGAACTGCTCGTATTCCTCCCAGAGGGGATGCAGGTACTTTTTCATGTATTCGCCGTCGCTCTCCCAGCGGTGCGTCCAGTGGCCGCCGTCGGGCGGGCTCATGCCCTCGATGTAGATGGAGCGGTTGTCCTCCATCCATATGCCCCTCGTGCCCTGGATCACGCCGCCGCGGCTGTAGGGGCGGGGCAGCGTGCAGTCGTGCGTCAGCACGACGGTTTCACCGTTTGCGCATTTGATCATCGTGGTAACGATGTCGCCCTCGTTCACGCTGGCGTTTGCAAGGGGCGAATCCGCCCTGTGCTCCTTGAGCCAGCAGCTCAGGCCCGCGGCCTTGGAGGCCATGCTCGTAAGATACAGCATGCGGTTGCCGCGGTTGATGTTCAGGTATTTGGCGATGGGTCCGAGCTCGTGCGTGGGGTAGAGCTCGCCGTTTCTGTTCAGAAAATGGCGCTGCCGGTAGTGGCGGTTTATGTCGCCGTTGCCGATCTCGTCGCGCAGATCGTGCCGGTAGCCGCCCTCGCAGTGGACGAGTTCACCGAAGACGCCCTTACGTACCATGTTCAAAAGCGTCATTTCCTCGCGGCCGTAGCAGCAGTTTTCAAGCATCATGCACTCGATGCCCGTGTCCTCGTAGGTGCGCACGAGGCGCCAGCAGTCGTCCAGCGAATTGGCGCCGCCCACTTCGGTGGCGGTGCGCTTGCCCGCCTTCATCGCGGCGATACAGATGTCCAGATGCGTTTCCCAGCTGGAAAAAACCATCACCGCGTCCACGTCCGCGCGCCTGACCAGGCTTTCGTAGCGGTTTTCCGCGGCGGGATACGCGCCCTTTTTTTCTTTGACCAGCTCCTGCGCGGCCTTGACCCTGTCCGGATATACGTCGCATACGGCCGTTACCTGCACGTCCTGCATCTGCAAAAGCGTGTCCAACTGGCTTCTTCCGCGTCCGCCCAGACCCACGACGCCCAGGCGCACGGTGGGGCCTACCGAGCCCATCTTCATGATACGATCCTCCGCTTGTTTTTATTTTTCGAAAAACGGGCAGAGCCGTGCAGGCTCTGCCCTGAAGTATACCCTTGTGCGCGGGGTCAAGCCCTGCTACGCCCGCGCCCGGCGTTATTCACTCTGTCACAGCTTCGGGGGCTGCAGCTTCTTTGTGAACACGCTCTGCAAAAGGTACTTGTTGGTGTCCATGTACACGTACACGCGCTTGGAACGCACGAAGTACAGCGTGGGCAGCGCCAGCACGACGAACGCGCCCGCGCAGATGGCCACGAGGCCCCAGTTGCTTATGATCGGCGTAGAGCACAGTATGAACACGAAGCTTAAGCAAATGAAGGCAAGGATGTGCCAGTGCTTTAAGAAGCTGTCGTCGCGGCGGGCGATCTTGCCCGCGAGCATGTAGGCGATGTAGGAAGCGCAGAAAAGCAGCGCAGACTGGAACAGGCTGATCATCACGTACCAGAACTTGTAACCGCCGCCGAAATCGATATCGCTCAGGCGCGAAAGCGTCACGATCATCAGTATGATCACGTACACGCCCAGCAGGCACAGCGCGCCGGCGATGACGTAGCTTGCGATGTGCGCGGCCAGCACGCCGCCGCCCATCGTGTCGTAGGGGTGCGAGCCCTCGTCTTCCTTGGGGTCGCCGTCGGTGATGTGCAGCAGGCGGTACAGCGCGCGGCTTTTGCGCATCTGCTCGGTTTTGTCGCTCTGCACAACGAAGATCAGTACGGCCAGCATGAACAGAAGCGCCGCAAGATAATAAACCTTGTAGCCGTCCGCGTAGACGCTCAGCAGCTTGATCAGGAAGTAAACTGCTTCCGCGGCGCCCGCGCCCAGCATGATGTAGGTGGTCACGGCCGTCTTGCGGATCACGCCCAGCAGGGACAGAAGATACGCCGCGGTCATCGCGATCAGAATCACCCGGAAGATGATCGTGTCGGCTTCGGCGGGCTCTTCCATCACGCCGTAGCGGGAGGAGAGCGTATCGCTCATGTCTTCGCCGCTGTCGTTCAGGGCGTCCATGTCGTATTTGCTGTTGAATTCGGCTTCGGCCGCCTTATAGGCGGTGTAGTCGATCAGGTTGTCGTAGTAGCGCTGGCGCAGCTCGGTCATTTCGCCGGCGATGTCCGCGACCTTGGCCGAGTAGTCCACCGCGCCGTGGAAGCTTGCGCTCATCGAAAGGGAGCACAGCATGAACACCAGCAGGGGGATCAGCATGCATACCGCGTTGAATTTGGGCTTTTTGAGTATAAAGTAGCTCAGCGTCAGCGCCGCAGGCACGCCGGCCAGCGCGTAGATTCCGCCGAGGCAAGCCGCGACGATAAACACGATCGCGCTCACGACGCCCAGGCACGCCACGGCGATCTGCCAGCCCTTGACCTGATTTTTCCCGCTCACAAAGCCGATCACGGAAGCGCACTTGCTGCCGAGGAACGCCTTCGCGCCGCTGAAGGGATCGTAGCTTTCGGCTTCGCCTTCCTCGGCGGGCGGGGGAGACATGCGGCGCACGCGCCTTTCGGCGTCGGCCCTGCGCGCCTCGGGGCGAACGCGTCCGACGGGACGCGGCATATCGCCGGGTTCGTCATATTCCCCGGCGCTTTCGCTCTGCGCGTTTTCGTCGGGCTCGATGTACAGCGGTTCCTCGGTTCCCACGCGTTTTCCGCAGGCGGGGCACTGCTGCTCTTCGTCGTTCATTTCCTGTCCGCAATAAGGACAAAGCTTCATTCAAATCACTCCCGTTGCATTGGTTTGAAGCTATTATCGCACAATTCGGAACAAATGTCAATGCTTTTGAAACATCGTGACCTATTTTGTAACAATTTTCCTCAGACGGCTTCGAGCGCGTTTTCGAGGTCGGCGATGAGGTCGCTGCTGCTCTCAAGGCCGCAGCTCAGGCGCACCATGCCCGAGGGGATGCCGGCCTTAAGCAGCTGCTCGTCCGTCATCTGCCTGTGGGTGGAGGCGGCGGGGCACAGGCAGCAGGTCCTGGCGTCGGCCACGTGCGTTTCGATCGCGGCGAGCTTCAAAGCCTTCATGAAGCGCTCCGCGGCCTGTCTGCCCCCGCGCACCTCGAAGGACACCACGCCGCAGGTGCCGTTCGGCATGTACTTCTTCGCGAGCTCGTAATACTTATCGCCCTCCAGCGAAGGGTAGCTGACCTTTTCGATCTTGGGGTGCGTGCTCAGGAATTTGGCGACGGCGTAGCCGTTTTCGCAGTGCCTGGGCATACGCACGTGCAGGCTTTCGAGGCCCAGATTCAGTATGAACGCGTTCTGGGGCGACTGGATCGAGCCGAAATCGCGCATCAGCTGCGCCGTGCATTTGGTGATGAACGCGCCGCCCAGGCCGAACTTTTCGGCGTAGACGATGCCGTGATAGCTCTCGTCCGGCGTCGTCAGGCCGGGGAACCTGTCCGCGTGCGCCATCCAGTCGAACTTGCCCATGTCGACGATCGCGCCGCCCACCGCCGCGCCGTGGCCGTCCATGTACTTCGTGGTGGAATGCGTCACGATGTCCGCGCCCCAAAGGCCCGGCTTACAGTTGACGGGCGTCGCGAAGGTGTTGTCCACGATCAGCGGAACGCCGTGCCCGTGCGCGGCCTTTGCGAACAGCTCTATGTCCAGCACGGTCAGAGCGGGGTTTGCGATCGTCTCGCCGAATACGCATTTGGTGTTGGGCCTGAAGGCGGCGTTCAGTTCCTCCAAAGTGCAGTCCGGGCTTATGAACGTGGTCTCGATGCCCATGCGCGCCATGGTCACGCTGATCAGGTTGAACGTGCCGCCGTAGATCGAGGAGGAGCACACGATGTGATCGCCCGCCGAGCACAGGTTGAACAGCGCAAAGAAATTCGCGGCCTGCCCGGAAGAAGTGAGCATCGCGGCCGAGCCGCCCTCCAGCGCGCAGATCTTTGCGGCGACCATGTCGTTCGTGGGGTTTTGAAGGCGCGTGTAGAAATACCCGCTGGCCTCCAGATCGAACAGCTTTCCCATGTCTTCGCTGGTTGCGTATTTGAAGGTGGTGGACTGTATGATGGGGATCTGCCTGGGCTCGCCGTTTGCGGGCGTGTAGCCCGCCTGTACGCACTTCGTATCCTGTGTGATGGACATATCTGTATCCTCCGTCTGTCGTTTATTGTGATCCCGATCCCGGCTTCAGGCGTCACGGGATCCGGAATTCGATCGCGTTTTTGATGTTGTCTATGATGAAATTGTCCGTTTTGTCGCTCTGTTCGCCGTCCAGCGTCCAGCGGATGGGCTCGTCCGTACGAAATTCCGCGTGAGAGATCTTGTGCAGCCGCAGCTTGTCGTCAAAGCGCTTCTGGGCGATCTGACTGAGCAGCTTCGAGCATTCGATCGCGTTTTTCGGTTTTTCGACCAGCATCATCTCGAACAGGCCGTCGTCGAGGTTGACCTGATTTTTGTCGATCGTGAGGATGCCGGCAAGGGACGTGGAGTTCGTGATCGAGCCGAAGATGTATTCACCCTCGAAGGCCCCCGCGTCGGTTTCGATGCGCGCGCAGACGGGCTTGATCTGCCACAGTTCCTTCATGCCCTCCAGCACGTAGGCCAGGTGTCCGAGCACGTTTTTCATCGCCTGCGGCGTCGCGTAGGAAGCCTTCGTGAACGCGCCGAAGGAGGCGGTGTAGACAAAGTGCCTGCCGTTGAAGCGGCCGATGTCCAGAAAGCGCGACTGCCCGTCCACGGCGTCGCCCGCCGCCTTGATCAGATCGCGGTTCAGGCCCAGCGTGGCGCCCAGATCGTTGGTGGTGCCGCAGGGCAGGTAGCTGATGGGCGTCTTCGCGCCGGCTTCCAGAATGCCGGTGATGACTTCGTTGAGCGTACCGTCGCCGCCCGCGCAGGCGACGAGATCGAATCCCGCCGCGTATTCGCGGGCGATCTCGGTCGCGTGACCGGCCTTCGCGGTCATCATGACCGTCGGCATGTACCCGCCGGCACAGAAAACCTCAAGAATGCCGCTCAGGTTCCTGGCGGCCTTTTTCTGTCCCGCGCAGGGGTTTACGACGAATAAAAGCTTTTTGAGCATGATTCACTCCGTTTTGCGGGCTTTTTTGCCCCGATTTTTGAACTTGCTCCGGTACAGGACGGCCGCGCAGGCGAGACTTAGGAGCAAAAGGACCGTGCACAGCGCGCTGCCGTTAAGCCCCGCGTCCCCGCCGCTGAGCCAATTTGCCTCCACATAAAACGCGCCGCCGAACGGATAGTGCCCCAAAAACCGCTGCCCCGCGGCAAAGCCGAAAAACAGGCAGATCTCGGGGACGAGGCTTGTGTTCAGGACGTACAAAAGCGCGGCCAGAACGCCCCACATAAGCGCGTTCAGCATAAGCAGCACGTTAAAACCGCCATAGAGGTACCACGCCGCACCCGCCTGCGCAAGGGCGGAGCACAAAAGCGCCGCGGGCAACGGAAGCCATATCTCTCCGATCAGCCCGCCGCGGATCCACAGCGCCTGAAAGCAGCCGATAAGCGCCCATAAAAGCCACTCGGCGGCGTTTCCGAAGCTCACGCGGCTGAGAACGCGCACCTCGCCGAGCTGCCTCAATAAATGCACGCAGCTCAGTCCCACAAACAGCGACGCGGCCGGCAGCATGAGATACAGCGGCCGGAAGGCTTTATGCCCGGCGCCTTGCCGTCTCAGAATCAAAAGAACGAGACAGCCGAAGGAGAGCGCGAAGCAGTTTGAAAGCCCGTCCGCGTTGTCCCAAAGGAAGCGCCAGAAAGCGGGGGCGAGGCGATAGGTGCCGTCGCTTAAGTTCATCGCGGAAAACAGGCGTGCAAGCACGTACAGCGCGGCCACCCGTCCGAGATAGAGCAGCGCCGGCGCCATCAGAAAGCCCAAAAGCGGCAGCATAAACCGATGAAAGACTTCGGTCGGTTTATGCTTGCTTTCTGCCTTCTCTGCCGTGCTTTGCATGTCTGTCTTCTGCCTGCTGTCGCCGGGCGTACGCCTGTCCGGAAAGGCGGACGAACGCACGCCCCGCGTTTATTCTATTTCCTCGTACACCAGAGGCGGCGCATTGACCGCTTCGTCCGAAACGGTGAGCGCGTCCGTCAGGTATTTTTTCGCGGTTTCCACGTCGCTGATCGCGCCCGTGTGCAGCGTCACGAGGCTTTCGCCCTTTTGGACCCTGTCGCCGAGGCGCTTGTTCATGATAAGGCCCACGGCCGGGTCGATCGCGTCTTCCTTTCTCTCCCTGCCCGCGCCCAGCGCCTTTGCGGCGTAGCCGACCAGGTTCGTGGAGATATGGGTAAGGAAGCCGTCCCTTTCCGCCGTAAGCTCGAGGCGCTTTTCGGCCTTCGGAAGCAGCGAGGTGTCGTAGACCACTTTCGGATCTCCGCCCTGATTTTCGATCATTTCGGCAAATTTCGCGAGGCCTTCGCCGCTTGCGATCTTGGATTCGAGCAGCCGTACGCCTTCGTCCGCGGTTTCGACCGCGCCGGAAAGCCTGAGCATCTGCGCGCCGAGGCGCAGCGCGACCTGCTTGAGATCCCCTTCGGTCCTGCCTGCCAGTATGTCCAGTGCCTCTTCGACCTCGAGCGCGTTTCCGACGTAGCGGCCGAGGGGCTGGTTCATGTCGGTCAGCAGCGCGGCAAAGCGCCTGCCGGTGCGGCTGCCGATGGAGACCATCGCCTTGGCCAAACGCCGCGCGTCCTCCACGGTCTTCATCATCGCGCCGCTTCCGACCTTTACGTCCAGCACGATCACGTCCGCGCCGGAGGCGATCTTTTTGCTCAGGATGGAGGAGACGATCAGCGGCATCACGTCCACTGTCGCCGTTACGTCCCTGAGCGCGTAGAGCACCTTGTCGCAGGGCGCCAGCGACGCGGTCTGGCCGATGATCGCAAGCCCCATCCTGTCCACGGAGCGCATGAAGCGTTCGGTGTCCATGCTCACGGAAAAGCCGGGGATGGCCTCGAGCTTGTCGAGCGTTCCGCCCGTAAAGCCAAGGCCCCTTCCACTCATTTTTGCGACCTTCACGCCGCAGCAGGCGACCAGGGGCGCAAGCACCAGACTCGTCGTGTCGCCCACGCCGCCCGTCGAGTGCTTGTCCACCTTCACGCCGCTTATCCCGGACAGATCGAGCATGTCGCCGGAGGAGGCCATTTCCATGGTCAGATCCACGGTCTCGCTTTCGCTCATGCCGTTGATTGCGATGGCCATCAGCATTGCGCTGATCTGATAGTCGGCGAAGCGCTTTTCGGTCACGCCCGTGACGAATTCATGGATTTCCTCTCTTGTCAGCTCCCCGCCGAAGCGCTTTTTGTACAGGAGAGCGTCAATGCCGGCCATCAGGCCCACCACATTCCGCCCGTGGACTCAAACATCATCGTGGCCTTCAGCATGTCGATGGCCTTTTTGAGTCCTTCGGGTACGCTCATCAGACTGTCCTCGTGCTCGATGGAGATCATTCCGTCGTAGCCGACCATCCTGAGCGCGCTCATCATGTCCTTCCAGACGGAGGCGTCGTGGCCGTAGCCGACCGAGCGGAAGATCCAGGCGCGGTTGATCTCGTCGCCGTAATGCTTGGTGTCCAGCACGCCGTTCTTGGCGGTGTTGATCGCGTCGATCTTCGTGTCCTTGGCGTGGAAGTAGTAGATCGCGTCGCCCAGATACCGTATCGCCGCCACGGGATCGATGCCCTGCCAGAACAGGTGGCTGGGGTCGAAGTTCGCGCCGATGACGGGGCCGACCGCGTTTCTGAGCTTGAGCAGCGTCTCGGGATTGTATACGCAAAAGCCCGGGTGCATTTCAAAGGCGACCTTCTTGACACCGTGCGCCTTTACGAATTCGACTTCCTTCTTCCAGTAGGGGATCAGCACCTGATTCCACTGGTAGTCGAGGATGTTCGTAAAGTCGTCCGGCCAGGGGCAGGTCACCCAGTTGGGCGTCTTGTCCTCGGCGCTGCCGCCGGGGCAGCCGGAGAAGGTGACCACGGTCTCGATGCCCAGCTTTTCAGCCAGGAGCACCGCGTTTTCAAAGTCCTCGTGGTACATGCGGGCAACTTCCTTGTCCGGGTGTACGGGGTTGCCGTGCGTGGAGAGCGCCGCGATCTCGAGGTGATACTTTTCGAGCGTCGCCTTCATCTGATCGATCTTTTCGGGATGCGCCAGGAAATCTTTGGGATCGCAGTGCGCCTTGCCCGGGAAGCCGCCGCAGCCGATCTCTACGGCCTGCACGCCCAAAGAGGCGAGGTACTCGCACGCCTTGTCGAAAGGTCTGTCCTGAAGCAATACCGCAAATACGCTGAGTTTCATTTGAAAATCCTCCTCGCTTTCTATTATATGCTTTTGTTTTCCCCTCGCGGGGCAGTGTTCGGTTTGTACTGCGCCGCCCTTGTGCGCGTCAGCCGAAGATCGCGTCGATGAATTCGTGCGCCTCGAAGGGCTGCATGTCGTCCAGGCCTTCGCCCACGCCTATGTAGCGCACGGGCAGGTTCAGCTCGTGCCGGATCGCAAGGGCGATGCCGCCCTTGGCCGTGCCGTCGAGCTTGGTAAGAACGATGCCGTCGAGCTTCGTAACGTCCATGAAGACCTGCGCCTGATTTAAGCCGTTTTGGCCGGTGGTCGCGTCCAGTACCAGCAGCGCGTGCATCTCGGCCTCGGGGAACTCCCTTTCCACGATGCGCGCCATCTTTTTGAGCTCCTCCATCAGGTGCGTCTTGTTGTGGAGCCTGCCCGCCGTGTCCACCAGCATGATGTCCGCGTGGCGCGCCTTGGCGGCCTGAATGCCGTCGTAGACGACGCTGGCGGGGTCGGCGCCTTCCTGGCGTTTGACGATGGGCACCTCGGCCCTGTCTGCCCAGACGGTCAGCTGCTCGGCGGCGGCCGCGCGGAACGTGTCGCCGGCCACGATGACGACGCGGCGGCCGACGGTCTTTAAGCGGCTCGCCAGCTTGCCGATGGAGGTCGTCTTGCCCACGCCGTTTACGCCGATGACGAAGATGACGGAGGGGTCGTTGAGCACCATGGGCGGCGCGATCATTTCCCTGACCAGTATATCCTTGAGCAGCTCCTTGGCCTTTGCGGGGTCCTTTATGTTCTCCGACTGTACCCTGCGCTTCAGTTCGTCAACGAGCTGCGAGGAAAGCTTGCCGCCCACGTCGCTCATCACGAGGATGTCGGTCAGCTCCTCAAAAAAGTCCTCGTCCAGTTCCTTGGCGTTCTCCACCAGTTCGTTCATCTGTGCGCCGACCTTGCCGCGCGTGCGGCTAAGGCCGTTTATGATCTTGCTGAAAAGTCCCATCGCGTTTGCTCCTTCATGTGTATCGTGCCGCCCCGAAAAGGGCGCGTTTCTCTGTCACACCGCCTCGGCCAGTTTCACGCTCATCAGCTTGGATACGCCCTTTTCCTCCATCGCGACGCCGTAGAGCGCGTCGCAGGCCGCCATCGTGCCCTTTCTGTGGGTGACGACCACGAACTGCGTGTTGTCGGAATAGCTCTTTAAATATTCGGCGAAGTTGTCTATGTTCGCGTCGTCCAGCGCGGCCTCGATCTCGTCCAGCATGCAAAACGGCGTGGGCTTCAGTTTGAGCATCGCAAACAGTATCGCGATGGCGGTGAGCGCCCTTTCGCCGCCGCTGAGCAGGGAGAGCAATTGCAGCTTCTTGCCCGGTGGCTGCGCGGCGATCTCTATGCCGCTTGTCAAAGCGTTGTCCGGGTCCTCCAGGCTGATCTTTGCCTGCCCGCCGCCGAAGAGCGCGGTGAAGGTTTCGCCGAAATACGTGTCCAGCAGGGCAAGCTTTTCCGTAAACTGCTTTTCCATCTTGCCGCCGAGCTCGCTTATGATGCCCATAAGGTCTTCCCTTGCGCGCATCAGATCGTCCCTTTGGCTGCTGAGCTCCTCGTAGCGCTCCGTCACCTCGCGGTATTCGTCCATTGCGCTCACGTTCACGCTGCCCAGCGCCTTGATCTCGGTCTTGATCGCGTTGATGCGCTTTTCGCCCTCGGAGAGCTTGAAGTCGTCCCTGCGGAATTCGCCCGCGCCCTCGAGGGTCAATTGATAGTCCTCCCAGATGCGGTTGGTCAGGTTGGTCAGGTCGCCCTCTATGCGCTGCCTGAGCAGTTCGATCCTGTGGGCGCGCTCGTTTAGCTCCTCGGCCTCGCGGGTCAGACTTTCGATTTTTTCGTTCAGGCCGCGCAGCTTGTCCTGCGCGCCAAGGCGCGCCTTGTCCGCGTCTTCGAAGCGCGCGCGCGTGTCGGTCAGGGATTTCCGCGCGATGCCGAGGGCCGCTTCTTCGCTGTGCAGCCTCTCCGCGTCCGCCTGTTCGCTCAGGGACAGCTTTTTTAAGTTCTCCTCGGCCTCGGCCAGCATCCTGCGCGTGTCGCCCTTTTGATTGACGAGGCGGTTCAGCTCCGCCGTGCGCAGCTCCAGATCCTTTTCGGAGGCGCCGTAGGCGATGCGCTCGCCCGTGACCTGCTCCCGCAGCGCGTTCACCGCGGGGCGCAGGCGGTTGAGCTCGCCCTGCAGACGCGCGGCCTCGCTGCGCAGCCGGTCGCTGGATTCCTGGCTGAGCTGCTTTTGGTTTTGCAGCTCCTGTTCGGTCTTTGCGATCTCGTCCAGCTGCTGCCTTAAATTCTCTTTTTCGTTTTCGAGTTCCTTCACGCTTTCCAGCTGCCTGTCCCAATCCTCCTGCGCCTGCGTCAGGTGCGCCTGCGCGCGGGTCAGTGCGATCTGCTGCTGATGGAATTCGTCGAAGGCCTCCTGCCTCGAAGCTTTGAGAGACGCGCGTTTTTCGGAAAGCTGCTTCAGATCGCTTTCGTACTGCCTGAGGCGTGCGTTCATCTGCTCGAGCTTTTCGCCGGTTTCCTTGATTTCCCTTTCGCGGGACAGAAGGCTGGTCATGCGGCTGACGGTGCTGCCGCCGGTCATGGAGCCGCCCACGTTCATCACGTCGCCGTCCAGCGTCACCAGGCGGAAGCTCTGCCGGCCCGCCCTGTGGATGGGGATACCCAGCGTAAGGTTTTCGGCGATCACCGTCCTGCCCAGCAGGTTTTCGGCGATGCCGCGGTATTTTGCGTCGAAGGTCACCATCTCGCTTGCGACGCCGACGCAGCCGGGCATCGAAAGCACCCGGCGCTCGTTCATGTCCAGCGTCCTCCCGCGCACGGCGCTGATGGGCAGAAATGTCGCCCGGCCGAAGCGGTTGCGCTTGAGAAAGTCGATCAGCTCCTTGGCGTCTTCCTCGGTGTCCACGATGACGTCCTGAAGCGCCGCGCCCAGCGCGGTCTCCACTGCCTTTTCGATGCGCGCGTCCGCATGGATGACGTTGGCCACCACGCCGTGCACGCTCGCCATGCCGAGGCGGGAAGCTTCCTTGAGCACCTGCTTTACGGAGAGATTGTAACCCTCGTAATCGCGCTGCATTTCATTTAAGAGTTTTGCGCGGCTGCTGAGCTCCTGCCTTTGCGACAATAGCTCGTTGGCGTCGCCGCGCATGCGCTCGAATTCCTCGCCTGCGCGCTTCGTTTCCTCGTTCAAGCGCATTGCGTCGCCGCTCAGATCGTTCAGGCGCTTCGTTTCCTCGTCCAATTGATCCTGGGCGCTTTCGAGCAGTTTGGACAGGTTTTCGGTCTGTTCCTCACTCTTTTGCAGGGACTGATCCAGACTGCGTATCTGCGTTTCGATCGCCTGGGTCAGGGCTGTCAGCCTCGCCTGCTCGCTCCTTGCGTCGCCCAGCGCGTTCATCGCGCTGATGACGGCTTCCTTGGCGTCTTCTGCGCTTTGCTCGAGCTCCGTAAGGTTTTCTTCCGCCTTGCTCAGCTCTTCCTCACGCGCTTTGAGCGCTTCGGCCTCACGTTTCGTCTTGGCTTCGAATTCGCTCAGCGCCGCCTGCAGATCTTCAATGCGCTTACTCAAGCCCTGCTCGCCCTGCGAGGCGGTCTCCTTTTCGGCCTGCAGGCGGGCTCTTTCCTTCTGATAACTGCTCAGCCTTTCGCGCAGCACGCCCGCGCTGCCCTCGGCGGCCTCCACTTCGCGGATCAGCTCCTGCAGCTCCTCCCGCAGCGAGGCGCTCTCTCTTTCGCCCTTTTCGAGCTCGGCCTGACTAATCTCGCGCTCCTGTGAAAGATTTGCGCGGGCTTCCTCGTTTGCACCCGTGTCCTGCGAAAGACTGCCGAGACTTTCGTCCAGCTCCTGTATGCGCTCCGTGTATCTTTGGCTGCGCACGCAGAAGGCGTTGAGCTCCAGATCCTTCAGTTCGTCCCGCAGCGCGAGATACTTGCGCGCGTCCTCGCTTTGCAGCCGAAGGGGCTCTATGCGCTCCTCCAGACTCTCTACAAGGTCGTTTACGCGGTCCAGGTTCTGGCTCGTGTTTTCGAGGCGCTTTTCCGCCTCGGTCTTTCGGGTCTTGTATTTCACGATGCCCGCCGCCTCTTCAAACACCTGGCGGCGTTCCTCGTTTTTCTGGCTCAGGATTTCGTCCACGCGCCCCTGGCCGATGATGGAATAGCCGTCGCGGCCCGTGCCGGTGTCCCGGAAAAGGTCCACGATGTCCTTGAGCCTGCAGGGCTGGCTGTTGAGCAGGTATTCGCCCTCGCCCGTCCTGTAGGCGCGGCGCGTGACCGCCACCTCGCTGTAGTCGAGGTTGAGCGCGCGGTCCTCGTTGTCGAAGGTGAGCGTCACTTCACAGTAGCCCGAACGGCGGCGCTTGTCGGTGCCGTTGAAGATCACGTCCTCCATCTTGCTGCCGCGAAGCTGCTTTGCGCTCTGCTCGCCCAGCACCCAGCGGATTGCGTCGGCGATGTTGCTCTTTCCGCAGCCGTTGGGCCCGACGACGCCGGTTATGCCGTGCTCGAAGGTGATCTCCACCCGGTCTGCAAAGCTCTTGAAGCCGTGTATGTAAAGCCGTTTAAGTCGCAATCGTACCCTAACTCCTGATCAATCAAATAAAATGCAAAATAACGCGCGCGGCCATTCAGCCGCCGCTTTGCGCCGCGAGGCGCTTGAGCGCGTCCTCGGCGGCGTTCAGTTGCGCCTGCTGCTTGGACGCGCCGCTGCCTGTTCCCAGCTCCGTTCCGTCCGCGCTCACGCGGTAGCTGAACACGGGCGCGTGGTCGGGGCCTTCGCGCGCCGTCAGCTCGTAGACGGGCATGTTCCCCTGTGACTGTAAAACAGACTGAAGTCTGCTTTTATAGTCCAGATGGTCCTCCCGCGAGGTGTCCTGTTTGAGCGCGTCGCCCAGCGCGCGCTGTATGAACGCGGCCGCGCATTTGGAGCCGCCGTCCAGATAGATCGCGCCGATGACGGCCTCCAGCACGTCGCACAGGATCGAGGGCTTTTCGCGCCCGCCGCCCCTGTCCTCGCCGACGGAGAGGTAGATGTATTTGCTTATGTCCAGGTCTTCGAGCGCCTTTGAAAGCATACTTTCCCGGACGAGGTCAGCCCGCATGCGCGTAAGCTTGCCCTCGCCCAACAGGGGATAGGCGCGGTACAGCCGGTCGCTGATGTACAGTTCCAGCACCGCGTCGCCCAGAAATTCCAGCCGCTGATAGTCCGGCACGTGATGGTCCCCGCCGTAGGAGGGATGCGTCAGCGCCTGCGTCAGCAGCTTTTTTTGCCTGAATTCGTAGCCGATTTTGGCTTCGACAGGGCTCATTTCAAAAGATACTTTACGATGTCGTCTACCGTCGAGACCTTGGCCAGCATGTCGTTGTCCACCTGCACGTCAAATTCGTTTTCGATGTCGCAGATGAGGATCATGATGTTCGCGCTGTCCGCGCCCAGGTCCTCCACCAGGCGGCTCTCGGGCTTGATCTGATCCGCGCTGATGGGCAGCTGCGCCAGAATGAGTTCGGAAACCTTATTGAAAACCGTATTGTAATCCATATCAAAACCTCCGATTAAGTATGTTTTATGATATTACAGCTGTCTGCTGAAATATGTCTTTTTACGCTTTTTCTTCCAGACCGCGCCTGAGGGTGCCCGTCACGTCGGAAACTACCATGAGGCGGGCTTGCTCCAGCGCCTTTGCAAATGCGTAGCCGTTGGAGGAGCCGTGCGCCTTGACGACCGCGCCGTTTACGCCCAGCAGGGGCGCGCCGCCGTAGCGGTCGGAATTCATGCTGTCTTTGACTTTGGTAAAGGTGGGCTTGAGCATCAGCCCGCCCAGCTTTCCGCGCAGGGACTGCATTACCTCGCCCTTGATCACCTTGAACAGGGACTTTACGAGGCCCTCGGCGTACTTCAGTATGATGTTTCCGGTAAAGCCGTCGCACACGATCACGTCGTGCTCGCCCTGCATGAGCTCGCGCGATTCCACGTTGCCGATGAAGCGGTAATCGCTCTGTGCCTTCATCAGCTGATGGGCTTCCTTGTAGAGCTTGCTGCCCTTTTCTTCTTCCGCGCCGATGTTGACCAGCGCGACTTTGGGCTCGCTCACGCCCAGCACCTTTTGCATGTACGTGTTGCCCATCAGACCGAACTGGCGCAGGTAATCCGCCTGACAGTCCGCGTTCGCGCCGCAGTCCATCAGCAGGAAGGGCTTGTTCAGGCCCGGGAAGATCGCGCCGATCGCGGGGCGCGAAATGCCCCTTAGCATTTTGAGCGTGACCATGGCGCCGATGAACATGGCGCCCGTCGAGCCCGCGGACACGAAGGCCTGTGCACGGCCGTCGCTTACGGCCTTAAGGCCCATCACCAGCGACGAATCCTGCTTTCTGCGGACCGCCATCATTGGCTCGTCGTGCATGGTGATCTCTTCGGGCGCGTTTATCAGCGTGACGTGCGCCTTCACCCCGTCCGGCATGTCCAAAAGCGGCCTGAGCCTGTCTTCATGGCCGAACAAAAGCACTTCGCTGTCCTTGAAATCGCCCAGGAACTGCTTGATACCCTCGACGACGCAGCCGGGCGCGTTGTCGCCGCCCTGCGCGTCCACCGCCAATATGATCCTGTCCGTAAAAACACCTCCACATTATACCAATCTATATTGTACCTTTTTTTTCTATACTTGTCAAATTATTATTGTGCGTAGCCGAAGGGTGTCGTTCCGGCACGGATAAAATGTTTTGCTGTAAATTTATAAATTTCTATTGCAAAACAATTAAACTTATGGCATAATATCTCCATCTATCAATGAAAGGCAGTGAAACCCCTACTCCATGGACGATATCCCCCGAAGTATTCTGCTGATACTGTGTCTTATCCCCTGCGCCGGCTTTTTCGCGGGCAGCGAAACGGCGTTCTCCTTCTGTAACGAGGCGCGCATCCGCGCGCTGGCCGAAAACGGCAAAAAGCGCGCAAAGCGGCTTGCAAAGCTGCTGGACGACTTTGACCGCACGATCGTTACACTGCTCATCGTCATAAACATCATCTACATCTCCGTGTCGGCGATCGCGACCGTCGCGGTGGTCACCATGCTCGACAGCGACCTGGGCTCCGTGATCGCCACCGTCGCAAGTACACTTTTGGTGTTTCTGTTTTCCGAGACGATCCCCAAAAACATCGCCAAGGTGAACGCGGACGGCTGGGCACTGCTGGCCGCCTATCCGATCAGCTTTTTCAGGGTCGTGCTTTCGCCGCTGAGCGCGCTGTTTACCTTTATCGGCGAGAGCGCCAAAAAGCTTTTGCCGAAAAAGCAGGCGCTGCCGGACGTGACCGAGGACGAATTCGAGGAACTGGTCGAAAACGTCGAGGACGAAGGACTGATCGAGCCGGACGAGAAAGAGATCATCAAGTCCACGATCCATTTCGGAGACATCCTCGCCGGAGAGATCATGACGCCCGTCGATCAGGTGGTATGCGTTCCCAAAGACATAAGCGCCGAGGACCTGAAAAAGCTGCTCATCGACGTAAAGTTTTCCCGCATACCGGTCACCGACGGCAGCGTCGACGACATCGTGGGCGTGCTGTCCGCAAACAAGGCCCTCTACCGCCTGAACGCCGGCACCTTCATCGACGTAGCGGACATCATGACCCGCCCGTACTTCATCCGATCGGACATTCCCGTGAGCAAGGTCTTCGAGGGCATGAGCGGCAGGCGCACGCACCTGGCCGTGGTCAGCGAAAGCGGCAAGACCCTCGGCATCGTCACGATGGAGGACATCCTCGAGGAGATCGCCGGAGAGATCTACGACGAGGACGAGCAGGAGGTGAGCGAAAATGCCTAAGACGCTCATCGAAATACTCGTGCTTTTGCTCTATGCGCTTCTGATCGCCCTGAGCGCGTTTTTCTCAAGCTGCGAGATCACCTTCGCAAGAGCCAACAAAAAGCGCATCGAAAAGGACGCCGAAAACGGCGACAGGCGCGCCCGGAACGCGAAATACATTCAGGACAATTATACCCGGTCGCTGAGTACCATCCTTGTAAGCAACAACCTGACCAACATCGCCGCGTCCTCGGCCGCCACGGTGTTCTTCGTGCGCTTGCTCGACTTAAGGCGCGGCGAGTTTATCGCCACGGTCATCACGACGCTGCTTCTGATCGTCTTCGGCGAGACCATGCCCAAGATCATTGCCGCCGACCGGCCGGACGTCCTGTCGCGCCGCTTTTCCTCGCCGCTTAAGGCAGTCATGGGCTTTTTCAAGCCCCTCGTCACGGGCGTGGAAAAGCTGGTCAACAAGCTTTCGCCCATCTGGACGCCCAAGGAGCAAAAGCCCCAGACGACCACGGACGAACTGCGCATCGTTCTCGAGGACGCCGAGGAGCAGGGCGTATTCACCGAGGAAGAGGGCGAAATGATCAACAACGCCATCGAGTTCAGCGACACCATGGCCATGGAGGTCATGACCCCGCGCGTGGACATCGTGGCCATCGACGTAAATCAGAACGTCGAAGAGCTCTCCAACAAAATGCTGCGCCACAGCCGCCTTCCGGTCTACGAGGGCACGATCGACAACATTATAGGCGTTCTGCCCACAAAGACCTTCATGAAAAAGCGCATGCAGGGCGAAGACACGCCGATACGCGACATGCTGGTCAATGTGCTGTTCGTGCACAAGACGCGCATGGTCTCGTCCATCATACGCGAATTCCGCAAAAACCGCCTGCAGATGGCGGTGGTCGTGGACGAGTTCGGCGGCACCATGGGCATCCTCACGATGGAGGACATCATGGAGGAGATCGTGGGCGAGATCTTCGACGAGCGCGACGACGTGGAGGAGGAGATCGTAGAGGTCGGCGCGAATTCCCACCAGATCAACGGCTCGATGAACATTTACGACTTCTTCAGCGCGATCGATTACACGCCGCCGGCCGATTTTACGACGCACTACACGACCGTTGGCGGCTGGGCCACCGAAATGCTGGACAAATTCCCGCAACCCGGCGACAGCTTTACCTACGACCGCATCACCATGACCGTGCTCGAAGCCGAGCCCCACAGGGTAGACACCCTGAAGGCCGACGTCGCGCCGGAGGAGAAAGAAGCGGAGTAAGCCCGCAGAAAGCGCGCAGCAGACGCCGCTGCGGAGATATAAAGATGCTTTGCTTTCCGCAGCGGCGGCAATCTGCCGCCATGGGCGAAACGAATAAGTGTGTAATTGCGCTTGCAGTACATTGTTTCGTATACGCAGTGTTTATGGCGGCGTAGACGCCGCCGCCACGGAGAAGAAACAGGCTGTACACCGTAGCGGCGGCAATCTGCCGCCATAAGCGAAGCGAATACGCAGGTAATAGCGCTTGCAGTACATTGTTTCGTATCCGCAGTCCTTATGGCGGCGTAGACGCCGCCGCTACGGAGAAGAAACACGCCGTACACCGTAGCGGCGGCAATCTGCGCCATAGTCGAGGCGTATACGCAGGAAACCGCGCTAAGCCCCGCGCCAAAAGCCTTCCCCTCTGGGGAAGGTGGCCCGGCAAAGCCGGGACGGATGAGGTCTTATTGCGCCGCACCGTCATTTGCTTTCCGGATCATCTCACAGCGGAATATCTCTCCATATAAATCAGCCGCGGACGGTTTTACGCCGTCCGCGGCCTCGTATCCTCTTAAACCTTCTCAGGTCGAGACCTTGGATGGAGGATTGCAGCTGGGGCAGGGCTTATAGCCGCGATCCAGCGCGAACTCCAGGGTCACGTTCGTACCGTTGGAAAAGTTCTGCGCGGAGCACTTCGCGGCCTTGTGGTAGTAGCTGCCCTTTTCCGAAGGCACCGTGATGTACACGAGGGTGTTGCCGCTGGCCTTCGTGCTGTCGGTGGGCTTCACGGTGGGAGATGCCGTGGCTTTGCCGTCCTTGGCGTCCGCGGCGGCCGAGGAGGATTTCGTGGAGGTCGCGCTGCCAAGCGCCTTTGCGCAGGTGGGGCAGGCGGTCTTGCCGGCGCTGAGCGCCCTGGAGATGGTCACTTCCACCGCGCCGGACATGCCGGAGCAGTTGCTCTTGGTGTGATAGTATTTGCCGCCCGCCGTCGCGAATACCTTAACCGACGAAGCCGACACGCAGTTGGGGCAGGCCTTTTTGCCCGCGCTGACTGCCTGCGCGTAGGTGACGCGCGTTGCGCCCTTCATGCCGGAGCAGTTGCTCTTGGTGTGGTAGTAGGTGCCGCCCTTCGTCGCGTAGACGTAGGTGGCGGTGTCGGCGGTGACTTTGCCGCCGAGCGCGGCCGCGCTCGTCTTCGCCGCGGTGTTTGCCGCTACCGTCGCGCTGCCGTCACCGGAGGTCGAAGCGGAAGAGCTCGACAGGTTCTTGGCGTTGCACTTGGGGCAGGGCGTCTTGCCCGCACTGATGGCGGTCTTTGCGGTCGTGTATTTGGCGCCGGCCATGCCGGAACAGTTGTTTTTGGTGTGGTAGTATTTTCCGCCCTCGGTGGAGAACACGTACACCTGCGACGGGCTTATGCAGCGCGGACAGGCCTTCTTGCCTGCGTTGACCGCTTTGGAAATGCCCATCTGCGTGGCGCCCTTCATGCCGGAACAGTCGTTCTTGACGTGGAAATAGCTGCCGCCGCCGGTGCAGAATACCTGCGTTTCGGTCGGCTGACCGCTCGTCTTGGGCGCGTTGCTGCCGCTAAGACACGTCGGGCAGGCAGTCTTGCCCAGCGCCTCCCACTCAGCCTTGGTCTTGGTGATCGCGTTTTGCATGCCCTGGCAGTTGCTCACGTTGTGGTACCAGTTGCCGTTGAGCGTTCCGTAATAGCCGATGCACACGGGGCAGGCGGTCTTGCCCGCGGCCAGCGCGGCGGCCTCGGTCACTTCGGTCGCGCCCGTCATCTTCTGACAGTTGGGATCGGTGTGATACCAGGTGCCCTTGGTCGTTGCGTAGTACTTCGTCGGGGTCGTGCTGTCGGCGAAGGTGTTCAGGCCGCCCGCGCACTCGGGGCAGGCTTTCTTGCTGCGCAGCAACGCCGCCTCCAGCGTCATGCTGGTCGCGCCCTGCATGCCGCCGCAGTCGGGGATCGTGTGATAGTAGATGTTCGCGGTGGTCGACCATACGATGTCGGACGCGTTGAGCGTGCCGTCGGCCGCAGTGCCGGTCTCCGTGCCGGTCGTTCCGCCGGGGTGCGTGGTGGGGCTGACGGAGGGCTGCACGTCGCTTCCGGTATCAGAGGGCTGCGTGGGCTCGAGAATGTCGTCCGTAAAGGAGAAGTCGGTTCCGGAGGGGAGAGTGCTCGCACTCTGGAAGGGATTGACGGCGGTGTTTTGGCTGGTGACGTCGTTCTCTCCGCCGCCACTTGCGAGGATGATGATCAGAATCGTCAGCAGGCACGCGCCGACGATGCCGCCGGCGATCCATTTCTGCTTTGTGGTAAGGCCCCTGACCTTGTCCATAAAGCTGCCCTTGCTCTCGTCGAATTCGTCCTGGGGATAGGCTTCCTGATCCTGCCCGTCTTCCGCGTAGGCTCCTTCGGCGTAAGAAGCGGCGTCCTCGTCCGAATATTCGTCTTCCTCGTACTCGCCGTCTTCGCCGTTCAGACGCTCGAACACGGCGGGATCGTAGCCGAGATCCTCGTCGTAATCCTGATCCTCGTCGCCGTATTCCTCTTCCTCGCCGTACTCTTCGCCGTCCTCGTACTCCCCGGCGTCGTCGTATTCGGCGTTTTCGTCATAATCGTCATACTCGCCGTTTTCGTCGTACGATTCGCCGTCTTCGTATTCCTCGCCGTCGTCGTACTCTCCGGCGTCTTCGTATTCGCCCTCGGCGTCGTCGTACTCGTCCTCGGGATTATCGCCCTCGTCCTCATATTCGGCGTCGTCATATTCGTTTTCGTCATATTCGCCGTCGGCGTACTCGTCTTCCTCAAACTCTTCGGCGTCGGAATCCTCGTCCAGATATCCGTCGTAATCGCCGTCGGAGGAGGAACCGAATTCGTCCCCGTCAAACGCCGAAAAGCGATAAGGCTCAAAAGCAGCGCCGCTCAGGGCGTCAAATAAGATTCTTGTCATAATACTCCCTCCACATTCAAAGCCTGTGCTTTCGATATGTGTACATTATTCAATGCTATTATAAATCAAACTGCAAGATTAGTCAATATTTGGAACAAAGATTTTTTATAATTTTGAAATATTTACAGTCACAAACGTCAAACAAACGTAATCGGGCGCCGTGGTCTTCGTTCCGCGGCGCCCGAAAACAGGCCGTTTCGCGTCAGTTTTCCGTTCCTTCGGCGATCTCGTCGATCTTGCGCTGCACGCACTCGGCGTAGGCTTTTGCGCCCAGAAGGTTCGGGTGCAGCGAGTACATGCTCACCAGGCCGAAGCGCTCGGGGTCCTGTTCGCTCGCGCCGAATTGTATGCGGTTGATCATCTCGTCGGCCCTTCCGCTGTAGGCGCCCTTGCCCTCAAAGGCTTCCTCGACGCTTACGAAATAAACTTTATAGCCCTCGCCCGTAAGCTCCTCCGCGATGCTTTCGAGCTCCGCGTTGAAGCGATGCGTGGACTCCTTGAGCAGGTCGATGTCGTCATCCGCGAACAGGAAGCTGCTCGACGACTTGCTCAAAAACACCGGGTAGCCCGCGATGATGACCTTCGCCTGCGGGCCGGCCGCTTCACAGATGCTGCGGTAGGCATTCAGCAGCCTTTCCCTGTAGCCGCCCTCGGCGTAGAATTTGTCCCAGATGTCGTCCGTCGCGTCCTTGAGCGACTTGAACTGGACGTATTCGCTCAGCTTCCCCGTTAGGGAGGAAGCCACGGGCCCGCCGGCGATCATGTTGATGATGATGCTCACGAAACCGATGTCGTTGCCGCCGAAGGTGACCGTCACGTAGTCCGCCTGCCGCCCGTCCTGCCTGAGCGCTTCGAAAACTTCCAGCTGCGGCGGGATGGTCGCGTCTCCCTTGTAGGTTTTGCCGTTTTCCTTTTTGGAGACGTGCACGGTCTTGGGCTGAAACAGGTGAACGGTCTCCGCGCCCGTCGCGGCTACGAAGAACCAGTTGCCCTCGAGCGTCTGCGTGAACGTGCCGTCACTGTTTTTTACGTAAATGCCGCGGTGGAGGCTGAGCGGGCCGTCGAGGCCGGGAACTTCGAGCATGCCCGACCAGCTGTTCTCGGAGCGGTGCCCCAGCCAGTCGGGGTCGTACATCTTTTCGCCCATGGGCTTGTCCGAACCGTAGAACGGCTCGATCCCTTCGCCGGAGGCGTACGAATCGCCCAGGGAGACGACGACGATATCGTCCTGTGCACTTTCGGCGCCCGCATAAAAAGCGCCCGCCGCAATGATCAGGCAAAGGCACAGCGCCGTAATTTTCCGTGAAAGCTTCATAATAAAAGGCAGCTCCTTTCGCCGGGACGGTGAAGGCAGCGCGCCGTTTGCGCCTGCCCGCGCGCGGAAGGCTCCGCGCGTCCCGCGCCGTGCTAAGTATAGCACACTTCACCCGAAAACGCAACGGGTCGTCGCGTCAACAGCTTATTAACGCGCGGAAATACAAACATAGCCAAAAAAACCTTGTTTCTACACAAATACTTCGTATAATTATACACACAATCCGAAGGCTCGGGGTAAATGTTTTATGCACAGTACCATGTTCCGCATTCTCGGCCTGTTCAAGCCCTACAGGCGCTTGATCTATATGGCGCTCACGCTTGAGCTCATCGCGATCGTGACCCGTCTGATTGTGCCGCGCCTGACCGCCACCGTGGTCAACGACGTCATCACCGACGGCAAATACGACATCCTGACGCCCCTGTGTATCGCCATCCTCGCGCTGACTGTTTTGAGAAGCGCGGCAGGCTACACGCGCGCGATGACGTTTCAGAAAGTCTCGCAGCAGATCAATTACGACATCCGCACGGGCCTGTACGACCATCTGCAGGAAATGCCCTGGGAGTTTTACGACAAAAACCGTGTGGGCGAGATCATGAGCCGAATGACCGGCGACATGAACAACGTAAGAAACTTTCTCTGCAACACCACCTTTTCCATCTTCACCAACAGCGTCTGCTTCGTGGGCTCCTTCGTGTTCATGATGTTCATGAGCTGGCAGGTCACGCTGATGGTACTGATCATGGGGCCGATCATCGCGCTTACGGCCATGCGCTTCAACCGCCTGATCCGCCCGGTGTTCCGCGACGTGCGCGAGCAAAACGCCGTCCTCAACACCCGCACGCAGGAAGACCTTGCGGGCATGCACGTGGTCAAGGCGTTCGCGCGGGAGGACTACGAGCAGCAAAGGTTCGAAAAGGACAACCGCGAGCTGCTCAAAAAGAACCTGAAGGCCAGCTTCATCTGGAGCAACTACATGCCCTTCATGGATCTGCTGAGCCAGCTGTGCACGCCCATCACCTTGGCCGGCGGCGCGCTGATGGTGTACCTCGGCCACATGAACATCGGCGAACTGGTCGGCGTGACCGGCTATATCTGGATGCTCACCAACCCCATGCGCCAGCTCGCCAACATCATAAACGCGACCGCGCAGGCCGTGACCAGCGCGGAAAAGGTGTTTTACTACACCGATCTGGGCTCCACGATCCGCGAGCCGCAGGACGCGGTCAGCCCCGAAAAGTTCGAAGGCCACGTGGTGTTCGACCACGTTACGTTCTCCTACGGCGACCACATCGTATTAAAGGACATCTGCCTTGAGGCAAAGCCCGGGCAGACCATAGCCGTCATGGGCGCGACCGGCTCGGGCAAGAGCACGCTGATCACGCTCCTGGGCCGGTTCTACGATATACAGAAGGGCAGTATACTGGTCGACGGCATCGACGTGCGCCGCCAAAAGCTCAAGCCCTTGAGAAAGCACATCGGCTTCGTTCAGCAGGACAACTTCCTGTTTTCCGATACCATCGCGGACAACATCCGCTACGGCAAGCCCGGCGCGGACATGGACCGCGTAAAGCGCAGCGCGCACGTCGCCATGGCCGATGAGTTCATAGAGCACTGCCCGCAGGGCTACGAAACGGTCGTGGGCGAGAGGGGAATGGGCTTAAGCGGCGGACAGAAACAAAGGACGGGCATCGCCCGCGCCGTTTTGATCTCGCCGTCGATCCTCGTGCTCGACGACTCCACCTCCGCCGTGGACATGGAGACCGAATACGAAATACAGCAGGAGCTAAAGCAGGTGCTTTCCGGGCGCACGACCTTCATCATCGCCCACCGCATCTCCTCGGTCAAGAACGCCGATCAGATCATCGTGCTGAAAAACGGCGAGATCGCCGAGCGCGGAAGGCACAGGGAGCTCATGGACCTGGACGGCATCTACGCGGGTATGGTGCGCGACCAGATGTCCAGCGCGGTAAAGGTTTGAGGGAGGTGAGAACGTGGCGACCGTAATAAGACAGCTCGACGACGAAGTCGTCGAAAGACCGTTCAATAAAAGTCAGTTCCTCCGGGTGCTTGCCTATCTCAAGCCCTACAAGCGAAACATCATCCTTACCGTGATCCTGATGGCCATTGGCACGGTCTGCGGCCTTGGCAACACCTACCTCATGAGCCGCGCCGTGGGACAGCTCTCTCAGGACAACTATAAAAACGTCCCCTGGCTGCTGGGCGGCATGGTGGTGCTGGCGCTTACGGGCATGATCTGCATCCGGCAGCGCATCCGCTGGATGGACTCGGCGGGCCGCAAAGGCATAAGCCAATTGCGCGAGGACCTGTTCAAGCACATTCAGGGCATGAGCTTTTCGTTCTTCGACACCCGCAGCGCCGGAAAACTGCTGGTCAGGGTCATCAACGACGTAAACTCCTTAAACGACCTGTTCTCAAACGGCATCATCAACGTGATCGTGGAGTGTCTTACGCTGGTGCTTTTGCTGGTCATCATGCTGGTGGTGGATTTAAGGCTTACGCTGATCGCGCTTTGCATACTGCCGTTTCTGGCCTTTGCGATCTTCAAGCTCAAGCGCGTCATCCGCCATCGCTGGCAGGTGCAGTCGATCAAGAACAGTACGCTCAACGGCTACCTCCACGAGACGCTCAGCGGCATGCGCGTCACGCAGGAATTCGTGCGCGAGGACGAAAACTCCGACACCTTCAAAAACGTCAGCAAGGACGTGCGCAAAAGCTGGATGCGTGCCGTGGGTGTGGGCTCCGCGTTTTTCCCGATCATAGAGATCGCAGGCAGCATCGGCACGGTGCTCGTGTACATTTTCGGCGTTAAGTTCATGCGCGCGGACGCGCTGTCGCTGGCGAACCTTTTGCTGATACTGTGGTATCTTGGCAAATTCTGGGAGCCGCTCAACATCCTAAGCGACTTTTACAATTCCATACTGACGGCCGCTGCGTCCATGGAGCGCATTTTCGAGATCATGGACACGCCCAGCGAAATACAGGACAAGCCCGGTGCGCCGGACATGAAACCGATACAAGGCCGCGTGACCTTCGACCACGTGACCTTCGGCTACAATAAGGAAAAGACGGTGCTCAAAGACGTCTGCTTCGACGTCAGGCCCGGACAGACGATCGCGCTGGTCGGCCCAACGGGCGCGGGCAAGAGCACGGTCGTGAACCTGATCAGCCGCTTTTACGACGTGACGGACGGCGCGGTCAGGATCGACGGGCAGGACGTGCGGGACGTAAAGCTTCTGTCGCTCAGAAAGCAGATGTCCGTCATGATGCAGGACAGCTTCATTTTCTCCGGCACCATCATGGAGAACATCCGCTACGGCAGGCTGGACGCCACCGACGAAGAGGTGATCGCGGCCGCGAAGACCGTCTTTGCACACGACTTCATCATGCAGATGGAAAAGGGCTACGAAACCCAGGTCAACGAGCGCGGCTCGACCCTGTCATCGGGGCAAAGGCAATTGATCTCCTTTGCGCGCGCGCTGCTCAACGACCCCAAAATACTGATCCTCGACGAGGCCACCTCTTCCATCGACACGCACACGGAGATGCTGATCCAGAAGGCGCTTGACGTGCTGCTCAAGGGGCGCACCTCCTTCGTCATCGCCCACCGCCTCTCCACGATCCGCAACGCCGACTGCATCATGGTCGTGCGGGACGGCAACATTTCCGAGCGCGGAACGCACGAGGAGCTCATCCGCATCCCCGGCGGCCACTACCGCTCGCTTTGCGAAGCGCAGTACCGCTTCATGACCGCGGACGACTGAGCGGAAACGCGGACGAATAAAAAAGGCACAGGGTCTCAATCGTAGATCCTGTGCCATTCTTTGCTGGGGGAGCCGTCCTCTTCCGCGAGGATCAGCGGAGGCAGCCACTCCAGCTGGCTTCCGCCGTGCTTGACTGCGTCGATCAGTATGAGCTTTGGCGGCCTGTCCGCGCTTTGCTGAACGCAGCGCACGCGTTTGGGAGAGAGGCGGCTGTCCTGCATCGCGCGCAGCATTTCATGCAAGCGCATCGCGGGATAGATCACGCTGAGTCTTCCGCCGCTTTTGAGCACACGGAACGCGCTCAAACAGATCTCGTCGATCGTGACGGCGCTCTCGGTCCTCGAAAGCAGCCGGTTTTCGTTTTCGGGTTTCAGGCCGCGCTTCAGATCGTGATACGGGGGATTGCAGATCACGTTGTCGTAGGCGCCGTAGCCGAAATTTTCCGCGGCCAAACGCAGATCCAACGCGCGGACGCTGATCCTGTCTTCTAACCGGTTGAGCTGTACGCTTCTTTGTGCCATGTCCGCCATGTCCGGCTGAAGCTCGAGGGCGGTCACGCGTATGTCGGCGCGGTGAATGGCGCAAAGCAGCGATATGATGCCCGTGCCCGCGCCGAAATCCATCACGCGCGCGCCGGGCTTGATCAGCGTAAAATCGCTCAGCAGCACCGCGTCCGTGCCGAAACGGAAACCGGAGATCTTCTGTATGATGCGGTTCCCGCCGCGGTTCAATTCGTGCAGCTGCTCGTCTTCGTGGATTTCAGGTGCCATCGACGCGCTCCGCGATCCCGATGAACTCGTATTTTTCCAGTATGCCGTCGAGGCGCGCCTCGGTGACCGCGCCGAGGGAGGGAGAAGCGTAGATCACGGTGCCTTCTCCGCTGAGAATGCCGGTGTAGAGCTGGTTTTCGTCCCTGAAGAACAGTTGCGCCGCGGGCAGTGCGTAGGCTCTGTCGTCCGTAAGGCGGCCGCTTTCCCGCGCACCGTCCAGCTGCAGCGCGGCCGTGGGCTGCATTTCGATGCCCTCCAGCGCGTAACAGTAGTACGTAAAGCCGCCGATGCCGAAGTATTCGCTGCCGGTCTGACCCGCCTCGTAGGGCGCGCCGACGAGACCGCGGGCCTCGCGCACGAGCCTTGAGCGCATTTCGTCCCGGGAAAGCCGGGCGACGATGGAATCCGCGACGGGCCGGGCCTCGGCGTAGCTGAGCGCCGAAGAAGAGTTCATCAGCACCCTGTCCTCCGCGCGCACGCCGTCCGAAAGATCGAGCCCCTGCGCGTACTGAAACACGCGCACGGCCTGCGCGACCTGCTCGTCGTATTCCCACACGGCTTCCACCGGATAGCCCAGCGCCTGCAGGCGGCGGCACATCAGATACACGGCGTAGCTCACGTCGCCCATCTTTACCGCTTTGGTTTCGCACAGGGCGGAAAACTCGTCCATGTCCGCGCAGCTGTCGCTTTCGAGCGCGAGGTTCGTCTCCTCGTCCGCCTCGCCGCTCACGTTCAGGAAGTTGGCCTCCTGAAACGCCGCGACGCTAAGGCGCGTCCTTTCGTCGAAGTACGCGTCGATCGTGCCGCTGTAATAGCCCAGCTCGCTCAAACGCTTTTTGAGCTCCCGGACCAGATAGCCCGTGTCGCCCTGCTTGAGGGTGATCTTCTTTTCTTCGGCCTTTGCGTTCCTGAAATCGATCGCGCGGGCGTTTTTGCCCATCACGGTGTAGAGGATCGTCCAGACGCCGCTCTCCTCGAAGCCGTTTCGCTGCTCGAAGGCGACGACCGCCTTTTTCGTGCTGTCGCCGTACACGCCGGTGCATTCGCCGTCGAAGTAGCCAAGGCTCTTCAAAAGCGCCTGCATGTATTTGACGTTCGCGCCCCTGTCGCCGGGCACGATGGTCTCCAGGTATTCGAAGGTGCCCAGCGGGATCGCGGAGGGGGAGAGCAGCCGCCCCATCGTCCTTTCGTCCGCAAGGCCGTCCGGCTCGCAGCCGTTCACGGTCTCGAACAGCGCCACCGCGCAGGCTGTCTCCATCGAGTATTCGCCGCTGATCTCACCGCCGTAATAGCCCAGCTCGTTTAAGCGCGTCTGCAGGTTTTTGACCTGCTTTCCGCTGTCGCGGAAGGTAAGAGCGATGTCGGTGTCCGCGGGGCGGCAGTACTGCTCGATGTATTCGGCAAAACCAACGGCGTCGGGGCTTAGCAGCTTTTCCAGCGTCGTGGGGTCGAGGATGCCGTTTGCGGGGATCGCGTTGGCCTTTTGAAAGTTGAAGACGGCGCGGCTGAGTACGCTTTCGTCCTCCCCGGTCTCCGAAGAGCTCAGAAAGCCCAGCTCGCGCAGGCGAAGCGCGTACCTGTCGCCGTCGCCCGCTTCGCAAAGCGCCGCCGCTCCCAGCAGCAAAAGCGCGGCCGCGAGCGCGGCAAGCCGCTTTTTATTTTGCCGTAAGATCCGCATACAGTTCTTTTTGATACGCGTTTTCGCGGTAGAGCTGCCTGAAGCTCTCCACGACGGAGGCCTTGTCCTCCTTGTAGGTGACGCCGAACCACTTGTCGTCCGTTGGCAGCACGGTGACCTTCTGCCCGCGCTTGATCAGCTGGTCCACGATCGTGGGCAAAAGATATTCGTCCTTCAGGGGATTGCCCATGTTCTTCAAAAACTCGGGGAAGCCCTTTTCGAGCTCGCCCAGAAAGCTTTCGGGCAGGCACCAGAAGTTCATGGACACCAGCGAGTTGAGGTCGAGCGCCTTTCCGCCGGCCTCTGCGCCGCTTTCGGTCTTAACGATGTCGTGCGTTTCGTCGATGCCGGTCAGCGCGCCGTCAGCGTCCACGTGGCAGATGCCCCTGGTCACGCCGCCGTTGTCGCTCAGCGTGTTTTTGAGGATGTAGCCGACGAGGCCGTATTCGCCCTTTTCGAGGAAGGCCGCGGCCTTGGCGTAGCCGCCTTTGCCGTAGTAGTCGTCGGCGTTGATGACCGCGAAGGGTTCCCTGATGATGCCGCGGCAGCTGAGCACCGCCTGACCCGTGCCCCAGGGCTTTTTGCGCCCCTCGGGCAGGGGGATGGGGATGTCGTTTATGTCCTGATACGCGTAGCAGACCTCGACGCCCAGCTTTGCGCACAGCTTTTCGATGCGGTTTCCGATCATCTCCATGAAATCCGCCTCGATGTCTTTGCGGATGATGAACACGAGCTTGTCGAAGCCCGCCCTGATCGCGTCGTGGATCGAGTAATCGATGATGATCTCCCCGTTGGGGCCCACGGGCTCCAACTGCTTTATGCCGCCGCCGAAACGCGAGCCGATGCCCGCGGCGAGTATGACCAGCGCTTTTCTCATTGCCAGAACTTCCTTTCAAAACAGTATTTTGAATCGCAAGGATTATACCATAATCAAGCGTTTTAAGCAAGCCGAAAATTGTCAAATCGCCGGACGGGAGAAAGACTGCCGTAAAAAGCCCGCTGAAAAACCCGTTCGGCCGCGAAGAGAAGGCCGGGGAAGACGGCTCTCCCGGGCCGTTTTTTTCACAGGCCGCTCCCTGCGCATGGGTACGGAAAAAACTGAGAACGAAAGCGCCCAAATTTTGCTTGACACCGTCCCTGCTTTGAGTATAATTCTAAACAGGTAATTATCAAATGGAGGAGATGCTTTATGAACAATATTCCCGAAGTCAAACTCGGCATTATCGCCGTCAGCCGCGACTGCTTTCCCATCGATCTTGCGGAGAGGCGCAGGACGGCCGTGGTCAAGGCGCTCAAGAAAAAGGGCGTAAAGGTCAGCGAAATCAAAACCATCATCGAGGGCGGCATCGATCAGAACGTGCTGGAAGCCTACGAGGAGATCAAAAAGAGCAAGTGCAACGCGCTGGTCGTGTTCCTGGGCAACTTCGGCCCCGAGGGACCCGAGACCGCGATCGCCAAAATGTTCGGCGGCCCCGTGATGTACGCGGCGGCAGCGGAAGAAAACATCGGCGTATTGTCCTCCGACCGCGGCGACGCGTACTGCGGAATGCTCAACGCCAGCTATAATTTGAAGCTTTCCGGCATCAATGCCTACATCCCGGAGTATCCCGTGGGCACCGCGGACGAAGTTGCCGACATGGTCGTCGACTGGATTCCCACCGCGAGGACGCTGCTGGGCTTAAAGGACCTCAAGATCATCACCTTCGGCCCCAGACCCTTCGACTTCCTGGCCTGCAACGCGCCGATCGCGCCCCTTTTCAAGCTGGGCGTGAACGTACAGGAAAACAGCGAGCTCGACCTGCTCAAGGCCTACAAGGAGCACGCGAACGATCCGCGCATCCCCGCCAAGATCGCCGAAATGGAAGCGGAGCTGGGCGAGGGCAACAAAATGCCCGGCGTTCTGCCCAGACTCGCCCAGTATGAACTGACCCTGCTCGACTGGATCGACGCCAACAAGGGCGCCGCCAAGTACGTGGTCATGGCCAACAAGTGCTGGCCGGCATTCCAGACTGAGTTCGGTTTTGTGCCCTGCTACGTCAACAGCCGCCTGACCGCGATGGGCATCCCCGTAGCCTGCGAGGTCGACATTTACGGCGCGCTGAGCGAGTTCATCGGCACCTGCATCACCGGCGAACCCGTGACGCTGCTCGACATCAACAACTCCGTGCCCGCCGACATGTACAAGGAATCCATCGCCGGCAAGTTCAACTACCGCGCCAACGAGGTCTTCATGGGCTTCCACTGCGGCAATACGCCCATGTGCCGCCTGGTCAAGGGCAAGATGAGCTACCAGCTGATCATGAACCGCGGCCTCGAGGGCGGCGGAGAGCCCGACATCACGAGGGGCACGCTCGAGGGCGACATCATGCCCGGCGACATCACCTTCTTCCGCCTGCAGGGCAACAAGGATTCCAAGCTCCAGGCCTACGTGGCCCAGGGCGAGGTGCTGCCCGTTGCGACCCAGTCCTTCGGCGGCATCGGCGTATTCGGCATTCCCGAGATGAACCGCTTCTACCGCTACGTGCTGATCGGCGACGGCTATCCGCATCACGGCGCAGTGGCGTTCGGCCATGTGGGCAAGCAGATCTTCGACGTACTCAAGCTCCTGGGCATCGAGAAGATCAGCTACAACCAGCCCGCGTCCCTGCCCTACGCAGACGAGAATCCCTTCGTTAAATAATCCCCCTGCGCGCTGAAAACTGCCGACCGCCACGCGGCGGCCGGCAGATATTTATTTGAATGAATAACAAGCGACTCAACATGCGATTGCGCCTTGCGGTGCTGGTTGCGCTGCAGGTTGTCTTATCGCGTTTTTTTTCGGTACAGATCACCGAGGTGCTCAAATTCAGCTTCGGCTTTATACCGATCATGCTGACCGGCGCGCTGTACGGCTGGCCGTATTCCTGCCTGGTCGCGGGCTTAAGCGACGTGATCGGCGCGATCCTGTTCCCGCAGGGCCCGTTTTTTATCGGCTACACGCTCACGGCCGTGCTGACCGGCCTGCTGTTCGGCCTGTTTTTTCATAAAAAGGACGTCGCCCCGTCCGCCGCGCGCATCCTGATCGGCTATATCGTAAACGCCCTGATCGTGACGGTCATGCTCAACACGTTCAACATCGCGTTTCAATACGGTTACCTGCTGCCCGCAGCCCACGACATAAGCAACATCCCGGTAAAGTTTCTGGCGTTTTTGCCCAAGCGCGCGCTCGAGGCAGCCGTGATGCTGCCCGTGCAGTTCACGCTGACGTACCTGCTTTTGTGCAAGACCGGCATGGTTAAAATGCTTGCGCGGCGCGATATGCAGTCGGACACGAAGGCATTCACGTTTGCCCCGCCGCCGTGGCTGCGCTTTTGTGCGTACGCGTTCGAGGCGGCCTTTATCAGCGTCGCGCTTTCGTGCGATCTCGGTAGACTCGTGCCGCAGGACAAAGACACGGCGCTTACGCGCTACGTCGCCGAATACGTCTTTACGGACAATCTTTTTTCTGCGCTCGCTTTCGTTTTCGGCTTTTTGCTCGTAAGGTTTTCGGCGAGGCAAAAGGGTAGCCGCGCGCAAAAGATCTGCGCTTTGCTGCTTGCGGCGGCCTTTACGCTCAGCGGCGTCTTTGGAAATATCCGCGCGATCCATCACCTGGAAACGCTCTGGCTGGTATTGTACCTGTGCGTGTTCCTCGGCGCGTATTTCCTGTTTTACGCGCTGTGCGCGCAGGCGTTCAAGCTGGCGGACGGCTTTCGTGCAAAGGACGTGAAAGCGCCCGGGCTTTTGCGCTGCTGGCTGATCCTCTTCCTGTGCGCGCTGCCGTACCTGATCGTCGCGCGCCCGGGGACGCTCACGCAGGACGCCTACGACCAGCTGAACCAGTTCATGGGAACGCTGCTGCCGGGAGAGGTGACCTCGCGCACGGCAGCTGTGAGCACGTTTACGGGCACGGGAACGCTGATCAACGACACGCAGCCGGTACTGCACACGCTTTTGCTCGGGTCGTTTTACGCGCTTTTCAGGTCGCTC
Organism: Clostridia bacterium; assembly: GCA_017395065.1. Classification (GTDB taxonomy): domain Bacteria; phylum Bacillota; class Clostridia; order Christensenellales; family Aristaeellaceae; genus RUG14130. The sequence goes on along the minus strand of JAFPWH010000063.1, from coordinate 71,775 downwards.
GGCAGCCCGAGCCTCGGCGTATTCGTCTTCGTCACGCTGCAGACTGCGCTGCTTGCGCTGGCCGAGGCCCGGTGCATAAGACTGCTGAGCCGCCTCGGCGCGAAGAAGGGCGTACTGACGGTCTCGCTTCTGTTCTACGCGCTGTTTCCGCTCTACCCCCTCTACGCCGCGGCTACGCTCAAGGAGACGGCGCTTGCCGTCGCGCTGCTTTCGGCGTTTGAATTCCTGGCAGAGCTGTTCGTCTTCCCGGAGGAGACCGCAAAGAGCTTGCCGAAGCTGCTCGCGGGGGGAATCAGCATACTGATCGCCTGCCTGATCCGCTCTTTTGCGCTCTGGGCGCTGCTTTTGCCGTCGGTTTGCGCGCTGATTCACGCGTACAGGCGCTTGAAGCGCGGCTTTTTGCCGTTGCTTTGTACGATGCTCGGCGCGTGCGTGCTGTTTGTGCTCGTAAATTACGCCGCCTACCCGCTCGCGGGCGTCGGCAGGGGACCGGGAAGCGAAAAGCGCCCGATGATGATAAACCAGCTCACGCTCGCGCTGGAGGAGCACGCGGACGATCTGAACGCGGAGGAATACGCATTCCTGAGCCGCACGCTCACGGCCGGCTATTCGGAATACGACGCCGACCCGACGAAGGACGCGCTGCTCGGCCGCGACGTCGACTGGAAGAGCTTCGACGGCATCTGGCTGAAGCTGGGCTTAAGATACCCCCTGACGTACCTTCGGGCGGCGCTGGCGATGGATTCGCTGTACTGGGATCTGCGAAAAGACCCGGTCGACAGCGGCCTTATACTGTATCTGGGCGACTACGGCCGCTACGAAGACGGCTTCACTTTTGAAAACCCGCGCCTGACGGAAGGCGTCGTGGAGATCCGTGTGAGTGACGGTGCCTTAAAGGCGCAGCGCGTCTTGCGCGGCGCGCTGATGGGGATAAGCCGCCTGCCGATTATGTCTCTTTTGTTCAAATGCGGCACGTACCTGTTCTGCCTCGTGATCGCGCTTGCGTACCTGCTGAAAACGCGAAGAAGGGGCGCTTCCCTGCTGCTGACGATGATCCTGTGGGGCGTAGGCCTGGCCTTCGGCCCGATCTCCGGCAGCAGCCGCTACGCTTTCCCGATCATCGCGCTTGGCCCGTTCCTGACGGTGATGAGCGCCCTTCTGCCCGCGCGGCGCGCAGGGAAAGAGACGGAAGCCGCCGTCAAAAACTGAAACCTCTTTCGGCACGCGCCGGCGGCGCTTTTTCGCGCCGCCGGCGCGCTTTTGCGCGATAAAACCGGGCGTTGCCAAAATACAATTTGATTGTGATAGATACTTAACCTTGCGTCTGCTATAATTATATTTTCGCAGAGGTCGAGGAGCTATGAAAAAATCTTTTATGAAAATACTCGTGCACCTTCGGGGCATGCTGAACTGGACGCTGCTGTCGGCGCTGGCTGGCGCGCTGTGCGGCGCGGTGGGCGCGCTGTTTCATCACGCGCTGGATCACGCCGGCGAGTGGTTTGCGGAATATGACTGGCTTTTGTGGCTGATGCCCGCGGCCGGTCTTATCATTGTGCTGCTCTACAGGCTGCTCAAAATGCCCCCGGACGTCGGCACCGACCGGGTGTTCGAATCCACGCGGGGCGAAGAGGGCGTGCCCTGGCAGATGGCACCGCTGATCTTCGCGGGCACGTTCCTTACGCACCTGACGGGCGGCAGCGCTGGCCGGGAAGGCGCGGCACTGCAGCTGGGCGGAAGTCTTTCCTGCCAGATCGGGCGCTTGTTTCACCTGAACAAGACGCGCATGCACATACTGGAAATGTGCGGCATGAGCGCGCTGTTTTCTGCCCTGTTCGGAACGCCCATCGCGGCGGCGTTCTTCGCCATCGAGGTCGTGGACGTGGGCATGGTGCGCTACCGCGCGCTTCTGCCGGCGGTGCTCTCCTCGGTGACCGCGCTGCTCGTGAGCGGCTTAATGGGCGTCGAGCCCACGCGCTTTTCCCTTGCCGGGGACCTTATGAGCCTCGGCGCGCCGGGCTGCCTGAAAACGGCTGCGCTCTCGGTATTGTGCGCGCTGCTTGCGATCCTGTTCTGCAAGGTCATGCACCTGTTTCAAGGCGGGGCGAAAAAGCTTATCAAAAACGAATATCTGCGCGCTGTTTCGGCCGCCGCGATCGTGATCGCAGTCAGCCTTATCCTCAGGACCCGCGACTACAACGGCGCGGGCATGGCGGTGATCAGGCGGGCGCTGGATGGAAAGGCGCAGCCGCTCGCGTGGCTGATCAAGCTTTTGCTCACTGCCGTCACGCTTTCGGGCGGCTTTCGGGGCGGCGAGATCGTGCCCTCCTTCTTCGTGGGCGCGTGCTTCGGCTGCTTTGCGGGCGGGTTTCTGGGCATGGACCCTTCGCTGGCCGCCGCGATCGGCATGATCGCCGTTTTCGCAGGCGTGACGAACGCGCCCGCGGCCTCGATCTTCATGGCCGTGGAGATGTTCTCGGGCAGCTACTTTATGCTCTTTGCGCTCGCGGTCGCCGTCAGCTTTTTCGCCAGCGGAAAGTGCAGCCTCTATCACTCGCAAAAATATCTCGAATCCAAATACGTGTGGGACAAGGAGTAGGCTATGGCGCTGCTGGTTATGGGGTTCTGGCTCGTGCTGAACGGACGCGTCGCCTTCGATACGCTGATCCTGGGCGCGTTCATAACGCTTGCGATGACGCTGCTCGGCCATTTTTCCGGGCTTTGGACGATCAAGCGCGAAATGACCGTCTATCGGCTCCTGCCCGCCGGTTTTGTTTACTTTTTTGCGCTGCTTAAGGAGATCCTGCTCGCGAACTTCAACGTCATAAAACTGATCATAAAGCACGACGAACAGCCGGTCATACGCCATTACGTGACGCCACTCAAAACGAAGGCGGCGCGTGCTGCGCTGGCAAGCTCCATCACGCTTACCCCCGGCACGGTCACCGTGCAATTGGAGGGCAACGTGCTGACCGTGCACTGTTTAAGCCGCGCGCTGGCCGACGGGCTCGACGGCTGGTGCCTCGAAAAGCGGCTCATCAAAATGGAGGAAAAGGTCAATGGAAAAACTGTATGATCTTGCGATGACGATTTCGCTGATCGCGGCGGGCGTCATGCTGTTTGCCTGCCTGTTCAGGGCCGTCAAGGGGCCAAGCACGGCAGACAGGCTGATTTCCGTCAACATGACGGGCACGGTCATCATCGCGATGATACTGATCCTCACGATCATGCTCGAGGAAGGGTACCTTGCGGACATCGCGCTGATTTACGCGTTGCTTAGCTTCCTCGCGGTCATGGTGCTGGTCAGGATCTTCATCGCCTTAAGCCGCGCCCGCGGCGACAAAAACGACCGGGCGTGACGCGGCACATTTCCTTCGGATCGAAAGGACGGATCAACCGATGCTCGAATGGGTCAGATTCATACTGTTTTGCGTATTGCTCTTTCTTGCGGCGTGCAGCCTTTTTATGAGCGTGCTGGGCGTGAACCGCTTCCGCTTTTCGCTCAACCGCCTGCACGCGGCGTCCATCAACGACACGCTGGGCATACTGTGTATCGTATTGGCCTGCGCGGTCCGGTCGGGGCTGAACGCCCTGACGCTCAAATTCCTTCTGGTGTATCTGTTCATGCTGATCACCTGCCCGCTGAGCAGTCACTTGATCAGCCTGCTGGTATACAGGAGCGACGAAAACCTGACGAGGGAGGCCGAACTTTGGAAAAAGTAAACGCGCTATTGCTGATCTTCATCATCGTCTGCGCCGTGAGCGTTTCGCTTACCAAAAACCTGCTCAGCGCGCTGATCATCTTTATGTCGCAGAGCCTTGCGATGAGCGTTGTCTGGATACTGCTGCGCGCGCCGGACCTCGGCATCACCGAGGCCGCGGTCGGCGCGGGCGTCACGAGTCTTTTGATGTTTGCGGCACTCAAAAAGCTGCATCAGGTGAGGAGCGCTTCCAATGAAAAAACCGATAAGCGCGCTTAAGCGCTTTCTTGAAGAGGGCTCGGAGCCGCTCGACATAGAGATGCAAAGCGAGCTCGATTACACGCCCGCGCCCGAAGAGGCACGCCGCGGGGAGAACCATCCGACCGAAGAGCCGGGCCACATCAAAAACCGCAGGACGGCGAACGTGCTGTATACGGTGTCGTCGGTCGTACTGTGCGCGCTGATGATCTTTATCCTCGTCTACAACGTAAGCGGCCTTCCGTCCTTCGGCGGCGCGGATACGCTGATCGACAGCGAGGTAGGCAGGTTCTACATCGAAAACGGTCTTGAGGACACGGGCGCGACCAACATCATAACGCCCATCATCCTCTCGTACAGGGGCTTCGACACGCTGGGCGAAAGCCACGTGCTGTTCATTGCGCTTTGCTCGGTCATGCTGCTTTTGCGCTTTGCCCCGCAGGACGCCTCGAGTGCGCTCAGGGCTTACGCGATCGAGGAGGACGAGCCGCAGGACGACGACATACTCAAGGGCTTCGGACACGTGCTCCTGCCGCTCGTCTTCGTCTTCGGCCTGTACATCATCTTTAACGGCAACCTGTCCCCGGGCGGCGGCTTTTCGGGCGGCGCGGTGCTGGGCGCGGGCTTTATCATGTACCTGGTCATCTACGGGCACGACGCGGCATACAAGTTCTTCAACTACAAAACGATGAAGCTCGTCAGCATGACGGCCCTGGTCAGCTACAGCCTGTTCAAGGGCTACCACTTCATAACCGGCTACAACGGCTGGGAGAGCGTGTTTTCCAACGGCACGGTCGGCACCATCTTTTCAGGCGGCATGCTGCTGTATCTGAACGTGTTCGTGGGCGCGGTGGTTTCGGTGACGATGTACACACTGTTCGTATTGTTCAGAAGGGGTGATTTTTGAGTGGACGGCGCGTTTTTCAAAACCCTTTTTGTGGATCACATGCACGAGACGGCCTCGATCGTGCTGTTCAGCATCGGCTTTACCACGCTCTTGCTCAATAAAAATCTGATCAAGAAGATCATCGGCTTTTCGATGATGGACAACGCGATCTACCTGTTTTTGGCTTCCTACGGCTACATCGAGGGGCGCTTTTCACCCATCTACAGGGACGGAAATACAGACTCCGGTCTGTATGTGAACCCGCTGCCCGCCGGGCTGGTGCTCACGGGTATCGTGGTGTCGGTCAGCGTGACCGCGATACTGCTGGCGCTGACGGTCCGGCTCTACCGCAGGTATCACACGCTCAACATCGACGAGATCAGCGAGATCGTGCGCAGGGAGGGCAAATAGATGCGCCTGGGCACTGTTGCGATCCTCGTGATCCTTCTTCCGCTGATGCTAAGCAGCGTGACCGCGGCGCTGCGGCCCAAAAAGGCGCGCGCGCTCATGCTCTCGGTAAACGTACTGTGCCTTCTGATGAGTGCGTACCTGCTCATTCAGGTGCTAAGGCAGAACGCCGCCTTCACCGTCAGCATGGGCGAGATCGGCGCGCCCTTCGGAAACGAACTGTTCGTGTCCAAAACCGAGGCCGTGGTGCTCGTGGGCTTCGATCTGATCATGCTTCTTTCGCTGCTGAGCGGCGGCCGCAAGATCGTCCACGACATCAGCATAAACCGGATAAGCCTCTATTACACGGTGTGTTCGCTTTTGCTTGCCGCGATGAACGCGCTCGTGCTCACGAACGACATTTTTACCGGCTACGTGTTTCTGGAAATAAGCACGATCGCCGCGGGCGCGCTGATCTTCGCGGGCAGCAAAAGGGGCGCGCTCATGGCCTCCATGCGCTACATGATCATGAACCTGCTGGGCAGCGGCCTGTTCCTCTTCGGGCTTTCGATCCTGTACAGCCTGACCGGCGAACTGCTGTTTTCCGGCATACTGCAAAAGGTCTCCGAGGTCGCCGCCCAAGGCAAGTACACGGGCGCGCTGTTCGTGGGCCTTACGCTGATCAGCCTGGGGCTTGCGATGAAGAGCGCGCTGTTTCCGTTCCACACTTGGCTGCCCAACGCGTACTCGCTGTCCACGCCCGCGTCGAGTTCGCTGCTGAGCTCCCTGGTGAGCAAGGCGTACATCTTTCTGTACATCAAGATCATCGCGCGGGGCGTGGGGCTTTCCGTGTTCCGGGAAAGCGGCGCAAACGACGTGCTGCTCCTTTACGCGGTGCTCGCCATCGTCATGGGCTCGGTCGACGCGATCCAGCAGCACAACGTGCGCCGCATGATCAGCTATTCCTCCGTCGCCCAGATCGGCTACATCTTTCTTGCCGTATCCTTCGCCACGAGGCAGGGGCTCGCGGCCGCGGTGTTCCAGATCTTCGCGCATTCCGCCGCCAAGGCGATGCTGTTCCCGGCGGTGGACAGGCTGGTGGAGGTATCGGGCGGCAACGAAAATTTCCGCGACCTGCGCGGAAGCGGCTACCGCGCGCCCGTGGCCGGGCTTGCCTTCGCCGTGGGCGCCTTCAGCATAGAGGGCACGCCGCCGCTTGGCGGTTTTTCGGCCAAGGTGTTCGTCGCCTCGGCGGCCTACGCCGTGGGCTCCTGGCGCATGTACGTCGCATTGGGCGCGCTTGCGATCAGCACGGTGCTCAACATCGTCTATTTCCTGCGCACGGTCGTTACGGTGTACAGGAAAAGCGACAGGCAGCCCAACGCGTTTTTTCATCAGAAAGTCAATGCCTTCAGGGCTTTTTTGTGTGCCTTCATCGCGCTCAACCTGTTCATGGGCGTGGGCGCAGGCAGCATCATGCAGCTGATAAACGGCGGAATCAACATTTGGTAAGGAGTTTGGGGCAATGTTCGCAACGCTGATCCTTGCGTCGATCGGGCTTTCCATGGCCGGCGGCGTGCTGATAAAGAAACTGAAGATAAGCAGGAAGGCCGCGGGGATAGGGAGCCTTGCGTGCCTTGCGGTGTCGGCGGCTTTGGCGCTTTGCAGCCTTCTGCTGTCGCCCAAGGAGCCGTTCACGCTTTTGAAAATCAGTGAAAACGTGACCGTTAGCTTCTATCTGGACGGCATGAACCGGTTTTATCTGGTTTTGATCTCGTGCGTATGGACGCTGGTTGGGCTCTACGCGCTGGAATACACGGAGCACGACGAAAACGCGCCCTCGTTTTTCCGCTATTACCTTCTGTCCTTCGGGGCGCTGGTGGGCCTCAGCGCGTCGAACAACCTGATCACGCTGTACATGTTCTACGAGCTGATGACGCTTTTGACCGTGCCGCTGGTCGCTCACAACAGAGACAAGCAATCCGTTGCGGCAGCGGTCAAATACCTGCTGTATTCGGTGTTCGGCGCTTCGGCGGCGCTGCTCGGCGTCTTCTTTGTCGCCTCGTGGGCGGGCACGACCCGCTTTGCCGCGGGCGGCGTATTCGACGCGCAGACGCTGGAAAAGCACGCTGCCGCGCTCAGGATCGTCTTCTTCGTCATGATCCTGGGATTCGGCGTAAAGGCGGGCATGTTCCCGATGCACTCGTGGCTGCCCACGGCGCACCCCGTGGCGCCTGCACCGGCCAGCGCCGTGCTCTCGGGCGTCATCACCAAGATGGGCGTTTTGGGCATCGTGCGCACGGTGTTCTACATTTCCGGGGCTTCGTTTCTTCGCGGCACCTGGGTTCAGTACGCTTTTATGACGCTTACGCTGATCACCGTCGTCATGGGCTCCACGCTCGCCTTCAAGGAAAAGCTGTTCAAAAAGCGCCTCGCCTACTCCACCGTAAGCCAGGTAAGCTACGTGCTGTTCGGCCTTAGCACCCTGACACAGGCCGGCTTTATCGGCGCGTGCCTGCACATAATCTTCCACAGCCTGATCAAAAACACGCTGTTCATGAGCGCGGGCGCGGTGATCCACAAAACCCGGATCACCGAGGTCGATTCCCTGCGCGGCATAGGAAAGCGCATGCCCGTGACGATGGTCCTCTTCACCGTCGTCTCGCTGGGCCTGATCGGCATACCGCCAAGCGGCGGCTTCGTCAGCAAATGGAACCTCGCGCAGGGCACGCTCTCGACGGGCTACGCCGCCTCCTGGATCGGCCCAGCCTGCCTGCTGCTCAGCGCCATCCTGACTGCTGCGTACCTTATGAGCATCTCGATAAAGGCGTTCTATACCGGGCAGGACGAACCGGGCGGCGAAAAATGCGAAGCCGGGCTTAAGATGCTTTTGCCTATGGCCGTATTTGCGCTTCTGAGCGTACTGCTGGGCATGTTCCCGGGCGGCATCGTGCGCTTCTTTACGTCCGTCGCCGAAGGGCTGTTCTGAGAAGAACGCGCTCTACAAATAATACTGCGGGAGAAAAGCAATGTACATTGCAATCTGCGCCCTTTTGCCCCTGATCGGCGGCCCGATCTCGGCGCTGATACGCTTTCGGAGCGAGCGGGCAAGAAACCTGTACCTGATGGGCGTAACGCTGATAACGAGCATTTCTGTTTTCGTCTGCGCTTTCGCCCTGCCGCCGGATACGCTCAGGCTGTTTAAGCTCAGCCAGAATTTCGTCTGCCTTTTCGGCGTCGACGGCTTGAGCCGCTTCTTCCTTTGCTTAGTCGGCGCGCTGTGGCCCCTCGCGCTTTTGTACGCGTTCGAATACATGCGCCACGAGGAGAGGACGGGCAACTTCTTCGTATTCTATACCATGGCCTACGGGGTGACGCTCCTTCTGGCCTCGAGCAGAAACCTGTTCACGCTGTACATCTTCTTTGAGTGCCTGACCGTGGTCACGCTCCCGCTGGTGGAGCACGGGCAGAACAAGGAAGCCTACCGCGCGGGGCGGGCGTACCTCATGTACCTGATCGGCGGCACATCCCTTGGCTTTGCGGCGATGGTGATCGTGCACTGCATGGCGGGCAGCGAAGCTGTCTTCACCTACGGCGGGCTGGGCGCCGAAGGGCCGCTCACGCTCAAGCGCGTGGCCTTCATCCTGGCCTTTATCGGCTTCGGCGTGAAAGCGGCCGTCTTTCCCCTGAGCCGCTGGCTGCCCAAGGCCTCGGTCGCGCCGACGCCCGTGACGGCGCTTCTGCACGCCGTGGCCGTCGTGAACGCGGGCGTGTACTCCGTGGCGCGCGCGGTGTACTACGTGTTCGACTGCAGGGACATCGCGGGCAGCTACGCGCAGTACGCGCCGATGCTGCTTGCGTCCGCCACGGTGCTTTACGGCGCGGTGCGGGCGCTTCGAGAGACCCATCTGAAGCGTCGCCTGGCCTGGTCCACGGTCAGCAACCTGGGCTACATGCTCTTTGCGCTGAGCCTGCTAAGCCAAAGCGCGCTCACGGCGGCGCTTTGCCACATGCTGTTCCATTCGCTGATGAAGATCGCGCTGTTCTTCGCGGCCGGCGCGGTCATGGTCAAAAGCGGCAGGACGGACATACACGAAATGCGGGGGCTTGCGAAGTACATGCCCTTCACGTTCTTTGCGTTCACGCTGTCGGGCGCGGCGCTTACGGGCGTTCCGCCGCTTTGCGGATTCACGAGCAAATACCTGATCATAACTTCCGCGCTCGAAGGCGCGGGCGCGTTCGAACTGATCGGGATCGGCTGCCTGATCGCCTCGGCGATACTGACCGCGTTTTACATCTTTACCTGCGCCGTGCCCGCGTACTTCGCGCCGCCCGGCGGCGGGGAAATGAAAAAGATCGATATGGGCCCGCAAATGAAGATTTCGGTCGGCGCCGTACTGCTCGCCATCCTCGCGGTCAGCTTATTTGCGGACAGGATAATCGCGCTTCTTAGGCACCTGCAGGAGGCACTATGATCGCTGCTTTGATTCTTTTGCCCCTCGCGGGCTGTGTGAGCGTCAAGCTGTGCGCCCGAAAGAGCGAGCGCGCGGCAGGCTTTGCGCTGAGCGCGTCCTGCCTTGCGCAGCTCGTCCTTTCGGTCTGCCTGCTCCTGAACGCTTATAACGGCAGGGAAGCCGTGCTTTCGCTTAAGGACTTCTGCGGCATGAACGTCTCCTTCCGGGCGGACGGCTTTCGAAGCCTCTACGTGTGCGTCGCGGCGTTCATGTGGTTCGAGACCTCGCTTTTGTGCCCAAGGTATTTCCGGGGGCATCACAGGAACGAAAGATACTATTTCTTTAACCTGCTCACGCTGACCGGCGTTACCGGCATGTTCCTGTCGGACGATCTGTTCTGCGCGTTCATCTTCTTTGAGATCATGTCCATGGCCTCCTACCCATGGGTCGCGCAGGAGGAAACGCCGGGGGCCATGCGGGCCGCGGCCACGTATCTGGGCATCGCGGTGCTGGGCGGCATGGTCACGCTGATGGGTATGCTGCTTCTGCAGCAAAACATCGGCAGCCTGCGCTTCGAAGACGTGAGAAACGCCTTTTCTTCGGGAAAAAACGCGCTGCCCGGCGCACTGATCCTCTTTGGCTTCCTGGCCAAGGCGGGCGCTTTCCCGCTGCACATATGGCTGCCCAAGGCGCACCCCGTCGCGCCGGCGCCGGCCAGCGCGCTGCTTAGCGGCCTTCTGACCAAAGCCGGCATCTTCGGCGTGCTGGTCGTGTCCTTCGGCATCTTCCGGGACGACTATGTTTACGGCTGCGTACTGCTGGGCATCGCGCTGACCACGATGCTGCTCGGCGCGGTGCTTGGCGCGTTTTCGGTCGATCTCAAGCGCACGCTCGCCTGCTCCAGCATGTCGCAGATCGGCTATATCTTGACGGGCGTCGCCTCCTCGGTGCTGCTGAAGGAGGAGGGCGCGCTGCCGCTGGTCGGTGCGTTTGGCCACATGCTCAACCACTCGGTGCTCAAGCTCGTGCTCTTTATGACGGCGGGCGCGATCTACATGAACGCGCACAGCCTGGATCTGAATAAGCTGCGCGGCTACGGGCGCAAAAAGCCGCTTTTGCACGTTTGCTACCTGCTGGGCGCGCTGGGCCTGAGCGGCGTGCCCCTGTTCAACGGATACCTTTCCAAAACCATGATCCACGAGGGACTGGCGGAATGGGTCCGTGAGAGCGGGAGCTTTGCCTTCCGGCTGTGCGAATGGGTGTTCCTGTTTGCGGCTGGGCTCACCGCGGCGTACATGCTCAAGACCTACGTCTGCATATTCATAGAAAAAAACGCCGACGGCGAACTGCAAAAGAAGTACGACTCGGAAGGCAGAAGCTGCCTGAACGCGCCTTCGCGCTTTGCACTGATCACTTCCGCGCTTCTCATCCCTGCCTTCGGGCTGCTCACGCGCTTTTTGCCGAAAACTATCGCAAGGCTCTGCCTGCCGTTTGCGGGCGTGACGGGCTTTGAGGAGATCGATTTCTTCAGCTTTGAAAACCTGAAGGGCGGCGCGATATCGCTTCTGATCGGCGTACTGGTCTACCTGCTCGTCGTGCGCAAATGGATGCTCGACGCGCGCAGGGGCTACGTCGACAGAAAGCCCGCCTTCGACCTGGAGGACGACGTCTACCGGCCCTTCTTCTGTAAGCTCCTGCCGGAAGCTCTCGCCTTTTTGATGAAGCTTCTGAACCCCGTCGGCGACGCGGCGGCGAAGGCGTTTTCTTCCCTGCTCCTGTTGCTTTCGCGGCTGCTTGGCGGCGCGACGGACTGGCTTGCGCTGATCGTGCACGAGGCTGTGTTCGTCGACCACGGCGCGGACACGCGCGGAAAGACGCAAGGCGCGGCCATGACCGTGAGGGACCGCGCGGCGCACGCGCAGAGAGCGCTGGACCGCCTGAAGCCCGAAATGCCCCCCGACCCGCGCGAGGTCACCGACTTACGCTACGGCAGCTTCTTTACCAATACGATCACCTTCGGTTTGATCGTCGCGACGCTGGGCATCGTCGCGGCGCTGGTGTACATCCTCATTAAACACGCTTGAAAAACAGACAAAAGAAAGGCGGGATCACGATGGACGCAATGCAAAGAGTCATGAATCCGGACGTAGGCGACATGCCGAGAATCTACCGCTGCGCTGGCGCGGGCGAGACCTGGGAGACGTATTCCAAACAGCTCACGGATGAGTACATGCAGTGCGAGGGCGAGGGACTGGACGTGGAACCCCTCAAGGACGTATTCGAAAAGGTGAAGGCGCTCGAAGACGGCCCGTTCAAGGCCCTGGCTGCGGACAGGCTGTTCGGGGAGATCGAAAGCTGCGCCGTGAGGCCGGATTTCGGCTACGACGAGCCGGACGAACTGGACGCCATCCGTGCGGCACGCAAGGGAAACCCGAAAAAGAAAGACGGGCCGCGCGGCGAGCTTTTGCGGGACAAGCTTTCCGGCGCGTGGTACGGGCGCATCGCGGGCTGCCTTCTGGGCAAGACCGTGGAGGGCATCCGCACCGAGGAATTGATCCCGTTCCTCAAAGAGAGCGGGAACTACCCGATGCACCGCTACATCGTCTCGTCCGACCTGCCCGAAGATTACGAGACGCGCTACCGCTACGGCTTCAAGCACCGCTGCTACGCCGATAAGATCGAATGCGCGCCCGTGGACGACGACACGAACTATACCTGCCTGTATCAGGTGCTGATCGAAAGATACGGGCGGGATTTCACGAGCGACGACGTGTGCGCCGTGTGGCTGAGCCGCCAGCCCAAAACCGCCTACTGCACCGCGGAGCGCGTGGCTTACTGCAACATGATCAGGGGGCTCAGGCCGCCCATGACCGCCAAATACGAAAACCCGTACCGCGAGTGGATCGGCGCGCAGATCAGGGGCGATTATTTCGGCTACATCAACCCCGGCGACTGCGGGACCGCCGCCGAAATGGCCTGGCGCGACGCGCGCATAAGCCACGTAAAGAACGGCATCTACGGCGAAATGCTTGCTGCCGCCTTGATCGCGGCCGCTGCCGTGGAACAGGACATCCCTTCCATAATCCGCATGGGCCTTGGCGAGATCCCGAAGAACAGCCGCCTGCACGAAAGCGTCGAAGCGCTGCTCGACAAATACGAAAGCGGCCTGAGCGGGGAAGAGGCGTTCGAGTGGATCCATGCCCTCTACGACGAGCACACGGGCTACGGCTGGTGCCACACGATCAGCAACGCACTGATCGTTTGCGCCTCGCTCCTCTACGGCGGGGGAGACTATTCAAAATCGATCTGCATGGCCGTGCAGACCGGCTTCGACACCGACTGCAACGGCGCCACCGTGGGTTCCGTCCTCGGCATGCGCGGCGGCCTCGGCTGCATAGACGAAAAGTGGCTCAGGCCCTTAAACGGCACGCTGGACACCACGATCATAGGCGTGGGCAAGGTGCCGGTCGAAAGCCTGATCGAAAGGACGCTCAGGCACGTCGTCTGACGTTTTTTGCGCCGGTTTTTGCGGACGCTTGTAAAATGGAAAAAAGGGTTATATAATAGGTTCAGCATACTACATCGGGAGGGTTGTCAATGATAAACTGGAAAAACCTGGATCAGCTCAGTTCCTTTGAGGCGCTCAAGGCCTGCAAGCCCGTGTGCCTGAAAAGCGCGATGGCTGGCGAAAACGGCGCAAAGCGCGTAAAGGCGTACACTCTGCCCATGGCGGCGGGCTTAAGCTTCAATTACGCCGCGAAGGCTGTGGACGAAGAGATCCTTGAAAAGCTCTGCGCGCTGGCCAAAGAAGCGCAGCTCAGCGACAAATACAGGGCGCTGCTCGGCGGCGAGATCGTCAACACCGGCGAAAAACGCAGGGTGCTGCACCAGCTGACCCGCGGCCAGCAGGACGCGGACGTCATCGTGGACGGCGTGAACAAGCGTGAATTCTATCTGGAGCAGCTAAAGAAGATCGAGGCGTTCTCGAGCGCCGTGCACGCGGGCAGCGTCGCCAACGAAAACGGCGAAAAGTTCACGACCGTCGTGCAGATCGGCATCGGCGGCAGCGACCTTGGTCCCCGCGCGCTGTACCTCGCGCTGGAAAACTGGGCAAAGACCGAAGGCACGTTCAAGATGGAGGCCAAGTTCATCAGCAACGTAGACCCGGACGACGCCGTGAGCGTGCTCAGGAGCACGGACCTCAGCCATGCGCTGTTCATCATCGTTTCCAAATCCGGCACCACGCTCGAGACGCTGACCAACGAAGCCTTCGTAAAGGACGCGCTGGTAAAGGCGGGCCTGAACCCGTCGAAGCACATGCTCGCCGTGACCAGCGAGACTTCGCCCCTTGCCAAGAGCAGCGATTACCTCGCCGCGTTCTTCATGGACGATTTTATCGGCGGTCGCTATTCCTCCTCTTCGGCGGTCGGCGGCGCGGTGCTTTCGCTGGCCTTCGGCGCAGACGTGTTCAAGAGATTCCTGGACGGCGCCGCGAGCGAGGACTGCCTTGCCAAGGAACCCGATCCCATGAAGAACCCGGACATGCTGGACGCGCTGATCGGCGTGTACGAAAGGAACGTGCTTGGTTGGCCCACGACGGCGGTGCTGCCGTATTCGCAGGCGCTCAGCCGTTTCCCGGCGCACCTTCAGCAGCTGGACATGGAGAGCAACGGAAAGCACGTCAACCGCTTCGGCGAAAAGATAGCCTATCCCACCGGCCCGATCATCTTCGGCGAGCCCGGCACCAACGGCCAGCATTCGTTCTACCAGCTTCTGCATCAGGGCACGGACGTCGTGCCGCTGCAGTTCGTGGGCTTTAGGCAGAGCCAGAACGGCACGGACGTGGACATTCAGGGCAGCACCAGTCAGACCAAGCTCGGCGCGAACCTCGCCGCGCAGATCGTGGCCTTCGCCTACGGAAAAGACGACGAAAATCCCAACAAGACATTCGAAGGCAACCGCCCCTCGAGCGTGATCGTGGGCGACAGGCTGACCCCCGAGGCGCTGGGCGCGCTGCTGAGCCACTTCGAAAACAAGGTCATGTTCCAGGGCTTCTGCTGGAACATCAACTCCTTCGATCAGGAGGGCGTGCAGCTGGGCAAGGTGCTGGCAAAGCGCGTGCTCGCCCACGACACCGACGGCGCGCTGAAGGAATACAGCGAACTGCTCGGGATCTGAAAAATTTCGCGGCGGCCTGTTTCAGGCCGCCGCGCGTTTACTTTCTCTTTTCTCTTCCCTTCAGCGCTTCCAAAAACCTGCTTTGATCATCGGTCAGCACCTTCTCGCAGGACGGGCAGACACAAACAAAGCTTTTTACCCAGTCGGCGCACTTCAATTCAGAGATATACAGATAGGGATTGCAAAAGCCCGCCGTGGCACCGAAAAGGCGCTGATAATTGTATCCGCAAAGCCCGCAATCATTGCCGAATCGACGGGTGAGAATCCTTTGCAGCACCGAGTTCCTGTTCGCCGCATCCGACGTTCCGTATGCAATATCGAAGGTATCGCCGTCAAGACCGATGATTCCGACAAAGGGCTCTTCGCCGTCTTCGTTTTCGCCGGCTGTCAGGTCGTCCGGTTCGTCCAGCCCGAATTCGTCCTCTTTATCGTCGAACAGGTATTCCCGACTGAAGTCGTCCTGATGATCGTACAGAAACCCGGTCCACAAAAGCTCCAGCTTCTCTGCCTTATCTTCCGTCAGGAGAACCCCGGAATGTCCTGCGCGCCAGTCAAAATCCGAGAGCTCCTTTTCGAGCGTTTCCGCAGTCAGCACATGTTCGTAATCGGGGTGACAGGCAACATCAAAAAACAGGTCGGCATAATAGACCTCCCTTCCGCGCCCGGACCAGTCAGAATCCCGGTAAGGTTCACTCGTGATATAGCCGGAAGCTAAAAGCTGCGGCCTTTCCCCCACGCGCAAAAAGAACACTCTGTCTCCGCTTTTCATCTTGCGCCAATCGTGAATGCTCCAGTTGAGACCCATATCATATGGATCCGTCAGTATATGCAGATAGGACGCATATTTAAAGCTCGATATCTCCGGATTCCACTTCAAAACAAATGTTGACATCTTGTCACCCTCGATTTGCAGGAGCTTTTTCTTCCATGACTGCGGTATTCCGATTTATTTCATTCGAGGGGTAAACAGGATCAGCCCCTCGGCGGGAACATTTCGTCCAAATAAACGATGCTTCCGGTATCCAGCGACTTTATGGCGGCGTGGATGACCTGCTGGGCCTTCAGGCCCTGCAGACCGCTGCCGTCGATGTCCTCGGGTTTCGTGCCCGCGGCGACCTGACGCACGAAGCAGCGGATGCGCTCGCGGAAGGTGTCGTCGAAGTTGGAATAGCCGCCGAACACGGGGTTCGTGTACACGCGCTTTTCGGGGTTGCCGGCGGGGTAGAGCGTGGCCTCGCGCCACATGTCCTCAAACACGAGGCGGCCTTTTATGCCCGCGACCTCGCAGCGCTCCATCGGGTGTCCCCGCGCGATGTCGTAGGAGGAGGTAAGGTGTCCCACCGCGCCGCACTTGAACTTCATGTTGATGGAGGCGGTGGACCAGATCTTCCGGTGCCCGCTCTTCATGGCGAAGCATTGCACGGCCTCCACGTCGCCCATGAAGTAGCGGATGATCTCGCAGGAGTGCGGGTTAAGCGCCTTCAAGTGGTAGTAGGGCGAATCCAGATCCTCGGGCCGCCCGATCCACAGCGCCATGTTGCAAAACAGCAGTTCTCCGATCAGCCCCTCGTCCTGCCACTTCTTGGCGGCTCTGGCGGCGGGGGTGAAGCGGTGGTTGAAGTCCAGCGCGAAGCAGCGGTTCAGCCTCTTTGCTGTGTCCACCATGATCTGTGCGTTGTCTATGTCGTTGCTGATGGGCTTTTCGCACAGTACGTGGCAGCCCGCCTCCAGCGCCTGGATCGTGGGCAGGTAGTGATCGGAGGAATACTCGAATCCGCCGGTCGCCACGCTGACAAGGTCGGGCTTTAACTCTTTGAGCATCGTGGGCGCGTCGAGATAGTACGGAACGCCGAACTTTTTTCCGGCGGCGGAGGCCCTGTCCTCGCGTATGTCGCACACGCCCACCAGATCGACCATTTCGTCTTCCTGATAGATCCTGGCGTGCAGGTTGCCTATGTGGCCGAGGCCGATAACGCAAACTCTGAGCATAGCTTTTTCTCCCGTTTCTTTGATATGACCATCATAGCACGTTTGCGCGCAATGTCAACCGCAAAACGCAAAAACTAAGCGATTTTTTACCGTGCGCGGATTGACAAGCCGCGACGCATACTGTACTATCGTTTCAGAATTTTCATTGGGAGGTCGCGTGCATGCCGCATCTGTCTGATCTTGAAATTGCCCAGCAATGCAAAATGAAGCCCATCTACGAAATCGCCGATAAAGCGGGCATCGACAGGGAACTCATCGAGCCCTACGGAAAGTATAAGGCCAAGATCGACCTGAAAGCCCTCGGCACAGTCGGGTCCGAGCCGGGCCGCCTGGTCCTCGTTACGGCCATGACGCCCACCGCCGCGGGCGAGGGCAAGACCACGACCACCATCGGCCTTGCCGACGGCCTGCGTCAGATCGGCAAAAACGCCGTCGTCGCGCTGCGGGAGCCTTCCCTTGGCCCCGTCTTCGGCGTAAAGGGCGGCGCTGCCGGCGGCGGCCACGCGCAGGTCGTCCCGATGGAAGACATCAATCTGCACTTCACGGGAGACTTCCACGCCATCGGCGCGGCCAACAACCTGCTGGCCGCGATGCTGGACAACCACATCCAGCAGGGCAACGCCCTCGGTCTGGACGTAAGAAAGATCACCTGGAAGCGCTGCGTGGACATGAACGACAGGCAGCTGAGGTACATCGTGGACGGCCTGGGCGGAAAAGCCAACGGCACCCCCCGCGAGGACGGCTTCGACATCACCGTCGCCAGCGAGATCATGGCGGTATTGTGCCTAAGCGACGGCATAAGCGATCTGAAAAACCGCCTCGGCCGCATCATCGTGGGCTACACCTTCGACGACAAGCCCGTCACCTGCGCGGACCTCAAGGCCACCGGCGCACTGACCGCGCTGCTCAAGGACGCGATCAAGCCCAACCTCGTACAGACCCTCGAGGGCACGCCCGCCCTCGTGCACGGCGGCCCGTTTGCCAACATCGCCCACGGCTGCAACTCCGTGATGGCGACGAAGCTTGCGATGCGCCTTGGCGATTACGCGGTCACGGAGGCCGGCTTCGGCGCAGACCTCGGCGCGGAGAAGTTTTTGGACATCAAGTGCCGCGCGGCGAACCTGACGCCCGACGCGGTGGTCGTGGTCGCGACGGTCCGCGCGCTCAAGCTTCACGGCGGCGCGGACAAAAAGCTGCTGGATAAGGAAAACATGGACGCGCTGGACAGGGGACTTCCCAACCTTCTGCGCCACGTCTCCAACATCAAAAACGTGTACGGCCTGCCCTGCGTGGTCGCGCTCAACCGTTTCCCCACGGACACGGACGCCGAGATCGGGCTGGTCATGAACCGCTGCAAAGAACTCAATGTGAACACCGTGCTTTCGACCGCCTGGGCTGAGGGCGGCAAGGGCGCCGAGAACCTCGCCCGCGAGGTCGTGCGCCTGTGCGAGGAGGAGCAGGGCGCCTTCCGCTTCAGCTACGAACTGAGCGCCACGATCAAACAGAAGATCGAAGCCATCGCGACGAAGGTCTACGGCGCGGACGGCGTGACCTTCCTGCCCGAAGCGAAAAAGCAGATGAAGCGCCTGACCGAGCTCGGCTGCGGCAATCTGCCCGTGTGCGTCGCGAAGACCCAGTATTCCTTCAGCGACGACCCCGCAAAGCTCGGCGCGCCAGAAAACTTCAAAATCACCGTGCGCAGCATGAAGGTGTCCGCGGGCGCGGGCTTCATCGTGGCCCTGACCGGCGACATCATGACCATGCCCGGCCTTCCCAAGGTACCTGCCGCCGAAAACATCGACGTGGACGAAAACGGCGTCATCAGCGGCCTGTTCTGACAGAAGGCTTGCAAAATCAGAAGGCACATTCCGGAAAATGCGGAATGTGCCTCGTTTTTGGCTTGGTTTCTGTATCCCGTTTTAGACGGACGACAGGATCTTTGCGGCCTCTTCGTCCTCGTACTGGCGGGTGTACATGTCGTAGTAGTAGCCCTTTTTGGCGATCAGCTCTTTGTGCGTGCCCTGCTCGACGATCTTTCCGTCGCGCACGGCAAGGATGCAGTCCGCGTGGCGGATCGTCGACAGGCGGTGCGCGATGACGATCGACGTGCGGCCCTTGATCACCTCGTCGATGGCGGCCTGTATCTTCTGCTCGGTGATCGTGTCGACGGAGGCGGTGGCTTCGTCCAGGATCAGTATCCGCGGATCGGCGAGGATGGCCCTGGCGAAGGAGATCAGCTGCTTTTCTCCGGTGGAGAGCAGGTCTCCGCCCTCGCCCACGTCGGTGTCCAGCCCCTTTTCGAGGCGGGCGACCACTTCGTCCGCGCTGACCAGTTTGACGGCGCGCTCGATCTGCTCGGGCGTGGCGTCCGGGTTACCGTAGAGCAGATTTTCGCGCACGGTGCCGCTGAACAGGTGCGGGTTTTGCAGCACGTACCCGATGTGGGAGTGCAGCCAGAGCTGGCTCCTTTCCCGGGCGTCCCTGCCGTCGATCAGCACGCGGCCCTGCGTGGGCTCGTAGAAGCGGCAAACGAGGTTCACCAGCGTGCTCTTGCCCGCGCCGGTCTCGCCGACGATCGCGATGTTCGAGCCGTAGGGGATGGTCATGGAGAAGTGCGAAAGCACCTCTTCCTCTCCGTCCGGATAGACGAAGCTCACGTCGTCGAATTTGATGTCGCCCTTGAGCGGCTCCCAGTTCTCTTTTTTCGGTTCGAAGCTGTCGCCGTCCTTTTCGATCACCTCGGGCGAATCGATCACGTCGGACCTGACCGCCAGCAGGTTCGTGAAGCGCTCGATGTTGACCTGCGTGGTGATCAGGTCGCTGATCGCGTCGATCAGCCAGCGAATGGGCTCCATCATGCCCTGCGCGTAGCTCATGAAGAGGCTGAACGTGCCGACCTCCTCGGAGGAGATCAGGTCGTTTTTCCAAAGCACGATGGCCAGCGCGGCCGAGGAGGCCAGGTTCATCGTGGCGGCGAACAGTCCGCGGATGCGGCTGGCCTCCACGCTGCGCTTGCGCATCTTCGCGGTCTCGTCCACGAAGCGCTTCTCCATGCTGCTCTCGATGGCAAGCGTCTTGACGGTCTTTGCGCCGGTGATGCCCTCGTTGAAGTTGGAGGTGATGTTGGAGTTGATCTCCCGGATCTCGCGGTTTGCGCGGATCAGCTTTTTCTGGAACACGCTGAACAGCACCGCCACCAGCGGAACGATCGCCATCACCATCAGCGCCAGCTTCCAGTTGATGGCCAGCATGACGCCTGCGGCGAACACCAGATACGAGGTGTGCCATACGCCGTCCATGACCGTCCAGGAGGCCAGAGAGCCGATGCGCGAGGTGTCGCTGAGCACGCGGGCGTGGATGTAGCCCACGCTGTTTTGGTTGAAGTAGGAGAACGAGAGCGTCTGAAGGTGCGTGAAGGCGGCCTGTCTTAGGTCGCGGTTCATGCTCACTTCGACCGTCATCGCCCGGGAACAGCTGAAATAGGTGGCCAGCGTCTGAACGACGATTGCGCCGACGTATACGATTAGATACATCGGAAGCCTTCCCGCAAAGGAACCCTTCTCCACGAAGTTGTTCAGCGCGTACCTCTGAAACAGCGTGATTGCTACGTCGATCAGGCTCGTGATCAGTCCGAGAACCGCCATCAGTATGATGAGGTTTTTGAACGTCTTCATGAAGGGCAGTATTTTGCCGATGCCGAAGAAGCGGAGCTTCGTCCGGGTCTTGTTTTCCTGCGTCACGATACCGCCTCCTCTCCGAGGCCGCTCTGGCTTTGATAGATCAGGCTGTAGATGCCGCCGGCGTCCTTGAGCTCGTCGTGGCTGCCCGTCTCGGCGACGCTGCCCTTGTCGAGCACCACGATCTTGTCACACTTCTGCAGCGTGGTGATGCGGTGCGAGATGATGATCACGGTCGTCTTTCCGAAATGCTTTTCGAGGGCCTTGCGGATCTTCGCGTCGGTCTCCGTGTCCACGGCGGACAGGGAGTCGTCTAAAATCATGATGGGCGTCTTCTGCGTGAGCATGCGCGCGATGGCCGTGCGCTGCTTCTGCCCGCCCGAAAGGGTCACACCTCTTTCGCCGACCTTGGTTTCGTAGCCCTGCGTAAAGCCCATGATCGCGTCGTCCAGACAGGCGTCCCGCGCCGCTTCGCGTATCTCCGTGAGCGTCATGCCTTCGTTCGTGATGCCTATGTTTTCCGAGATCGTGCGGCTGAAGAGGTAGGGCTCCTGCAGCACCATGCCGATGTTTCTGCGAAGGTAGTCCGTTCTGATCCTGCGTATGTCCACGCCGCCGACCGTGATGGAGCCGCCGTTTTCGGGAAGGTCGTACAGCTTGTCCAGCAGGAACATAAGCGTGCTCTTGCCCGAGCCCGTGCCGCCCAGGATTCCCAGCGTCTTTCCGCTTTCGGCGGTAAAGGACACGTTTTTGAGGATGTCGGGGCAGTTTTCGTAGGCGAAGGTCACGTTTTTGAAGGCGATGTCGCCGCTCATGTCCGCTTCGCCTGCACCCGGCTCGTCCTTTTCTTCTTCACTCTTCATGATGTAGTGGATGCGCTCCACGCTGACGGACGCCTTGCTCATTTCGCTGATCATGCGCCCCAATTGCCGTATGGGCCAGATGAGCATCATGTTGTAGCTGATGAACGACACGTATTCGCCCGGCAGCATGCTGCCCTTGATGCACAGATGGCAGCCCATGACCACGATGGCCAGAATCTGCAGCGCGGTCAGCGCGTCCATGCTGCTCCAAAAGCCCGCAAGGCTCTTGGATACCTGCACCCACAGTGAAGTGTAGTACTTGTTGTGGGCGCTGAATTTGTCCAGCTCGGTCTTTTCCCGTCCGAAGGCGCGCACGACCCGGACGCCCGTCAGGTTCTCCTGCACCATGGCGGAAAGCTTGCCCTCGTTTTCGTCGCAGACCTGAAACTGGTCGCGCACGGTCTTATGGAAATGGAACGAGTAGATCACGATGACAGGCATGGGGATGACGGCGATCAGCGTAAGCAGCGGATTCATCGTTACCATGAAGATGAGGCTCAGCGTCAGCATGATTACGATCCGGAAGATGCCGGTCATCTGCTCGGAGATGAAGTTCCTCAGCGTGTCGATGTCCGAAGTGCAGCGCTGAATGATGTCGCCGGTCTTGTTCTTCATGTGCCAGCTGAAGGGCAGGCGCTCGATCCTGCCGAAGAGCTTGTCGCGCATCGTCTTGACCAGCGTTTCGCCGCCCTTGGTGTTGTACACGCGGAAGGTGTACTGGGTGATCACCTTGACGAGCGCCACGGCCATCACGCCCAGCGCCAGTATCCAGATGTGGGTCTTGAAGTATTCGAAGCCGCCGAAAGCGTTCACTACGCGCATGACGGGCTTTGCGTAGTCAGCGGGCTCGTTTTTGATCACGTTGTCGATCGCCATGCGGATGATCTGCGGAGAGATCATGTCCGCAAGGGCACTCAGGGCGGAGGACAGTATGCTTATCACGAAAAACGCCTTCGCGCCCTTCAGAAAGAAAAATACAAGCTTACGTCTTTCCCTCTTTTCCGTCTGTTTGTTCATAAATCTCCTTGAGGGTCAAAAACACCCTTCCGAGTTCTTCGAGCGTGAGCGCTTCGCCCCGTGTTTTGGGGTCCTTTCCGGCTGAGGTCAGGGCCTGGGCGATCCGCTCCTTGGGGATATTGTAAGAACTGCTTATGTTGTTTTGCAGCGTCTTTCTGCGCATCGCGAACGCGCTTTTGATAAAGCCCGTGAAGCGCCTTGAAAGCGCGTCCGGCACGACCCTTTCGCATTTGGGCGTTAACCTGATCAGCGCGCTGTCCACGTGGGGGACCGGCGTAAAGGCGCTTCGCGGAACGTCCAACAGCGTTTCGCCCTCGCAGTAGAACGAGACCAGCGCGCTCAGCGCGCACCAGCCCTCTTCGCCGGGTTTGGACAGCACCCTTTGCGCGGCTTCCTTCTGCAGCATAAGGGTGATGCTGCGGGCAAGCGGTTCGGCCGTCACCGCTTTGATCAGAAAATCGGCGGTGATGTAGTAGGGCAGGTTTGCGCAGATGACGTAGTCGTCGCTTGCGAAGGTTTCGCGCACGAGCGCGCCGAGGTCTGTCTTCAGCGCGTCGGCGAAGACGATTTTGACGTTTCGCATATCGCTAAGAACGCTGCCAAGCACGCTTTCGAGCGACCTGTCCACTTCCACGGCGAGCACGTTTGCCTTTCTTTTCGCCATGACGGCGGTCAGAAGGCCCGCGCCGGGGCCGATCTCCAGCACGTTCACACCCTCGTCCGCGCCGCCCAGGGCGGCGATCTTTTCAAGCAGTTCCTCGTCGAAAAGAAAGTTCTGCCCGAGCGAGCGCGTGTAGTCGAAGCCCGCCTTTTGAAGGGCGAGCTGCGCTTTAAGACTGAGCGATATGTCGTCGGGCATTTTACGTCTCCTGAATGGGATGGGTGTATATCAACGCAATTTGATCATGGCAGGCCTTTGCGCAAGGCAAAGTCGGTTCACCTCAGGCTTTCGAGCTCTTTGATGCGCTCGCTTATGGTCTGCGCGAGGGCCTTGTTCTTTTCTGCCTTCTGCTTCTCCTGCTCGATCAGGTTGGCGGGCGCCTTGCTCACAAAGCCGGGATTGCCGAGCTTGCCTTCGCTGCGTTTGATTTCGCCCAGCGTGCCTTCGAGCTCCTTGCCAAGGCGCGCGATCTCCTTGTCCACGTCCACGAGCTCGCCCATGGGAATGAACAGCGATGCGCCGCCGGTCACCGCGGAAGCGGACTTTTCGGGGTTGGGCTCGCTCAGGCCGATGTACTCCACGCTGCTGGCAGAGGCCAGGCGCGTAAAGTAGCCCTCGGCCTTTTTGAAGACCGCTTTGTACTCGTCCGAGCACTTGAGGATGAGCGTCGCCTTTTTGGAGGCGTTCACCTTCATTTCGGCGCGCAGGTTCCTGGCGGAGCGGATGATGTCCATGACGGCCTCCATGCGCGACGCGTCTAAGGCAAAGTCGAATTCCGGGCGCGCCTCGGGCCAGCTTGCGTTTATCAGCATGCCTTCGTGGCCGGGCAGATAGCTGTACAGCTCCTCGGTGATGAAGGGCATGTAGGGGTGCAGCAGCTTGAGTATGCCGGTCAGCACGTAGTTCAGCGTTTCCTGCGTCGCGTTTTTTGCTTCGGGATCGTCGCCGTTCAGTTCGTGCTTGGCCATCTCGATGTACCAGTCGCAGAAGCAGCTCCACACGAAGTCGTACAGGTTGTAGGCGCCCATGCCGATGTCGAAGGATTCGAGGTTGTCGGTAAGCTCCCTGACGATGTCGTTGAAGCGCTTGAGGATCCACTTGTCGCTGGGCGCCAGCTTATCTTCCGAGGGCACGCCCTTGGGCTCAAAGCCCTGCATGTTCATCAGTGCAAAGCGGCTCGCGTTCCAGATCTTGTTTGCGAAATTGCGGTAGGTCTCGATCTTTTCGAGGCTCATGCGCACGTCCGCGCCGGGGGCTACGCCGATTTCGAGGCTGAAGCGCAGCGCGTCCGCGCCGTACTTGTCGATGACCTCGATGGGGTCTATGCCGTTGCCGGCGGATTTGGACATTTTCTTGCCCTGCCCGTCGCGCACCAGTCCGTGCATCAGCGCCACGTGGAAGGGGCACTTGCCGGTCTGCTCTATTCCGCTGAACACCATGCGCGCCAGCCAGAAGAAGATGATGTCGTAGCCGCAGGAGAGCACGCTGTTGGGGTAGAAGTATTTATAGTCTTCGGTCTCCTCCGGCCAGCCCAGCGTGGAGAAGGGCCATAGCGCCGACGAGAACCAGGTGTCCAGCACGTCCTCGTCCTGCCTTACGGGGGAGCCGCAGTCCGGGCAGACGGTGATGTCTTCCCGGGTCACGTGGACCTTTGCACACTTGTCGCAGTAGAACGCGGGGATCCTGTGGCCCCACCAGAGCTGGCGGCTTATGCACCAGTCGCGGGTGTTGTCCATCCAGTTCAGAAAGGTCTTTTCGAAGCGCTCGGGCACGAAGACGAGCTCCTTGCTCCTGGCGGCGTCCGCGGCGGGTTTTGCCAGAGGCGCCATCTTCACGAACCACTGCTTGGAGACCATGGGCTCGATCGTGTTGTGGCAGCGGTAGCAGGTGCCGACCTCGTGGGTGAGGGGCTCCACGCTCTTGAGAAGGCCGAGGGCCTCCAGGTCCTTTACGATGGCCTTTCTTGCCTCCAACGTGGTCATGCCTGCGTATTTGCCGCAGTCCAGCACGACGGGCTCGTCCTTCGTGGCGCGGCCTTCGGCGATCAGGCGGGCGTTCTCGGCGGCCTCTTCGGCGCCGGTCATGTGCCCGTCGTAGGTGAAGACCCTGACCATCGGCAGATCGTGCCGCTTGCCCACCTCGTAGTCATTGGGGTCGTGGGCGGGCGTGATCTTCACGACGCCCGTTCCCTTGGTCATGTCGGCGTGCTCGTCGCACACGATGGGGATCTCTTTATTGACGAGCGGCAGTATCACGTGGCAGCCGTGCAGGTGTTTGTACCTTTCGTCCTCCGCGTTGATGGCCACGGCGGTGTCGCCCAGCATGGTCTCGGGGCGGGTGGTGGCGAGCTCCAGCATTTCGCCTGTTTCCTTCACGGGATAGAGCAGGTGCCAGAAGTTACCGTTCTGCTCGACGTATTCCACCTCCGCGTCGGAAATGGACGTCTCGCAGCACGGGCACCAGTTGACCATGCGCCAGCCCTGATAGATCAGATCCTTTTCGTACAGGCGGACGAAGGTCTCGCGCACGGCGCGGCTTAAGCCCGCGTCCATCGTGAAGCGCTCCCTGGACCAGTCGCAGCTTACGCCCAGCTTTCTGAGCTGCCGCACGATCCTGCCGCCGTATTCCTTTTTCCAGTCCCAAACGCGCGCCAAAAAGCCTTCGCGCCCGAGGTCCTGCTTGTTCAGTCCCTCTTTCTTGAGCGCTTCCACGACCTTCACTTCCGTGGCGATGGCGGCGTGATCGGTGCCGGGCACCCACAGCGTGGGATCGCCCTTCATGCGGTGATAGCGGATCAGCACGTCCTGGGGCATTTCGTCCAGCGCGTGGCCCACGTGCAATTGTCCCGTGATGTTCGGCGGAGGCATCACGATCGTGAACGGCTTTTTGCCCTTTATTATTTTGGGCTTGAAAGCGCCGCTCTCCTCCCACGTTTTATAGATGCGCTCCTCCATATCCTTTGGCGAATACACCTTCGCCATCGTGAAATCGTTTTGATTTTCCATTAGAACACTCCTTTTCGGCAGTCTGTTTCAAGTGCAACAAAAAGGCGATACCTATTGGACGGTACCACCAATATTTGTCGGTTCCTGCTGTAACGGGCTTACCCGTGAAGGGCTGATGATTTCACCCTTCCTCCTCTGAAGCGACTTGGGCCGGGGCGCTGTCCTTGGCGGTCTTTCAGCCGATGAACCGCCTTCTCTGTAGGACGCCGGGGCCTACTACTCTTTTTCTCAGGATTTTATGGCAGTATTATAACAACAAAGGGCGCACAGGTCAATTCCGTTTCAGTATTTTAACGCTTTGCGCGACGTAGACCGTCAGCGCCGCAAACGACATGACCGTGGCGGCCAGCATCGTCCAAAGCCCTATGTCCTGCAAAACGGCAACGCCGTGCCAGGGACTTGTGCCGTTTGACGGGAACACCAAAAGGATCGCAAGCACGAACAGCGCGGTCGCGGTTTTGCCCACGTAGTTGGAATGCACCACGATGCCGCGCTTTAGCATGTACATTCCCCCGAGGATCATGAACAGCTCCTTGGCAAGAAGCGTGTAGAGGATGGCGTTATTCAGCCATTTCAGGCGGAACGGCGCGAGCAGGCCAACGAACTTCAGGCAGAACAGCATGCTGACGATCATCAATTTGTCGGCAGCGGGGTCGAACAGCTTTCCGAAATGCGATACCTGATTGAGCTTGCGCGCAAGATATCCGTCCACCGCGTCGGTGACGCTGGCCAAAGCGAAGACGGCCAGGGAGTAATATCTCTTATCGGGATACTGGTAAAAGGCAATCACAAAAAAAGGCACCAGTATAAACCGGAACAGCGTAAGTACGTTCGGTATCGTCAAAAGCCTGTTTTCTCCCTCGCCCTGAACCATGATCATCCCTCGATCTGCTATACTGCACAGAATTATAGCACACAGCGGTGAAGGTGTAATTACTGTTTTGTTAAAACAGGCAGAGAAAAGCGGCACACGAAGACGCTGCGGGGGTCGTTTTCGCCGGAAGCGACGAGCTGGGTCTCAAAGCTTCCGCCGTGCAGCTCCGCGATCTTTTTGCAGGAGCTGAGGCCAATGTGGCTCGAGTCCGTGCTCTTGGGCGCTTCGAGCGAAAGATTGCTCACGCTTACGGTCAGAACGTTCTTTTCGAGCGCGGACACGCACCGGACAGGTTCGCTCCTGTCCGCGTATTTTATGATGTTCGATACGACGTTGTCGAACACGCGGCGCAAAAGGTTCGGGTTCGCCTCGAGCTGCGCGTTTATGTCGCCCATGACGGTCTCCACCCGGAAGCCTTCGCTCTCCAGGCCGAAGCTCGCCTCGTCCCAGAGCTGGCTTATCAGCGTCAGGGCGTCGCAGGTCTGCTTTTCGATCTTTTCCGCGTCGTAGGAATACACCAAAAAGTATTCGAACAGCTCGTCCGTCATGTTCTTGATCTGATAGGCGCGGTTTTTGGCGGATAAGACGTATTTCGCCCGCTGTTCCTCGCTTCCCGCCTTGCCGCCGTCCAGTATTTCCAGATAGCCGATCAGCGCCGTGAGCGGGGTCCTCAGATCGTGGGACATGTCGGTCAGGAGGCGCGAGGCGTTTTTGTTCATCTGCTCTTCCTTTTCGAGACGCTTGATGAAGGACAGGCGCATTTCGTCCATGTTTTCGGCGAGCGTGGTCAATTCGTCGTTTCCCTTCACGGTCATCGGCACGTTCAGTTCGCCCGCCGCCATCGCGTTGAGCTCCGAAGAGAGCTTTGAAATGTAGCCGGTCTTTCGCCGGAAAAGCAGCGTAAGGCACAGCGCAAACGCCATGAAGGCCAGAACCGCGCTCAGCACGAGTACGAAGATCGACGCCGTGTACATCGGGAAGTAGATGATGCGGACCACCATCGGAAAGTCGTTCGCGCCGCGGATCTCGAGGGGACCGTGAAACCAGTAACCCTCGTACTGACTCTGCAAAACAGCGTAGGTGCTCATCGGCTCGGAAACAGAGGAGTACACGATCGTGTCCTCGTCCGAACTGGAAAGGAAGCTGCCCACGGAGCTCCTGGCGCCGCTGGACTGCTTGTAGTAGTCGTAGATAAAGGCAATCAGGTGATCCCTGTCCTTAAACCAGGCGCGCAGCTTTTCGTTGTCGGCCGCGTCCTGTATGCCCTCCTTGCGGATGTAGGCGCAAAGCTCGGTATACACCCCGGCTTCGTGCTTAAGGATGTTCTGCTTTGTGTAGACCACGTCGTTTACGACGCGCTCGCCCAGCCATCGTCCGCCCAGGAACACCGCCGCGGCCAGCATAAGCGACAAAAACGCATAGAGCGTCAAAAGCAGCCCAAGGCGCCTTCTTCCGTTCCTAATCAACCCTGTAGCCCTTTCCCCAAACGGTTTTCACATAGACGGGATCGTTGGGATCGGGCTCTATTTTGCGCCTTAAGTTGCGTATGTGCACCATGACGGTGTTGTTGCAGGCGTAGAAATAGGGCTCGTTCCAGATCTTTTCGTACAGTTCTTCGGCGGAAAACACCTTTTTGCGGTTTTCGGCCATCGTCAGAAGCAGCCTGAATTCTATGTCGGTCAAAGGAATGCTCACGCCCGCGCGCTCCACGCGGCAGCCCTGCGGGTCGATGACCAGGTCGCGTATGACGATCTCGCCTTTTTCTTCCTTCGTGTCCTTGCCCTTGTAGATGTAGTATCTCCTCAAAAGCGCCTTTACCCGCGCGATCAGCTCCGTATAGCTGAAGGGCTTGCTCAGATAGTCGTCCGCGCCGGAGGAAAAGCCCATGGCCTTGTCGCTGTCCTGACTGCGCGCGGTCAGAAACAGGATCGGCGCGGAGGAGATCTGCCGTATTTCCCTGCACGCCTGATAGCCGTTTTTCACGGGCATCATGATGTCCAGTATATAAAGGTCTATGTCCTCGCCCGCAAGGGATACGGCCTGCGCGCCGTCCTTTGCCTCGACGACCTCGTAGCCCTCGTTTTCCAGCAGCACGCGTCCGACCTCGCGTATGTCCCGGTCGTCGTCCGCGAGCAGTATGCGCTTTGTGTCTTCCATTTTCATCACCCGTTTTATTATATAGCAAAAGCGGCCTGTTTTCCATAGCCCCGCGGCAAGAATTAAGAAATCATAAGAATTTGCCTATCGCATCTTCATAAGTCTGGCGCTATAATACAGTCAAGCCTGAAGAAATGGGGGGAGGGCAAAATGAAGCGATCGGCTGCTTTGATGATCGCGCTCGTGATGCTTTGCACGTGTGCCGCGGCCGAGAGCGCCCTCACCGTGAACGGGCGCGCAATCAGCGTGGGAGAGGCCGGCGCCTGGATGTGGCTGGTCAAGCAGAACTATTCCGAAATGCTGGACTACTACCAAAGGACGCTGGGCATCGACTACTGGTCGCTGAGCTACCCAAACGGTCAGAGCGTGTGGGACAGCGTAAAGGCGGACGCGTTCAAACAGCTGGTGATGATCGCGGTCTTCTGCGACATGGCCGGGGAAAAGGGCCTTCGCCTGAGCGCGGAAGAAACGGCAATTTGCGAGGAGACCGCGCGCGCCTGCCCCGAAAACGAGGGCTTCACCGCGCAGGACCTGCTTGCCGTCTGCCGGATGCGCGTGCTTGCGGGCAAGGCGTACAGCCTGATGCTGAGCTTTCAGACGATCGACGAGGAGGCCGTGACCGCGCAGGTGGACAGGAGCGCTTACGTCGCCTATGAGGCCGAATACCTGTACGTACCGTTTTACGAGTACGGCGCGGACGACGCAAAGAAGCAAAGCTGCATGGAGCTGATGGCGCGGATAAGCGGCTTTCAGGGCTCCTACAAGGAAGCGGCGCGTTTGAGCAGGCGGCTGAGCGCCGGCAGCATGACCCTGTGCCCCGCGGAAAGCAGGGACGACGGAACGCTGCTCGACGCCGTGAAAGGGCTGAAGCCCGGAGAGGTCTCCCAAATCATCGAAACAGACTACGGTCTGTTTGTGCTGCGGCTGATAAGCGATTCGGACACCTCGCTCTACGACGCCGAAGTGGAAAAGCGGCTCATGGACGCGCGAAAGCAGGCCTATCAGGCGGAGTACAAGCGCCTGTACGGCGCGGCGGAATACAGCCTGAACGCCGATTACTGGGACGAGCTTACGCCGTGAAAACGGCTTAAGATATACATACAAAGTAATCAACCGAATGAAATGAATGGAGGAAAACGATTATGAAAAAAATTCTGGCTATCGCACTGATCATCGCGCTGGCAGTCGGCTGCGTCGCGCTGGCCGTGACGAACGAGGAGGCCGAGCAGATCGCCTCTTCGGTCACGCAAACCACGACCGACAAGGCCCTGAGCGCAAACGCCTATACCGAAACGATAAGCAGGGTGCAAAACAGCGTTCTTGGCGTAAACAATTATCAGGAATACCGCTATAACTCTTACGGCAACGGCTTCGGCTACGGCTTCGGTTTCGGCTACGGCTACGGCGGCGGCAACCGCGGCAGGAGCGACGAAGCGGTCGAGCAGCTCGCGGCGACCGGCAGCGGCGTGGTGGTGTACAAGGAACTGGTCCTTACCAATTACCACGTCGTGGAGAACGCCAAGCGTCTGAGCGTGAGCGCCTTCGGTGACGAAGAGGAGCTGGACGGAACGCTGCTTGCTTACGACGAAGCGCAGGACCTCGCGGTCATCTACGTGCCGGGTCTCGAGGTGGAGGCCGTTCCGCTGGGCGACAGCGATCAATTGCAGGTCGGCGAGTGGGCCATCTGTATCGGCAATCCCCTGATGGACGAACTGAGCAGCACAGTCACGCTGGGCATCATCTCCGGCCTCAACAGGGCCATCAGCTCCACGACCGTCACCGACAAATACGGCCTGAAGACCAAGATCACCAACACCATGATCCAGACGGACGCGGCGATCAACTCCGGCAACTCCGGCGGCGGCCTGTTCAACGTGCAGGGACAGCTCATGGGCATCCCTTCCCGCAAGTATTCCGGCGCGACCTCCAATAACACCTACATCGAAGGCATCGGCCTGGCCATCCCGATCAACACCGCAAAGCCCGTCATCAGCGAAGCCATCGTAAAGCTGCTGAACGGCGACAACTCCAAGGCGGACGACATCAGCGGCAGCACGCAGACTGTTTCCGGCGACAAGCCCATGCTGGGCGTGACCGGCAGCATGGTCTCCACGGGCAATTATTACCTCGTGTACGCGGGTCTTCTCCCCGGCGGCATGCTGATCAGCGAAGTGTCCGGCGGAAGCCCGGCGGCGCTTGCGGGCATCAAGCCCTACGACGTGATCGTCGAGGTCGACGGCCAGATCGCAACGAGCCTCTCGGTCATCCGCGCCGCGCTGGACGCGCACGCCTTCGGCGATACGATCAACGTCAAGGTCTACAGGCTCGAGGGCCTCGAAAACGCCGAGACGACCGACGACCTCGGCGAGGGCGAGTACCTCGACTTCGAGGTGACCCTGTTTGACTTCGACAACGAGACCTGATAAAACCGTTCTTTATGTTAAACTTAACCCCGCGTATGTATTTACGCGGGATTTTTTATGGTATAATCTTTGAAAATACTGCTGAGCGGAGGTGCCTATGGCGCTTGAGGGACTGCGCCTCGAAGGGTTGCGCGGAAAGCGCGTGCTCTGCGCGGTGAGCGGCGGCGCAGACAGCGTGGCGCTGCTTAGGCTCCTTATCGAGGCGCGGGACAGGGGAGAGATCACCCTGTTTGCCGCGCACTTCGAGCACGGCATCCGCGCCGGGGCGTCTCTGGAGGACATGCGCTTTGTCAAAAAGCTGTGCGCGGAACTGGACGTAGCGCTTTTGACCGGCAGGGCGAACGTGCCCGCGGAAGCGAAGAAAGCGCACGAGGGCATCGAAAGCTGCGCCCGGCGCCTGCGGCACGAATTTCTGGAGAAGGCGCGCGTCAAACTGAAATGCGACTGCGTCGCCCTCGCGCACCACAGGCAAGACAGGGCCGAGACCGTGCTTATGCACATCCTGCGCGGAAGCGGTCTCAAGGGCGCTGCGGCCATGCCCTATCAGAGCGCGCAGCTCGTGCGTCCCCTGATCGACGTAAGCCCCGACGAAATACGGCGCTACCTTTCCGAAATCGGCCAGGACTGGCGCGAGGACGAAACGAACGGCGAAGCGGACAACCCCAGAAACGCGCTGCGCCTGAAGGTGTTTCCCCTCCTTAAGGACATCTACCCGGGGTTTGAGGCGGCGCTCAGCCGCTTTGCCGAGATAAGCGGCGAGGAAGACAGGCTGCTCGAGGCGCTGACAGACGAATACATGGAAGGCGCGCTTAGCAATTATGCAGGCATATGGGTTTTGAAAAAGGGCGAAAGGGCGCTTCAGCGAAGGTGCCTGAAACGCCTTCTTCCGTGGGCGGATTACGCCGCGGCGGAGCGGGCGCTCTCGGCCGGAAAGACCTGTGACATCGGCGAAGGCTTCAGGGCATCCGGCGACGGCGAAAACGTGTACCTGATCCCACCGTTCAAAAAGAGACCGAAGTCTGTAAAACTCAGGCTGTCCGGAGAGACGGTGCTCGAGGGCGTGTGCCGCGTGACCGCGGAGGACTGCCCGGCCGTCCCCGTCAAAAACAACGGGTTCACCCAGGTTTTGAACAAGGCGGCGCTGAAAGACGCGCGCCTGCGCCTGCGCTTCGAATCCCGTTTCCGGTTCGAAGCGCAAAAGTCCTTCGATTACATCTGTCCCCTCGGTATGGGCAAAAAGCGCAAGACCCTGGGCGATTATCTGACGGACAGGCATTTTGCCGAGCCGCTGCGGGCCAGGCTTCCCCTGATCGCGGCGGGCAGGGAGATACTGTGGGTGCCCGGCGTTGGCATCAGCGAAAAAGCGAAAATCCGAAAAGGCGACGAAGCGGTCAGACTCACTATCGAAATTGCGGGAGGAAAATACGATGATTGACGATATGGCGTACATCCTTTTGACCAGGCAGCAGCTGAGCAACAAGGTAAAGGAGCTCGGCGAACGGCTCACGCGCGACTACGCGGGCAAATACCCGCTGATGGTGTGCATCCTCAAGGGCTCGATCGTGTTCTTTGCCGATCTCATCCGCGAAATAAGCATCCCGGTGGAGATCGAAACGATGACCGCCTCGTCCTACGGCTCGGCCACCGTGTCCAGCGGCGTGGTGAGCGTGGTCTCCAAGCTCGACGACAAGATCGCCGGCCGCGACGTGATCCTGGTCGAAGACATCATCGATTCGGGCCGCACGCTGGCCTTTATAAAGAGCGACATGATGGGCAAGGGCGTATCTTCCCTCAAGGTCTGCACGCTCCTGGACAAGCCCTCCCGCAGGGTCGCGGACATCAAACCCGACTATGTGGGCTTTGAAGTGCCCGATGCCTTCGTGGTGGGCTACGGGCTGGACTTCGATCAAAAATACCGCAATTTCCCCGAGGTCGGCGTTTTGAAGCCCGAGATCTACACCAAAAACGTCTGACATTCGAAACCAAACCGCAAGCATATTCATTCAAAGAGGTAAAGAATGCTCCAACTGAAATCCATTTCCAAGGAATACGTCACGGGACAATTGCGCCAGAGGGCGCTGGACGGCGTAACGCTCAGCCTGCGGGACAGCGAGTTCGTCGCGGTGCTCGGCCCAAGCGGCTCGGGCAAGACGACGCTGCTCAACATTATCGGCGGCCTGGACCGCTACGACTCGGGCAGCATGATCATCAACGGCATCTCCACCGAGCGCTACGGCGACCGAGACTGGGATTCTTACCGCAATCACACGATCGGCTTCGTGTTTCAGAACTACAACCTGATCTCGCACCAGTCGATTTTGTCCAACGTGGAACTCAGCCTTACGATCGCGGGCGTTGGACGCAGCGAACGCAAGGCCCGCGCGATGCGTGCGCTTAACGACGTGGGCCTCGGCGATCAGGCGCACAAGCGGCCGAATCAATTGAGCGGCGGCCAGATGCAGCGCGTGGCCATCGCCCGCGCGCTGGTCAACGATCCGGACATACTGCTCGCCGACGAACCGACCGGCGCGCTGGACAGCGAGACGGGCATTCAGGTCATGGAGCTGCTCAAACAGGTGGCGAAAAACCATCTGGTCGTCATGGTCACGCACAACGCGGAGCTCGCCGACCGCTACGCCACGCGCATCGTGAACCTCAAGGACGGCAGGATCGTCGGCGACAGCGATCCCTTCGAGCCCGAAGACGGCGGTGTGCCGGAGCACAGGAACATGGGCAGGGCGAAGATGAGCTTTTCGACGGCACTGAGCCTGAGTTTCAACAACCTCCTCACCAAAAAGGCCAGAACGCTTCTGACCGCGTTCGCAGGCTCCATCGGCATCATCGGTATCGCGCTGATCCTTTCGCTCTCCAACGGCGTGAACAACTACATAAACGACCTGCAGCGCAGCACGATGGTCTCCTATCCCATCACGCTCGAAGCGCAGGCGATCGATTTAAGCTCGCTCATGGCCATGCGGGACATCGACCGCGAGGGCGGCGCGGGGCACGAACTGGACAAGGTGTATTCGTCGAATTTCCTGTTCGAGCGCGCCTCGGAGGCCACGGGCTCGATCAGCGAAAACAACCTGAGCGCCTTCAAGCGCTACCTGGACGACGAAAGCAGCGAGATACACAAATACCTCGGCGAAAACGGCATCGTCTACAGCTACGACACCCGCTACAACGTCTACGCCTACGATCCCACGGGCAAGCTCGTGACGGTGGAAAACAAGGCGGCCCGCATGGAAGGCATGTTCTCCATGATGAACATGGGCGGAAACAAGCTCAGCTGCCTTCTGCCCGGCAAGGACGGCGCCCTCATCAGCAGCGCCGTCACCGAAAACTACGACCTGCTCTACGGCGCCTGGCCTGAGAATTACGACGAGGTCGTGCTGGTGATCAACAAATACAACGAATTGTCCTACTCCGCGCTGAGCGAGATGGGTTTTCTGCCCTATGACGAATTCGACGCCCTGCGCAACGAGATCTACGCCGGCCGGCAGGCCGTGCCGGAAAAGTACAGCTTCGACTATGCACAGGCCCTGCAGCACAGATTCTATTTGCTCCCCGCCTGCGAGATGTACAAGGAAAACGAAAACGGCACCTACTCGAGCGTGGAGGAGGACCCGCTCGCGCTGCGCGCCAAGCTCCCCGAAGCGATCGAGCTCAAGATCGTAGGCATCATCCGCCTGTCGGAGAACGCGAACTATTCCAACATCCTTACGCCCATCGCCTACACGCAGGCGCTGACCCACGAGATCATCGCCCGCACCGACGCATCTGCCGTCGTCACCGCGCAGAAGGCGCAGCCGGACATAAACGTGCTGACGGGCCTGCCCTTTACCGCCCAAAACGACGCGGACAAGGCCGAACAGATGCGCCGGCTCATCAAAACGATGTCGATCGAACAGAAGGAAGAGCTGGGCAAGCAGATGGTCGAAAGCTTCTCGGCGCTGTACCCCGTGAACATGGACCAGATGATGAACATGGGCAAAAGCGGCTACGGCGCGATGCTCGACATGCTGGCCCTGAGCGAAAACGAAGAGGCTGACCGGTTCCTTCTGATGCTCTACGACGCCGTCCTCTCGTCGGGCTCCTATGACGAAAACATGACGGTTTTCGGCGTCATGAGCCTGGACGCGCCCTCTTCCATCAGCCTCTACGCCGATACCTTTGAGGACAAGGACGCGATCTCTGCCTGCATCGACCGCTACAACGAAACCGTCGAGGAGAGCGACAAGGCGAAATACACCGACTACGTGGGCCTGCTCATGTCCTCTGTCACGACGATCGTCAACGTCATAAGCTACGTGCTGATCGCCTTCGTCGCGGTTTCGCTGGTCGTTTCCTCCATCATGATCGGCGTCATCACCTACATCTCCGTGCTCGAGCGCACCAAGGAGATCGGCATACTGCGCGCCGTGGGCGCAAGCAAGCGCAACGTTTCGCAGGTGTTCAACGCGGAGACCTTCATCATCGGCCTGCTCGCGGGCGTGTTGGGCGTGGGCGTGTCGCTGCTGTTGCTCATCCCCATCAACGCGATCATCCACGCGCTGGCCGAGAACGTGGACGTGAGCGCGGCCCTGCCCATGGGCGGCGGGATCGTGCTGATCGTGCTGAGCATCCTTCTGACGCTGATCAGCGGCCTGATCCCCTCCGGAAAGGCCGCGAGGCGAGACCCCGTCACGGCGCTCAGAACCGAATAAGCAAAACAAAAAACGGCCCGCGGCTGCAAACGAAATGCTGCCGCGGGTTTTCTCTCTGTTTAAATTCGGTTTGGATTTTCTCAGAACGTCACGGTCTCGGGCGCTTCGGTAAAGGAGCTGAACGTCGCCGTGGCGTTTTTGAAGTACAGTACCTGCGTGTTGTCGTCGTCGGCGCTGTACATGGCTTTGAGCTCAGGCATCTTGTCGAGCATCGCCTGCTTAGCGTCGCGGCTGTCGTCGTTGATCAGCTCGCCCGAAAGGCGCAGCCACTTGCCGTCCTTGAACGCGCAGATCTCCGCCTTGGGATTGCGCGCGAGCTGCTTTGAAACGCTCTTGACCTTGCCGGTTTGAATGTAGAGCTTGCCGCCGTACACGAGCGCCGTGCCGAAGGGCCTGACCCTGGGCTGGTCGCCCTCGACGGTCGCAAGATAGTACGTGCCGGCCTCGTCCAGAAACTTACAGACTTTTTCGATCGCTTCCATAAAATGACTCCTTCCGTTCTTGTTCGTTTTGATGGGGGTTGTCCGCAACATATTGTACCATATTCCGGGCAAAGAATCAATAGGCGCTTTTCGCGCGGCGCAAAGTGTGCCGGGGCGTTGTGTTTTCTGAAGGGATGTGCTAAAATGGAACAAAAAGCCGGCCGAAAGGAGCTTCCCCGCCGATTCGCGGGGAGAGTGGAAAAGATGGACAAAGAGCAAATCCGTGCGCTGTTTGACAAATATTGCCGCCAGCTTCGCCTGACGCCCGCCTGGGACGTGAAGCTGGAGCTCATCGAGGATCCCGCGTGGCGAAAGACGGGCGATTTCAAAATCGACTGTGACGACAGAAAGGCGATTTTGCTGCTAAACGCCGTAAACCCTTCGCAGGAGAACCTCGAGGAAGTGATCGTGCACGAGCTCATGCACATAAAGCTCTACCCGCTGGACCAGGTGACCGAGTCGCTGATCGAGAGCAATTTCGAGGAGGGTTCGCCCGCGCGGGACTTTGCCTACCGCCAGTTTTTCTGCGCGCTGGAGCAGACCGTGGAGGAGCTTGCAAAGTGCTTTTTGCTGAAATACGGCGAAAACAGACAGTTTTCCTACGGCCGCTGCGCCAAAGGGAAGTCCTTTAACGAATTGTACGACGGCCTGAGAAACCTTGACTGACCTAAAAAAGAAACGGGAGGCGAAATACCGTGCGGGAAGAAAACCGGACCGGCGGATTTACAGTAAAGCAGTACACCGAAAACGAACTGAGCGACGTATTGGAGTTTGAAACGCGGCTTCGCGACGAGGAGGACGTCTGGGGCTGGGACATCGATCAGAACTACGTGGACAGCGTCGCGGCGAGCTTTGCGGACGCACGCTTTTCAAACGCGCTGTCGCTTCTGGCCTACGAGGACAGCCGCGTGATCGGCAGGATCGACGCCGTGCTCATCCCCTCGCACTTCGACGGTTCGGTCAAGGCGTACCTGGACTGGATCTGCGTGCTCAAAAGCCGCCGCCACTGCGGCGCGGCGCAAGCGTTGATGGCGGCGCTGCTCGAGCGCCTGAAGGCCCTTAACGTCGACACGCTGATCGGCCTGACCGCCGAAAACGAGGAAGCGCAGCGCTTTTACAAGGCCGTCCCAAACTCGATCATGCGCGATACGGGCATCTGGATAGACATCAAATAAATCAGCACGGCAATCCGCCGCCAAAAACAAAGCACAAACACAAAAAAACAGCGCACAAAAGCACAAAGACGCGTAAACACCGTAGCGGCGGCAACCTGCCGCCATAAACAAAGCATAAACGCAGAAAACAGCGCACGAAAGCACAAAGACGCGCTCACACCGTAGCGGCGGCCTCAAGGCCGCCATGGGCGAAGCGTATACGCGGAAAATTGCGCTTAACGCCGCGCCGTTTCGTATCTGCAACGCCCATGGCGGCGCAGGCACCGCCGCTACGGAGGTATACCGATGCTGTACGGCTGCTCCGGGGTCGATGCGTATACGCGATGCCCTGTGGCGGCAGGTTGCCGCCGCTGCGGAGACGAAGGCGTGTTTTACTTTTCGCCCGCCTTGCTGAACTGGGTCTCGTACAACTCCTGATAGGTGCCGCCCGCGTGCACGAGGTCCTTGTGCTGGCCCCTCTCCACGATGCGCCCGTCCCGCACGACCAGTATCTCGTCCGCCGCGAGGATGGTGGAAAGCCTGTGCGCGATCAGTATGGACGTGCGCTCCTCGATCAGGGGATTGATCGCGGCCTGAATCGCCGACTCGGAGATCGAATCCAGCGCGGAGGTTGCTTCGTCGAAGATCAGCAGCGCGGGGTCCTTGAGCAGCGCGCGGGCGATGGAGATGCGCTGCTTTTCGCCGCCGGAGAGCTTGAGCCCGCGGTTTCCGACGACGGTGTCCAGCCCGTCGGGCTGGTTTTGTATGAAGTCGAGTATGTTGGCCTTGCGGCAGGCCTCGATCATCTCTTCCTGCGTGGCGTCCGGCTTTGCGTAGAGCAGGTTTTCGCGTATCGTGCCGTTGAACAGGTAGGTTTCCTGTGTGACGACGCCGATCTCGTCCCGGAGGGAGTGGAGCGTAAGATCCCTTACGTCCGTGCCGTCGAATTTCACCGAGCCGCCCGTCACGTCCCACAGGCGCGGGATGAGGTTTACGATGGTGCTCTTTCCGCTGCCGCTGGGGCCGACGATGGCGATGCAGTCGCCGCTGTGCAGTTCAAAGGAGATGTCCTTCAGTATGTC
Source organism: Clostridia bacterium (assembly GCA_017395065.1). Lineage (GTDB taxonomy): Bacteria > Bacillota > Clostridia > Christensenellales > Aristaeellaceae > RUG14130. The sequence goes on along the minus strand of JAFPWH010000063.1, from coordinate 32,824 downwards.
GCGCTTTCCGTCGTAGGTGAAATCGACGTGCTCGAAAACGACTTCGCCTTTGGCTTTCGAAAGTTCCTTCGCGCCGGGCTTGTCGTCGATCTCGGCCTTCATGTCGAAGTATTCAAAAATGCGCGTGAACATGGCCATCGAGCGCATCCAGTCCACCTGAATGTTCAAAAGGCTGTTGACGGGGCCGTACATGCGCCCGAGCAGCGCCACGAGAACCGTGATGTCGCCGACGCTAAGATTGCTGTCGTATTTCATGATGAGGATGCCGCCCACGAGGTACAAAAGCATGGGCCCGATCGTCGTCAGCGTGCTAAGCAGCATAAAAAACCAGCGGCCGGCCATTCTTTCGCGTATGTTCAGCTTGATCATGCGGCTGTTTGCGGCCTCGTAGCGCTCGTATTCCGCCTGCTCGCGCCCGAAGAGCTTTACGAGCAGCTGGCCGCTCACAGAAAGCGTTTCGTTCAAAATGCCGTTGATCTTGTCGTTGCAGGCCTGCGCCTCGCCCGCGAGCTTCCACCTCGTCTTGCCCGCCATGCGCGTGGGCAGCGTGAACAGGGGCACCACCACGATGCCGACCAGCGCGAGGATCCAGTTTTTGCGGAACATCGCGATCACGGCCACGACGAGCGTGATGCTGTTGGAGAGGATGCTCGTGAACGTGTTGGTCACGACCGATTCCACGCCCGAAATGTCGCTCGTCATGCGGGTGATGATGTCGCCCTGGTTGGCGCTCGTAAAAAAGCGCTGCGACATCTTCTGCAGGTGCCTGTACATCTGATTGCGCATGTCGAAGGAAATGTGCTGCGCGATCCAGTTGTTCAGGTAATTCTGGCCCACGCCGATCAGGTTTGAGGCAAGGTGCAGCGCGAGCGACAAAAGAATGAGCTTCACCAGCGCATCGATGCCCGCGCCGATCCAGCCGCCGATCGCTTTGCCTGTCAGTACGTCCACGATGCTGCCCGTCAGGATCGACGGAAACAGGCTGCAGACCGACGCCACCGCGATGCAGACCAAAACCAGCGTGAGCTGCTTCCAGTAGGGCTTAAGGTAGGAGAGCACGCGTTTGAGCAGCGCTTTTGTGACCTTCGGCGCGCTGCGCTTTTCCTCCTCCGTCATAAAGCTGCCTCTTCCCATATGTCCGCCGGGTCTTTGCATGGCAGTTCATCTCCTTTGCCGAAAGAATAATCCTTGCATAATGATAGCATAAATATGCTTATCTGGCAAATAAAAATTCTTTTGAGGGCGGCAAGGCGCCTTCAAAAACTTGAATAATCCTGCGCCGTGTGGTATAATCGACTGCGTAAGGGGCGGACGCTCAGGCCTGCGCCCCGGATCCTTTCAGTATATTTCGTTTTATTCTGCGTTCGACACCGCATCCAAACGGCACCCGCGCGCCGAAGCAGCGCCGTGCCGTACAGCTTCAAAAGAGCGCGTCGGCCTTTGATTGTACGGCGCACGGGACCCGACCCAGCTTGCTTACGGGAGGCGGCATGATGTATCTGACTGTGGACGGCGGCGGCAGCAAGACGATAGCCGTATTGTACGATGAACAACTGAACGTGCACCGGATCGCGCGCTCGGGCGGCGTGAATTACACGCAGAACAGCCCCGAGAGCGCTTCCGAACATATCCGCGAGTGTCTGGACGCGCTCGCGCCCTACGATTACGAGATCGAAAAGGCCTATCTGATCTTTTCCGCCCGGCACGACCTGTTCAGACAGGAACTGACTTCCCGCGTCAAAGTGGGTTCCTTCGAGATTATCCCGGAGCCGGTCGCGGGGCTGCTTGCCGGCGGCTGTACGTCAAGCGGGCTGCTGGCTTTGGCCGGCACCGGCTCGGACGTGTTTCTGATCAAAGAGCGCAAGGTGCTCTGCGCGGTGGGCGGCTGGGGGCCGTTCATGGGCGATCAGGGCAGCGGCGCGTGGATCGGCCTGCAGGCGCTCAGATCCCTCGGCCGCGACGTAAACGGCTGGGGCCCGAAGACGGCGCTGACGCCCCTGCTGAACGAACACCTCGTGCGCCTGACGGGCGCAAAGCGCGCGCTCGAGGCTGTGCTCGCGTCCAAAACGCCCTACAGCCTCGCGGCGGGCCTCGTGCCCCTCGTAGCGAAGGCTGCGAAAGAGGGCGATCGGGTGGCGCAGGAGATCTTCGAAAAGGCCGGCGAATGCATGGGAAAGCAGCTCGTCGCGCTCATAAAAAAGGCGCCCGAACACGAGGAACGGGGAATAACGCTCTGCGGCGGCGCCTGGAAGGCGAGTCAGCGCATGTTCGACGCCTGCCAGAATTACCTCGACCGCTTTGCAAACGGCTATGTGCTCAGGCGTCCCTGCTTCGAACCCGTTGCGGCGGGCGCAGTGCTCATGCTGGCGCAGGCGGGCTTTTCGCAAAAGGAGCTGAAGCACATACTGGCCGAACGGTTCGGCGAACTGATCATCAACGAAGCGGAGGTATTTGCATGAACGGCATAGACGCCTATTTCGAAAACCTGAAGCGCGTGCTTTCAAACGCGCTTACGACGCAGCGGGACAATATGGAGCAGGCCGCTTCTCTCCTTGCGGATACCGTCGCGGACGGGGGCAGCATCTACGCCTTCGGCTGCTCGCACGCGGGGCTGCTGGCGCTTGAGCTGTACTACCGAACGGGCGGGCTTGCACTGATCAACCCGATCAAGGCGCCCGGCCTGTGTCTGGACGTGGACCCCGCCACGTTCACCAGCCGCATCGAGCGCCTGAGCGACTACGGCGTGCTGATCTGCGATTTCAGCCCCATCAAAGCGGGCGACGCCGTGATCGTGCACTCCGTTTCCGGGCGCAACACGGTCACGGTGGACTTTGCGCTGCGCTGCCGCGAAAAAGGGGCGAAGGTGATCGCGCTGACCAGCCTCGAGGCGGGCAAAACCAACCCGTCGCGCCATCCGTCCGGAAAGCTTCTGTGCGACACGGCGGACATCGTCATCGACAACTGCGGCTGCGCGGGCGACGGGAGCGTAAAGCTGGAGGGGCTAAGCGAAAAGGTCGGGCCCACGTCCACGGCGGCGGGCGCGGCGATTCTGAACGCGATCGTCGTGCGCACTGTGGAACTGGTGCTTCAAAAAGGACTCACGCCCCCCGTGTTCATGAGCGCCAACGTCGAGGGCGGCGACGAACACAACAAAACGATGCTCGAACAGTATAAATCACGCATTCACTACATGGGCTGAAAGAGGAGGAAAACATCATGCTTCTGGACAGGTACAACGCGGCAGTGGACGAACTCATCGCCAAAGTGCGGAGCACGCAGAGGGAAAACATCATCAGGGGCGGCGAAATGATCGCAGACGCCGTGGCAAATGGCGGAAACGTGTATCTGAGCGCCATATGCCATCACGTGGAGTACGACCTGATCTATCGGGGCGGCGGGCCTATCTTCTACAAGCATTTTTCGTGGAACATGAACGTCGAAAAGCTGGGCAGGAAGCGCGACAGGAGCGACCTGGACACGACCACATGGGGCATGGCGAAGTACGCGCTCAAGCTCAGCGACATGCGCCCGGGCGACATACTGGTTCTGTCCTCGGTCTCGGGCCGCACGGTGAACGTGGTCGATCTTGCGTATGAAGCAAAGCAGATGGGCATCAAGGTCATCGCCTTTACGTCGATGGAGTACACGAAGGCGGTCGACGCGGTGCATCCATCCGGCTTAAAGCTCTACGAGATGGTGGACCTCGCGCTGGACAACTGCGCGCCCGCGGCTGAGGCCATGCTGGAGGTAGAGGGGATCGAAGCCAAATACGCGGCGGCCAGCGGCATCGCAAGCAACATCATCATGTGGGGCATGACCAGCGTGGCGGTCGAAAAGCTGCTCGAAAAGGGCATCACCCCCGGCATCTTAAAGAGCGCGAACTTCCCCGGCGGTGCGGACTACAACCACACCGTCGTCGAGCCGGAATACGAAAAGCACGGCTGGTGACGAAAACGGGAGGGCGCACAGATGACGAAACTGTACAAAAGCATCCTCGACGCAAGGAGCGTCGAAATCGGCCCGGAAAGCAGCCTTCCGCCGCTCTTCACCGTGAACACCCGCGATCAGGACATGGCCTCCGACCTGCCCGAGGGCGACGGACTGTACCTGAAATACGAGTTTCTCAAAAGCATCTTCCCATACCGCTTTCAGGACAACTACAACCGCGAATACACGGGCAAGACCCCGGAAACCGTCGTGCTCGAAAACGAGTACCTGAAGGCGGTGTTCGTGCCCGCGCTGGGCGGTAAGCTCTGGAGCCTGCTGGACAAGGAAAAGAATAAAGAGCTTCTGTTCAAAAATCCCGTTGTGCGGCCCGCCTACCTCGCCACGCGCTCGGCCTGGTGCTCGGGCGGCGTGGAATGGAACTGCGGCGTGCACGGGCATACGCCCTTCACCTGCGCGCCCCTGTTCACCGCGCGCCTTACTATGGACGACGGCACGCCCGTGCTCAGGATGTACGAATACGAGCGCATCCGCGGCGTGGTGTATCAGATGGACTTCTTTTTGCCGGAAGGCTCGCGCCTGCTGTATGCGCGCATGCGCGTGGTCAACCCCGCGCGCCACGCGACCGCCATGTACTGGTGGAGCAATATCGCCGTGCCGCACGTGGACGGCGCGCGCGTCGTCGTGCCCGCCGTGGGCGCGTACACTCCGCTCAACAACGTCATGACCGTCGTGCCCGTGCCCACGATCCGCTTAAGCGACGTGGTGCAGCGCCTCTCTCCCGACAACCGCTTCCGGCGCAAGATGGAGGCCGCCGGCGGCGACATCGACATCACTTATCCGGACAACAATCCCGTGTCGGTGGACTACTTCTTCCGCACGGACAAGACGCGGCGCATGTACACCTGCCAGCTCTCGCCCGAGGGCTACGGCCTGTTCCAGGCGTCCACGAAGCGCCTCGTGGGCCGAAAGATCTTCGTCTGGGGGCAGGGACCGGGCGGCCGCAAATGGCAGGAGTACTTAAGCGGCGAGGGCTGCGACGGCCGGTACTGCGAGATCCAGTGCGGTCTTGCGCACACGCAGAGCGAGCACATCCCGATGCCGCCCTGCACCGCCTGGGAATGGCTCGAGGTCTACGGCGCGATGAACGCGGACGGCCGCAAGGTGCATTCCGACTGGGACAGCGCCCGCAGCGAGGTCGAAGGCCGTATCGATGCGCTGATCGGCGCCGATAAGCTGGAGGAACTGCTCAGCGAAACGCACGCTATGGCTTTGAGGCCTGCCGAAGAAATGCTCTTTACAGGCTCCGGTTGGGGCGCGCTCGAAAACATAAGACGCGAAAAGGCGGGGCTCAAACCCATGTGCCCGCAGCTCGACTTCGGCGGCACGTCGCAAGCGCAATCCGCCTATCTGAGCCTGCTCGAAAACGGCAGCATGGGCGAAAGGGACGAAACCACGCCGCCCGAAGCCTGGATGAAGCAGCGGGAATGGACGCAGCTGATGGAGCAGGCGATCAATGAAAAGGACGGGCAAAACTGGTACACGCTTTTGCAGCTTGGCTGCGTATACCTCTGCGCGCCGGACCTGCTGCGGGCGGAGATTTACATAGACCGATCGCTCGAAGCGAAAAGGACGGCCTGGGGCCTGTACGCGCTTGCGGAGCTCAAGCGCGTGCGCGGCGACCTGAACGGCTGCGCCGAAACGATGCTCGAGGCCGCAAACGGCGCGCCGAACGACGCGAGCCTTGCCAAAATGACCGCGCGCCACCTGCACGCCGCGGGTTTGTATGAAGCGGTAAAGCAGTTCACCGAAAGCCGTGCGCCCGAAATTCGGCTTTTGCCCAGGATCAAGCTCTATTACGCGTTTGCGCTGGCGATGACAGGGGAGGACGAAAAAGCGCTGAAGATCCTTGAAAACGGCGGCTCCTGGCTCGAAATCCCGGATATTCAGGAGGGCGAAGTGTCGCTGAGCGAACTGTGGTACGTCATACAGGAGCACCTGGCCGAAAAGGCAGGACGAAGCTTCGACAGATCGAGCGTCAAGCCGCCCTACGAGCTCGACTTCCGCATGTTCGCGGAATAAGTTTCGAACAAGGCATATAAACGAATCGCCGCCGCGCCCTGAGGCGCGGCGGCTTGGCTTACCCGTTGATGCTCAGAAACGAGCCTGTTTCGGAAAGGGCTTATTTCGCGGCTTCCCAGGCGTCGATCTGGCGCTGCACTTCCGCGACGATGTCGTCAACGCCGTTGTCCTTCAGCTTCTGACGGAACTCGGCGACGTTGGCTTCAACGTCTTCCTGGCTCTCGAACTGGCCTCTGGTCAGCGCGTTCTGGTACTCCAGCACGACGCTGGTGCAGGCAGCGATCTGGTTGATGACGGGCGTGGTGTCGAACACGAAGCCCAGATGTCTGGGGATGATGCAGGCCTCGTTGAGCTCGTTCATCGTGGTGATCATCTCGTTGTTGGGGCCGACGTTGGCGGCGGGCGCCTCAACGATGGTCAGGTTGCCGACGGGGGCGTTGTACCAGAAGTAGTAGCCGCGCTCGCCGACGACCCTGTTGCGGCCGCCTTCGAAGTCGAAGGTCATCTTGCCGTCCTCGCCGCGCACCCAGTGTACGCCTTCGATACCGAAGCGCATCATGGTGGCTACGTAGGGATCGGTGTTGACGAGGTTGAGTACCTGGAACGCAAGCTCCGGATGCGCGCAGTTGGCGCTGATGGCGGTGCCGGCGGAGAAGTAGTTGTTGGTCTCGGTCCAGATGGTGTCGCTCATGATCATCTTGCTGGTCCACTCTTCGGAGTAGAGGTGCTCTTCCATGTAGCAGTAGCCCCAGCCTACGAAGTAGCAAACGCCGTCGTTGGGCTTTCTCAGGTCGCTCTTGTCGGTGTAGTCGTACAGGTAGATGCCGTCCTCGACCAGCCTCTGCTTCTGCAGGCAGAACTCGAGGAACTCGTCGGTATCGTAGAAGTTGAACACGGTGTCGGAATCAAAGCCGTCGATGTCCATGATGCCGTCGATGTTTGCTACGGCCAGATAGCTGTCGTTGAGGAAGGTTTCGAAAGCGAAATAGTAGGGATACAGCAGGCTGACGTTCCAGCAGATGGGGTATTCGGCCATCTCGGGATGCGCAGCGTCGCGGGCTTCCTTGGTCTCGTAGAACAGATCCTCGAGGTCGCGGAAGTTGGAGTAGTCGATGTCGCTTAAGTCGATGCCCAGCTCTTCCACCATGTCCGCGTTGTAGATCAGGCTGATGAAGTAGCCGTTATCTTTCTTGGAGGGGATGCCGTAGATCTTGCCGTTGATCCTCATGCCGTCCCAAACAGCGTCCGGGAACAGGGCATAAGTGTCCTCGCCGTACTCGGCAAGCAGCTCGTCCAGGGGATAGTAGCTGCCGCGCTGGGATTCCACGACGTAGTCGCTCTTGCTCTGGGAGCCGAAGCCGATGATGCCGCAGTCCTGACCGGAAGAGATCATGGTGCTCATCTTCTGCTCCCAATCGGTGCTGGTCATGTAGGTGATGTTGACTTTGCAGCCGATCTTTTCGACCAGATACTCGTTGAGCGCGTCGTTGACCATCTGCAGGTCGGCAGGGCTGTCTGCGCCGCCGATATACCAGTCGATCACCGGCACGTCGTCTTCGGCCATGGCAAAGGGCAGCGCCGTGAGGCACATCAGCAGTGCCAGAGCCAAGGTAAGCAGTTTCTTCATGTGTATTCCTCCTTGCTTTTATTTGTACAGCCTGAGGCTGCAAGCAACGGTTTAAAGTATCCGGGGCAAGAGGCGGTTTATCCCTTCACGCTGCCCACGGTGAGGCCCTGCACGAAGTAGCGCTGGAAGAAGGGGTATGCGCACAGAATCGGCACGATGACGATCACGGTGCAGGCCATGCGCAGGTTCTGATCGGGCAGGGAGTTGAGCAATTGCAATCCGTCCGGCGTGCCCGCGACCTCGGCGTTCTGCTTCAAAAACTCGATGTTGTCCTGTATGTTTTTGAGCATCGTCTGTATCGGGATCAGCGCGGGATTCTTGATGTAGAGCATGCCGGTAAACCAGTCGTTCCAGCGGTTGACCACATTGAACAGCGCGATCGTCGCGATGCCCGCCTTGAACAGGGGCAGAACGATCGAAAAGTAGATCCTGAAGTGATTCGCGCCGTCGATCCTCGCCGCCTCGAAAAGCGTGTCCGGGATCGTGGAGGTTATGAAGGTGCGCAGTATGATGACGTTGTAGGCAGACACGAGGCCTGGCAGCAGGAAGATCCACAAACTGTCGTCGATGTGCAGATAGCGCACGTTCATGATGTAGTGGGGCACCAGTCCGCCCGAAAACAGCATCGTGAAGAACAGTATCCAGGTGAAAAACTTCCTGTGCACGAAGTTCCTCTGCGCGATGACGTAGGAGTACATCGTCATAACGAACAGGCTCATCACGGTGCCCAGCGCCGTATGGATGATGGTGATCTCGTAGGAGGCCAAAACCTGATCGCCGACCTTGAACAGGTATGCATAGCCCTCGAGCGTCCATTCGATGGGCGCAAGGCTGTAGCCCACGCGCGCGATGGAGGCTTCGCTCGAGAACGACACGATGATGACCAGCGCAAGCGGCATCAGCATCAGCAGCGAAACCAGCAAAAGGATGACGGTGAAGGCGAAGTTCCAGCCGTTTGAGATCACGTTGAACTTCTTGGGCTTTTTCGATTTTGCCAGGGCGCGCGCCTTGGGATCGCTTTGAGCGTTCAGGATCATTCTTCGTCGCCTCCCTTCCTCAGAACATGGCGCTGTCGGGGTCGATGCGGTTGACGATCGCGTTTACGATCAGTACCAGTATGAAGCCCACGACCGACTGATACATGCCGGAGGCTGTCGCCATGCCCACGTTGGACAGGCGCGTAAGGGCCCGGTAGATGTAGGTGTCTATGACGTCGATTACGGGGTAGAGGCGGCCGGTGTTCTTCGTAACGACGTAGAACAAACCGAAATCGCCGCGGAACACGTTGCCCATCGCCATGATGATCGATATGGAGATGACCAGACGCAGATGGGGAATGGTGATGTATCTCGCCTGCTGCAGCTTGTTTGCGCCGTCCAGCACCGCCGCCTCGTAATAGTCGGTGGAGATGCCGCTGATGACCGCAAGGTACAGTACCGTCTGATAGCCAACGCCCTTCCAGGCGTTGATGCCCACCAGGAGCGGCGGCCACAAGCCGCGGTCGGTATAGTAGTCCACCTTCGAGGTCTGCTTGCCCAGGTTGATCATCAGGCGGTTTATGAGGCCGTAATCCCTGTCCAGAAAGGCGCTGACCACGATGGCGACGACGGCCCAGCTCAAAAAGTAGGGCAGCATGTAGACCGTCTGCAGCGATTTTGCCATGAGGCGGCTTCTGAGCTCCGAAAGCAAAAGCGCCATGACCACGCTGAAGATCATGTTTACGATGATGAACACGAAGTTGTAGCAAACGGTGTTGCGGGTGATGACCCAGGCGTCCGTCGTGCTGAAAAGGAACTGAAAGTTTTTGAGCCCGACGTAATTGCTGCCCAGTATGCCCTTGGTGATGTTGAGGTCCTGAAACGCCATCACGAGGCCCAGTATCGGCGCGTAGCAGAACACGATCAACCATACGACGGTGGGCGCCGCCATGATGTAGAGGGGCAGGTCTTCCTTATGGAAGCGCTTTTTCTGTTTGAACGTTTTTTCGTCGAGCACTTTTGCACTGTTCATAGCGCCACAGCCTTTCTCGTGCGGGTGGGTTCGCGATCACCGTATCGGACTTCCATTAAAAACTTGATTCATATAATATCATACTTTTAATCATATGTCCATACCTGGGAACGAATTTTTGAGAGTTTGTAACAAAAATATTGAAAATGAATGCATTCAGGGCTGCTGCACAGCCCTCGAATGAAATGAATCGGGGATTCATTTCATTCGGTAGGGCTTTTGCTGCGGTGAGCACATTCTGTGCAAACGACGAGTTGCCGATACTTGTGCAACAGGTTTACAGTTTTTGCTAAAAATGGTGCAAGCAATTAGGGACGAAGAACGAGAGACATTCTTCGAGCGGAAAGCAGCCTTTTGCGGGCTGCTTTTCTTTCCCACTGACAGTAGTATACCGCAGATTGCTGCATAATGCAATCCCTAATCGGAATAATCATTCAGCTGCCACACCCAGCGTCCATCAGACAGCCTGACGGATTGTACGCCCAGCTCCTGCTTTGCCCGTCGAATCGTGGCTGTTGAGAATCCCTTTTCCTTCATCAGGGTCATCGCCTCTATGGCACCGAGACGTCTTCCACGAAGCAGATTGTGTAAGTATACCATGGCATCATCCAATTTGCTCGTATGCCATGATCTTGCTTCCATATCCAGTTCTTCGATTTCTTCCCGTTCACATGGCCCGATCCAGTTTACTGCTCCGATGTCTGCAAGCTCAAAGGCGTAGTCACAGCCTTCCGGGGCGATGTTGCACTTGACCTGCCGCAGGTATCGAAGCGAGGACCCCTCACTGGCCCTGCGGACATGGAGTATGCTACGCGCGATCGCCGCAATATCCGCACTGCCCATTCCCTGGTACTGCGCTTCGTTTGAGCCCTTCTTGGTGAAGTGGCCTACGAGAATAACGGCGCAGCCTGTCCTCGCTGCAAAACTGCTTATCGATGCCAGTTCCCTGCGGACATTCTGCGCACTGGACATATCCGCTTCCATGAAGTTCTGTATGGGGTCTATTACAATAATCTTTGCTCCGCTCTCCATCACAGCCCTCTGTATGCGCGAATCGCTGACTGTGAGAAAGGAGCCCTCTATAAATGAAACAGCGCTTAGATCGGCTCCTGAATTCTTCAGCATTTGCTTTATATTGCTCTGGCTGCCTGACTCAACACATTGATATACTGCCGGGATGGGTTCGTCCAGCCTGCTTCCATCCGGCAGCACGTCGCCTCTGGACGCCCTTGCAATGATGTCCAAAAGCACAGAGGATTTACCGCTGCCGGGATAACCCTGTACGACGGTAATCATGCCGAAGGGAATATAGGGATACCACAGCCAGCGCGCAGCTTCGTCCGGAACGGAGGAATATCTCGTTAATCTGTAGTCCTGAAACGATCCCGGCGTGACCTCTATCTGTAGTTGTACTTCTCTCTTGTTTTCCATGGATGCCTCCGTGTTTGGGTAGATGTTCAAAGGGCAGGGGGAGAATTTGAGCATCTTGAGCATCTATCCTGAATCGATCTAAAGACGCGGTGATTTGTGCAAAATCCGCCACTTCCTGCATACTTTTAGTAGGAAATCCCAGATGCTCATCTTTTACGGTATTGAGCATCTTCCCCTGCTGTTCAGCAGCATGGCCGGATCATTCTCCCCTACTTTCCTTTTTATCCGTCAAGCACTATCTCCAGATCAGGGAGCCTGTCTGGCTGGATCTTCGAGACCCTGATCGCTTTGTTCATCTTCTCCGCGTTGACAATAAACCCATAAGGATCAAGCTTCAGCACGGCGCATATGGATAAACCTATGCGCATGCTGGCCCCCATGATGCTGCGCTCCCCGGATTCGAGACGCTGGTATTGCTTGACCTGTATTCCGGCAAGCTTCGCCACCTGCTGCTGCGTCAGCCCCAGATGCTTTCTCCTGTGCTTCAGGATACCGGCATCATCCAAGCCGACGATATAGTCCTCCCCGTTGATCCGTCTCCGGGGAAACTCAAAATCTATAAACTCCATACCTTTCCGTCCTTACGTCCAATCGGACAAATAATACTTATCGGTCTATCAGATTATACCATGATCTCTTCTCTCTGTCAATCGTTGCTTTCTCAGTTTTTTTGTACGCACACTTTTTCCCTGAATCTTAGTCGCAAATCTATAACTGTTCTCCCAAATAATGACGGCATCTCCTTTCAATGGTAAAACCGATGTAATCCTGCAAAGATGACAGAAAAGCACAAAAAAGCCACAAGCGTAAAATGTGCAGACCTGCGTCTGTTTTTGCTTCAAAGCTCTTGACAAGCCATATGGGGCGGAGTATAATAAGGGCACAGTGTTAGGTAACATTAGCGAACACTTAATCGAGATTGAGGGTGGTTACGGTGATACGGGAATGAGCCTGGAACACAGAAACGTATTGTCGATGACGGGTCGTCCAGATATCCGAGTGACCATGCCGTTGACAATATGAGAGGTGCCTGAGTGACCCCCTCTGTATATTGACCGTACAGAGTCCTATGGCGGCAGACAGACGATCAAAAGATCGATGTTGAGAAAGAATCCTTATAATGCTGACCAGGTGTCTAAAGAGGCAAAAGGATGGATATCATGAATACTGCTGAAAACAGATCCAGTGTTGTAGACGAGACGGAGACTTTCGGCGCGTACATACGCGCCAGGAGAGAGGACTTAGGTCTTTCGGTACGGGGATTGGCGGGTAAGCTGGGCATCACGCCGGCATACCTGTCAGATATCGAGAACGGCAATTCACCGGCGCCGAAGAAGAAAACGCCAAAGCGCATTCTTGAGAATCTGTGCTCCGAGCTCATAGAAGGGGACGACACGAAAAGGTTTTATGATCTTGCGGCGATGTCCTGGGAGGACCAGTGTCTGGAGCTGAGCCATTATCTGAAGCAGCACGCGAACGCGAGACTCGCACTGAGGGTAGCGCGCCAACACGGGTTCACGGAAGAAGAATGGAAAACGGTCGCAAGGAACATTGAGCAGATGTCCCGAAAGGAATGACCGTAACAACACAAGAGATTTGTAAGACGAAGCAATACTTCATTATTAATAAAGTTTTCTGAGCTTTTTAGAGACTGAATTAAGCTAATGCAGTAAAGCGACGGACGAGAGAACCGCTTGCCCGTAGCAAAAAAGATAGCAGCGATGAGATCTGATTTGCAGGGCAGGCGGTTTTTTGTCCCCAAAATAGACTTCAAGTAGTTAGGAGTGATGATATGAATCTCGGCAATTACCCACAGAAGAGCGACGGCAGGTACCTACTGAAAAAGCCGGATTTCGAGGTGATTGGACAGGATGTCCTCAACCGGTTCAGGCCGGAGAACCTGATACGGCCCATGCCGCTCGACATCGACGGTATGATGTATAACGATTTGAACCTGGACATTCTGAGCATGTTCATCAGTCAGGACGGGAGCCTGCTTGGCATGATCGCCTTTGACGACTGTGAATGGGAGGTGTACACGGGCAATGGCAGGCGGACGCAGGCCATCCCAATGGGAACGGTGGTGATCGATTCGAGCCTGAGCGGGCCGGAGCAGCGACCTCGGTGCCGGTTCACAAAAGCCCATGAAGCGTCCCATTGGATACTGCACAGGTCTTACCATTCACCGGACAAAAGGACGTACAACTTCCGACCGGCACCGGAGTGCATCGCCTGCAGGCAGGACAATATCGAGCGATACCGCTGGAACTACGGCCTGTCACGCACAGAGGACGAATGGGCCGAGTGGCAGGCGGATTCCCTGGCAGCGGTGCTGCTGATGCCAAAGGAAGTATTCAGTGAGAAAGCGCTGTCGCTCATGCGGAGTCACGGTATATACCAGAGCTTTCTGCTCATAGGTGAAAGGCTCACCGAATCGCGCGACGTCATTGACGAACTGGCGAAGACCTTTGAGGTATCCAGGCGCGCCGCACAGATCCGTATGCTTCACCTGGGCCTGATCAGGCAGTCGCTGTAGGGCCGACAAAATGCGAATTCAGACATGGGAGGTGCTGAGCCATGGTAATTCCTTGCAAAGAAAACCTATACGAACTACGATCGGAGGCCGGGAAACTGCTGATGTTGGTAAAGAGGACCCGAGGCGGCTATATATTCCTCATCAAGCCTCACGGCGCTCCGGAGATATCAGAAGTACCGCTTGACGATCTGCTCGATACCCTTGATTCCGATACCGACGAATAGAGGGAGGCTGAGCTGCTAAAACCGAATAGTCCCTTGAGAGTCGCCAGACGACCGGACATGAACTTCATTTCGCATAGTGCGAAACGGTTCATCCGGTCGTTTTCTTTAACTACAAACAGATAATCTACAGCCTGAAAGTGCGCACCGGGCGAGGTATCTCATACGAAGCAGAAGGAAGGGAACTTGTTCTCCACGGACGCTTCGTAGCGATACCCCCACTTTGGTGCGCACTTTTTTGTGCGGATGACCCATGCCCAGGGGTATGCCGTCTGCCGGTCGGCAGATCATGAGATGCCTTGCCCTAACCGCTTTCACGCGGAAAGGGAGAAGGCATGAAAACGATTCCGCTCAATGTCATTACGAAAGATACGACCCTGCGCGAACTGCTGAAACTGACAAAGGATATACCCGTTCCGATGAAATTGCCATCGGCCAAAACCCTGCGGCTGGAAGGCAAGGCAGTGTTCGAGGTCCGCTTGGGCGAAGCGGAGATGACTGTGTACGCCAACGGACTGTTCCTCTACTCGTTGGGGACAAGGGCAACGGTTCGAAGCATTAACAGCTGCGGAAAAGCTGTCGAGTACCGAATGAACAGGTTCGATATAGAAGCCCGTTTGAAGAACGATATTCGTATGTACATGGATCTGCCCTTCTATTACCGTCTGGCTTTGGAAGGCGAGAAAGAGCTTGCCTTGAACGCCGACATCAGGGAAGAGCGGCATACCTACTCATACGATACCATTGCGGACTCCACCGACCTCGAAGATCCCAAGGGTGACTTTGCGGAAGACAGCGCAGGGAGAATTGATGACAGCAAGCTGAAAGCGAAAATGCGCAGAGGCTTTCATACACTCACTGAACGGCAGAAAAGGGTCATGGAATACTACTTCGAAGACGAACTGTCACTGCAGCAGATCGCAAAAGAACTGAAATGCAGCAAGCAGTCCGTAGACGAGAGCCTGAAGACTGCGCTTAAAAAGCTCCGTCAATTCATCACTGATAAGGAACCCGGACAGTAAACGATATACAGTAATGCAAGCGTCGAATGTTAATCGTTTGTTAAACCATAAAAAGATACCCTGACGAACCCCCTTCCAAATGTTTGTAAGGTGAAGGGGGAAAACGGAAGACAACGGAAGCCGACGATCCCCTGCTATGGCAAAAGCTGTAGCGCCGCACCTTGAAAACTGAATAACACTATTACACGAAGCACCTTAATATTACGAAGGGAGATGTTTGGATGAATGATGAGTACGTAGCGAAACAGGCTGCCGAATGGGCGCTGGGCAAGGTTGGCTGCGCATACAGCCAGGCAAAGCGCGCACAGCCGGATACCTTCGACTGTTCCTCGTTGGTAGCCCGGGCGTACATGGCGTTTGGGAAACAATGGCGTTATGGCGGCCCCATACCACGGAGCAATCAAGAGGTATATGACGACGACTTTGAACTGCTCTGGCCTGACAATTACGCAGACATTGGCAAGACGTTTGGCGGGAAAAAGGAGATCGCGCTTGGGAACCAAAGCGGCGACCTGCAATTCCTGTGCACAGACAGTGCGACCAAACGTGCAAACCGCATAACGCACGTCGCCATGATCCTATCCCCGTCGCAGATCGTCCACGCAAGGGGCACTGCCTATGGCGTCTGTACCAACTCAATCGATCTGTATGCCGGTAAGGTATGCGCCATTGCGCGGTACAATCCTGCGTGCACACTGCGAAAAGGCATGAAAGGATACAGGGCCGTACAGCTTCAGGAAGCGCTGAACCGCCAGGGAGCCTCGCTCTCGGTCGACGGTGTTTTCGGGAGCGATACCGAAAGCGCGCTGCGCTCCTGTCAGGGGAAGCAGGGCTTGATCGAAACCGGTGAAGCGGATGCGGCTACGCTTGCCGCATTGGGAATCTCACGTCCTGAGAACGGTGGCAGCGCCTCTGTCCCTAATTCCGATCCCGTATCAACTGAGATACGCGTAACCGGCGGCAGTGTGCATATACGAAGCGGCCCGGGAACGGCATATGCGTCCGTGGGCATTGCCCATAAAGGAGACATATACCATGTGTTTGACACATCATCCTGGCTACCGATCATACACGACGGAAAAGTCTGCTGGATCAGCAATAAGTATACGGAAACCATTACGGAACCATGAGCTTACGCTCAAACAATACCAACAAGACTAAAGGAGGAACAACAATGAATACCGTTAGCATCTCGGGAATGATCCTTGACGAACCCATGCTCCGGGAGGAGCAGAACGGCGTGCTGCACCTTGCGTTCCGGCTCGGCGTGCGGCACAGGACCGCAGCCGGCGAATGGCGCAAAGAGGCTTACAAAGTCAGCGCGTGGCACAAGACGGCCCGTTGGGGCGCGGACAACCTTGCAAAGGGCAGGCTGGTGTACATCCATGGCTACCTGACGCAGCATCTGGTCAGGAACGGCGATATGTCCATTGTACAGGTTGAGATCGCCGCTGAAGAATTCCTGCCCCTGCAGAGCGGTTTCGAAGCAAAAGCGAACCGTACCCCGGCCAATGCCAAAGGGCAGGAAAACAATGAACCGGAACTTCCCGACACAATGGCGGAAATGCCGTCGGTGGAATCCGAATATCCCATCGACGGGAACTAAGCGGGAGGCTGCGGCAAATCTCACTTGAGGGGGTGATACCATTGGTTTAGTTGAAGTGTTCCCATCACAGAAAGAGAGGAGGTTACATCTATTATGGAAGAATGGCTCAGCAAGATATTGGAATTGGGAATCGGCCAGGGCATCTGGGCGGCATTGTACATTTATCTGTTCTTCAGAATGCTGAAGGAGAACAAGAGCAGAGAAGACCGGTATCAGTCGATCATAGACAAGAACCAGGAAATCATAGGCGAAATGAGCGGAGAGATCAAGGGCGGCATTAACAGGATAGAGAGCAAGATAGACAGTATAGCCGGCCCGAACAATCATACGAGGGGAGAATGATCCCAATGCATCGGTATTATGGCTTTGCCGCAGGTGGGGAGGCAAAGCGTCGAACGGCAATCACACACGCCCCACAAACCAATAACAAGAAAAGGAAGGAAAAAGACAATGAAAAACATCTCAATGAACAAAACAACGATGGAGCAGGACTTTGCACAGTTGAAAGGCAGGGAACTGCTCAGCAAACGCGGCGTTGCCCAGAAGACGTTTGATCTTGGCAAGGGCCGCAGGCAGGCCATCTCTTACGGAGAGCCTGTTCACTTCAGGAACAACGAGGGTTGGCAGGAGATCGACAACCGTCTCGTCCTTGACGAAAAAAACAATGTGTACAGGACGAGCGCCAACGCGTACGCCACTGAGCTGGCCTGTAAAGACAGCGGTAAGGACATCGTCACGCTCAGGCGCGACGGCGTAGCGTTCGGTATCCGTTATTTCGGGGAGGACTGCGGTGCGACCGCTGAGATCCTCGAAAGCAAGAAGCAGTCGCACGTGAACGAACAGGAAGCTCGCGCTGATCTGTCTGAGAAGCTGCATTCCGGTGTAAAGTATACGGAGCTGCGGCCAGGCATGGATGTTGAAATCCATATCGACGGCAAAGGGCTTAAGGACAACATCATCCTCAAAACCCCGGAAGCGCTCGATTACGCCGGTGTTGTGTTGCCGGAAGGCTTCGAGTACGAACAGGAGGAGAACGGCGGCACCTGCGTATCCTATCGCGGTGAAGCGTATATCGACATTCTCAGGCCCTGCGCATTTGACGCAAAAGGCGACGAGATCGAAGTCAGGGCTGTCCTCGACGGTCGCATGCTCAGGTATGTGGTCGAGAACGCAGACGAAGCCGTGTTCCCCATCACCATCGATCCGTGCATTTCCTACAGGAATGTTGAGGATGCAATGGTATCCGCATATATTAACAGTGGCAGTCCTTCATCGAATTACTGCACTGCTTATCTGCGTGTAGGGAATAATAACAACAGGGAGTTCATTTCGCTTATTCGACCTACCGTACTGGTCGGACAGAAAGCCTCCGATACCATCTTAAGCGCTCAGCTCTACCTGAAGACATCAACATACAGCATACCTGGGAATCCTTCATCACAGCAGACGAGTGATCGTTATGCGGGCACTTATCTTTTGAAAAACACGTGGGTTGAAAATGGCGTGACGTGGAGTGGCATGACCCCTGCTGCGGAAACACATATCTCTCGGGATATGCAAAGCTATGTTGGTTTTATTCCGGAAAAAACATGGTGCAGCTTTGACATTAGCGAAGCATATAAGCATTGGTACAACAAGGATACCAACAATGCGTCAACCAACTTCGGAGTTGCTTTACGCACACCCAATTGCGGAAATAATACATTTTCTGAATATGAGAGCACCAGGGCACCTCACAGCAAGCCGTATATGATAGTGAACTACGTCAGCCACGCCGGACGCAAGGGCTGGTGGAAGTATGAGACGATGGGCACCGGCAGAGCGGGCGCAGTGTACGCCGACATCTACAATGGCAACCTGATCGCCGAGCACGCTGACACGGCTACTGCGGGCAACCGTATGCCGGTGAGCGTATCCCATATCTACAACAGCTGCCTCTCCGATGATAACAGCGCCTACTGCGGCCTCGGCTGGCGTCTGAGCCTGAACCAGAGCCTGCGCAGGGAAACCATCTTGAGCCAGGACTACTACATCTGGCAGGACGGTGACGGCACGGAGCATTACTTTGAGGTCACTGAGGATGCGCCTTATTCCGACAGCGAGGGTATGCAGCTGAAGCTGGCGGTGAACAGCAATAATATTATCATTACGGACAAATCCGATACGGTGATGACGTTCCCGCTGATCTCCGCTTCCGAGCGCGCTTATATTACGAGCGTTGCTGATGCGCAGGGCAATACGATGACCCTGGCGTATGACGCAAACGATGCGGGCAAGGTCGTAAGCGCTACCGACGGTGTGGGCAGAGTTACGACGCTTTCATATAACGCCGACGGCCTGCTCGCCTCGATCACGGCTCCCGGCTGTCTCGTTGTGAGCTATACCTACAGCGGCAACAGTACCGACGGCTGGCTGCTTTCGAGGGTGAACTACAGCGACCTGAGCAGCAATCAGTACACCGAATACAGCTACGACACCTACGGCGGCACGCAGAACACGGCTACGCTGATCACGCTAAAGAACTATGACGGCATCCAGACGAACATCGTTTATGACACTGCGCTCGATACGACCGTCATAAGCAATTACTGCGAACAGACCCGCAAAGTCGTGTCCCTGGAGCAGACGAACGGAACGGTCAGAGGCGCGAAGAAGCTGATCAAGTACGGCCACATGAATACGACGATCAAGTTTGTGACCGATACAGACAGCGACGTAAACGGTAAGGAGATCAAGTACCACTTTAATAATGCCGGCAACGTAATCAGCAGCCATGACGAGATGTGGCACGCAGTTGCGGCGGAGTATGACAGCGGCATCGACAACACGCCCAGCGCGACGAGCAACCTCATGAAGAGCGTCGTCAACAGGATACCGAATACAGACTTCTACAGCGGGTGGACGCAGGTTAAAGCGGTTTCCTCTGAAAGCATAGCAAACGATACCAATGAGACCTGCATGAGTCTGCCCAGCGCCAGACTGCAAAAGAAAGGCGCAGGCGAATTCAAGCAGCGGATCACAGCACAACTCTTCGAGAGCGGTACATATACGCTTTCCGCGTTTATAAAGACCTCCGGCCTGACAGTTGCAAGCGGCTATAAAGGCGCGTTCCTGCGCGTGACCGCCAACGGCAATGTCTATGAAAGCCGCGCCGCCGTCAGCTCTACCGCTGGCAAAGGCGTTGGTACGTTTGCCGAAGGCTGGGAGCGTCTGAGTGTCAGCTTCCCGTTTGTCTATGGAACGGATACCAGCGTGACTGTTGATCTCGTGTGTGACGCAAGCGCTGGTACACTCAACTGGGCTTGTCCGCAGCTGGAAGCCGGAAGTCTCGCCAACCACTTCAATATGCTCTCCGATGGTGACTTCAGCCTTACAAGCATGAGTGGCGGCAGGCTTGTCCCGGACAAATGGGACATTTCGGGAAGTGATGCAAGCACGGCGACTGTAAACGGCGTTATTACGGACCGTTCAGTAAATGGTATGCCCTCTGAAGTGAGCGGGAATGCCCTGAAGCTCTCAAGCAAACCCAACATCAACCATGTTTATCTGACACAGGAAATACGTGCTCGTGGTGCTATGAATGATGTGTTCACACTGAATGCCTGGTGCAATGCAGAAAGCGTGACTAGTGGACTGCCTGGTTTCGAACCTTACATCGCGGTACAATTTTGTAATGCAAATGATTCTCAGTGGTATAGTTGGCACGCGCTAAAATTCTCGACTGAGCGCAGTGGCTGGCATTGTTTGTGTGCTCAGATAGCAGCACCATATGACTTTGTTCGCGTAAAAATTGGTATATTCTATATGCAGAACGACAACTCCGCAATGTTCACACACCTGAGCCTCACACGGGAGTTGTACGGCAACGTATACACCTTTGATGAAAACGGGAATCCGGTGTCGGTAAAGGATCGTTCGAACCAGCAGTCTGCGGCGGATTATGACAGTTTCAACAACCTGTTGAGCTACGTTCAGCCGGGCAGCGCAAGCACAGAAAAGTATCTGTTCACCTATGGCGACACGGAAGCGGAGCAGAAACGCCATTTACCTAGAACAGTGATTACCCCCGGAAGCATGAAAACCTCTTTGACTTACGATAGCTATGGCAATATTCTAACGAGAACTATGCAGGAGAATGATGCAGCGCCATTTGTAAGAACTGAAACTGAATACACTTCCAACGGCAACTATGTGGCCAAGCAGAAAGATGCGAGAGGAAAAGAAATGATAAACGCTCTCGATGCTAACGGTAAAGTGCTCAGTATAACCGATCCAACGGGACAGTCTATAGACTATACCTATGACAGCTCGAACAGGGTCACAAAGGTCGAAACGAATTATGCGCAGGGAGGACAGAGCTTGACAAGCAAAGATGAATACACCTACGAGAATGACCGTATCAAGACTGTGGCGCATAACACCATCGACAACAATACCATCGATGTGCGTTACTCATTCAATTATGACAGCCTTGGCCGCAAGACTAGCGTCACAGTGAGTAATGGACAGAGCGGGGCGACCGAGCAGCCGCTATCCACGAATGTATACAGCAACGATCGCAAGAGTAGATTAGAGGAAGTACAGTATGGCAATGGTGGGAAGGTAAAGTACAGCTATGATGAGTTTGACAGGGTGATTGGCGTCACGCACGATAATGACACGGACCCCAAGTTCACCTATGAGTATGACGCTAAAGGCAGAGCGGCAGTAGTGAAAGACACCACTAACGGCAGCACCATCCGTAACAACTACGACCAGACCGACAGGCCCACGGAAAGTGAGCAGCGTGACGAGAACGACGATCTCGAGTACCGGACGCTGATCGAGTACGACGTCAAGAATAGGGTCAAGGCGTTCAACGAGGCAACGGAGACAGATAGTTACAAGACGGAATACAGCTACGATAAGGATAACCGCCCGACTGAAATCAAATACAACGGCAGCAACAGCACGAAAGTAAATTACACCTATGACAAGCTTAACCGGGTGACTAACCGGACAATCACCAACGGGACAGCATACGCGACACAGTTCGGATATGTGCAAGGCGCATCCGCTTATGGATCGAATGCTACCACTCCGCTTGTACAGAGCATAACGCAAGGCAGCGGAGCCAACGCGCTGAACTTCAGTTACACCTACGACAGCAGGGGCAACATCACCAGCGAAACGAGGAACGGCATAACGACCACTTACGAGTATGACGTGCTGGGACAGCTGACCAGGGTAAACGACCCGAACGATCCGACGGCGTACAACGAAGGAGGATTAAGCAATAACGGAACGACGTGGATCTATGTCTATGACCGGGGCGGCAATATCCTGAGCAAGGCTGCGTATGATTACACTACTGGCGCAGTCGGTACTGTTGTACGCACGTGGCTGTACGAATACAATGACAGCAACTGGAAGGATAAGCTGACGAAGTTCGACGGGAACACGATCACCTACGACGCCATAGGCAATCCGCTGAATGACGGCACATGGACGTACACCTGGCAGGCCGGACGGCAGCTCAAGAGTATCAGCAAGGTTGAAGGCGGCAACACCATAACGATGGAGTTCACCTACAACCATGCCGGGCTGAGGACGAAGAAGGTAAAGAAGGTTAATGGCGTTGTTGCTGAGACAACGGAGTACATACTAAACGGTAAGAATGTAGTTGAGCTGATTCATACGGATCATACGACGGGAACAACTCCCGCTGTGAACAGGATGCACTTCTACTACGACGCGCAGGGGCGAGTGGCATTAGTTGGCTTCAACGGCACATTGTACAGCTATGTTCATAATTTGCAGGGTGACATTATTGCCATACTTGACAACAGCGGTAATCTTGTGGTAGAATACAAGTACGATGCGTGGGGTAAGCCTGTAAGCACGACTGGCACCTTGACAACTACATTAGGTGAACTGAACCCGTTTAGGTATAGGGGATATGTGTGGGATGAGGAGAAGGAGCTATACTATCTGAGAAGCAGGTATTATTATGCTGAATTATGCAGATTCCTTACACGCGACATCCTTCTAAAGAATGGGAAAACTTACAGATATGCTAATAATGCACCGCAAGTTTATATAGACGCGGATGGCAATTCATCAAAATTAGAACTCAATGAATTATTTGATGATTATTATGAATACAGAGATGCAGAGTATATAATGGAGCAATTGATTCGTTGCAATGGTAATAATCCGTATTTAGCTTTTCACGAGATGGCACAAATCATTGCAGGTACTAAACTTCGAGATACAGGCATTTACTCAAGTGTAGAATTGGAGGAATCTATTTTTCGAGAAACAGGCAAGTATTTCGAAGGTGATATTTCTTGCTTGGATTCTGAAGGCATCAAGTATCTTTACGAAGTTAAACCTTTAGGCGTTAATGGATCAAAGCAACTTGACAAATATATCGCGGCAGGCAATGGGCGATATAAACGAGGCAAAACTTATATAGAAGATATATCCACGAATGTGATAGAGGATTATTCTCTTGTGGTGGGCTCATATCTTCAGGATGTCGCTGTTATCCATTACTGGTGGTTACAAGAAGAAGAACGGGTACGAAATGTTGATATGTACAAATATGTCAAATACTCATTATGTACAGTAATTCTTTCTGTCCTGGCAATTGATGACATTACGGGAATTGGCGTGATGGATGAACCATTAATACCTATTGTTTTTGCTTGGGCAGGTGCATAGGAAGTTTTACGATATAGTTATGCTACAGATTTGTCGAAAGTGAAGAGAAAAAACGATTGGAGAAGAAACATGACCAAGAATAGCGCAAGAATCTATATCATGGGTAAACAGTCTATGTATGCCAGAGATGTGCTAGAACAAGCTTTGGATATAAAAGTCTATACTAACGATCAGACAGACTATGAAGCTGTAAGAAAAGAAGTCTTGGCAGATCATTATAGGATCTGTAAAAGAGAACCAAGGGAAACGCTCATACAAGCCCTCATTGAAGGAACAATAGAACGGAGGAAAGAGCGGATAAAAGTAAAACGATCCGACAAGTATACCAGAATTACCCATAGCCAGCTAGGGCTTGAAAACATATCGCACAAGGCTAAAAAAATGTCAACCATTATCAATGCGCCAATCGTCTCGTTAGCCGATTTTGATCAGTCTGTTTTTCAGATGTGTATATATCTGAAAGGAGAGCTTAGAACTGTACATCAGATTGGCGAAGAACTGACAGATATGGGTTTGTCAGAGCAAAGGGGAGATGTAAATGAAATCGCTAAAGCTTTGAGCTCAGAGATACAAGTTATAAATAAGATTATCGACGATGATAATGTCTGGGATGTCGAAGATAACATAATAGCATTGATTGAAAAGGAAGAATAAGTAGACTTTACAGACGTGGTTCAATCATTCAGAGGCAAGAAGAGGTGTTGCAGTCTATAAGCTAAGCACTGTAAATACTTTTCTACTACAATAAGATTGGCCAGTTTATCTGATAACCAGCCAGAGGGCTAGCTATCCAATTGCCTAAGCTGTTAGAATGAGGATGCATTGGTTTGGCAGAAAAAGTCGTGGATTATATGTCTGTTTTACAGTCAGCCAACCAGATCCTCATTCGCAGCGTTGTTTAACGCAGGTTGAACCACGTGCTCGAGTGAAACATAAGCGCTAAATAATCCACACTACGCCCGCAGAGTTTTCTCAGTCCATCAGCCCAGGGCAGCAGGTCGTTGATCTGCGATTTGGGACCATGTGCAAAGTTCTCCGGCAGGACGGTCAGCAGATGGCTGATATACTTTTTCGGGGTTCAGGCCGTTCGCTTTAGCCGTCTCCAAAACGGTGAGTATGACCGTGCTTGCCCGTGCCCCGTCGGGTGTATCGTATCACTGAACAGCCAATTCTTCCGACCAACCACGTTCGGGCTGATAGTACAATTGGCACCCCATCAGGCGCTTCCTACAGCAAAGCAGGGAGCGCCTGTTTTTTATGCCCTTGCTTTCTTCTCTGCCCGGCGTTTCCGGAACTCGCGCTGGTTCATGGCGTTGCGAGCTTTCTGGCATTCCTCGCGCTCACAGTAATTGTTCCTGCTGTTGTACCGGATAAACAGCCGTCCACAGCTTTTGCAGGTCGCCATGATGCCTTTCAGGTTCGTTTCCCTTCGGCCCAGGTCTTTCAGCATGGGCTCCTCCGTCATGAGATGCGCCAACGCATACCAAGCAATGTCGAACACGGAATCCACTACCGCCGCAAGCACGACCCTGCCGTCAGCGGGGTTCGTTTTCAGACGGAATTTGAAGTCCGGAAACAGATCCATCAGTTTTTCCCTGATCTCTTCATAATCGTCAAACGGTTCATACGCAAACGTGTCGCATGGAGGTCTCTCCGGTTGGTGTGTTTTCTCATATTCACTTTGGATCTTCATAGAGCGGAGTAATCCATCCTCTTCGTCCTTCAGGCTTTCAGGAATAAGGTCAGCCGGCATCTCGACTCTCGGTATTTTGTACGACTCGAAAAAAGAGGGAGCCTCAAAGAAACGGCCTATTTCATAAAGATTATACGCATCATCCTCTTCAGCTATGGCGATCCCGTCCAACGCCTTTTTTACACGCACAGCGTTATAAAGATACCCCAGATCCTTCATGAACCTGTTTACGGAAAAAGTGCCGTCCTGCATGGCGGTTTTGCTCATGAAAAACGGATCATCGACCCTTTCCTCGCTGATCAGCAGGACATATAATGTATCCAAATTATACGGCTGCATGTATTCCCTGCACCACTGGATGATCAGGTCTATATAATTCTCTTTTGTTTCAAACGAATCTATCTTCTTCGCCAGATCGTACAGACCGGTCAGAATCCTGTTCCCGTCCAGCTTTTCATCGGGCACAGCGTCCAACGGGGCGTCCTCATCCAGTACCGGTATGATCAGCGTGTCGTCCTCTCTCCATTCCTGCCGGTAATCGGCAAAGCGGAAATTGTGATACACCAGCTGTCCCACGCCGCCAATATCTCCAAAGTTGAGTATATCCGTTTTCTTCTCCGCGCGGGAATAAAAGTGTTCTTCGCGATCCCAATCATCCGTATACTTCATACCGGTATCCTCCCCTAAGCGTAAGCGTCACAGTAAGCGTAAGCGTAAGTCTCATTAACTTGATTACGCTTACTATTATATGGTATAATGCAGCTAAATGCAAGAGGGAAATTGCAAAAACCTCCTGCATCGAGCGGACGTCCACCCGAGAGGCGGTTTCCCGCGAAGGGAGTCGTGGAAATCTACCCAAACGAGAACGGACGGAGGATACGTACATGAAGGATCGGAAAAGGCAGCGGGAGAACCGCAGAATCAAGCATCAGGAAGAACTGCTCAGCAAGCGCAGCGAATGCGGCTATAAAGACATGACCCCGTATAACGCGGTGCTCAGGATCAAGACAAAGGGAAAAGCCGGAGTAGTTCTGAAATAGCAGTACACGGAGAAGGTCTCACCCATTCAATTTGGATGTCGGCCTTTGCAAGGGCTTTATATGGGGCAAATGTAGAGAGTATTCACTGAATTTCATGATTTTTCGCACTTTTTCGCAAGATTTCTGTAGATTTCAGTAAAATTCACTTGGTTTCATAGGGAAAAGCTGTTATAGTGTAATCTGTCAAAGTGGATTTGAATCTATAGCCGCCAAATCTAAACCGCAGCAACAGAAAGGCCGTGAAAAGAAGCGCGTTAACTGTAAGTTAAACATCTTCAAAATGAACCATAGTGGACTAAAGTGAACAAAAGTGGACTATAGCAGGTGCTATAATGCTATCATGTGAAAAACAGAGAATCTGAGCGAAAGCGCGACGCAAATACCCAGACCCGGAACCCCGCACAGAAGCCCCGAAGGAACAAAAGCCTTCGGGGTTTTCTTATGCCCCAAACGACTGACGGAGGAATCAATGAACGAGCTCAAACAACAAAGAATCTGGTTCTGCTGGAGATACGAGACCCGCAAGGGCGAAAAGACGAAAGTGCCCAAATCCGCAACGGGCACGGCCACCGGTACAAGCGACGATTACAAAAGCACCTGGGTCACCTATGACGAAGCCGTCGCAGGCGCGAAAGCGCACGGCATGGACGGCGTGGGCTTCAAGATCCCGGAGGAATACTTCTTCCTGGATATGGATCACTACGAGCTGTCGGACCCGCATGTGCAGCTCATGCTCGAACGCTTCGATTCCTATGCGGAGCGCTCCGTGAGTGGCGGCGGCATCCATATCTACGGCAAATGCGATCCTGCGCGGCTGCCGACGTACACAGACAGGGCGGGTAAGAAAAAGCTCGACAGAGCCTATTACATGAAGAATCCCAATAACCGCACCGAGCTGTATTTCGGATGCATCACCAACCGTTTTGCGGTTTTCACCGGCAACGCCATAAAAGACGTACCGCTCAGGGAATGCACCGATGCGCTGCTGGTGACCCTCGACAGGGATATGCGCCGCAAGGAGGGCAAAAAGGCCGTGACCTGCAGCGCAGGCAGCGGGCCGCCCGCTGAAAGCTGCGAAGCGGTCAAGCCCGTCAAACTCAAGCACAGCGCGGATACGATCAACAGGATCGTCGCAAGCCTCGAACGGCAGGTAAACGCGGACAAGTTCCGTAAGCTCTACTACGACGGAGATTTCTCAGATTACGGCTCCCAGTCCGAGGCCGACTGTGCGCTGTGCGCGATCATCGCCTTCAGGACCGGTCCCGACCCAGAGCTCATCGATCAGATCTTCCGCACATCCGCGCTCTTCCGTGAAAAGTGGGAACGGGAGGATTACCGAACGGCAACCATCGAGCAGGGCATCGAAGCCTGCCGGGGTACGTTCCACCGCTCCGTGATGGGGCATCCGCCGTTCATCCGCTTTAATGACATGACCGGGGAACCGTACGTAGTAGCGCCGCTGCTTGCCCGGTACGTGCGCGATCACCTGAAATACCTGCTCGTGAGGGATAACGGCAAGCAGTGCCTGCTGAAGTACGTCTATGAACAGGACGGGGTATATAAATTATACGCCGACGATATGTTCAAGGGCTGTATCAAAAGGTACGTCGAGGACTATGATCCCGAGCTCGTAAAGATGAATACGATCAACGAGGCGTACCAGCAGATCATTACCGACCTGGATTACGTGCCGCAGGATGAGCTGAACGCCAACGAGACGCTGATCAATTTCACAAACTGCCTGCTGCGCGTAGAAGCGAATTCGCTCACAATGATACCGCATACGCCGAGCGTCTACTCCACCGTGCAGATCCCCTGCGACTGGACGGGGAAGCCCCAGCCCACGCCCGTGTTCGACGCGTACCTGAAAACGCTCACAAACAACGATAAGGAGATTGCCTGGCTGCTGCTCGAAGTGATCGGTCTCATCCTATCCAACATCAAGGCATGGCGGACAAAGAAGTCGCTGTTCATGGTCGGGCCCGGCGATTCCGGCAAGTCGGTGTTGAAGGCACTGGTGGAGCGGCTCATCGGCAAGGGCAACTCCATCGGCATCGATTTAAGGGAGATCGAGGCGCGCTTCGGCACGGGCGCGATCTACGGTACGCGGCTGGCCGGATCGTCGGATATGAGCTTCCTCACCGTGGATGAGCTGAAGACGTTCAAAAAGATCACGGGCGGCGACAGCCTGTTTGCCGAGTTCAAGGGCCAGCAGGCATTTGAATACACTTATACTGGCTTTCTGTGGTTCTGCATGAATCGCCTGCCCAAGTTCGGCGGAGACGACGGCGACTGGGTGTACAACCGCATCATGGTCTTCAACTGTCCGAACATCATCCCCCGTGAAAAGCAGGATACGCAGCTCATAGACAAGCTGTACGCGGAACGCGAGGGCATCATCTACAAGGCCGTCAAAGCGCTGCAGAGGGTCATCGCCAACGGCTACAGATTTACGGAGCCGTTCAGCGTCACCGTCGCGCGCCAGACCTATCAGTCCGAAAACAGCACGGTTATCTCTTTCTTTGACGAGTGCATGTGTAAGCGGCCTGAAGGCAAAATGGATGCGTGCACGACCGGGAGGGTGTATAAGGTCTATAAGGCCTGGTGCGAAGACAACAATCACGGCTTTGCCAAGACGAGCAAAGAATTCCGCGATCAGCTTGCCGCGCATTTGGGAACCGCCTGCGCTGAAATGATCGTGCGCAGAAACCAAGGCTCTTTCTACAAGGATTACACGCTCACGCCGGAGGCAAAGAAGCAATACGAAAGAGAGTACGGGTACGATTTGCTCGTCGATTAGCACAGGCGGTACCATCATGATCCGGAAACGGCATGAAACAAGCACCGCAAAACAGACCGAAGTCTGTGGAAAAAGTACCAAAAGTGGCAGAAAAAGTGGCAGTAGTGACAGTAAAAGTGGCAGTACTTGAGCACAACTGCCACAGCGCAATCGCCCATAAAATGGGCAGTTCAGGCATGTCGGTGGCAGAAGTGGCAGTGTTTTAAACTTCTGGGCGAGATTTGAAAAAGTGTGTAAGTAAAACCGTGGAAAAGGTACATACATTATAGGAGTGTGGGTAAGAAATTGAAAATACTGCCACTTCTGCCACCAAACACGCGCAATGTACCGAAAAATAAGGGAATTGACTGTGGCAGTACTCCGAAAGAACTGCCACCGCAACTGTCACTACTGCCACAAAAAGCACGGACGCCTCCGATGAGCGTAAGCGTGCGTAAAGAGCTTTGCTCGATTTGGAAGCTGTCCGGTGCTTTGCGCAAAGGCCAGGCTTGTCGCTCCTGCGTATCAGCAATTACGAATCTTTGTTACCCATACGGCTTTGTGTTATTTTGCACAATCAAAAGCCATGACGAACTGTTGCGCGTTACCCCGGCATAATTCTGCTGAAGGAGGAAGCGTAACATACAGACCTGTTACGCTATCAGCTTCGGCTAAAATCAGCCAAAGCCGGAAACGTAACGAAATAGACAGGAGGACCTATGTACGATTTCTATACACCTGAAGGACAAAGGAAACTGAAAAAGGAATTCGACGAAAGCACAGGCAGCGCATGGATTGAAAACCGTGACGGGCTAATGCCTGCGCTTGTGCACAGAAGCAGATATAGCACCATTGCCCAAGTACTGTGCATGCATTGTCACCGGTTTTTCTATAGTCCCGTGGAAAGCTACCATAAAGGCATACGATACTGTTCCTACCGTTGCCGCAACGATGCGTCGATTGTGCGGCAAAAACAGGCGCGTGAACTTGAACGGTATAAGACCTGTCCCTGCTGCGGCAGGCATTTCAAAGCCGTGCGACGGGATACTGTATTCTGTTCACATGCGTGCAAGCAAAGAAACTACCGAAGGAAGAAGGAATGAAATGTAGCGTGCGTATTTGAGAGAGCAGCGTAACTTGCGCAGCTATTCCATCAGCCGTTCGATCTGTCCGCAGATATTACGTATCTCGCTTATGATCACCGCTCGCTTGTATGCGCCTTTTGTTTTGCGCAGCTCAGCCTTCAGCTTGGAAAGCTCCCGGAGTAGAGCCTTGCGCCGTTCTTCGCGGTCCACTGTCTCGTCCATACCTCCTTTCCTCAATTCAAAAGCCGTGCGCACAGTTTCAGGATGAGCCTGTTCACTTCGCGCGGGGTGGGGCCGACGATCTCGAGGTCGTTGCGGCCGTTGACTGTGGCCATCAGGATTTCGAAGATTTCCGTGAGGAAGTCCGGTGCGGTGTTTTCGGGGTCTTCGGCGCGTGCGTCAGCCCAGTCCCTGCGGATTTCCGAGAGCGTGGTGACGCTGTTGTCGTTCAGGTCGAAGAACTTCACGGGTATGCCTCCTTCCGATTTGCGAGCTACTCGACGGTGATGCACTCGGTCTCGTCTTCGTTGATGAAAACGGCTTCGCTCTTTTCGATCCTGACGCTCCAGATCTCGTCGGTCAGGGCGTGCAGGGCCGTGGCGATTCCGTTGAGCTGGGCAATGTACAATTGCCGCGTGGAGGAACCGCCGCGTAGGCGCAGGTTCAATTCGTGCAGCAGTTCCTGTACCGCTGCCTGGAGCCTGGGCTCCATACCGGTATCGTTGTTGTACTTCATGGGGATTCCTTTCCGGGCGATGCCCTTCCATATTTAGGAGCTTCGGCTGCTCCTCAGAATGCTCCGGCGCATTTCGAAGCCCTCTGAGGAACCGCCGCAGCGGCGCCTCCGGGCTTTACCCGATTGTGAAGCGCTGGCCCTTGGCGCGGATCTCGTAGTAGCGCCTCCCGCTCTCGCATTGAACCCGCTCCATCTTTTCGATGTCGCTGAGCTTGCAGGTCTTCATGCGCGGCTGCTTTTTCAGCCATTTCAAGGCCGCGGATTTGAAAGCGTCGCCGAGCTCGGTGCGGCTCGTCATTCGGATGTTCCTTCGGCGCTCCCTTTGGATGTGCCCGACGCGTTTGGCTTCATCCATGTCGCAGTACCAGCCCTCGCCGCCCGCGCGGAGTTCGGCCCAGCGCATTTGGAAGCTCACGTCGAGGCGGTTGTTCCAGATCGTGCCATCCCAATGGCTGACGCGGGTGTCCGCCGGGGCGGTGCCGACCGTCAGGGTGACCGCGTCACCGTGGAAGCCTTCGCCGATGTGGCTCCAGAGGAGCTCGCGCTCAAGGAGCACCCGGACGATTTGAGAGCCTTTGCGAAGGTCGATCTTGGCGATCTCGCCCTGGTGCCCGCTCATGGTGTCGGGGAAAAAGTCGTACCCCTGATTAAGAAGTTCGGTCACCTTTTCGGTGAAGATCCTGCGAATGTCGTTCCTGGTCATAGCAGATTCCTTTCCGGGCAATGGCCCTGGCGATTTGAAAGATTTTTTGCGGGTTTCCCGCGACGCTCCCCCAGGAGCGTTTCGGCCCGGAACCGCCGGGCCATCGTCAGGCGGGCTGGATGAAGAACCGGGTCTCGCCGTGCGTCCAGGGATTCCTGCGGTCCTCGATTTCAAAGCGTTTTTTCATGGCCTTGGCCTGTGCGAGGGTCTTCGTTCCCCCGACGATGCAGTCGTGCTCGTTGACGACGTAGTAGCGGACGCCGATGCGCTTGCCGTAGGCTATGGCCTCGTTGCGGGTCATCATGGAAAATACCTCCTCTTCTCGATTTAGAAGCCGTCAGCGTTCCTGCTTGACGGTGATCTGGAAGACCGAGCCGTCGGCCGTATGGAGCGTAAAGCCCTTGTCCCAGGTCAGGTAGCCTCCGTCCTCGTAGGTACGGGTGTAGCTGCCCTCAAGCAGCGTGTCGTCCAGGTCCTCGCCCTGCAAAAGGGCGCGCAGGCCGTCGACCACTTCTTCCTCGGTCAGGCGCTCGTTCTCCTCGTCGTAGTCCTCATAGTACTCGTTCATGATACTTCCTCCTTTGTATTTGAATGCTCAGTTGAACCGGTCGATGATGGCCTGGGTGACCTCCCAGTGCTCCTCGCAGCGCGGGAGCCTGTCCCAACCCCGCTCATAGGTGGCAATGGGCGTATAGCCGATGGCAGTGGCGATCCAGAGCTTTACGATGCGGCCCTGGTCGATGCCGAAAACGGTGGCGTCCTCGCAGCGCTTTACTTCAAAGGTGAAGCGTTCGGAGCCCCGGGCGACGGTGCCGAAAGTCCAGGCGTCTTCGGTCTTGGTGATGGTGATATTCATGGTGAGAGCCCTCCTGTTCTGAAAAGGACCACCCCGGGCTTAGCGCCCGAGGCGGCTGCGGAAGAAGCCCAGGACCTCTTTGCGGGTATCCTCGTCGAAGGTTGCCATTTCGACGCTTCGGCGGGCCAGGCGGCAAAGGTACTCGTTTTCGGAAAGGACCTCGGGTTCGGTGAAGTCGACCCAGCAGACCAGAAGCTTGCCGCCGGGAAGCCGCCACGCGCCTTCACAGTCGGGCCAGCTTTGGGCCCGGGCGAGGAGACTTGCCGTCGCGGGCAGTTCGTACTCGGGCAGACCCCGGGTGGCGTCCTCGATGAAGCGGTCGCGTGCTTCCCAGAGCGCGCCGATAAACTTGGCGTCCGGGCCGTCGACGCTATGGCAGGCGGGGATCTCGCGGGCGGCCTTGCAGGCCGACTCCAGGTCGGAGAGGTAGCGTTTGGTTTTCGGTTTCATGGGGGTTTCCTCCTCGGGTGAGATTTAGCGGGCTATCCGCGACGCGGGGCGCGTTTCGGCCGGGAGCCACCCGGCCTCATCAGGCGGACCTGCAGTGGGCAAAGCGGTGGTGGGCGGGGCATGCGGGGTTTCCTCCTTTCGTTTTCCTTGGGGGGCTTCCCGCCCGGCGCCGGGGCGGAAAGGTTCGGTCGTAGGGGGACGCCGGGGCCGCCTTCTCGAGCAGGCGGGGCCGGGGTAGGTCGCCGGGTTTCGCCGGGGCGCGCTGGCGGCGCGCGGGCGGGGGCCGGACGCGGGTCG
>JAFPWH010000007.1 GCA_017395065.1 Clostridia bacterium | reverse complement strand
GCTCAAGCTCACCGTGGAGACGGCGGCGGCCAAGGCCGGCGGCAGCGAGTTCGCAAACGCCTACGTGCGCTTAAAGAGCGTAACGCCGCTCACGGCGGACGAAGCGCTGGCGCTCGAAACCGAGCTCAACGCCGACGAGAGCGTGCGCCTGTACAGAAGGCATCCGCTGCCCGTGGCGGAATTGACCATTGCGGCCAAGCCCGCGGCGGAGGAAGACGAGATCGCCGCCGAGGAAACCGCCGGTGAAGAGGATACCGAAGACGGTGCCGCCGACGACATCAGCTACGTAAGCGAAACCTACGAGACAGAGACCGTCGCCATCACGACGCAGCCCAAAAACACCACCGCGGCCAGCGGCGCCAAGGCCACCTTTACCGTCGCAGCCACCGGCGCGACGGGCTATCAGTGGCAGGTGGACAGGCACGACGAAAACGGCTTCGTGAACCTGAACAACACGCCGACCTACAGCGGCGCGACCACGGCCACGCTGAGTGTAAAGGCCTCCGACAGCACCGCGACCTACACCTTCCGCGTGAAGGTCACCGGCGAAGGCGGAAGCGTGATCTCCAACGAAGTCACCTTCACGCTGGCCAGCAAGCCGGCCATCACCGCGCAGCCCGCAAACGCGACCGCGGCAGTCGGCGCAAGCGCGGTCTTCACCGTGACGGCGACCGGCGCGACGGGCTATCAGTGGCAGGTAAACAGGGGCGAAGGCTTCGTGGACCTGGGCAACACGGCGTCCTACAAGGGCGTAACCACGAACACGCTGACGGTCACGATGAAGGAACTGTTCCTGACGTACAAATTCCGCGTGGTCGTGAGCAACGCGGCGGGCCAGACGATCTCCAATGAGGTCAGCGTGAGCCTGCCGGTATCCAAGCCTTCGATCACTTCGCAGCCGGTGAACGCCTCTGCGGCGGTCGGCGCGAAGGCGACCTTCACCGTGGAAGCGGAGAACGTAAACAACTATCAGTGGCAGGTAGACCGCGGCGCGGGCTTTGTGGACCTTGGCAACACGGCGTCCTACAGCGGCGTTACCACGAAGACCCTGACGGTCACGATGAAGGAACTGTTCTTAAGCTATAAATTCCGTGTGGTACTGACCAACGCGGGCGGGCAGACGATCTCCGACGAAGTCATGATCACGATCCCCGTGCAGCCGCCGGTCATCACCGCGCAGCCTCAGAACGCCTCTGCGGCAGTCGGCGCGAAAGCGACCTTCACCGTGGAAGCGGACAACGTAAGCAACTATCAGTGGCAGGTAGACCGCGGCGCGGGCTTTGTGGACCTTGGCAACACGGCGTCCTACAGCGGCGTTACCACGAAGACGCTGAAGGTCACGATGAAGGAACTGTTCTTAAGCTATAAGTTCCGCGTGGTACTGACCAACGCGGGCGGTGAGACGATCTCCGATGAAGTGCACTTAGCGCTTCCCCTCGAAAAGCCCGTCATCACCGCGCAGCCTGAAAACGCACTCGGCTCCACGGGCGGCACGGTGAGCTTCACCGTCGCGGCCACGGGCGCAGACAGCATCCAGTGGCAGGTGGACCGCAAAGCGGGTCTGGGCTTTGTGGACCTGGGCACCACGCCGACCTTCAGCGGCGCTGCGACCGAAACGCTGAGCGTAAAGGTCACTGCGAACACGTTGAACTACTCCTTCCGCGCTGTCCTCACCAACGCGGCGGGCAGCACGATTTCCGACGAGGTAAGCATCCAGCTCGCGGAGAAGCCGACCATCGTGACGCAGCCCACGAACCAAAACGGGACCACGGGCGGCACGGTGAGCTTCACCGTCGCCTACACGGGCGCTGACAGTATCCAGTGGCAGGTCAACCGCAACAAGGGCGACGGCTTTGTGGATCTGGGCACCACGCCGACCTTCAGCGGCGCCACCACGGACACGCTGACCGTAAAGGTCACCGCGACCACCGTGACCTACACCTTCCGCGCAGTCCTTACGAACGCAGCGGGCCAGACGATTTCCAACGAAGTAAGCATTGAACAGATCGTAAAGCCGGTCATCACCGCGCAGCCGGTCGACCTCATCGTGACGCCCGATCAGAACGCAGTGTTCACCATCGGCTATGAGAACGCGGACAGCATCCAGTGGCAGGTAGACCGCAAAGCGGGCCTGGGCTTCGTGGACTTGGGCACGACGCCGACCTTCAGCGGCGCCACGACCGACACGCTGACGGTCAAGATCAACGCGAACACCCCGAGCTACTCCTATCGCTGCGTGCTGACGAACGCTGCGGGCGAGACGATTTCCGACGAGGTGAGCTTCAGGGTCGTGAACCTGCCGGCGATCATAACGCAGCCGACGAACCAGACGGCGATGAACGGCGAATACGCGTCCTTCACGATCGCAGTGGAATACGCTGACAGCATCCAGTGGCAGGTGGACAGGGGCCAGGGCTTCACAGACCTGGGCGAGACGCCGACCTACAGGGGCTCGACGACCGAAACGCTGCAGGTCATGTGCAAGGAAGCCACGATAAACTACGTGTTCCGCGCGGTCGTGAGCAACGAAGCGGGCGAAGTGATCTCCGACGAAGTGACGCTGAGCATGGCGTCGGCGCCGGAATTCGATGTGCAGCCTGTGAGCCAGGCGGTCGTACTGGGCGAAACGGTGACCCTGACGGCGAGCAGCGCCACGGCGGACAGCATCCGCTGGCAGGCGGACATGGGCGCGGGCTTTGTGGATCTGAGCGAGAGCGACGATTGGCAGGGCG
Organism: Clostridia bacterium; assembly: GCA_017395065.1. Taxonomy (GTDB): domain Bacteria; phylum Bacillota; class Clostridia; order Christensenellales; family Aristaeellaceae; genus RUG14130. The sequence continues at coordinate 51,524 of JAFPWH010000007.1, read as the reverse complement.
TGGCGACCGATACGCTGACCTTCACGGCGACGCTTGAGAAGGCGAGCTACAGCTTCCGCGCAGTCGCGACGAACGACGCGGGCGAAACGGAGAGCGAAGCCGTGACGATCGAAGTGAGCATCGAAATCGCGACGCCAAACGGCGTACTGGTGTTCAAGCTTGTGGACGGCGTGCTGACGCTGGTATCCTACACGGGCAGCGACGCAAGCCTCACCGTATCCGAGACCATCGAGGGCTTCACGGTGAAGATCATCGGCGCGAACGCTTTCAAGAACAACACAGTCCTCGAAAGCATCGACCTGCCGGACACCATCGAGATCATCGGCGAGAGCGCCTTCGAGAACTGCTCGAGCCTGAGGAGCATGAACTAAAACAAACGAGCAGATCCGCAGTATCATGCGGTATGCGAGGTGCCGCTGCGACGAAATGTTGCAGCGGCGATCTTTTATCTGTACACAAGAAAAAAACGACGGGAAGACTTTTCCCGGATCGGGAAAACGGAGACATAAATGAAAAAACTGCTCTGCGCGCTGCTTGCGCTGCTGATTGCGGCTGCCTTTTCGGCGCTGGCCGGGGACGGGGAAAACTATCTGGAATTCAGAAATCCGCTGTATCCCGACGTCGTGCTGAAGCCCTACAGGCCGCCCGAGACGCTTCGCGGCGCCTGCGCAAACGAAAGCACGGAGGAATACGCAAGCGTCTCGGACGCCGCGGTCTGCTTGAAGGGCCTCATGAAGCAGCGCAGCGAGAACGTCGTCCTGCGCATCGTGAGCTCGGAATCGGCTGCTGCGACCCTGATGCGCAGCATTCTGGAGGCGGCGTTTGCGCATACGGGCGGACCGGACGAGGGAGATTACCTCAGATGGGTCTTCGGCGGGTATCAAGGCGGCTACAATTATTTTGAAGACGGCGACGGCATTCACTACGAGTTTTCCCTGACGATCACGTACTATACGGACCTTGCGCAGGAAGGGGAAATGAACGGGGCTGTGGACCTGCTGCTGAGCGCGCTGGACCTCGAAGACAAGAGCGAATACCAAAAGATTTCTGCCATCTACGACTATATCACTGCCAACGTCAGCTACGACAAAGCGCACCTGAACGACGAAACCTACCTGCTCAAGTACACCGCCTATGCAGCGCTCATCAATAAAACGGCGGTATGCCAGGGCTATGCAGGGCTGTTTTACCGCCTTGCCCTCGAAGCAGGCGTCGACGCGCGCATGATCACCGGCTGGGGCGGGGGCGGCAACCACGCCTGGAACATCGCTTGCACCGAAGGTACCTATTACTGCCTGGATGCCACGTGGGACGCGGGCTGTGCAGAATATGCGTTCTTTTTGAAAGGCACGGGCAACTTTCCGGATCATACCCCGTACAGCGACTTTCTGCCCGATTACAACGTGTCTGAAGACGACTTCGTGCCGCCGGTGACGCTGACGGGCGAATGCGGCGACGCGCTGGTTTGGACCTACACGGAAGGTATGCTCACGATCGAAGGCACAGGCGCGATGTGGAATTACGACGACGATGCAAATCCGCCTCCGTTCATAGCGCTGGACATGCTCAGTGCAGTGATAGAAGACGGCGTCACGTCCATCGGAGAATACGCGTTCGCGGGATGCGTGGATTTGCGCAATATCACGATACCGGAGAGCGTAGTTTCAATCGGAACATACGCGTTCTACGGCTGCGAAAGCCTCACGGTGCATTGCCGCCCCGGCACGGCGGCGCTTGCCTGCGCGCTGGAATACGGCTTACTGTATGAACCGACGCTGTACGATTACGACATGATCCTGCCGGCGGGAATAAGCGAGATCGCGGCCCTGAGCTTCCGGGGCACGGCTGTGGAAGCCGTGTACATTCCGGACGGCTGCCTGCGCATAGGGGTATACGCTTTCGCCGAATGCGGAGCGCTCAAACAGATCCGCATTCCCGAAAGCGCGGCGTACATCGACCCGGACGCCCTCCTCGATTGCGGCATTGGCACGCTGATCGTGGGCACCCCCGGCAGCGCGGCGCAAAGCTTCGCCGCCGAGGCGGGGCTCGCGTTCGAGGCAGAAAGTGCCGTAGAACAATAACAGCGCACTTAGACGAAGGACATGATCCCTGTAACGCATGCGACGGATACCTCAGCCGTTTCGGAAGGGCACTGCGGAACAGGCACCGGCTTGCGATGGGGCTTAAGCTGTCGATCGCGGCCATGGCCGCCTTTATCTGAAACGGCCGTACGCATTCCTCCATCGAAAAAGCGACGGAAATGGGCTTTGACCCGGTGCTGCTTGAGGGAACATCGGCTTTTACGGAAAGAGCGGGTTTCGCTACGCGAGAGAATTCGGCATCCGCTATCACGACCTTGGCGAGGACGTGGAAGCCTTCGACAGGCAGTTTCCGCCGAAGGTGAAACAGAAGCTGCCGGGTCAGCTGTTCCAATGAAACGAAACGGAATGGTACATCAATAAACGATTAAAAATTATCGATTAACGATAAAAACATATTGACATACGATGCTAATCGTGGTATACTTCCGACAAGAAAGAAGGAGGGATACCATGAATCAGCATAAATTGTCTGTGTGCCTGAAGTCCGTCATCGCCGGCATGGGCGTCTGCGGGCTGATCGTCTATCTGTACGTGCTTCCCGACTGGGGCAGTTCCCTGACCGAAAGCTATCCGGAGTTTGCTTCCTGGCGCTGGCCGTGGCTCGTCTTTTTGTGGGTGACGGGCGTTCCCTGCTATGCCGCGCTGGTGTTCGGCTGGAAAATCGCGGCGCACATCGGGCAGGACAGGTCCTTTACCCTTGAAAATGCCCGGCTTTTGCATTTCATCGCCCGGCTTGCCGCGGGGGATACGCTGTACTTCTTCGCCGGCAACATCGTTTTCATGCTTCTGAACATGAATCATCCCGGGATACTGCTTTTGTCCCTGTTGATCTGCTTTGTCGGCGTCGCGGTGACGGTCACTGCGGCCTGCCTTTCCCATCTTGTGCGCAAGGCGGCAAAGCTGCAGGACGAAAGCGACCTTACGGTCTGAGGGGGAGAGAGCATGGAAGGCGAGATCATTTTCAATATCGACGTCATGCTCGCAAAGCGCAAGATGAGCTTAAACGAACTCAGCCAGCGGGTCGGCATCACGCCGGCGAACATGTCCATCCTCAAAACCGGCAAGGCCAGGGCGATCCGCATAAGCACCCTGACCGCCCTGTGCGAAGCGCTTGACTGCCAGCCGGGAGACCTGCTGGAATACAGAAAGGGGGGCGTGTGAGCGTGAAGGGATTCCGGCAAAGACGAGCCCGACCTTTCCGGCGCGCGACGGATCTGATCCCCGCTCGCCGCGGCGGGCGATGCTACTGCTTTCCTTTCTGGATACTGCTGCTGATCATTTTCCTCTCGGCAGACACGTCCACCATGTTTAAGCCGATCCCTGCAGGCTATATCGCCAAGGAGGAGCATTTTGACCCGAACGGTTTTCAGGACTACACGGATTACTGCAAATATCGCTACGACTCCGCCAAAGCCTTCCGGCGCGACGCAAGGTACCATGAGATCACACAGGACGAGATCGAAAACGTCGTCGGGTATTTTGAGGATTTCGAAAGGTGGATGAGGACGGAAAACCGCCTGGACGAGTACGATTTCGACCTGTCTTACATAAGCGCCGGCGACTTTCTGCTGCTCGACACAAAAGAAGGATCGCCGGAGTTTTTCGGGGATTATGCAAAATACGTGAACTACACGGTCTATCTGTTCGACACGGACACGCTGACCTTGTATTATATCCACAACAATATCTGACGCGCGGCATCATCGATGCGGCGCCGTATCCCTGACCGGTACGTGCGGTGCGATGAAAAATCCATCCTCAAACCGGCAAAACCGGTTCTGTTAAATAGAATCGGAGGGGCGGCTGCCCCTCCGAATTTTACCCTGGCTGCTGAAATCTTGCTGCAGCCCGTCGATTTACGATCGGCCCGTATTCTGGAGCTTCGTTCACGAAAGTGTCATAAGGCGTTCATTTCCGGAGCTTTCCGGCCTTTCCTTTGGCCGCGCAGGCGGCGTTGGCGCAGCAGGAGCACGAGCCCGTGCAGCTTTTTCCCTTCCTGCGCATGCAAAAATACGTGGCTGCCGCCGCAAGCGCGATGCCCAGCACGATGGCGATATCCCAACCGTTCATATTTTCTCCTCCTCAGATCAGCGCGATCAGCCTTACGATGCAGGCGGCAAGCCAGGCCAGCGCGCACTGCCACAGGACAAGGTACAGCGCCCACTTCGCGCCGAGCTCGCGCTTTATGGACACGACGGCCGCGACGCAGGGCGTATACAGCAGGCTGAATACCAGCATGCAGGCCGCCGTCACGGAGCCGATGGAAACCGTAAGCTCGCTTCCGAACAGCACTCTCATGATGCTTACGACGCTCTCCTTTGCCATAAAGCCGCTGATCAGCGAAGTCACGATGCGCCAGTCGTCGAGGCCTGCGGGCTTGAAAATGGGCTTTATGACGTTGGCGATCGAGGCCATCATCGAATCTGCGTTGTCCGAAACGATGTTGAAGCGGAAATCGAAGCTGTTGAGCAGCCATATGACGACGGTCGCGACCAGTATGACCGAAAACGCCCGCTGCAAAAAGTCCTTCGCCTTCTGCCACAACAGGTGCAAAACGTTTTTAAGGCCCGGCAGACGGTAGTTTGGCAGCTCCATCACGAAGGGCACCGCTTCGCCCTTGAACAGCGTCTTTTTGAACAGGAGAGACACGAGCACGGCAAACACCACACCCAGCAGGTAGAGCGAAGTGATGATCCACCAGCCGGCGTCCGGGAAGAATTCGTGCACGAAGAAGCTGTAGATGGGCAGCTTCGCCGTACAGGACATAAAGGGCGTCAGCAGTATGGTCATGCGCCTGTCCCTGTCGCTGGGCAGCGTGCGCGTGGACATGACGGCCGGCACCGTGCAGCCAAAACCGATCAGCATCGGCACGATGCTGCGGCCGCTGAGGCCAAGCTTTCTTAGCAGCTTGTCCATGAAAAACGCGACGCGCGCGATGTAGCCACTGTCTTCGAGCAGCGAAAGGAAGAAAAACATCGTCACGATGATCGGCAGGAAGCTGAGCACGCTGCCCACGCCCTCGAAGATGCCCTTGAGCACGAGGGATTTGATGACCTCGTTCACCTCACCCTTCTCCATCGCGGCTTTGACGGCGTCTGCCAGCGCGTCGATCCCGGACTGCAAAAGGTCCTGCAAAAACGGGCCGATCAGCGAGAAGGTCAGATAGAACACCAGTCCCATGATCGCGATAAACACCGGGATCGCGGTCCATTTGCCGGTCAGTATGCCGTCTATCTTCTGGCTGCGCAGCCGCTCCTTGCTCTTTAAGGGCTTGCTTACGCATCTGTCGCAGACCTTATAGATGTATTCAAAGCGCATATCGGCCATGGCCGCGCTGCGGTCGAGCCCGCGCTCCGATTCCATCTGCAAGACGATGTGCTCCAGCATCTCCTTTTCGTTCTGCTCGAAGGAGAGCCGCTCCGTGATCTCGCTGTCGCCCTCAATGACCTTGCTCGCGGCAAAGCGCAGGGGGATGTCCGCCTGCTTTGCGTGATCCTCGATCAGATGGACGACCGCGTGGATGCAGCGGTGCACCGCCCCGCCGTGATCGTTCGTGTCGCAAAAATCCTGCTTGAGCGGCGCTTCCTGATATTTGGCCACGTGCAGCGCGTGCTTTACCAATTCGTCCACGCCCTGATTTTTTGCGGCGGAGATCGGCACGACCGGCACGCCCAGCATCATTTCCAGCGCGTTGATATCCACGCTGCCGCCGTTACCGGTCATCTCGTCCATCATGTTGAGCGCGACCACCATGGGGATGCCCGTCTCGAGCAGCTGCATCGTCAGGTACAGGCTCCGCTCGATGCTGGTCACGTCGATGATGTTGATGATGGCCTTGGGCTTTTCGTTCAGCACGAAGGAGCGCGAAACCAACTCCTCCGACGAGTAGGGTGACATGGAGTAGATGCCGGGCAGGTCGGTGATCAGCGTGTCCTTATGGCCGCGGATCACGCCGTCCTTTCTGTCCACGGTCACGCCGGGGAAATTGCCGACGTGCTGGTTCGAGCCGGTCAGCTGGTTGAACAGCGTCGTCTTTCCGCTGTTCTGATTGCCCACCAGTGCGAAGGTCAGCACGGTGCCGTCCGGCAGGGGATTGCCGCTGCCCTTGGGATGGAATTTGCCCTCCTCGCCGAGACCGGGGTGCTCGGTCTTGTCCGGCAAAGGATTTTCGGCGGGCGAATGCTCTTCGGCCGGCGCGGGCTCCACCTGTATGCTCTCCGCGTCCTTTAAGCGCAGCGTGAGCTCGTACCCGTGTATGCGCAGCTCCATGGGGTCGCCCATGGGCGCGTATTTGACCAGCGTGACGTGGGCGCCGGGCAGTACGCCCATGTCCAGCACGTGCTGCCTCAGGGCGCCGTCGCCGCCCACGGACAGTATGCGCGCGCTCTGTCCCGGTTTCAGATTGCGAAGCGTCAAACAAACCGCCTCCCGTCAATATAAGTTAGCTATACAAAACTAAAGTTATTATATACTAATCATGGGCGAATGTCAACCGTGCAGGCGCAGGTTTATGTGTAAATAATTGCGGAAGGGAGGCAAAAGCGGGAAAGCCGCCGGCGAAACCGGCCGCATTGACCCGATTTCGGGGCGATCTACATCTTTACCATTTTGCGCTTGTATAATCCGAACGAAGATAGTATAATAAAGCAGAATAGCCATGCGCATCCGGCCGCCGCGCCGGCGAAAGCAAAGAATCAGGAGGGCGACATGAAGGACGATTCCCTGCCTTATGTATATCTGGACGAAGACGAGGACGAGGCGAAAAAGAAAAAGGCCCGCAAAAAGGCCGCTGACCGGGACGAACTGCCCTACACCTACGTGGACGAGGACGAGACGCCCAAAAAGACGCGCGCCAGGCGCAGCGCGGACGAACTGCCGTATACCTATATAGACGAAGAAGAAGCGCCGCGCAAAAAGGCCGCCGCACGCAAGAGCGACAGCCGTGCCGACGGACGCCGTGGCGCTTCCTCTCCCAAAGCGCGCCCCGCTTCGGCAGGCTCGGGAAACGGCGCGGCCGCAAGGAAGCGCGCGCCCGCAAAGAAAAAGAAAAAGAAGAGCGGCATCGGCATGATCGCACTGCTCACTGCGATGCTCTTGCTGGTGGCCTGCGCGGTGGTTTTCCTTCTGGACATGACCGGCACGCTGCACATCGGCCTTTGGGACAAGATCAGCGGGAAGAGCGTGAGCACGACAAGCACGCCCAAGCCCGACTCCACCTTCCGGGCGGCCTGGTTTTCGAGCGACGGGAACGAGGACGGCGATCTGAACCAGTCCGAGGCGGGCAGCGCGAAGGTCTCGCCCGACAAGCTCAACATAAACCCCAACCTGCCGGACGAATGGCAGAACATCCTTTTGCTGGGCACGGACTCCCGCGTTTCCTACGAGCCCAGCCGCACCGACACGATGATGATCTGCTCCATCAACAAAAAGACGGGCCAGGTCAAGCTGACCTCCATCATGAGAGATACGGCGGTCGAGCTCGAAATCGAGGGCAAGACACGCGAGGTCAAGATCAATACCGCCTACTTCTATGGCGGCAGATACGGCGCGGAGCTTGCGATGGCGACGGTGAACAAGTATTTCGATCTGAACATCGACACCTACGTGGTCGTCAATTTCTCCGGCTTTGCAAAGATCGCGCAGGCGCTTGGCGGCGTGGACATGAACGTGACGACGGCGGAGCTCGAATACCTGAACCACAACGTGGCGGAGCAATACTACCTCTTGTATACCTCGGGCGAAATGGGCTACGAGGAAGCACAGAGCGCCTACTATGCCACAAAGCTTGAAAGCGGCGGCGAGAAGACGCACCTGGACGGCATGCAGACGCTGGGCTACGCCAGAATCAGAAAGATCGACAGCGAATACGCCCGCACGGAAAGGCAGCGCAACGTCTTGAACGCGCTCCTTACCAAAATGCACGGTGCGGACGCAGCCACGATCATCGGTCTTGCGAACGCGAACTATCAGTACGTGTACACCAACATGACGCTTTCGGACATCATGGTCCTGGCCAATTCCGTGCTGGGCAGCAGGGAGTTTACGGGGCTTACGCCCTTCCGCGTCCCCGTGCAGGGCAGCTATAAAGAAGAGACGAGAAACAACGTCTTCATGTTCTACGACGTGAACATGGAGCAGAACGTGCGCGAGCTGCACAACTTTATCTACGGCAATTGAGGAGCGAAGATGGAATTACTGTCCCCCGCGGGCAGCATGGAGTGCCTGCTGGCCGCCGCGCGAAACGGCGCGGACGCGGTGTACCTCGGCGGCAAGAGCCTGAACGCCCGGCAGGGCGCGGGCAATTTCGACCGCGAGGAGCTGAAACAGGCCGGCGACTATCTGCACGAAAGGGGAAAAAAGCTCTACGTTACGGTAAACACCGTGGTCAAGCAGAGCGAGCTCGGCCTGCTGGAGGACGTCGCGGAGCAACTGTGCTACGCGCGCGCGGACGCCGCCATCGTGCAGGACGCGGGCGTGTGCGGCTATCTCAGAAAGGCGCTTCCCGGCCTCAAGCTGCACGCGAGCACGCAGATGGCGATCTGCAACGCGCAGGGCGCTTCTTACCTTAAGCAAAGGGGCTTCGAGCGCGCAGTGCTCGCGCGCGAAATGAGCCTTGACGAGATCCGCTCCGCATCGGACACCGGCATCGAGACGGAGGTCTTCTGCCACGGGGCGCTGTGCGTCGCGTGCTCGGGGCTGTGCCTGTTTTCGAGCATGGTCGGCTCGCGCAGCGGAAACCGCGGCCTGTGCGCCCAGCCCTGCCGCATGAAGTACAGGCTGCAGGGCGCAGCCGAAAGCGAAGGCTATCTGCTTTCGCCAAAAGACCTTTGCGCCGCGGGCTTTACGGACGCGCTGAAAAGCGCCCACGTTACGAGCTTAAAGATCGAAGGGCGCTTGAAGCGCCCGGAGTACGTGGCGATCGTCACAAACATCTATCGGCGCATTCTCGACGGCGAGGAGTACACGAAGGCCCACGAGGAAGCGCTCAGGCAAATCTTCAACCGCGGCGGCTTTACCCGCGGCTACGCGCACGGCATAAAAGACGGAGAATTTCTTTCGACCGCGCGCCCCTCGCATCAGGGCGTCCGGGTCGGCAAAGCGCAAAACGGCAGGATCATCCTTGAAAAGGACGTCCATATCCGGGACGCGCTGGCCGTAAGAGGCGATTCCTTCGAGGACGAAGCCGTAAAGCTGGAGGGAAAAGCGGGGCAGACCCTGCCGAACCCCACCGGCAGGACGGGCGGCGTCTTCCGACAGGTGAGCTTTCTGCAGATGGAGGAAGCCGAAAAAAGCTACGCTTCGGAAAAGCCGACGATTGCGGTCAGGGCCGCGCTTTCCCTGAAGACAGGCGAAAGCGCCGCTTTGCGCGTGAGCGACGGCGAACTGGAAGCTGCGGCCACGGGCGAAACGGTGCAGGCGGCGAGGAGCGCTCCCTTGGACGCGCAAAGGCTCACGCAGCAGCTCAAAAAGACGGGTGGCACGGCCTATTTCATTGAGGACGTCCAACTGGACGCCTCCCCGGACGCGTTCGTGCCCGTCTCGGAGGTCAACCGCCTGCGGCGCGAGGCGCTGGACGAATTGGCGCGCCTGAGAACGGAGCGAAATTCTCCCAAACTCGTCTGTCAGCCGCTCGCAGGATACCCCGTCTTTGAAGAGCAAGGCAGCGAAAAGATACGTATCTTCGTTCAGTCCGCCAGCGAGAGGCTGAACCGGCTGCTATTGGAACGCGGCGCGGACGAGGCGGTCTACGAACCCAACGACGTTCGCGCCGAAGCGCTCGATAAGCTGCACATCGACGGCATGTACCTGTACCTGCCGCCGGTGCTGGGCGAAAAGAGCCTGGAAGGCCTGCACGCCTTCGCGGCGCAAAGCGGCATAAAGGGCGTGTACGTCACGAACCCGGGACAGCTCGTCTACACCTGGCCGGGCGAAATCAGGTACGATTTCACGCTCAACTTCGCAAATACCTTCGCGCTGGAATACGCGGGCGTAGGCGAAAACGTCTACACGCCCTCGATCGAATTGACCGCGCATGAGATTGCGCAGCTCGGCGGTCGGCGCGAGCTCGTGCTCTACGGCAGGATACCGCTGATGCGCCTGCGCCACTGTCCGCTGAACGCCGCAAGGGGCGGCGGCCGGCACGCTTGCTGCCGCGCCTGCGATACGGCAAAGGAAGGCAAGCGCCTTGCGGACTGCTCTTTTACCGACCGCACGAAGGCGGTATTCCCGCTGAGGCGTCTCGCGACGGACGAGGGCTGCGTCATAAACCTGCTCAACAGCGTGCCCCTCAACCTGAGTGGCAGAACAAACGAGCTGCCCGCCTTCGGCAGCGCGCGGCTGCTCTTTACGGACGAAACGGAGGCGGAGGCGCAAAGCGTGCTCGGCGACTTTATAAGCGCCCTGCGAGGCGCGCTTCCCGTACCCCCGAAAGGAAAATACACGACCGGACACTATTTCAGAAAGACGGAATAAACACTTATGAACCCGAAATACAGACGAGTGCTGGAGTTTGACAAGGTAGTCAAGCGCTTGAGCGAGCACGCCGTCAGCGAGACCGGAAAAGCCCTGTGCCTCAGCCTCGAGCCCGAAAACGAGTTCGGCGCGGTGGAAAAGCTGCAGGCGCAGACCGAGGAAGCGCTGTCGGTCGTCGCCTACACCGGCGCAAACCCGATGTCGGACTTCAAGGACATACGGGAATATCTGAAGCTGAGCAAGGTGGGCTCGATCCTTACGATGAAGGCCCTGCTCGAGATCGCGGGCGTGCTGAGCGCCTGCAGAAACGTAAGGCGCACCCTGGTCACCGACCGAACGGACACGCCCCTGCTCACCGAGATGGCCTCCGGCATCATGACCAACCGAATGCTCGAGGAAGACATCGCTTCCGCCATCCTTTCGGAGGACGAGATGAGCGATCACGCTTCGCCCGAGCTCAACGACATACGCCGCAGCATGCGCAAGGTCAACGACCGCGTGCGCGACAAGCTGAACTCTTTGATCCATTCCAGCGCCACCTCCAAATACCTCATGGATACGATCATCACCATGAGAAACGGCCGGTACGTTCTGCCGGTGCGCGCGGAGTACAGGCAGTACGTGCCCGGCCTCGTGCACGATCAGAGCGGCAGCGGTTCGACGCTGTTCATAGAGCCGATGAGCGTCGTGGAGGCGGGCAACGAGCTCAAAGAGCTGAGCCTTCGCGAAAGGCGGGAAATCGAGCGCATCCTTGCCGAATTCACCGCCCGCATCGCGCCGGACGCCGATCTGATCCTCAGCTCCATGGAGATCATGTCGCAGCTCGACCTCATATTCGCAAAGGCGTTTCTCGCGCGCGAAATGAAGGCCGTGCCGCCGAAGCTCAACGACAAGGGCCGCATAAAGCTCATGCGCGCAAGGCACCCGCTGCTCGATCCCGACAAGGTGGTGCCCAGCGACCTCTGGCTTGGGCAGGATTTTTCGGTGCTGGTCATCACCGGCCCGAACACCGGCGGCAAGACCGTCACGCTCAAGACCGTGGGTCTTCTCACGCTCATGGCGCAGGCGGGTATGCAGATCCCCGCGGCCTACGGCAGCGAGACGGCGGTCTTCGACGAGATCTTTGCCGACATCGGCGACGAACAGTCGATCGAACAGAGCCTGAGCACGTTCTCCTCCCACATGACGAACATCGTGTCCATCCTCGAAAACGTAACGCCCTCCTCGCTCGTACTGTTCGACGAGCTCGGCGCGGGCACGGACCCGACCGAAGGCGCGGCGCTTGCGATGAGCATCCTCGAAACGCTTTTGTCCCTGGGTGCGGACACGCTGGCCACCACGCACTACAGCGAGCTGAAGGCCTACGCGCTGAGCACGAAGGGCGTGGAGAACGCCTCCGTGGAATTCGACGTGGAGACCCTGCGGCCCACCTACCGGCTCTCGATCGGCATCCCCGGCAAGAGCAACGCCTTTGAGATTTCCAGGAAGCTGGGCTTAAGCGAAGCCATCATCCAAAAGGCTTCCGAGCGCCTGACCCGCGACCAGATCCGCTTCGAGGACGTGATCGCAAACGCGGAATATCACCGCCAGATCGCCGAAAAGGAGCGCGCGCTTGCGGAGCAGGCGCACGTCGAAACGCAGAAGCTGCGCAAGGAAGCGGAGGCGGAGCGCCTGAAGCTGGAAACGCAGCGCGACGAAATGCTCAAAAAGGCCCGCGAGGACGCAAAGAAGCTTCTGCAGAAGGCGCAAAACGAATCGGAGCGCATCATCGGCGAGCTCAAGAAGGCGAAAAACCAACCCCTGAAGGAGCACGAGCTGCACGCCCTGCGCGCCTCGCTTCAGCAGGGCATCGACGATCTGAGCCCGCATATCGATATGAGCGGGGCCGGTGAAGGCGAAAAGCTGACGAGCGTCAAGGTGGGCGACAGGGTGGAGCTTACGCGCCTCGGAACGCAGGCGACGGTGCTCACGCTGCCCGACGCGCGGGGAGAAGTCACCGTGCAGGCCGGCGCGATGAAGCTGAAGGCCAATTTGGCGGAGCTCAGAAAGGCCAAGCCGGAAGTCAAAAAACCGGTGAAGCAGAGCATCTATACGCCCCAAAAGCAGTCCTCGTCCGGTGTGAGCCTGAGCGGACGCCGCGCCGAAATGGAGTGCGACCTGCGCGGCATGACGGTGGAGGAGGCGCTGACGCAAACGGAAATGTTTTTGGACAACGCGCGCGTAAACCGCTTGAAGACCGTGTCCATCATCCACGGCAAGGGCACCGGCGCGCTCAGGCAGGCCGTGCACACGCTGCTTCGCCGCCTGCCGGACGTGGACTCCTTCCGCCTCGGCCATTACGGCGAGGGCGAGGATGGGGTGACGATCGTCACGATGAAATAGCCCATAAAAGGCGTAGAATAAGAAAACCATAAAAGAGAGGTATCAGTCTTATGAAAAAAACCGTCTGTACAGTGCTCATGCTCGTTCTTGCGCTGAGCAGCCTTTTCTGCGCGGCAGAGTATTACGATCCCTGGCCGGACGTCTATGAAAAGGTATCGCCGTCCGTCGTGGTGCTCAACCAGGTGACCTACATCTGGGATTCCAAGACCGACAGCGTCACCCGCCAGGAGCAGGGCGAGGGCAGCGCCGTGTACATTTGGGAAGGCGGATACTTTCTGACGAACGCCCACGTCGTGGAGGACTGCGACGAACTGGAGATCTACCTTGAGGACGGCACGACCTACGAGGCGTTCGTCGTCGGCTACGATACCGCGGTGGACGTGGCCGTGGTCAAGGTGGAGGACGAATTGAACATGGTCCCCGTCACGATAGGCTCTTCTGACGCGCTCCGAGTGGGCGAGCAGGTCGCCGCCATCGGTACGCCGCTGGACTATTCCATGATGTACAACACCTTCGGCGTGGGCCGCGTGGCCGGCAAGGACCGCTACGAGGCGGACTACGATTCCAACCGCGCCGTCGGCCTCATACAGATCGACGTGGCCATCAACCCCGGCAACAGCGGCGGCGCACTGCTCAACGCCAAGGGCGAACTGGTGGGCATCCCCTACATGAAATACATGGGCTATTACTACACGGACGGCAGCAACGAGGAATTCGAGGTCTACGAGGGCCTGTCCTTCGCCGTGCCGATGGACGTGGCCTGGCCCATCGCAAAGAGCATCATCGAGACCGGCAGCTTCGTGCGCCCGCGCTTCGGCGTCACCGTGACCGACAACAAGGGCCCCGAGGAGCCGCTCAAGAACTATCCGCCGGCGGGACTTCTGATCGAGAACGTCGAAAAGGAAGGCTCCGGCGCGAGAGCCGGCGTGCGGGTCGGCGACGTCATCACGCACGTAAACGGCGTGCGCGTCTACACCTTCAGAGACTATACCAAGATCGTCGACAAGCTCGCGGCGGGCGAATCCTTCAAGATCACCGTGGCGAGGTACAAGGACGAAAAGGGCGAGGACCTCAAGAAATTCGAGATCGTCGAGCTCGAAGTGACCCTCGAGATCATCGACTGACGGCCTTCGGATAAGGCGGCAGCGCGCGCTTTACGGATCCCGGAAAGGAAAGTCACATGGCAGGCAAAGGTTTTTTATCGGCAAAGCAAAAGCTTAAGCATATCTTCAATGCCAAAGCGTTTGCCGCCATACTGGACTGGTCAAAGCCGATACGGGGAGATCTGGCGGTCATTTGCCTGATCGCCTGCGTAAGCTCGGGCTTGTCGCTTGCCGTCACGATGGTCACGAAGGGCCTGATCGACGGCGCGACGAGCACGAACTACGACGCATTGATCCGCTTCAGCGTTCTGCTTGCGCTGCTCATGATCACAGAGCGCGGCCTCGGTACGCTCGCGGGATACCTGCGCACGCGCTCCTCTGCGCGCCTGCAAAAGGAAATGCAGTCCCGTGTCACTGCGTCGATCCTGGGCAAGGATTACGCGGCGATCAAGCCCTTTCACAGTGGCCAGCTGGTAAACCGCGTCTTTTCCGATGTGGCCGTCGTCAAAAACGGCATCCTCGGCATCGCGCCGAGCCTGCTCAGGACATTCGTGAGCTTTGTCGGCGCGGCCATCATACTGATCAGCATGGACTGGCGCTTCGTGCCAGTGCTGATCATCGCGGGCGTCGCGGGCGCGCTTTTGATGCTCGCCTTCCGCATGCCCATGAAGCGCCGCCACAAGCGCATGCAGGCTGCCGAGGACGCGCTGCACGCTTCCACGCAGGAGACGCTCGAAAACATCCGTGTGGTCAAAGCCAGCGCCTCCGAAGAGCGCGCGCTCGAAAAGATGGACGGCGACAGGGAACAGCTGCGCAGCGAGCAGATGCGAAACGGCCGCCTGTCGCTGCTTATGAACAACGGCCTTGGCAGCATGTTCGACATCTCCTGGCTGGTTTGCAACATCTGGGGCTGCGTCAAGATCTACAGGCACGAATTCACCTACGGTTCCCTCGCCGCGATGATCCAATTGATCGGCAGGATCCAGGCGCCCATCGCAAACGCGGTGAACCTGATCAGCCAGGTCTACGGCGTCGTCGCCTCGACCGAAAGGCTGATGGACGTGACCGAGCTTCCCGACGACGATCAGGGCGCGGTGCTGGAGAGATTCGACAGGATCGTGCTTCGCGACGTGAGCTTTCAGTACGACGACGGCATCAGCGACGTGCTTTTGGACGTAAACTGCGAAATCGCGCGCGGCGACTTCGTCGCCCTGACCGGCATCTCCGGCGGCGGCAAGACCTCGCTGTTCCAACTGCTTTTGGGCATCTATAAGCCGACCTCGGGCAGCGTACTGTTCGTGGACGGCGAAGAGAGTTACAGGGCCAATCGCGGCTGCAGGGGGCTGTTCGCCTACGTGCCGCAGGGCAACACGCTGTTTTCCGGCACGCTCAGGGACAATCTGACCCGCTTCAGTCAGGGCGCGGACGACGCGGCCATCCTGAAAGCTGCAAAGACCGCCTGCATCGAGGAGCTCGTAAACGAGATCGGGCTGGACGCGGTGCTGGGGGAAAGGGGCATAGGGCTCAGCGAAGGCCAGGCGCAGCGCGTGGCGATCGCCCGTGCGCTGCTAAGCGGCGCGCCGATCCTGCTCCTGGACGAGGCCACAAGCGCCTTGGACGAGCAGACCGAGGCCATGCTGCTCAAAAACATTTCCAACATGCGCGAGAAGACCTGCATCATCGTGACGCACCGCCGCGCCGCGCTGAGCATCTGCGATTATCAGCTGCGCATCGAAAACGGCCGCATGGCTCGCCTCGGCACCGAGGACCGTTTGCAGAATCTGTAAAGCGACCGGGCGTACGGGAGAAGCCGCCCGCCGATCTACATCGAAAACCGTACAAAAGGATGATTGCATGAAGACCTTCGTGATCAGTGACATACACGGCTGCGCGCTGGCGCTGGACAGGCTGCTCAACAAGATCGCGCCCGACCACGGCGAGGACAGGCTCGTGCTCCTTGGCGACCTGTTCGACCGGGGGCCCGACTCCTGGGAGGTGCTGGAGACCGTCAAAATGCTGAAGCGCAGCTTCGGCGAGCGTTTCGTTCTGCTTCGGGGCAACCACGAGGACTACCTTCTTCAGCCCAAACTCACGCTTTCCCAGCGCTTCATGTGGGAAAGGGTAGGCCGCGGCGCTACGGTGCGCTCCTTCAAGGCGCACGGCGAAAAGATGGAGGCGAGCGCGCCCTGGCTGCAAAAGAACTGCAAGATGTATTACGTGGACGAGCTGTTCCAGTGCGTCCACGCGGGCGTGAAGGTGGAGCCTGTGCATTTGAACGACGCGCAGACGCTGATGCACGATCACGACGTCGTGCTCGAAAACCGCTATAAAGGCCGCCTGACCGTCACCGGCCACATCGCACTCAGGGCGCCAACCTGGTTTGCGGGCGACAAAAAAACGGCCGTAAAGCTCCCGATGGGCGAAACGCACCACTTGCCCGACAGAGGCGTCATCTGCATAGACACCGGCTGCGGCAAGGGCGGCCGCCTGACCGCCATGGTGATCGAGGGAGACTGCTATACGCTGGAAAGCGTCGCGGAGAAGTGACTCGTTCTATCCATATGACAAACGGCGCCGGAACCGGCGCCGTTTGCGTTGTGTCTGTTCAGTCCGAAATATCGTAATCCAGCACGATGTTGAACGTGCAATCGGGCTTGATGGCTTTTACCTGTTCGAGCAGGCGCTTGTGCAGGCTCTCGCGGTCCTTTTCCTCGAAGCTTACGATCACGTCAAAGCGCGCGTCTTTGCCGTCGGCGCTCAGGAAAAAACCGTGCATTCCGAGGATCTGCGGGTAGGCGGAAACGACGGACCGAACCTTCTGCTCCAATTCGTGCGACTCTCCACCCAGCGTGTTCTGGGAGTAGACGGAAATGCCGGTGATGATCACGCCGCACTCGCTGTAGACCTTTTCGCTGATGGCGCGCTCCAGCGCATCCGCCTCGCCGACGCTCATGTTTTCGGGCAGCTCTATGTGCACCGACGCGATCAGCTGCTCGGGTCCGTAATTGTGTATGATCAGATCGTAGGCGCCGCCGACCTGCTCAAAGGAATTGATGCAGGCCTTGACCTTGCGCGCGAGCTCGGGATCGACGCGCTTGCCGATGATCTCGCTGAGCGTCTCCATCAGCATTTCGATGCCGGATTTGATGATGTAGAGCGAGATCAGCCCCGCGACGTACGCTTCGAGGCTGACGTGCGTCAGCATGAAGATGCCCGCCGTGATCAGCGTGCCAAGGCTTATGACCGCGTCGAACAGCGCGTCGCTGCCGGAGGCCTTGAGCGCGTCGCTGTCCACTCTTTCGCCGGTGCTCTTGACGAAGCGTCCCAGCAGCAGCTTGACTGCGATGGCGGCGGCGATGATCACCAGCGCCCACACCGTGTAGGAGGGCGTTTGCGGATGGATGATCTTTTTGATCGATTCGACCAGCGAGGTCACGCCCGCGTACAGCACGATGATCGCGATCACGGTGGCGCTTAAGTATTCGGCGCGCCCGTGCCCGAGGGGATGCTTGCGGTCGGGCGATCTGTGCGCGAGCTTCGTGCCGATGATGGTGATCAGCGAAGAGAGCGCGTCGCTCAAATTGTTCACCGCGTCCAGTATGACGGACACGGAGGAGGAGATCAGCCCGACGGCGGCCTTGAACGACGCCAGGAACACGTTGGCGGCGATGCCGATCAGGCTGGTTTTGACGATCGTGCGGTTTCTGTTTTCAGTCTGTACCATAATACTTGCCTCGAAAAGGATTTTCGGGAATTATATCACTTTTAAAGCCGGTTAGTCAACGCAAAGCGCGGCGATGCGCGACGACGCGCAAAAGAAGCGCCTTTTGCGCTTTACAAGTCCGCCCGCGGAATGTATAATAGCGACATAGCCGGCAGACGATACGAAAGACTCGAAGGGGCGTGGCACGGTATGATCGATGAAGACAGAAAGCTGAGCGTGGAGCGCGTCGCACGCAACGAAGCGCTTTTGAACCGCGCCCTGGAGCTCATGACGCAGGATAAGTTGCTGACGCCGCGCTTTTGCGAACTGCAAAAGTGCTTAAAAGAGCTTCGCGAATACTACACGGGCAGCGACTGGAAGCACGATTTCGCGCTGGACGAACAGGGGCTTTTGCCAAGGGACCTGAGGCGCGGCGTGCTGTCGGAGGACGGCATAGATCTCGCGCTGGAGAGCGGAAACGAGTGGACGAGCGAAATGATCGAAGCGCTGATGTCCCAAACGTACTGGATCGTGGACATTCTTCCAAAGCAGGTCCCGCCCGCGCGCGGCGGCAGGTATTTCGCTGCCGAGGACTATTTCCTCAGGCCGCCCCGCATCGGGGTCATCCGACAGAATCAGGCGGAGCTTCTCATGAAGCTCGGCTGCTACTTCAACCTTACGGTCGGAAGGACGGAGGGAAACGAGTGGCTCGACGACCCCGATCCGGACGAGCTGATAAAACTCGTTTGCGAAACGGATAAAGCCGCCGGCCTGCGCGTCGCCTTCCCCGGCGAGGGCGCGCTCTTCACGCTGGACGGAGGCGACACCTACATGACCGTGTACGCCCCTACGCCGGAAATGCTTGAGCTCATCCAAACCATCGCCCCGACGCAGGGACTGTTCGTCTGGCAGCCGGAGCAGGAATTCTGAACTGCGTCGTAAAGAACGCGGCAGAGGTGCTTTACCTCCGCCGCGCTCTTTATGTTTCCGTGCTTTCCTATTTTGCGAAGGAGCTCCTGCTCAGCCCGTATTTTTGCCGGTCGGCGCTGAAGGAGATTAGGCCCAGGTAATACGCGTCGAGCTCGGAAAAGCTCTCGCCGATGTGATCCGGGTTGCTGTAATCGATACGGAACATGATGTCGTTCGAACGGATCGAATTGAGATGGTCTGCATACTGACGGGTGACGTATTCCGAGGCGGCGTACAGATCGACCGCGCCGAAGCAGTGCATGATCTCGTGCGCGAGCCCCGCGGCGCTGACCGAGCGGCCGTTGTCCTCGTCCATGACCCACAGGATCTCGTAGGCGTCGTCGGCGTTTGCGTAAGCATAGAAATCCAGCGGAAAGGACACGCCGCCGTTCGTGTCGCTTTTGCTCTGATTGTACAGCGCCATAAACAGCACGTTGTCCGCGCTGTAATAATCGCGTATCGTCTGAAGGGGTATATTGTCTGTTATGAAGCGCTGAAGCTCGGTGTAGGTGTTTTCGTAGTCGCGCATGTTTTTGTTTGAGGTGAACCAGTAGTACATGTGCTTTAGGTTGTGCCAGTCCCAATAGATCTTTGCGCTCGCGCCGTAGCGGCTGACCTGGCCGCTCAGCCAGCTGCAGGCGGTTTCGAGCCGGGAGAGCACGCGGAAATAGGAGGTTTTGTCCGAGCTGCGGGAAAAGTCCCAGTTGTTGTACGGATCGTCCACGAAGATTGTGACGACGACCGTGGTGCCGCCGATGAAATCGCAGGAGCCGCGCGGGCTGCGGAAGGGACTTGCGGCCGCCGCCGGCGCAAAACACAGCGCCGTCACCGAAAGCAGCATTGCGAAACATATGAAACGGACGAAACGGGTCTTCATAGTTTGGTGCACCTCGCTGAAAATCTCTGCTTCGGCTCTTCTCTGAAGCGGCGCGCGCTCCGGGAAAAGCTTTACGGGAAGGATTCTATCACAAATCTTCGCGTCTTTCAAGCGCCGCGGGGCGCGAATCGCTTGACGAAGGAGCGTTTTCACTGTATAATCTTAACAAACAGGCAAAGCGGCCTGAACGGGTATTTCCTATCTCCATAAAGCGAGGTCGGTGCGATGAATATTTTCGTATGCATAAAACAGGTGCCCGCGACCAACAAGGTCGAGGTGGACGAAAAAACGGGCGTGCTCAAGCGCGCCGGCGTACTCAGCAAGCTGAATCCCTACGACCTGTACGCGCTCGAAACAGCGCTCAGGCTCAGGGAACGCTGCGGCGGAAAAATCAGCGTGGGCACGATGGGCCCGCCGCAGGCGCAGGCCGTGGTGCGCGAGGCCTACATGATGGGCGCGGACGAGGGCTACGTCTTCAGCGACAGAAGGCTCGGCGGCGCGGACGTGCTGGCCACCAGCTATACCTTGAGCCAGGCCATACGCTCGACGGGCGATTACGATCTGATCATCTGCGGGCGGCAGACCACCGACGGCGACACCGCGCAGGTGGGGCCCGCCGTCGCCGAGCACATGGGCATCCCGCACGCGGCCTGGGTCTCGGCCGTGGAGCCGGCGGGGGACGGCATAGATGTCTGCCAGCAGCTTCAGGATGTGATCGAAACCGTGCACATACCGTTTCCCTGCCTGATCACCGTGCAGAAGGACATCTATATGCCGCGCCTTCCCTCGCTGAAGACCGCGCACGAGATCGGGCAAAAGCCGGTCAATATCCTTTCCCTGGACGACTTTCCGGATACCGACGAGACGCACTACGGCTTAAGCGGCAGCGCGACGCAGGTGGAGAGGATCTTTCCGCCGGAAAACAACGTGACGCGCGAGGTCATCAGCGGCCCGGACAGCGCGCAAAAGCTGATAGAGCGGCTTAAGAGCCGCAAATTCCTGTAAGGAGGCGCAAGCGATGGCAAAGATAGCGATCCTCGAACGCAAGTGCGACGGCTGCGGCCTGTGCGCCGGGGTCTGCCCCTTCGGCGCGATTGAGATCGCAGGCGGCCTTGCGCAGATAAACGGCGGATGCAAAAACTGCGCCACCTGCGTGAAGGCCTGTCCGAAGCAGGCGATCATCAAGCTGGAAACCAAGACCGTGCAGGTCGACAAGACGAAATGGAGGGGCATCCTCGTTTTCGCCGAGGTAAGCGCGGGCAAACTGCATCCCGTGTCCACGGAGCTGATCGGAAAAGCGCTGGAACTGGCCGCGCCCCTGAACTACGAAGTGAACGCGGCCGTCGTCGGCGAGAATATCGCCGAAAGCGCGGAGGAGCTCAGACACTTCGGCGTCAGGACGGTCTACGCCTACGACGACAAGGCGCTTTACGGCTTCAAGGCGGACGCCTGGGCCGCCTGCGTAGAGGACACGATACGCCTGACGAAGCCCTCGGTCGTGCTGGTCGGTTCGACCCTCGTCGGGCGCTCGCTCGCGCCGAGGCTGGCCACGCGCTTTCACACGGGGCTCACGGCGGACTGTACGCAGCTCGTCCTCCGGCCGGACAGCGACCTCGTACAGATACGCCCCGCCTTCGGCGGCAACATCATGGCGCAGATCGTCACCCAAAACACGCGTCCGCAGTTCGCGACCGTGCGCTACAAGGTGATGGACGCGCCCGTAAGACGAAGCGAAGCCTCGGGGGAGATCGTTTATCGCCCGATCCCGAAGGGAGCATACGATTCGAAAATCAAGCTCCTGTCGTCGCAGGCGATCCCGCCCAAAAAGAGCATCTCGGACGCCGAGGTGCTGGTCGTTGGCGGCAGGGGACTCAAAAAACAGCAGGACCTCGAAATGATCCGGGAGCTTGCTCTGCTGCTCGGCGGCGACTGGGCGGTTTCCCGACCCCTTGTTGAAAAGGGCTGGGCGGGCAACGAAAGGCAGATCGGCCTGTCCGGCAGAACGGTGCGGCCCCGCCTGATAATCACCTTCGGCGTGAGCGGCGCCATACAGTTCGCTTCCTGCATGAACATGAGCGAGTACATCGTCTCCGTGAACACCGACCCGGACGCGCCTATCTTCAACGTGGCGCACACCGCGGTCGTGGGCGACCTGTACGAGATACTGCCCGAACTCATCTCTACGCTCAAGGAGGGCTCCCATGAACGCATTTAATCGGGTCACAGACAAAGACATGGCCTATTTCTCAAGCCTCATGCCGGGCAGGGTCTTTGGCAAAGACGAGATCCTGAGCGATTACGCGCACGACGAAATGACCGAATACGGCTCCTTTCTGCCTGAGGCAGTGCTGCAGGCACTCAGCGCCGAGGAGATCTGCGCGGTGCTCAAATACTGCAACGAAAGGCGCATCCCGGTCACCCCGCGCGGCGCGGGCACGGGCCTTTGCGGCGGCTGCGTCGCGGTGCACGGCGGCGTCGTGCTGTCCACGGAAAAAATGAAAAAAGTGCTCGAGGTCGACACGGACAACCTGACCGCCACGCTGGAGCCCGGCGTACTGCTGATGGAATTTCCGAAGGCGCTCGAGGGCACGGGGCTGTTTTACCCGCCCGATCCCGGCGAGAAAACCGCCACGATGGGCGGAAACGCGATGACCAACGCGGGCGGCATGCGCGCCGTGCGCTACGGCGTCACGCGGGACTACATTCTGGGCATGGACGTGGCCCTCGCAGACGGCACGCTGATTCACCTCGGCGGAAAGACGGTCAAGACCTCCTCAGGCTACAGCCTGATCGACCTGATGATCGGCAGCGAGGGCACGCTGGGGTTCCTTACGCGTCTGACCGTAAAGCTGATCCCGGAGCCTGCGGCCAACGTCTCCCTGCTCATACCCTTCGCAGAGCTGGACGCCTGCATCGGCGCGGTGCCGAAACTGCTCAAAAGCGGCTGTGAACCCACGGCGATCGAATTCATGGAGCGCGAGGTCATCTCCTGCGCGGAGGAATATCTGGGCAAGCAATTCCCGGACACCGGCGCGGACGCCTATCTGTTGGTGCGCCTGGACGGGGCCAGCGCACAGGCGCTGGAAAAGCCGATCGAGCTGCTCACCGACACGGCGCTCTCACTGGGCGCAAAAGACGTGCTGCTCGCGGATACGGACGAGCGAAAGGAAAGCATCTGGAACGCCCGCGGCGCGTTTTTGGAGGCGATCAAGGGCAGCACCGACACGATGGACGAATGCGACGTGGTCGTTCCCCGAAACGCCATCGCGGAATTCGTGGCGAAGATGACCGAAATCGCGCGGGATGCGCAGATCCGCATCCACTCCTTCGGCCACGCGGGCGACGGCAATCTGCACATCTACGTCTGCAGAGACGCTTTGCCCGAGGACGAATGGAAGCAAAAGCTTTCCGGCGTCATGGAAAGGCTGTACGCCGAAGCCCGGCGCCTTCGGGGGCAGGTCAGCGGCGAGCACGGCATCGGCCACGCCAAAAAGCAGTTCCTGAGCGATAGCCTCGGGCAAAAGCAGATCGAGCTCATGCGCGGCATCAAAGCCGTGTTCGACCCCAACGGCATACTGAATCCGGGCAAAGTGGTGTAAGCGCGCCGCGGAAAGGAAGAACGACCATGTATACCGAGCTCTTCTTCGACGATTACCGTCTGTTTGGGCGCGAGGGCACGCACCGCGTCTACGGGACGCCCGTGCTGCTCAGCGAATACTTTGACCCGCTCTTCAGCACGGATTACTTTTCGCCCTGGGTCTTCATGCGGGGAGACAGCTTTATCATGCTCTACATGGGCACCCGCAGGTCCGACGGGAAATGCGCGCTCCTTGCCGCGTCCTCGCGGGACGGCGTACGCTTCGAGCCGCTTTATGGGCCGGACGGCCGGAACGTCGTCATGCCGCTCATGGACGCGTGGGAGCCCGTCACCGTCATAGAAGACGTAAACGCCCGCGCGGAGGAAAAATACAAGCTGATCCTTACGAAGGTGGACCGCGAGCGCATGCGCGCCTTTGCGGAGGTGTACGCTTCGCCCGATCTGCTTTCCTGGAAGCTCTTTTTGAGCGAAATTCCGGGCTGGCAGTGTGAGCCCGTGGGCGGCGCGTTTTACAACACGAAACGCGATTGCTACACGATACTGCACCGCCCCACCTGGGGCAACCGCAGCGCGGGCTACTGCGAGACGCGCGATTTCATACACTACAGCGACTACGAACTGTGCCTTCACCAGGACGCGCTGGACGGCGCGCTGGATGAACTCTACGGCATGAGCGCCTTCGAATACGCGGGCACGGTCGTCGGATTTCCCATGATGTACACGCGCAACGCGCCCAGCCGGAAAACCAAATACGAATCCGGCAGCATCGTGCCGCAGCTGGCCTATTCGTGGGACGGGCACCACTTCCTGCGCTCCCTGCGCAGTCCCTTTCTGCCGGACGACGGGGAGGGAATGTCGCTTTCGTGGCTGTCTCAGGCCCGTGCGCTGCCAAACGGTGACGTGATTTTGTACGGCGCCTACACGCCCGAAGCGCACGGCGAGGCCTTCCGCAGCCACCAAAACGGCCGAATCCGCGTCTACCGCTTAAGAAAGGACGGCTTTATCGCCCTGAAAACGGAGGACGACGCCACGGTCATCACCCGCGAATTCCTCTACCGGGGCGGAGACATCCGCGTAAATCTCAGCGCGGAGCACGCCACGATGGCCGTCGTCGATACCTGCGGGGAGGACGCGGCGCAGCGCGTCTGGGGCACGGACGAGACCGCGCCGGGCTTCGACCACGTCGACTGCCTCCCGTTTTCGGGAGACAGCACCTGCTGGACGCCGCGCTTTAAGCAAAAAACGCTCGATTCCCTCGCGGGCAGGATACTCATCCTCGAGATCAAATACCGAAACGGCGCGCTCTACTCCGTCTCGGGCGATATGGAACCACTGGGCAACACGCAGTCCGCGAGGTTCCGAAAGACCGGTTCACTTTAGTTTGGGAGGCAGATCATGGCGATCCCGGATAAAATGACTTACCTTGCCGGCCTGTGCGACGTTCTTTCGCTGCGCTGGCCGGACAACCGCGCCGTGAACCTCGTCTTTCACGGGCACAGCGTGCCTGCGGGCTACGCGTGCACGCCCTGGATCGACACGTTCAATGCCTATCCGCATCAGGTGCACAAGACGCTCGCGCAGCGCTTTCCCTTCGCGCTGATCAACGTCATCGTCACGGCAGTCGGCGGTGAGGATTCCGTGTCCGGCGCGGCGCGCTTCGGCGAGGCGCTGCGCCACGGACCGGACCTGATCGTACTGGACTACGGGCTGAACGACAGAAGACGCGGCCTTGCAAGCGCGGAAAGAGCGTGGCGAAGCATGATCGAAGCGGCGCTCAAAGAGAAGATAAAACTCGTCCTCATGACGCCGAGCTGGGACAGGGACTGTGCCTTCGAAAACGAAAGCAAACAGACGCTGGGCGCGCACGCCCGGCTGATCCGTTCTCTGGCCTCGGAATACGAAGCGGCTCTCGGCGACAGCTTTTCTGCCTTTGAGCGCTACGTAAGCGCGGGCGGAGACTTAAACGATCTGCTCAGCCACGTAAACCACCCGTCTCCTTTGGGACACAGCCTGATCGCCCGGGAGATCTGTTCGTGGTTCCCGGCAAGATGAGGGCAGCGAAGCGCGAACTACGTCAACGGCGCGGCCTATGCCGGATAAACCACGCAGGTGCAGATGCTTGCGAAACAGCACGGCGTCGAAAACAGATGCCCGGAGCAGGCACTTGCACCGGCGTGATTCCTGACGGAAACAAGCAAGGCATAACGGTTTTGCGGAGGAGATATGGAACTGGTAAAAATCGAACTGAAGGACGCGGACAAAATCGCGCCGCTGCTTGCAGCGTTTCGGGTGAAGCTTAAATCCTATAAGGGGATAGAGGCGCAGCCCGATCTTGCGGCAGCGCGGGAGGAGATCGTTTCTTTTCTGAAATCAAGCTGCCCCGTGTACGCCGCTCGGGAGAACGGCGCCTTCGTGGGCTATATCCTGTGCAGGATCGAAGAGCCCTGCCTTTGGGTGGAGCACATATTCGTTTGCGAGGAATATCGGAGGAAGGGCGTCGGCACGATGCTTTTCGGCAAGGCCGAAGAGATCGCCGGATCGATGGGGGAGGACACCGTCTACAATTTCGTCCATCCCAACAACGAGGGCATGATCGGATTTCTTCGCTCGAAGGGCTACACGGTGCTGAACATGATCGAGATCAGAAAGCCGTACAAAGGCGAAAAGCTGACGGCGACGGTTCGAGTCGACGACGCGGCGTTTGACTATTGACCCCGTTTTTTCCGAATTCCGGAAAGAAGGTTTTCAAATGGAGTATCTTGACGTCGTAGACGAAACGGGCCGACCCACCGGGGAGTCCGTCAGCCGCGACAGGGCGCACAGCGAAGGCATACGCCATCGCACGGCGCATGTGTGGGTGGTGCGCCAAAGCAAAAGCGGCTTTGACGTGCTGCTTCAAAAGCGCAGCATGGAAAAAGAATCGTTCCCCGGAATGTACGACACGTCCTCTGCCGGGCATATACCGGCGGGCTCGGAACCGCTTGCCTCGGCGCTCAGGGAGCTGTCGGAGGAATTGGGGATCGACGCCCTGCCCGAACAGCTCGCTTACGCGGGCAGCTTCTGCCATCAGTATGAAAAGGTGTTTCACGCCCGGACTTTCCGCGACAGGGAAGTAAGCGCCGTCTATGTGTACACGGCCCCCGTGGACACCGAAAAGCTTACGCTGCAGGCCTCGGAAGTGGACGAGGTCCGCTGGTTCGATCTTGAACTCGTGTGGAATGAAATAAAAACAGACCGTAGTCGCTTCTGCGTGCCGACGGGCGGCCTGAAGCTGCTCAGAGACTATCTGATGCGACCACGCGGGTGAGCGCTTCCGCAAAGCGGCAGCTTTGCGCATGAACCCCCGAAAAGCAAAGAACTGAGCAGCGCAAAGGCGCTTTGCCAGATGCGTGCCGATTGACACGCGGACCTGCCCCGGCTATAATATACCCGGAAACACAGAATCAGCAAGGAGGAACAACATGCTCAGCGATATCCTTTCAGACCTTAAGCCTTCCTTTGCCGCGGGCGCGCATACGGAGCTGCGCGGGCAGCTCAACCGTTCCCGCAGCGTGGTGATGGTTTCGGGCAATCTTGTACAAAACGCGCGCACGGACATTTCGGGCGTCTCCGCGCGGGTGTACCGCAAGGGCGCCTGCGGCTTTTCCTCGATGGCGGAGTATTCGCCGGAGGCCGCGCGCATGGTGCTTTCGGCCGCGGACGAAAACGCCGCGTTCATGGAGACGCACGCAGGCGCGGACAAGCCCGCCCTGCCCGCTTTGGCAGGCGGCCGCTGCTTTGTCACCGAGGGCATCAACGACCCTGCGCAGAAAATCTACGTCGACTTTTTGAAGGAGCTGGACGCCTACGTCGAAAAGAACTGTCCGGGGCTTTTGAGCCGCCAG
This sequence comes from Clostridia bacterium, assembly GCA_017395065.1. Lineage (GTDB taxonomy): Bacteria > Bacillota > Clostridia > Christensenellales > Aristaeellaceae > RUG14130. The sequence continues at coordinate 24,434 of JAFPWH010000007.1, read as the reverse complement.
CTCATCGCCATGGAGGACTCCATGGAGAAGCTGCTCGTGACGCCGGACGGTACGGACGCGCACACGATCCTTCCGCGCTCCTACTGCATGATGAACTTCATCGCCGCGACGCCCGCCGGCGTGCCCGTGGAGCGCTTCGGCTCCGTGGGCGGCGAGGGCACGTTCGATCTGAACTTCACATCTTTTGACGCCTGCCGCAAAAAGGCGGACGAACTGTACGAACAGCTCATGCTCAAAAAGGACGGCGTGTACGCCGAAGCGGGCTTAAAGACCGTGATCCTGGGCGGCATCATGACGGGCATGCTCTCCCACGAGGCCGTTGGCCACACGGTCGAGGCCGACCTCGTGCTGGGCGGAAGCGTCGCCGCGCACAACCTGAACAAGCGTGTCGCCAGCGACCTCGTGACGCTTACGGACTTTGCGAACACTGCCTTCGGCAAGCGCTGCCCCCTCCCCGTGTTCGTGGACGACGAGGGCACGAAGGCAAAGGACGTGACGCTCATCAAGGACGGCATGCTGATCGGCTACATGAACAACCGCGAAAGCGCGCTGCATTTCGGCATGGAGCCCGCGGGCAACGCAAGGGCATGGCTGTTCTCGGACGAGCCGCTCATCCGCATGCGCAACACGTCCATCCATCCGGGCAAGGACAAGCTCGAGGAAATGATCTCGTCCATCGACGACGGCTACTACCTGATCGATTCCGGCAACGGACAAGCCGACACGACGGGCGAATTCATGTTCGGCGTCACCATGGGCTATGAGATCAAAAACGGAAAGCTCGGCCGGGCGCTATTGGATACCACCATCTCCGGCGTGGCCTTTGACATGCTTAAGACCGTGGACATGGTGGGCGACGAAGTGATCTGGTCTTCGTCCGGCTTCTGCGGCAAAAAGCAGCCGATGCCCGTGGGCATGGGCGGCCCTGCGCTGCGCTGCAAAGTGATGATCGGAGGTCGTTAAAATGGACAGACTGACAGCTATAGCCTCTCTCATACTCGACGAGGCAAAAAAACAGGGCGCGGATGCCGCGCAGTGCCGTGTGAGCGAGAGCGAGAAGAAAGAATTCAACGTCGACGGCGGCCGCTTTTCGCTGATGCGCACGCTCTTTGACCGCAGCGTTTCCGTAACGGTGCTCAGGGACAAGCGCAAGGGCTCGGTCCGCATAAACCGCTTCGACGACGACGCGGTGAAGGCCGCCGTGGGCGACTGTCTGGCCGCCTGCGAAAGCGCCCAGCCGGACGACGCCTGGGAATTCTGCGCCGAGGCCTGCGACGAGCACTTTACCGACGGCGCGCCCGAGTGCGACACCGAGGCGCTCTTCATGCGCACGAAGGAACTGCTTAAAGATGTATCGGCGCGCCATCCCAAGATCATGCTCGAACAGGTCATCTGCGATCACAACGGCGTAAAGTGTGTGTACATGAACTCCTACGGCGTAAAATACACCACGCACGGCGGCAGCTACAACATATCGCTGATGTATTCCGCGCACGAGGGCGAAAAGGGCACGTCCTTCTACGGCACCGAGGTCAGCCTCAAGACCCTGGACAAGCCTCTGATCGACTGCGCGCTCATCGAGCGGGAGTTTACCCAGATCGAAGCGCAGCTGGGCGCCGGGCCGCTCGAAGGCAAGTTCACCGGCACAGTGCTGCTTGCCCCGATGGCGTCGCTCGAGATCGTGGTCGGTACGGTGCTCAGTAACTTCGTGTCCGATCTCAGCCTGATCGACGCGACCAGCATCTGGAAGGACAAACTGAATGCGCAGGTGGCGGACGAACGCTTTACTCTCGCCATCACGCCCCACGCGCCCTACGTGGTCAGCGGCAGCGAATACACCGGCGAAGGTTATCCCGCCAAGGACTTCGAACTCATCGAAAACGGCGTCCTCAAGTCCTTCCAGCTTTCCCAGTACGGCGCCAACAAGACCAAGGGCGTGCGCGCCGGCTCCGACAGCTGGGAGATCAGCATAACGCCCGGCGAAAAGACGCTGGACGAGATGATCAAGGGCATCGAAAAGGGTGTGCTGGTCATGCGCTTCTCGGGTGGACAGCCCTCCGCGGGCGGCGAATTTTCGGGCGTCGCCAAGAACAGCTTCCTGATCGAAAACGGCCGCCTTGCGGGCGCGCTCAGCGAAACCATGATCAGCGGGAGCGTTCCCGAAATGCTCACGCACATCCGCGACATCGGCAGCGAGGTACTGTGCAACGGCTCGATGAGTGTGCCGTACATCTCCTTCGACGGCGTCACCATCTCCGGCAAATAAACCTAATACAGACACAAAAGCTGCTGCGGAGCTTTTTCCGCAGCAGCGCTTTTTATGTTACGGCACGATCACAGCATGATGCAGGCTTCCCTGCTCGCGCCGACCGAGACGTACTTGATCGGGCAGCGCATCGCGTTTTCGATGTATTTTATATAGGCCTTCGCGTTTTCGTTGAGCTCCGAGTAGCTCCGGCAGCCCGATACGTCGCCGAAACCCTGCAGATACTCTATGACGGGCTTGGCTTTCAGCAGGCGCGCGCCCGAGGGGAAATCCGTCGTGATCTCGCCGTCTATGTCGTAGGCGGTGACGACGGGTATTTTGTCCATGTAGCTTAGCACGTCGAGCTTCGTAAGCGCAAGCTCCGTCGCGCCCTGTGCGTCCACGCCGTAGCGGGAGGCGGGCACGTCGAAGGGCCCCACGCGGCGGGGACGTCCTGTGGCCGCGCCGTATTCGCCGCCCGCCTTGCGAAGCCTTTCGGCCTCCTCGCCGAACAGCTCGGCCGTGAACGGGCCTTCACCCACGCAGGTGGAGTAGGCCTTGATGATGCCCGTTACGCGGTTTAAGCGCGCAAAGGGGATGCCCGCGCCGATGGGTGCATAGGCGGCCAGCGTGGTGGAGGAAGAGGTGTACGGGTAGATGCCGAAATCGATGTCTCTCAGCGCGCCAAGCTGCGCTTCGAACAGCACGTTTTTGTGCTCGTGCCTTACGGCGTTGGTGAGGTAGGCCGTGCAGTCCCTGATAAAGGGCAAAAGCGGCTCGGAATACTTGATCGCCCAGGCGAAGATCTCGTCGGGGTCGACGGGGGCGTGTCCGTACCCGGTCACGGTCAGGTTTTTCCATTCGACGAGGTCGCTTATTTTTTCCCTGAGCGCTTCCCTGTCGAACAGATCCTCCATGCGGAGGCCCTTTTTGATGTATTTGTCCGCGTAGACGGGACCGATGCCGCGGCGGGTGGAGCCGTACTTTTTGTCCTTTAAGCGCTCCTCCTCCATGATGTCCTGCAGCTTGTGGTAGGGAAGGCACACGATCGCCTTGTCGCTGATGACCAGGTTTTCGGGCGTGACGCTGATGCCCCTGTCCCTGAGAGAAGCGATTTCGCCGCACAGATGCGCAAGGTCGATCACCATGCCATTGCCCATTACGTTGACGGTGCCGTCGCGCAGTATGCCGCTCGGCAGGAGGTTCAGCACAAAGGTCCCTTTGTCGTTCACCACGGTGTGCCCCGCGTTGTTGCCGCCCTGATAGCGACAGATGATGTCGTAATCGCGGGAGAGCAGATCGACCATGCGGCCCTTGCCCTCGTCGCCCCAGTTGATGCCTACGATTGCGGTGAGCATAAAAAAGAGCCTCCCTGTTTCAAGTTTGGTCTTCGGCGCTTGCGCGCGCCGAAAGGCAGATTTCATAAATCCAGCCCGCGAGCAGGAAAAAAGCGTAGCTCGGCGGACGGCGGTAGAACAGAAGGTGCGCCTCGGCGAGATTTGCGATCAGAAGCGAAGCAAAAAACGCCACCGCGAGCACGCGCTTGAGTGAAGAGGCCTGCTTAAGCGCGATCCAAGCGCCCTTCTTTGCCAGCATCCAGCAAAGGCAAGCGAACGCGGCCATGCAGGGAACGCCCGCGCACACGCCGATCTCAAGAAACTGATTGTGCGTGTAGAGATGGACGTGCCCGTATTCGGCCATGGCGGCGTGCGAATTTGCCGCACCGACGCCGAAAAGATAGCGCAGGGCGCTGTGAAAGATCGATTTTACGGAACGGATCCATATGTCCGTGCGGCCCGAAAGCCGCTTGTCGGTGGGGATCATCGGCTTTTCGCTGCCGACGAGCCCGAACAGACAGTCCACCGCGTAGCGCAGAAGCAGGAGCGCAAAAACCGTACAAATCGCCGCAAGCAGCGCGATGCCGAGCCTTGCGGCTGTCTTCCTTTGGTCAAAACGCCGCCAGACCGCGCCGAAGCCCGTCAGGCCGAAAGCGACCAAAGCGGACAGAAAGTACGCACGCGAGCCGGAGATCACCAGCGCCGTAAAGTGGATCAGCATAAAGACGATGCAGACCAACCTGAAAGCCCTGCGCTTCGTGCTCAGCGCGGCCAGCGCGCAGCTCATAAGGAACACGTATTCGATACAGGAGGTGGAATTGGGGTTATTGTTCAGCGCCAGCGCGTTGTATTCTTCATATACGCCCAGCCTGACGCCTCCCGGCAGCACCATGACCCTGCCCATGAACACGAAGACGAGCACCGCCAGTATGAACAGCGACCACAACGTAAGCAATAGGCACAGCAGTTTTACCGTAAGCCCGCTTGCGCCCTCGCGCGCGATCAGCCGCCCGAAAGGGAAGTACACGAAGAACAAAAGCGCCGCGTCGATCAGTGCGTTCGGCGCGTAATAGACGTTTTTGGGACCGACGAACAGGAGGTTGGCGATGCACGAAAGTATAAGCCAAACGAACATGAAAAGCAGAAGCCCCTTTTCGCCCTTCCATTCGACGTGCTCTGAAAGGCGCGGCCTGTTCTGCCTTGCGTACAGCACGAAGCTTACGAGCAGCGCAAGGCATGCAGCGTAATCGATCGCCAGCGCGACCGCTTCGGCTGTAAGAAAGCGAAGCAAGCCGCAGGCGGTGTGTAAGAAAATCACGACCGCCGCGACCGAAATCAGGCGCTGCCTGTCCATCACAAAAGCTGAATTCGTTCTTTCCATCGGCATAAAACCCGTCTTATTCCTTGGCCGGCGCGTTCTTTGGCGCCGTCCAGCGGCCCGACGCGCCGCAGGGCAGCACGCCGCCGCTTCTCACCGGCAAAACCACTTCGCCGGCTTCCACGTGCCCACCGAAGCGCTTTTGTACCGTCTTCGTCAGGATATTGCTCAGCACCGCCGGCTGAAGCCCCGTGGTGTAGCTGTTGATGAGCATGAAAAGCGGATCGTCGCTGATCAGCGCGGAGGCGGCCTCGACCAGCGGATAAAGCTCGTCCTCCAGCTTCCAGATTTCGCCCTTCGGGCCGCGCCCGTAGGAGGGCGGGTCCATGAGGATGGCGTCGTAGGTCTTGCCGCGGCGCGCTTCCCGCTCTACGAACTTTACGCAGTCGTCCACGATCCAGCGCACGCGGTTTTCGTCCAGACCGCACATTTTGCGGTTTTCGCCCGCCCACTGCACCATGCCCTTTGCGGCGTCCACGTGGGTCACGTGCGCGCCGGCGCTTATGCAGGCGCAGGTCGCGCCGCCGGTGTAGCCGAAAAGGTTCAAAACGCGCGTCTCTTGCTGCCTGTTTTGAATGAGACCGCTCATCCAGTCCCAGTTTACGGCCTGTTCGGGGAAAAGGCCGGTGTGCTTGAAGCTGGTGGGATGCACGATGAACTGACAGGATCGGTATTTTACCGTCCAGCTTTCGGGCAGCTTTTTGACGAACTCCCATTCGCCCCCGCCCTTGCTCGAACGGTGGTAGCGGGCGTCCGCTCTGCTCCACGATTCCTTGTCGGCCTTCGGCCAGATGACCTGGGGGTCGGGGCGCGACAGAAGGAAGCTGCCCCAGCGCTCGAGCTTCATGCCGTCGCCGGTATCCAGCACCTCGTAGTCGCGCCAACCATCGGCTGTGTACATTCGTCCTTACCTCAGTTCTTTTCCGGCAGTACGCGCATGGCCCTGTTGAAATCGCAGTCGCCGTCGCGGTAGGGTCGCATCACGAAGCACAGGCGCTTTGCTTCTTTCAGATACAGCTTGTACTTCTCCATTGGCTCGGGGCCGCAGGAGCGGGAGCCTATGCCGCCGTGCAGGTAGTCGATGGACAGCGTGATGTCGTCGTCCCACAGAAGCTCGGGCGTGTGCTCGGCCTTGTCGAGCGCCTCGTCGGAATAGTTGTGCGCGGTAAAGCTGAAGCCGTCTCCGCCCGCCTCCTCGCAGATGAACATGAGTCCAAAGCCCAAATCGTCCGTCAGAGCCACGGCGCGCGTGTCCGCGTGTGCGCCGTTTTCCTGCGGGCGTATGTAGGGCTCGTGTGTGTCCTCGACGCTCAAACGCCAGGTGCCGATGCAGGCCTGCAGCTTGAGGTCGGGATAGCTCTCCATCGGGCCGCGCCCGTACCAGGTCAGGTGCTCGTAGGCACCGGGAATCACGGTCTGAACGCCGAGGCGAGCGAGCTCGGGCAGGCTGTCCCGAAGGGGCGTGAACGTGACGTCCATGCGGATGTCGCCGTTTCCGAACACGGTCCAGACCGTGTCGGTTTCGATCAGCGGCATCGTGTTGCAGGAATAGTGCACGTGCTTTGCCCTGGCCTGCACTGCGCTTTCCGACAGGCGGCTTATCTCAAAGGAGCGCTTCTTGTACTGCATATGGTCCAGCTTGAACTGCTTCCATTTCAATTTGACCATGTGGTCGTTGTCGGTGGGGGCGCGGCGGAAATTCGGCTTGAGCGCGCCGGTAAGCAGCACATTTCCGTCCTTGATCCAGCCGTTCAGCTCGCCGCGGACGGTGTCGAAGGACACCTCGAAATTGCGCCCGAGTACCGTGCCGTCTTCCTCCAGCACCAGTTCCGGCATGGCGGAGGCGGGAATGACGTCCGTCACGATCTCACCCTCCAGCTTAAGCTGCGCGTGGGCCGTTTCATGCCCGGCGGGGGCGTACTTGCTCGCAAGCGCTGTCAAAACGCGGATGTCCAGTATGTTTTCGCCCGCGGACGGTACGTCCAGCGGCAGTTTGATCTCTTTTTTCTCGCCCGAGCCTATGCCGCTCAAATCCAGCGTGCAGCCGGCGGCGCAGACGCCGTCGCTGAGAAGCCGCGCCGTGGCGGTAAGGTCGTTCAGTGAAATGAAATTGTAGCGGTTTTCGCAATAGAGCTTTCCGTCCTCCATCGTGAACTTCACATACTCCAGCGCGCGCTTGAGCATCCAAAGCCCCGTGTGCGGCGTGCGGTCGGGGTAGCACAGCGCGTCCACGCAGAAGTTCACGTCGGTCGGCCAGTCACCGAAATCGCCGCCGTAGGCGTAGTAGATTTCGCCGTCTTCGGTCATGCACTCGATGCCGTGGTCCACCCACTCCCATACGCAGCCGCCGATGAGGCGGTCGTATTTGTAGATCGTGTCCCAGTATTCCTGAAGGTTTCCGGGGCCGAGGCCCATCGCGTGCGCGTATTCGCACATGAAGAAGGGCTTGTCCGCCTGCGCGTCGCTGCCTTCCTTTTCAAGATATTCGATGGAGGGATACATGACGCTGACCATGTCGCTGGTGGGATGGCCGGGCTGCTTGTCGCCCTCGTAGTGCACGGGGCGCGAGGGATCCAGCTCCTTGATGCGCTCGTACATCGCCACGTGGTTTTCGCCCCAGTAGCTCTCGTTGCCCAGCGACCAGAAAATGATCGAGGGGTGATTGATGTCGCGCCTGACCATGCGCTCCGCCCTGTCGACGAAAGCTTTTTTCCATTCGGGCTCGCGCGCGAAATCGTAGAACATTTGCTTGTCCGGCGTGTCCCAGGTGGCCCGGTACGCGCCGTGGCACTCAAGATCGGTCTCGTCGATCACGTACAGGCCGTACTCGTCGCAAAGATCCAAAAACCGGGGGTCGTTGGGGTAATGCGAGGTGCGCACGGTGTTCACGTTCATCTGTTTCATCAGCTGAACGTCCTTAAGCAGCGCGTCCATCGGCGTCACGTGACCGAGGCGGCAATGCGTGTCGTGGCGGTTCACGCCCTTAAGCTTTACGGAAACGCCGTTTATGAACAGACCTTTTGGGCTGAGAGATACGGTCTTGAAGCCGATCATAAGCCTTACGCATTCGATCTCGATGCCGTCCTTCGTGAGCAGCGCGTACAGCTCGTATCTGTCCGGCGTCTCGGCCGTCCATTTGCGCACGTTTTTGACGCTGAAGCTCGCTTTGCCGGCGCTCGCCTTCTTTCGGGCAAGCTCTTTGCCGCCAAAGCAAAGGACGTATTCGAGGCTTACGCCCCTGCCCAGCAGCTCGGCCTCCGCCGCCAGCTTGCCGTCCCTGTAATCGGCGCTCAGCGTCGGCCGGGCGACGACGTTGCGTATATGGTTTTTGCCCACGCTCAGAAGGTACACGTCGCGGAAAATGCCGCTCAAGCGCCAGAAATCCTGATCCTCGAGGTAGGTCGCGTCGCTCCACTTGAATACCTTGACGAACAGAAGGTTCGTGCCCTCCGTCAGGAACTCGGTGATGTCGAACTCCGCGGGCATGTGCGCCACCTTGGAAAAGCCCGCCTGCTGCCCGTTGACGTAGACGAAGAACGCGCCGTTTACGCCGTCGAAGTTCAGGTAGACGCGCCCTTCGAGCTGCGAAGGCGCGATCTCGAAGCTGCGGCAATACAAACCGACCGGAGTCTCGTCCGGAACGAACGGCGGATCGAGCGGGATCGGATAGGTCACGTTGGTGTAATGGGGCACGTCGTAGCCCTGCATCTGCCAGTTGCCGGGCACGTCCAGCGCGTCCCAGTCCACGGCGGCGATGTCCAGTTTGCCGCTCAGCAGCGCGTCGGGACAGTCGCCCTTTTCAAAATAATGAAAATTCCAGCTGCCGTTCAGGCTCAGGTACATGGGATCGAATTCGCGCATGCCCCTGCGCGCGGACGCAAGGTCGGGGTAGGGGATAAAGGAAGTGCGCGGCTCTTCCTTGCGGAAATGGATGTAGTTGGGATCTTGCCAGGCCGGATTGCTCATAAGCACGCCTCCATTTGTCTTTCTTCCGGAATTATACCACGTGCGCAGCGTAAAACGCAATGTTTTCCAGGTTAGGATTTTGCTCAGAATGACACAGCGGCGCCAAAGAGAAGAGCGGCATCAAAAAAGCTTAGCAACGGCGGGAAAGGGATTGAACTCTTCAGGCAAATCGGATATAATAAGAAAACGAGCGATCGATAAAACGGGTCGGACCGAACAGAGGAATAAAGCATATGACTCCCAGACAGCGATTTATCACGGCCCTTGAAAGGGGCGTTCCTGACCGCGTGCCCACGTTCGAGCTGGAATTTCAGCTGTGTCCCGAATTCATGGGCGGCGACTTTCTGCACGAGGAGCAGCTCGAGGGGCTGAGCGAAGCCGAAAAGCAGAAGAAGCTCAAACAAAACGCGGCCTACATGATCAGGGTCTACGAGGCGCTGGAGCACGACGCCATCTGCATCCACTATCTGAGCCGGGAGCACATCGCGCAGACCTGCGAGTACATCAAAGAGCTCTCGGGCGACAAGTTCATGGTCATGGCGCACGGAGACGGAACGCTCGCCATCCCCGACGGCGACGGCATGTACGAGCTCAGCTATGGGATGTACGAGGAACCCGAAAAGGTGCATGAACAGTGCCGCAGGATGGCGGACGAAGCCATCGAGCGGGATTACTACTACCTGGATCACGGCATGGACGGCTTCATCCTCTGCTCCGACTACTGCTTTAACGCGGGGCCCTTTATGTCGCCCAAAATGTTTTCCGAATTCGTCGCACCCTATCTTGCACAGATCATAAAGGCCATCCGCGCGCGCGGCGGCTACGCGATCAAGCACACCGACGGCAACATCATGCCCATCATCGATCAGCTGGTCGCCTGCAATCCCCACGCGCTGCACTCGCTGGACCCGATGGCGGGCGTGGACATACGCACCGTAAAGGAAATGTACGGCGACAAGGTCGCGCTGTGCGGCAACGTACACTGCGCGGCAATGCAGACCGGCACCGAGGAAGACGTGATCGCATCCTGCGAATACTGCCTAAAATACGCAAAGCCCGGCGGGGGCTACATCTACTGTACCAGCAACATCCCCTTCAAGGGCCTGCCGCTGGAAAGATACATGCTGGTGCTGGACGTCTGGAAAAAGCACAGGGACTACTGAGCCGGCCGAAAGAAGCCGATTGATATGCGGGGAGAAGAATCATTATGAAGCATTTTCTGAACGGCTGCCTTGCGGGCATCGCCATTTCGATCGGCGGGACCGTGTTTTTGATGAGCGACAGCAAGCTTGCGGGCGCGCTGCTGTTTTCCGTGGGCCTGTTCGCCGTGTGCGTGTTCGGCTTCAGCCTTTTTACGGGCAAGGTGTGCTACGCCTTCGACAACGACGCAAAATACGCGCTGAGCCTTCCCGTGATCTGGCTCGGTAACCTGGTCGGCGCGCTCGTCATGGGCTTTATCCAGATGCCTACGCGCCTGTACCCCACGCTGCTCGAAAAGGCGAAAACCGTGTGCGAGGGCAAGCTTAGCCAGGGGCTGCTGAGCGCCTTCCTGCTCGCCGTGCTGTGCGACGTGATGATCTACATCGCGGTCGAGGGCTATAAGGCGATACCGCACGAGGCGGGTAAGTATCTGGCGATCCTGTTCGGCGTGACCGTCTTCGTGCTGTGCGGCTTCGAGCATTGCGTGGCGAACATGTATTATTTCACCGTCGGAAAGGCCTGGAGCGCGAAGGCCGCGCTGTACATCCTCGTGATGACGCTGGGCAACGCGCTGGGCGGCGTGAGCATCCCGCTTTTGAGAAAGGCCGCCGCGAGATTCAATTAAATACAAACACCACATAAAAAAAGAGCCGCACGGCTCTTCTTTGCGCGGAAAAACAACCTGAAAGCGGAAAAAACACTTCAGGTCAGCTTCTTTCTGAGCCTCGAAATAAAGCTTTCCCTGCCGAAGCTCACAAAGCGCATGTATTTGTCGGACTTTTCGATCGTGAGGGGAGAACATGCGCTCAGGGGGCGCGTGTTGCCGTCCGCGGAGAACAGCGCGTCGTTTTCGCTGACAAGGGTCACTTTGCTCAGGGGAGACAGCACGATCGGCCTGCTCACCAGCGTGTGCGGGGCGATGGGCGTGAGCAAAAGCATTTCGCTCGAGGGATCGACGATAGGCCCGCCCGCGGACAGGCTGTAGCCCGTCGAGCCGGTGGGCGTCGCGGCGATCATGCCGTCCGCGGTGTAGGAGATCAGCTCTATGCCGTCGACGATAACGGTAAAGCGGATCACGCCCGTGCCGCTGTGCAAAAGCGCCGCCTCGTTGAGCGCGTTCACGCTGCTTTCCCCGGGGACCGTGCAGTGCAGCGTCATGCGGTTTTCGAGGGTGAATCGCCCCTCGAACACGGCCCTGATCGCGTCCTTCGCGTTTTCGGGCTCCACGCGGGGAAGATACCCCAGCGTGCCCGCGTTTACGCCGATGACGGGCGCGTCTCCCTTTTTCCAGGCGGAGACCATCGTTCCGTCGCCGCCGACGGCGACGATGAAATCGGCGTCTTCTGAGACGGAAACGCATTCGCCGCCGAGCGACAGGATGTATTTTTCAAGTTCGAGCGCGATCAAAGCGGCCTCGCGCCGCGTGGGGTGCACGTTAAAAAAGAACTTCATCGACTTTTTTCTCCCGTGGACGGTTTGCCCTGCGTATTACGCTTAGTATAATCCGAAGGCGCCGTTTCGTCAATACGGCTTTCTCAAAAAGAGCCACGCTTTGCCAAAAGACGCGCGCCCGTATTGACGAAAGGCGCGCGCATGGTTTATAATGAAGCGGTAAAAAACGAAACGGAGATGAAACGCATGGATCTGAACAGGACCGCCATCGGCATAGAGCTGGGCTCGACGCGCATCAAGGCCGTACTGATCGACGATAAGCACCTGCCGGTCGCCTCCGGCAGCTTCGAATGGGAAAACCAACTCGTGGACGGCATCTGGACGTACTCGATGGACATGGTCACGGAGGGCGTGCAGACGTGCTTTAAGCGCTTAAAGCAGGACACATTCGAAAAAACGGGCGTAAAGCTCACGAAGGCCGGCGCGATCGGCATAAGCGCGATGATGCACGGCTATCTCGTTTTCGACGAGGACTGGAAGCTGCTCGTGCCCTTCCGCACCTGGCGGAACACCATCACGGGCGAGGCCAGTGAAAAGCTGAGCAAGGCACTGAATTTCAACATTCCCCAGCGCTGGAGCGTCGCACACCTGTATCAGGCAAAGCTCAACAACGAGGCGCACGTAAAGGACGTCGCGCACCTTACGACGCTGGCGGGCTATCTGCACTATCTGCTCACGGGCAAAAACGCGGTGGGCATCGGCGAGGCCTCGGGCATGTTCCCGATCGACAGCGCAAAGGTCTGTTTTGACGAAGAAAGGGTAAAAATCTTCGACGAACTGAGCGGTTTCGACATCGTGCGGCTGCTGCCGGAAATACTGCTCGCGGGGCAGAACGCGGGAACGCTCACGCCCGAGGGCGCGCGCTTCCTCGACCCGACGGGTGAATTTGAGGCGGGCGTACCGCTCGCGCCCTGCGAGGGCGACGCGGGCACCGGCATGGTCGCTACGAACTCCGTAAGGGTTAGGACCGGCAACGTCTCCGCAGGCACCTCCGCCTTTGCGATGATCGTGACCGACAAAAAGATGGCCGCGCACGAGAACATCGACATGGTGACGACGCCGGCGGGCCTTCCCGTGGCGATGGTGCACTGCAACAACTGCACCTCCGACATCAACGCCTGGGTAAAGCTGCTGGACGAATTCGCCTCGGCGCTCGGCGTGAAGGCAGACATCGGCGACATCTATACGCTTCTTTTCAACAAGGCGCTCGAGGGCGAAAAGGACGCTGGCGGCATCGTCAACTTCAACTGCCTGTCCGGCGAGCATATGCTTGGCCTGACCGAAGGCCGGCCGCTCATCACGAGGACGGCAGACGCAAAGCTGTCGCTTGCCAATTTCATGCGCGCCCAGCTGATGAGCGCCCTTGCGGTCATAAAGATCGGCCTGGACATGCTCAAAGAGAAGGAAAATATAGAAATCGACAGCCTGACCGCGCACGGCGGCTATTTCAAGACGCCCGGCGTAGGGCAGAGACTGCTCTCCGCCGCGGCGGGTTCGCCCGTTTCGGTACTGGAGACCGCGGGCGAAGGCGGCCCCTACGGCATGGCGCTCCTTGCGGCCTACATGCTGTGGAAGCAGGAGGGCGAGCGCCTCGAGGACTATCTGGACAGCAAGGTCTTCGCGGGCGCCAAAAAAGTGACGCTGAGCGCGGACAGGGAAGACGTCGAGGGCTTTGAAGCCTACATCGCTTCCTACAAACGGGCCGTTCCCGTAGAGGCCGCGGCGGCCGAGCGCGTTTTGCGCTGAGCGGGGCTTGACAAACGTCCCTGTTTCGGGTAAAATACGCTTATCAATCGAAAGGCGGTTCAATAAAACAGGCATGAGGAAAGGCATCTGAGCGGCAAACCACTTTTTGCCTCCGTACGGGGGCTGATTTGTGTTGCCGCGAGGATGCCTGTATAAATCAGTTTATGCAGGCTTCTTTGCGGCGAAAGGAGCTTGTTTTTTATGGCTGAAATACTTTTGACCGCGCGCAATCTGCGCCTCAGCTACGGCATAAGGCGCCTTATCTCAATCGACGAAATGACGATATACGCCCGCGACCGCATCGGGCTGGTCGGCGAAAACGGCGCGGGCAAATCCACGCTGATCAGGCTTTTGAGCGGAGAGCTTTTGCCGGACGAAGGCGTGGTCAGGCGCTTTTGCCCGATCGCTGTCATCCATCAGTACGGACAGAACAAAACAGATGCGCAGGAGGAGCTGAGATCGCTCTTTCGCGCGCCGGACGATGCGGACACGCTCTCCGGCGGAGAAATGACCCGCAGGCGCATCGCCGCCGCGTTTTCGCAAAACGCGCCGCTGCTTTTCGCCGACGAACCGACGACCGATCTGGACGAATCCGGCCTTGCCGCGCTCAAAAAGCAGCTCTCGGCGTATAAGGGCGCGTTCGTGATGGTGAGCCACGACAGAGACATGCTCAGGCAGTTTGCAGACAAGATCTGGCTGCTCGAGGACGGCGCCGTCACGGAATACCCCGGCTCCTACGACGAATTCGAGGCGGAACGGCAGCGCCGAAGGGAATTCCGGCAGTTCGAGTACGAGCAGTACCGGCAGGAGCAGGCGCGCTTAAGAGGCATCGTGCAGCGCTACGGCGAAATGCGCCAGAAGATCAAAAAGGCGCCCAAGCGCATGGGCATAAGCGAAGCCAGGCTCCACACGCACGAATGGACGAACGCCGACATAGGGCTCAGCCACCAGTCCCGCGTTGCGCAAAACCGGCTGGAGCACCTCGAAAAGAAGGAGCGCCCGAGGGAAGATCCCTCCATACGCATAAAGTTAGGCGACGCGGTGCCCATCCCGTCGGCGACGGCTTTGAGCGTAAGCGGCCTTACGCTCAGGGCCGGAAACCGCGTTTTGCTGAAGAACGCCGCCTTCACGCTGCCCACCGGCATGAGAACGGCGCTCGTCGGCGACAACGGCGCGGGCAAATCGACGCTCGTAAAGCTGATATCGGGCATGACGCCTATCGGTATATCCTACGAGGGCAGCGTCCGCCTGCACGAGAAGGCGGCAATCGGCCTGTTCGACCAGGATCACAGCGCGTGCCTGGATTTTGAAAAGAGCGCGCTGGAAAACGTGCTGTACACCTCCGTTCAGCCTGAAAGCGTCGTGCGCACGGCCTTTGCGCGCATGAACATGCGGGGCGACGAGGTGTTCAAGCAGGTGTCGCTGCTCTCGGGCGGCGAAAGGGCCAAGACGGCACTGGTGAGGCTGCTCATGTCCGACGCGAACCTTCTGATCCTGGACGAGCCCACGAACCATCTGGACATCTTCACGCTGAAAGCGCTGGAAGAGCTGCTCGGCGCCTACGCGGGCACGCTTTTGTTCGTGAGCCACGACCGCGCGTTTATTCGCAATGTGGCGACACGCATACTCAGCATCGAAAACGGGAGCGTTCGCACCTTCGAAGGCGGTCTTACGGAAAAGGAAAGCAGGCAGAGCGCCGTTTCCGCGCCGGAAGAAGACCGCGCCATCAGGATCACGACGCTGGAAATGCGCCTTGCCGCGCTTGCCGCGCGCATGCGCGCGCCGAAAAAGGGTGAAAGCCCCGAAAAGCTCGCAGGCGAATACGGCGAACTCAGCGCGGAGCTCAGAAGGCTCAAGCAAATCTGACGCGGAAAGATCCCGAAAAAAACCGCGCGGGCGGCCCCGAAACGGAACGCCTGCGCTTTATTTGGCTCCTAAAAGCCGCAAAACAAATATTCCGGGCACCGCGAATGAAGTCTTTTCGTAAAAAGTTTATCTATTTTATATCACAAAATCAGAATTTGGTCGGTTATTTGCAAATAATAATGTAAAATTGTATCTAATTTTACTCTTGCTCTTGCAATAATTGGTTAAATGGTTTATAATAAATGAAACAATGCTATGACTATGGAAATCGCTTATTGAAACAAATGGGGGTTTACAGATGGCGAGCCGCATTTTGATCGTGGACGACGAACCCTTGATCGTAAAGGGTCTGAAATACTCTTTGGAGCAGGATCAGTACGAAACCGATTACGCGCAGGACGGCGAGGAGGCACTGGAGAAATTCTTCCAGGGCCGCTACGACCTGGTTCTGCTGGACGTGATGCTGCCCAAAATCGACGGCATAGAGGTCTGCCAGCGGATCAGGGAAAAGAGCACCGTGCCCATCATCATGCTGACCGCCAAGGGCGAAGACATGGACAAGATACTGGGCCTCGAATACGGCGCGGACGATTATATGACCAAGCCCTTCAACATCCTCGAGGTCAAGGCCAGGATCAAGACCATCTTCCGCCGCACCGCGATGCTCTCCAAGGAGAGCACGCAGAGCGTACTGAACGTGCGCGACATGCACATCAATCTGAACAACCGCTCTGTCACGATCGGCTCCAAGGAAATCAACCTGACCGCGAAGGAATTCGACCTGCTTCAGTTGTTCGTGTCGAACCGCGGCAAGGTCTTCAGCCGCGAAAACCTGCTCGAAACCATCTGGAAATACGACTATCTGGGCGATCTGCGCACCGTGGACGTGCACATCCGCCGCCTCAGGGAAAAAATAGAAAAGAATCCGGCACAGCCCGAATTCATCTTCACCAAGTGGGGTGTGGGCTATTACTTTACCGACAAGGATTAAAAAAGCGTTCCGATCGATACGCTTCAAATTCATTCTCGCCTACCTGCTCATCATAATTCTTGCCTTTGCGGTCATCGGCATGGTTACGATACAGTTGGTAGGCGAAAATCTGTTCAGGCAGACGTGTGACAACGCCGTAAAGAACCTGAATACTGCCGGCGTCGCCGTCGGCAAGGCACTGAAGGAAGGAGACTACTTAAGTGCCTATTCGCTGTGCCTCGAATACGGCGAGGCGCAAAAGGCGCGCCTGATCGCGCTGGACGAAAACCGGCGCGTCGCGTGCGACACGCTCTCTGTTCTGAACGGCCGGGAATTCGACATCCCGGCAGGCGGGGAGATAAAGCATCACGACGCCTACGCTTCCCCGCGCGCTTCGTCTTCCGAAAGCTTTTTCGGCCTGTGGCCAGAATACCTCACGCAGGCGGCGCTTCTTAAGGCCGAGCAGTACCCCGAACTGAAAAACGGCTTTTCCGCCGAAAGGCTGATCGCGGTCTCCGTCCCGCTTTCAAGCGGCGGCGCGCTGGTCGCCGTCCTGGACGCGGACGCCATACGGGACGCGCAGAAGGACGACCTGATCAAGCTGCTCACGGTGCTGATCGCGCTGTTTGCGGCCTGTTTGCTGCTGGGCTTTCTGATCACGCGCTCCTACACGAGGCCGGTCAAGGAGCTGTCCGCCGCCATAAGCAAGCTCTCCGAGGGCGATTTCAGCGTGCGCGTAAACGAGAAGGGCAATAACGAACTGAGCGACTTAAGCCGCGCCTTCAACGAGATGACCGGCCGCATGGAAATGCTGGACAGGAGCAGGAACCAATTCGTTTCCAATGCGTCTCATGAATTGAAGACCCCGCTTGCGACGATCAAGATCATGGTGCAGACGCTTCTGTACCAGGAGGTCTACGACGAGAGCATGTCCAAGGAATTCCTGACGGACGTGGACAAGGAGACCGACAGGCTGAACGCGGTGGTGAGCGACCTGCTGACCCTTGTGGGAATGGACAGCGGCGAAACCAAGCTCAAGCAGGAAGAGCTTTCGCTCAGCGCCATGCTCCGCGACGACGTAAAGCGCCTGTCCCCGCTGGCCAGAGAGCGCGGCGTGGAACTGGAGATCAACGCGCCCCAGAGCCTGGACATCGTCGGCGACAGGATCAAGCTGGATCAGGTGTTCTACAACCTGATCGACAACGCGATCAAATATACGCCGCGCGGCGAGGGTGTGCTGGTGGAACTCACCCGCCAGAACCGCAACGCGGTCGTGCGCGTGAAGGACAACGGCATAGGCATCCCCGAAGCCGACATCAAGCACATTTTCGACCGCTTTTACCGCGTGGACAAGGCAAGGTCCCGCGAGACGGGCGGCACGGGCCTCGGGCTATCGATCGTAAAACAGATCATCCTCGCGCACGGCGGCACCATCAACGTAACCAGCAAAGTGGACGAGGGCTCTGTGTTCACGGTCACGCTGCCGCTCACCAGGAGCGCGGGAGGGCAGGGCTGATGAAAATGCGGCTTTTGTGCGCGCTGCTGGCTGTGCTGATCGCGGTAAGCTTCGCGGGCCTTGGCGAAAGCGCCGAAGACGGCATTTCGCTGTACTACCCGGCAAAGGACTTAAGCGGGCTCAAAGAAGTGCGTGTCGCCGCGGAGGGCGGCGTTTCGCACGCGGAAAAGCTGTTTCAAAAACCGACTGAAGTTGGTTTGCTGCCCCTCTTCGGAGAAGGAGCGCTGCTGAGCTTCGTCGAGGACAGCGGAAACGTGATCACCGTGAGCGTTGAGACGCGCGAGCCGATCAGCGAAAAGCACCTTGCCTTGAGCGCGCTGGCGCTTTGGAAGACGCTCAGCGAAAACACGTCCGCCGAGGGCGTGAACGTGATGGTCGACGGCTGCGCCGCGCGATACGACGGCAGGACGCTCAACACCATGCATACGCTTCGGGGCGGCGCGCTCACCTTCGAAGCCCTCCTTGCCGACGCGCAGAAAATGCGCATGTACACGGTCTACATGCCGGATACGAGCGGGAACTACCTCGTGCCGGTGCTCGTGCCCCTTACGGAAAACGTGCCCGACGAGGAAGCGCTTCTGCAATACCTCGGAAAGACAGGAAACGGCGACGCGCTCCTGTGCGCCTGGCCTGCCGGGTTTTATTTCGCGGGCGGCGCGCGCCTGAACTATGACTTCAACGCTTCCGGGCGCCGCGTGCTCACGCTCGGCTACAGCGAAAGCGCGGACAAGGCCATGCGCATCAGCACCGCGTTTCAGCAAAGCGGCATGCAGCAGTGGCAGTTCATCGCCTCTCTGGTCATGACGCTCACGACCAACCTGGACAGCGTCGAGCGGGTCCGAGTGCGCCTGATGGACATGACGGTGCTGAGCTTTACCGACATCAGCGGGGAGAGCGTGAGCTTCGAAGAAGGCGAGATCGCCCGCAAGAGCTTTCAGGACAGGATGGCGCTCAGCATCCTCGCGCTCAAATACGACGAAGCCGACGGAAAGTTCCGTGCCGAAAGAAAGCTGATCGCTTCTTCGGGACCGGACAGCGCCGCGCGCATACTGAGCGCGAGTCTCGAGGACATTCTGGACGAAGGTGATATAAAGAGCGTCGGCATAAACGGCAGCACGGCGAAGATTGATCTTTCCGGAGAACTGTACGCGCGCGCACAGAGCCTGAACGAAAAAGACGAAATGCTGCTGATCTTCACGCTGGTCAATTCGGCGCATCTCAATCTCGGCGCTCAAAGCGTGCTGCTTACCGTAGAGGGCCGAAAAGCCGAAACCTTCGCGGGGCACATCCCCCTGGACGGGCCGCTGCACCCGAATTTCGGGCTGATGAAATGACTTGCAGTTAAAGTTTTATGAAATCCCTTGACAGAAAGGGGACGCAGGACTATAATAGTCAAAGCGCTTGGGGTTATAGCTCAGTTGGTCAGAGCGTCACGTTGACATCGTGAAGGTCGATGGTTCGAGCCCATTTAACCCCACTTGAACGGTATCATCCGAACAGGGGATGCGTGTGGTGGAGCTGGTCTTCAGGTTGAAGGTCAGCTCTATTTTTATGTTTTGGGCTTCGTCGGCGACGGTGGCGTGGTGGAGGACGCCGGAGATCAGCTGGCGGCGGTCGTCGGGGTCGGCGGGATCCGCGTTGCGGAAGCGGGCGAGGTAGGCGGCGAAGGCGGCGGCCGGGATCAGGGGGCGCTCGATCTCGGCGCGGGCGAGCTGCTCCTCCAGGTCGGCGCGTTCAGCTTCCAGATCGTTCAGGCGCTGCTTGGTGGTGGGCGTGATCACGCCCTGCTCGATTGCGCTCAAGATGTTGTTGATGCGCTTGGTGTTTTCCGCGATGGAGGCTTTGAGCGCAGGGACGGCGTCGTTTTGTTCCAGCTCGCGGCGGTTGAATTCCTCGGCGGCCTTTGCGACGGCGATGATGTTTTCGTCCGTCAGGGCTGCGGCGCAGGCTTCGAGGACGGCGTCCTCGAGCACGGTTTTCGGTACGGAGCGCTGCGGGCAGAGGTTGCCGCGCTTGTGGCGGGTGCAGGTGTAGTAGAGATAGGTCTTTCCGGCGCGGGAGGTGCCGCTGTCGCCGACCATGGACGCGCCGCACCGGGCGCAGAAGAGTTTACCTGTCAGGTAAAATTCCTCGGAGGCCTTTCCGCTGCCGCGGCGGGTTTTGTTGCGCTCCGCGGCGGCCCGGACGCTGTCGAACAGTTCGCGGCTGATCAGGGGCGGGACGGCGTTTTCGCGCCGGATATCACGCCAGTGGAACACGCCGGTGTAGACGTCGTTTTGCAGGAGCACGTCGAGGGAGGTGCGCTGGAAGGGACGGTTCATCGCCGTTTTGAAGTGCCGGGCGTTCAGATCCGCGATGATCGACGCGCGGGATTCGCCGGAGGCGTAGCGCTCAAAGATTTCCTTGACGACGGGCGCGGTCACGGGATCGGGCTCGAGGCGGCGCTCCGGGGTCAGGCGGTAGCCGAAGGGCGCGCGGCCTGTGGTCACGATGCCCTTGAGCGCGTTGCCTTCCAGGCCGCGCCGGACGGAGCGGGACAGGTTTTCTGAGTAGTAGGCCGCCATGCCCTCGAGCAGCGATTCCATGAGCGCGGCCTCCGGGGTCTCGCCCAGGGGCTGCGTGACGTACACGAAGCGCACACCGGCCTTTTTGAGGCGGTGCTTGTAGACGGCCAGGTCGTAGCGGTCGCGGGAGAGGCGGTCCATCGAATAGACGACGAGCACGGAGAACTTTTTGCGCTCGCCGTCTGTGACCATTTCGAGGAAACCGGGGCGGCGGTCGGTGCGCCCGGTCATGGCGTGGTCGGTGTATTCGTGCGCCACGGTGAGGCCGTTCTCTTTGCAGTATTCGCGGCAGATGCGCAGCTGATCCTCGATGGAGGCTTCGCGCTGGTTTCCGGAGGAGTAGCGCGCGTAGATCGCTGCAGGCTCAGTTTTCATCATCTTTCGTTTCCGTCAGGTCGCGCTTCATCTGCTCTTTGCGGGCGGCCTTCCAGTTTTGCCACTCGAGGTTGTAAGCGATCTCGTGCACGTCGCAGGCAATGTCGGCGACGATATTTATGCTGACGCCGCCGCCGATCAGGTACAGGCCGATGGGCCAGATCGCGTCATTGTTGATCAGGGAGCCGATCAGGACCAGCACGCCGGCGATCATTGACAGGTACGCCGCCACCCACATGAATGTGACGGTCCAACGATTGGAACAGGGTTTCGGATTGCCGTTTTTGTCGAATTTCATAATGGTACCTCCTATTTGATAAAAGATTCCTCGAATTTGATGACGGCCTGTTTGGCGACGTCGGGAAGCTGCCGGAAAAGATCCAGCAGGTATTTTTCGTCATCTGTGAGCCGCTCCATATTATGTTCATTCGTCTGATTCTTGATTTCTTGCAGCATTCCGATAACTGCATCGATATTGCGGAGATTCGTTCCATGCGCATCATATGTATCGTTTTGCGATGACAGGAATGAATTGTTTTCAGGAATCTCCGCTTTATCCTCCCAGCCGATCAGATACCCCGGATTTACACCGAGTGCATGAGCCATTATTTTGACTTTATCGACGGGGATGCTCTCGATTTTTCCGGTTACGTACTTCTGCAGAAGTCCGTAGCTGATCTGTGTCCTTTCTGAAAATTGCCTGTATGTCCACTTCTTATTTTGAAAACATTCACGCAGTCTGTCGTTAATAATAGCCATTTGCCCGCCTCCCCTTGCATGACCTATTATAGCACACATATTACATCATTTGCAACACTTTTAACTAATTTTATTAACTATTTTGTATCAAATAATAGTTTACAGTAAGTGTAAAATATGATACAATGCAAGAGGATTGAGGGAGGAGGTGAAACACGAATGAACGCAAAACTCTTGAGGGGAGCCATGGTAGAAGTAGGGTATAACGCAAAAACGATGGCCCAGTCTCTCGGTATGGCCCCGAAAACCTTCTATTCGCGTATCAACGAGCATACACAGTTCACGACAGGTGAGATTACCAAGATATGTGACCTGTTGAAGATTGACGACGCGGAAAGAAAGTGCAAAATTTTTTTAGAGTAGCTGTATCAGATAATAGACAGGAGGATGTATCATGAGCATCGACATGACATACGACCGTCAGAAGGCCATCGAGGCGCAGAAGCAGTTTTGCAGAGAGCATGAGTGCTTCCATCCGGCACCGAGGGACGGGTATTGCGAGCACTGCGGGCGCGATATTTACGGCGAGGGCGGGATCAGCGTCGAGGAAGCCGGAAAGCGGCTGATCAGCGGATGTCCGATCTGTCACCACACGTTCGTGGACTGATCACGGTCACGCAGATCAACAGACCGCAGTTGAGTGAAAGCGACGCGGAAGCCTGGGCGCGGCGGCTCAGCCGCAAGGGCGAACAGGTGATCGCGTGGGCGAAGGAACATCCGGCGCAGGTCGCCGAATGGCAAGCGAAGATAGAGAAAGGAGAACAACAATGAATCTGGACATGGTACATGAATTCATAGCGGAATACGGCTGGTACGCCGTGTGCTTCCTGCTGGGCTTTATCGTGACGATGATCCGCTGGGCGGTAAAGCATCCGGAGGATTTCTTCACGAGAGACGACGCGCCGGATGAGGCGAAGGAGACGGAGGAACGCTGATGAAGATCACGCAATTCGAGCTTGAGAACGTCAAGCGCGTCAAGGCCGTGGCCATGGAGCCCGCGCTGAACGGGCTGACCGTGATCGGCGGAAAGAACGGACAGGGCAAGACGAGCGTGCTGGACGCCATCGCATGGGCCCTCGGCGGCGAAAGCTACCGGCCCACCAACGCGCAGCGGGACGACAGCGTGCTGCCGCCCAAGCTCCACGTCGTGCTGGATAACGGCATCGTGGTCGACCGGACAGGGAAAAACAGTTCGCTTCGCGTGACCGATCCCAGCGGAAAGCTGGCCGGACAGAAGCTGCTGGACGAGTTTGTGGAAAAGCTGGCGCTGGACCTGCCGAAGTTCATGCAGCAGAGCAGCCGCGACAAGGCCAAGACGCTGCTCAGGATCATCGGCATGGAGGAGGAACTGAAACGCCTGGACGATCAGGAGCAGCAGACCTACAACCGCCGCCGGACGCTGGGCCAGATCGCGGATCAGAAGGCGAAGTACGCCGAAGGGCTGGCGGAATTCAAGGAAGCGCCCGACGAACCGCTCTCCGCGGGAATGCTGATCGAGCAGCAGCAGGAGATCATGCGCAAAAACGCCGCCAACCAGGCAAAGCGCGACATGCTCGCGCAGCTTGAGAGCCAGCGCAAGAGCCTTGAGGCGCGCTACAGCGAGATCGGCGAGCTGATCGACGGACTGAAAAAGCAGCTCAAGCAGGTCGACGCGGAGATCACCGAGACCGGGACGAAGCAGATCGCGCTCATGAGCGAGGTCGCAGAGCTTACGGACGAGGACACGCACGACCTGGAAGAGCAGATCGCGCAGATCGACCAGATCAACGCGAAGGTGCGCGCCAACATCGAAAAGCGCCGGGCGAGGGACGAGGCCGAAAAGCTGCGCGGCGAGTATGAGGCGATGACCGACGAGATCGAAAAGATACGCTCCGCACGGACGCAGCTTCTCAACGGCGCGAACATGCCGCTGAGCGAGCTGAGCGTGGAACAGGGCGAGCTTTTGTACAAGGGGAAGGCGTGGGACTGCATGAGCGGTTCGGAAAGGCTCCGCGTGGCGGTCTCCATCGTACAGGCGATCAATCCGCAGTGCCGCTTCGTGCTGCTCGACGGGCTTGAGGCCATGGACATGGACACGATGCACGAGTTCGGTGCCTGGCTTGAAGAGAAGGGGCTGCAGGCGATCTGCACCCGCGTCGGCACCGACGGCGGCTGCGATCTGATCATCGAGGACGGCATCGTGGCGGAGAAGAGGACAAAGGACGAAGAAAAAGCGGCACAATGGCAGAAAGGAGTTTTCTGATGCAGATCACGAAGGGTAAGATCATGAAAGGCGTAAAGCTGTGTCTGTATGGCCCGGAGGGTATCGGCAAGAGCACGTTTGTGAGCAACATTCCCGGCGTCGTGTACATCGACACCGAGGGCAGCACGAACAGCATGGACGTGAGCAGGTTCCCGGCGCCGACGAGCTGGTCGATGCTGATGAACGAGGTTGACGACGCAATACGCAACAGCGATCAGCTGGGCGCGCTCATCATCGATACCGCCGACTGGGCGGAACGGATGCTGACGGATGAACTGCTGGCTGAAAAGCGGCTGAAAAGCATCAGCGACATCCCCTACGGCGGGGGCTGGGAGATGCTCAAGGAGCGTTTCGGAAAGCTGCTCGACAAGCTCAGCGATCTCAGCGCAAAAGGCGTACACGTCGGTTTTACCGCCCACGCGATGATGCGAAAATTTGAGCAGCCCGACGAAATGGGCTCCTACGACCGCTGGGAGATGAAGACCAGCAAGAAGGTGGCCCCGCTGATCAAGGAATGGTGCGATCTTTTGCTTTTTGCCAACTACAAGACCATCGTCTACGCGACCGACGACAAGGGCAAAAAGCACAAGGCATCCGGCGGGCAGCGGGTCATGTACGCAAACCACAACGTGTGCTGGGACGCGAAGAACCGCTTCGGGCTGCCCGACGAAATGCCGTTTGAGTACGCGCAGGTCGAAAAGCTGTTCATGCCGGTAAAGGCTGTCATGCCCGCGAAAGCGCCCGCGCCCGCCCCGGTCGAAGCGCCCGCGCCCGCCCCGGTCGAAGCGCCCGCGCCCGCCCCGGTCGAAGCGCCTGCG
>JAFPWH010000062.1 GCA_017395065.1 Clostridia bacterium | reverse complement strand
GTTGCCTAATACGGGGTTTCTTCGTATACGCGATGAATGTGGCGGCAGATTGCCGCCGCTACGGTGGGGCGCGATGGTGTTGCCTAATACGGGGGTTTCTTCGTATACGTGATGAATGTGGCGGCAGGTTGCCGCCGCTACGGAGTTTTTGTAGCGGTGGCAATCTGCCGCCATCGTTTTTTCCTCCCACGCACCGCTTCGGTTGGGGATCGAAGGCGCGCCGCCTCGTTTGAAGAGACGAAGGCGCGCCGGTTCCCGGGGGCCGGTTCAGAACGTGTCCACGAACGGCCGGTTTTCCAGCCAGGCGATCATGTTGAGCACGAGGTAATTCCAGTTTTCGAAGCCGTGGGTCACGATGGGCTCGCAGCTGTCGGGATGGTAGTATTCGTGCAGGCAGCCGTTCTGTTCGAGGTCGCGGCCGAAGAGCAGAACGGTCTTTTCCGCGAGGGAGCGCGCTTCTTCGTCGAAGCCGTACTTTACGAGGCCGCTGAACACCAGGAAATTGCTGACGCCCCACACCGGCCCGCGCCAGTTGGAGGGATTGTTCGACGCGCGCAGGTCGTACATTTTTTCGAGCGGGGACAGCGTGCGCACCCCCGCGCGGCAATTGAAGGAGCGTTCCTCTTTGAGCCGCAGGACCATCCTTTCGGCCTGCTCTCGGCTGCACGCGCCTGCCCACATCGGCAGAAAGCTCGTCCAGCTGTCCAGGCGCATGATGAGGCAGGGATAGTCTCTGGGCGCGCCGCTGTGCAGCCATTGCCCCTTCACGACTGGCAGCAGGTTCAGGTCGACGCTGTAGTACGTCCCGTCTCGCTCGTCCCAGCAATGGCGGTTGACGGCATATATCAGCTCCTCGGCCCTGAGCCGCCACAGGTTTGCGGCCTTCACGTCGCCCAGCATTTCCATCAGGTATCCCATGGCCTTGAGCTCGCGGATCATGAGGCTGTTCAGATAGATCGACCCGCTGCTGTTTTCGGGCCGGAAGAACACGGAGGGCTCGTTGTCCACGCCGACGGCGAGGTCGTCTTTCCAGTACAAAAGGCCCGTCTCTTCGTGGCGGTATTGCGTAAGATAGCGATTTTCAAAGGCTTCGAGCTTTGGAAGGATCTGCCTGATCCAGCCGGTGTCCCGCACATTTCTCTTCAGGATGGACGCGATCTGCTGCGCGAGGACGGGCTTGTGCATGTTGCCCGGGCGGTCCTCCTCGCGGCCCGGTATCTTCAGCGCGTCGCCCCGAGGCGTAACGCAGATGGGCATGCTGCCGTCTTCCCCGCAGAACGCGAAGAAATTCAGCACGCTGCCCTTTTCGTATTCCGAAAAGCGCCCTTGGCAGCCGCTGTCCGCCTCCAGCTGCGCGAAGGTTATGCCCGCGAAATACGAATCCCAGTCCCAGAGCGTGTCCGAATAGTAGGGGCTGTCCGGCGAGGAAGGCACGATGTAGGGATAGCCGAGCGCGCCCTGCGCTTTGCGCGTCATGCCCTCGCAGGTGGCGGATATGTGCTCCCTGAGCAGCCGGATGTATCTTTCAAGCTTTTCGTCCATGCTGTTTTCCGTCCCGGGCTTTTTTATGCCTTGTCGTCCAGGCGCTGGCGCTTTACCAGCTCGCTGAACAGGCCGTTCTTTTCGATGAGCTGTTCGTAGGTGCCGTCCTCGGCGATTTTGCCGCCGTCGAGCACGAGGATGCGGTCGCAGTGGCGTATCGTGGACAGGCGGTGGGCGATGACGATGCGGGTGCATTTCATCTTGTCCAGCGCCTCGGAGACCTTCTTCTGGGTGATGTTGTCCAGCGCGCTGGTGGCCTCGTCGAAGATGAGCACGCGGGGTTTGGGCGCGATGGCCCTTGCGATCATAAGGCGCTGCCGCTGGCCGCCGGAGATCGTGCCGCCGCCTTCCTGCAGCATCGTGTTCATGCCCATGGGCATGTCGCGGATGTCCTCGGCGATGCCGGCGATCTCCGCCGCGTCCCACGCCTCCTGCAGCTTGAGCATCGGCGCGGAGATGCTGATGTTTTCGAAGATGCTGCCGCTGAAGAGCTTGCCGTCCTGCATGACGGTGCCGATCTGGCGCCTGAGCGAGCGCAAGTCGATCTGCTGCAGGTCCTTTCGGTCGTAGTAGATGACGCCGCGGGAGGGCTTTTCAAAGCCCAGCAGCAGCCTTACCAGCGTACTTTTACCGCAGCCGCTCTTGCCGACGATGGCCACGTACTGGCGCG
Organism: Clostridia bacterium; assembly: GCA_017395065.1. Lineage (GTDB taxonomy): Bacteria > Bacillota > Clostridia > Christensenellales > Aristaeellaceae > RUG14130. The sequence goes on along the minus strand of JAFPWH010000062.1, from coordinate 5,978 downwards.
CGGGGATCGTGAGGTTGAAGTCCTCGAACAGGGGCTTTCCCTCGGGATCGTAGGAGAAGGTCACGTGAGAGACCTCTATCCTGCCGCTTAGGCGCGTCACGGTCTCCTTGGCGTCGCTCGTCTCGGGCTGCGCGGAGAGCAGGGGCTTGATCAGGCCGATGACCGGCTTGATCGAGGCCGCCGACAGCGCGACGCCCGTCAGCGCCGAAAACGCGGAGGAGATGTAGGCGTAAGCCGTGTTGAAGGCGTAGTAGTCGGCGACGCTCACGCGGCTCTTCACCGCGACGTAATACATGATCGCCGTGCCCGCCATGCTGATGGCGGTCGTGATGACCGAAGACAGTCGGATGATCGCGGGCGGGCTGTAGGTAAGCGCCGCGCTGCTCGTGTACAGGCGCGACCACTTGTGGAACGCGCGATTTTCAGCGCCGCTCAGACGTATCTTCTGTATGCCCTTGATCAGCGCGAACACGAGGCCGCGCTCCTTGGCGATGTGGGTCATGCGCTCGGCGTCGATCTTCATCTGCACGCGCGCGCTCAGAAAGCTTACGAGCAGCGTCGCCAGCGTCACGATCAGGCTGGGCCACACGAGGCTGGGCGCGTAGGCGAAGATCTGCGTGATGTACACCAGCGAGAAAACGCCCGTGACGCCCGTGGAAAACAGCGAGTCCACGATCGTGGTGCACAACTGATCCATGTAGCTTACGTACTGGTTGAGCTCGCCAGCCGAATAGTCCTTGAAGAACGAGGCCGGCAGCGACAGTATGCGCATCATCGTGGCCGCCGAAACGTTCACGGAGAGCTTGTAGCGTATGCGGCTGAGCAAAAGGCTTCGAATGATCGAGATCAATACGCTGCCCACCACCGCAAACAGCATGAACGACGCGACGGCGTACAGCAGCCGGTAGCTTTCGTTGTCGACCACCGTGCCCATCAGCACGCGGTTCAGACGCGGCATCAGCGTTCCGACCAGCGTGATCATGAGCGCCGAGATCAGAAACGAGCTTACGTCCCTGACCGTAAGGCAGCTCTTCATGTAGGTCAAAAGGTCGCGGATCGTAAGCTCGCGCATCGGCAGCGGCCTGTAAAAGCACAGCGCCTCGTCGGCTATGTTCTTTTCGATCTTCGCGCTCACGTGTACGGTTTTGCCGGTCTTGGGGTCGGTGTACTCGTAGCCGCCGGCGTTGGAGGGCAGCACGGCGACCACCGCGCCCTGATCCTTGAGGGAGGTGATCATCGCGCCCATCGCGTCCCTGTGCCAGCCCTTGGTCAGGATCACCTCGCGGTAGAGTATGCCCGTGGAGGACAAAAGGTAATCCAGCCGGTCGTTTAAGCCGCTTATGCCCGCGGGCACTTCCTTTTCCTTTACGCCCATGTACTTGAGCAGCGCGCTCACGGCGTCGCTCACGTCCGCTTCGCTGTTCAAAGAGCTCGTGCCCACGCGCCTGCCGGTCACGGAACGGGCAATGTTTTCGAACGAATCGCTCAGAAGCTCGCGCTCGTATTTTTTTCTGTCTTCGATTTGCTCGTCAAACCATCCCACGCAGCTTCCCCCCTTTACTCGTTGCTGACCAGGTCGGCGTAGTATCCGCCCAGCGCGTACAGTTCGTCGTGCGTGCCGCGCTCGACGATCTTGCCCTTTTCGAGCACGATGATCTCGTCGCAGTCGCGGATCGTGCTCAACCTGTGGGCGATGATGATGCAGGTGATTCCCCTGTCGTTGATGGACTGTATGACCTCGTGCTCGGTCGTCGCGTCCAGCGCCGAGGTCGCTTCGTCCATGATGCAGATGGTCGGATCCTGCGCGAGGGCCCTTGCGATCTCTATGCGCTGCCTTTGCCCGCCGGAGAGGTCGCGCCCGCCGTCCAAGAGCTTGTGGCCGAAGCCGCCGTCGCGGGTCACGATGTCGTCGTAGATGCCCGCGTCCCTGGCGGCCAGGGTGACCTCGAAGTCCTCGATCGAGCCGTCCCACATTTTGATGTTTTCGGAGATCGTGTCCTCGAACAGCGTGATGTCCTGATCGATGACGCTGACCGAGCCGGTGAAGACGTTGCGGTCGATGTCCTGAAGCTTTACGCCGTCGAAAGTTATCTCGCCGCTCCAGGGATGGTTGAGCCCGCTGATCAGCTTGGCCAGCGTGCTCTTTCCGCAGCCCGTGCGGCCGACGAAGGCGATCTTCTGGCCGGGCTTGACGGTCATGGAAAAGTCCGTGATCAGGGGCTTGTCCAGCCGGGAATAGCCGAAGGTCACGTTTTTGAGCTCGATCGCGCCGGTCAGCTTCTCGTATTCGCCCTTCTTGGCCTTCGCCTCGAAGCAGCTGTCCTCGGCGTAGCTCATCACGTCGTCCACGCGCTCCATCTGCGTGATCATCTCCTGCAGGGACTGCCCCGCCTGGATCAGCGACGTCGCGGGCGACATGAACGAGCTCAGAAAGCTCTGAAACGCCATGACCATGCCGACGGTGAAATTGCCCTTGAGCACGAGCCAGACGCCTATGCACAATACCGCGATGTTCGCAACGGCGGTGATCGCGCCGGGCAGGCTGCCCATGAACAGGTTCAGCCGCGTGAACTTGACCGACTGCGCGTTCACGCTCGCCTGAAAGCCCGACCAGCGCCCGAAATACCCGTTTTCCGCGCCGCTGGACTTGATGGTCTCGATCATGCTGATGCCGCCCATCGTGGCGGAGGAAAGGTTCGCCTGATCCCTTTGCTGAACGCGGGTGATGTTTACGCGCTTGGCGGTGACCATCATCGAAACGAGCAGGTTCAGCACGATGGACGATACGCCGATCAAGGCAAGCAGCGGGCTGTACAGGATCATCACGATCAGGTAAAACACCATCATGCCCGCCTGCAAAAGCAGGGGCGCGAACGTGTTCACCAGCGTTCCCGCGATGCCCGCGTTGGTCGCCTGGCGGTCGGAAATATCCGCCGAGAGGCGCTGGTTGAAGAACTGCATCGGCAGGCGCAGCACCTTCCACAGGTACGAGGAGGAGCCGTAGGCCGCCATTTTGCCCTGTATGCGCAGCGAATACACCGCCGAAATCCACGTGACGGTCACGCACACTGCGGCGAGGGCCAGGTAAAAGATCATGAAGGGCATCAGCCAGTCGGGGTTTTTGCCGGTGAGCAGCCTGTCCAGAAACGTTCTGGTGAAGGCGGGGCTCACGATGCCGATGAGCGAGGAGATGGTGGTCGTAAGCACCACGAAGGCGACCGCCGTGCCGGAACCCTTCAGGCGCTCGGAGGCGTAGGCCAGCACGCTCTTTTTCTTGCCCGAGGGCGCAAAGCCCTCCGCCGGTTCGAAGGTGATGCATACGCCGGTGAATTCGCGGTCGAATTCCTCCCACTCCACCTGCACGCGGCCGCGCGCGGGGTCGTTGATGACGGCCTTTCTGCCCTTGAAGCCGCACAGCACCACGAAGTGGTTGAAGCCCCAGTGGATGATGCAGGGGAAGGGGCCCTCCTTGAGCAGGTCCTCCGGCTCGACGCGCCAGGCGTCCGCCTTCATGCCGTAGGAGCGCGCGGCGAGCATTATGTTTTTGGCGTTCGCGCCGTTCATGCTGACGCCGCAGTCCACCCTCGCCTGCTCCAGCGGGATGAACTTGCGGTAAAAGTGCATGATCATCGTCAGCGAGGCCGCGCCGCATTCCAGCGCCTCCATCTGCATGACCACGGGCACCTTGCAAACGCCCTTTTCGATGGGTTTGGGTACCTTTTTAGCGGTAAACACGCGCTTTGCCCTCCTATCCGAACAGAAGCGAAGCGGGCTTTATGCTCTCGGTTATGACGGTCGCGCTGTAGGCGCCGTCCTCCAAGCGGGCGTCAAGCTCCAGTTCCACGGTCACGTCGCCGATGTTCAGGTCGCCCGCGACGCGCAAAAAGGGGTTCATGTCCTCGGAGACCACGACGATCTCGGGCGAAGCGTCGCGCCGGATGGAATAGGTCTTGCCGCTTATCGTGATCTCTCCCTTCTCGGCCACGGCCTCCAGTTCCTCGTAGGGCACGTAGCACACGGCCCTGCCCTCCTGCGAATAGACGGCGATGTTCACGCTCGTGTCGATGCGGCCGAAGATGCCCCACAGCACGAAGCCGATCAGCAGCGCCACGACCGCGCCCATGACCAGCCACACGCCCGCGCTCGTCACGTGCAGATAATCGTTCAGTTTTTCGGGCGATTCGATCGCCTCGAGGCTCTTTTCCCGGAACAGCTTGACCTTGGGTTGTTCTTGCATGATGCACATCTCCTTTTTGCGTGGGTGGGGATTTTGGGATTTTGGCGGTCGTTACTCAGGTTAGGCTCATGTTTTGCAGTATTTCCGTCGCATTGGGCAGGCACTGCCTTATTTCTCCGCATCGGCGGCGTCTGCGCCGCCATGGACGTTGCTTATACGACAGGATGTACCGTTACGCGCAATTTCCCGCGCATCCGTTTTCCGTAGCGGCGGCAATCTGCCGCCATGGGCGTTGCGTGTACGAATCGTCACAGCGTAAAGCGCGGTTTCCCGCATATACGCTTCGCCTATGGCGGCGTAGACGCCGCCGCTACGGTGCGGACGCGGGGCGGTTGCTTTTGGCCGGGTTTTTTGTATACGCGGCATATGTGGCGGCAGGTTGCCGCCGCTACGGCGTGGGCCGGTGCTTTTGGCCGGGGTTTTCCGTATACGCGGCATATGTGGCGGCAGGTTGCCGCCGCTACGGGCCGGCGGTGCCGCGTGCTTTTGCCGCGGCAGCCTGCAAGGGCGCTATTGCTTTTCCTGTTTGCTGTCGAACACGATGTCCGTCATGCCCTCTTCGCCGGGCATGGTCAATAGCAGCGTTCCGTTTTCGCGGATGAACGCGTCCCAGAAGCGCCTCGCGGGCAGGTTTTGCTTGTAGACGCTCAGGCACCAGCGGCCACCCTTTTCCTTGAGCAGCTGCCCGGCGGCGGCGCGGGCCAGGCCCCTGCCCCGCGCGGGGCGGATCAGGTACAGTTCCTGAAAGCGCCAGTCACAGCCCTCGAGCGCGTACTGTTTGTCCGTCACGGTGATGAGGCCCACGTTCCTGCCCCTGTCGACGATGATGTAGGTTTCGACGCCGTCTCCGAAGGGCAGAATCTCGCCGGCGATGCCGGGGTCGAAGTAGCCGTCCTTATCCACGAAGCGGAAGTCGTCGCAATAGGCGCTTATGTCGTTGCGGTAGAGGTTGAACAGGTTTTCGATCAGAAGCCTGTCGCCGGCGTCAATGGGCCTGAGTGTCATTCGCTTTTCCTCTTCGATATGATGATGTCGCCGTAGCCGTCGTCCTGCCGGGCCAGCGCGCGGCCGTTTTTGATCAGCTCCAGCAGCGCAAGGAACACGCTGATGACCTCCTCCCGGTCGCTGCTCTCCTCGAACAGCGAAAAGAAGGACACGTCGCCCTTGTCGATCTTGCGCATGATCAGCGCCATGCACTGCGCGACGCTGTAGGCCTCGCGGCGCACCTCGCGCCGGGAAAAAGCCTCGAACTGTTCGTTTTCGGCCAGCTGCTCAAGGCGCCTGAGCACCCGTGAAAACGCCTTCGTGAGCGCGGTCAGCGTAAGGCCCGTCAGCTCTATCGTGGGCGGCGGCAGCGGGTATTCCTCCGGGAGCTTGGTGATGTAGGCCTGCGCGTTTTCTTCCAGAGCGCGCATTTCGCCCGATAGCTCCTTGTATTTTTTGTATTCCTCCAGCTGCCGTATCAGCTTCTGCTCGGGCGTTTCCTCGTCTTCCTCTGCGGGCGCGGGGGGTTTGGGCAGAAGCGAGCGCGACTTGATTTCCATCAGCAGCGCCGCCATTTGCAAAAATTCGCTGGCGCTGTCCATGTCCAGTTCGCCGATCTGGCTCATCGATTCCAGATACTGGCTCGTGATCTCGCTGATGAAGATGTCCTTTATGTCGATCTTCGCCGCGTGCACGAGGTCCAGCAGCAATTCGAGCGGGCCGGTGTACTGATACTTTTTTAAGTCTACGACGATGG
>JAFPWH010000061.1 GCA_017395065.1 Clostridia bacterium | reverse complement strand
CGCCGCTACAAACAGGCGCGATGCTGTCGCTTCAAAACAAATTTCCCCAATATTCGCAACAAATACGGCATCCTTGAATAAATACCTCCGTCTCCGTAGCGGCGGCAATCTGCCGCCACATCCATCGCGTATACAAAGAAAACCCCGTATTAGGCAACACCCTCGCGCCACCTCCGTAGCGGCGGCAATCTGCCGCCAAGGGCATTGCATATTCAAAAAAAACGACGTAAAACGCAATCCCCCTCGAATTTCCCGCTCCGCCCCCATCCCCATATCCCCGTCATCCGCACCCCAAAAGAAGCTGTGAAAGAAATCCGCCGCCAAAAACGGCCTTCCTTCACAGCTTCTTTTTCTGCTTCGCCCGAAAATGGGGAACTTTCCGGCGGAAAAATCCCCGAAAAGTTCCCCAATGAAACCCGGCGTCGCCTCGCCCCGGCTATCCCTTCAGCCAATCGAGCGCGTCCGGATAGGCGTATTGTAAACCGTTCTCGCGGCAGTATTGCGCGGCATAGGAATCGCGCCCGACCGTGATCGTCAGAGATTCGGCGCAATATGAGAACGCATTCTCGCCGATGGAGGTGACGCTGTCCGGGATGGTGACGGCAGTAAGGCTGTAGCAAACGGAAAACGCCTCATGGCCGATGTAAGTGACGCTGTCCGGGATGACGACGGCGGTCAAGCTGCTGCAATCTTCAAACGCACGATCGCCGATGGAGGTGACGCTGTCCGGGATGGTGACGGCGGTCAGGCTCTCGCAACCGGAAAACGTATCTTCGCCGATGGAAGTGACGCTGTCCGGGATGGTGACGGCGGTCAGGCCGGTGCAAGCGGAAAACGCTCCATCGCCGATAGAAGTGACGCTATCCGGGATGGTGACGGCTGTAAGGCTGTTGCAATCGAAAAACGCACTTTCGCCGATGGACGTGACGCTGTCCGGGATGACGACGGCGGTCAAGCTGCTGCAATCTTCAAACGCTCGATCGCTGATGGAGGTGACGCTGTCCGGGATGGTTACAGCGAACAGTCTTTCGCAATGGCAAAACGCCCCGTAGCCAATGGACGTAACGCTGTCCGGGATGGCGATGGCGGTAAGGCTGTCGCAATCGTAAAACGCATAATCGCCAATGGAAGTGACGCTGTCCGGGATGGTGACGGCGGTAAGGCTGTCGCAATAGACAAACGCCCTTTCGCCGATAGACGTGACGCTGTCCGGGATGGTGACGGCGGTAAGGCCGGTGCAAGCGGAAAACGCCCCATCGCCGATGATCTGTATACCCTGCGGGATGGCGTATTCACTTGCGTCAAACGTACATGGGTAGCATACGAGCCGCCTGTCGGGTTTGCTGAACAGCACACCGTCTATCGTCGCCAAATATGGATGCTCAGGTGAAACGGATATTGATTTCAGTTCGTCGCAGTCCACAAAAGGATTTACTCCGACGCTTGTGACGCTGTCCGGGATGGTGACGGCGGTAAGGCTGTAGCAATCGGAAAACGCCAGATCGCCGATGGAGGTGACGCTATCCGGGATGGTGACGGCAGTTAGGCTGCCGCAATCGGAAAACGCCCTATCGCCGATGGAGGTGACGCTATCCGGGATGGTGACGGCAGTTAGGCTGCCGCAATTGTAAAACGCCCTATCGCCAATGGAGGTGACCGTATATCCGTCCAGCACAGACGGGATGTCGAGGGATTCGGCATCGCCGCTGTATTTTGTGATCTCCGCCGTGCCGTCCGGGAGGAGGGCGTATCTAAAGTCTCCGCTCATGAAGGTTTCCGGCTCTTCCGCGAACGCGAAGAGGGAGAGGGCGAGCAGGATAAGAGCGAGCAGGACGAGCAGCTTTTTCATTGGGGCGACCGCCTTTCGTTTTTTTGCTTATGAGGGAATTATACAGCGCTTTGTGGGCGCTGTCAAGATAAGCGGGGACTGTGCAGTGCATAAAATCCGCCTTCCGGGTGGCGTGGATGGGGCGTATGCGCGGGAAATTGCGATTTGGCGTGAGGCGGTTCGTATATGCAGGGTTTGTGGCGGCAGGTTGCCGCCGCTACGGAGACAGCGATGGGGTGTGTCTCTGTTGCAGCGGCAATCTGGTGCCGTGGGGGAAGCGGGTATGTGGGAGACGACCTCATCCGTCGCCTGCGGCGACACCTTCCCCAGAGGGGAAGGCTTTTGGCGGTGGATTACGCTTAATGACGCGGCGGTTCGCATACATAATGCCCATGGCGGCGTAGACGCCGCCGCTACGGAGGCGGCGATAGGGTATTCCACATCGACGGCAATCTGCCGGCATGGGGGAAGCGGGTATGCGGGAGACGACCTCATCCGTCGCCTGCGGCGACACCTTCTCGCCTGCGGGTTCGGTCCCGGTTCGGCTCTGAAAGCCCACCGGGCTTTCATTCACTACCGAACCGCGCTTTGCGCCCCAGAGGGGAAGGCTTTTGGCGGTGATTACGCTTTACGCTGCGCCGATTCGTATACGCAAGGCCTATGGCGGCAGATTGCCGCCGCTACGGAGGCGGCGATAGTCTTCACTGCTGTCGCGTCATTCCTCTGTTTCACGTCTTCGCGCCCGCGCCGGCGCGCCGTCTCTTACAGCATCCCGATCAGCCTCTCCACGTCCTCTTCGGTCGTGGCCCAACTGGTGGCGATGCGCTTGATCACGCGGCCGTCTTCGAGCTTCTCCCAGAAATCCAGCTCGGCGCCTTCGGACAGGCGCGCGTCGGTTTCTTCGTCCAGCACGACGAAGATCTGGTTCGTGGGCGTGTCGATGGCGAAGCGGTAGCCTTTTTCGACGAGCGCCTTCCGGATGCGGTTTGCCGCGTCGATCGCGTTTTTGCCGACGGTTTCGTACAGGCCGTCCGTAAACAGCGCGTCGAACTGCAGCGCGGCGATCCTGCCCTTTGCAAGCAGCGCGCCGTGCTGCTTGACGATCGTGAAAAAGTGGGGCACGCTGCCCTTTTTCGGGAACACTACGGCCTCGCCGAACAGCGCGCCGCACTTCGTGCCGCCGATGTAGAACGCGTCGCACAGGCGCGCGATGTCCCTGAGCGTCACGTCGTTTTCCGGACAGGCGAGCGCGTAGGCCAGCCGCGCGCCGTCCAGGTACAGGCGAACGCCGGCCTTGCGGCAGACGCGGCTCAAGGCCTTGAGCTCCTTTAAGCTGTACAGCGTGCCCAGCTCCGTGGGGTGGGATATGTACACGAGGCCCGGCATGACCACGTGGTCGCGGTTCATGTCACCGAAATAGGCGTCCAGGTACTTTTTTACGGTCTGCGCGGAGAGCTTTCCGTTTTGCTGTTCGAGCTCGATGACCTTGTGGCCGCTGAACTCCACCGCGCCCGCCTCGTGCACGTTGATGTGGCCGGTGCGCGCCGCGACGACGCCCTGCCAGGACGCAAGCATCGCGTCGATCACGGTGGCGTTGGCCTGCGTGCCGCCCACGAGGAAATAGACGTCCGCGTCGTTAACGCCGACCGCCGCGCGGATCTTTTCGCGCGCTGCCTCGCTGTAGGCGTCCGTGCCGTAGCCGGGGCTCTTTTCAAGGTTGGTCTCGACGAGGCGCTTCAAAATTTCCGGACGCGCCCCCTCCATGTAGTCCGACATAAAATACAGTTTGTTTTCGTTCATTCGTTTTCTCCCGATGGGCCGGATAAGTTTCGGCGCGCCAGCGCCGTTTTCGACGAAAATATTGTATACCGCGGGGCGCAAAAACACAAGGGGCGGCGCGGAAATTAACGGCCGCTGCCCGTGACACTGGACAAAACCGCCCCTACATGGTAGAATGGGCTTGGCTTCCTGTAAGAAAGGCGCAGGAAGGCTCTCCGCTTGACGGGGCTTTTCCGAAAGTGCGCCGTCAGGCTTTCCGGAAAGAAAGAGAGGTTTTTTATGAACGATCGCTTTTCGACCGTGTTCCACGACGCGGATCTGTGCGTCGTCGGCGGGGGACTTGCGGGGCTGTGCGCCGCCGTCGCGGCCGCAAGGCACGGCGCGAAGGTCGCCCTCGTGCAGGAGCGGCCCATGCTGGGCGGCAACGCCTCCAGCGAAATACGCATGTGGGTGTGCGGCGCGCAGGGCAAAAACATGCTGGAGACCGGGCTGATCGAGGAGATCATGCTGGAAAACCTCTACCGGAACCCCGACAAGAACTATTCCGTCTGGGACGGCGTGCTCTACGGCTTCGCCCGGAAGGAAAAGAACATAGAGCTGCTTCTCAACTGCTCCGTGAACGACTGCGAAATGGAGGGAGACCGCGTCGTCTCCGTCACCGGCTGGCAGATGACGACGCAGCAGTTCCATACCGTGCGGGCAAAGCTCTTCGCGGACTGCTCGGGCGACAGCGTGCTTGCCCCGCTCACGGGCGCGCGCTTCAGGTACGGCCGGGAGAGCGAAGCGGAATTCGGCGAGAGCATCGGCCGCGGCGTCCGGCCCGGCGACCGCAAGACTATGGGCATGAGCTGCATGCTTCAGGCGCGCAGGGAAGACAGGCCGAGTGAATTCGTTCCGCCCGAATGGGCCGCGCGCTTCACGGCGGCGGACCTTCCGCACCGCGTGCCCGATCTCGCCTCGCCCCTGGAGAATTTCTGGTACCTCGAGCTGGGCGGCGACGGCGATTCGATCGCGGACAGCGAAAAGACGCGCGACGAACTGCTCTCCATCGCCTACGGCCTGTGGGATTTCGTCAAAAACGATCCCTCGCAGCGCGAAAAGAACCGCTTCTGGCGGCTGGACTGGGTCGGCATACTGCCGGGCAAGCGCGAGAGCCGCCGCTATGTCGGCGATTACACGCTCACCCAGAACGACGTCGAGGCGGGCGGGCGCTTTGACGACGTGATCGCCTACGGCGGCTGGCCGATGGACGACCACGACCCGCGCGGCTTTCGCAACACCGACCGGCCCAACGTCAACTATCCCGCACCCTCGCCCTACGGCATCCCGTACCGCTGCCTGTACTCGGAAAACGTGAGCAATCTGCTGTGCGCGGGGCGGAACATTTCGGTCACGCACTGGGCGCTGAGCTCCTGCAGGGTCATGGGCACCTGCGCGCTGCTGGGGCAGGCCGCGGGCACGGCCGCCGCCATCGCCGCGCGGGAAAACTGCACGCCCAGGGAGGTGTACGCTTCCTATCTCAGGGAGCTCAAGCAGACGCTCATGGACGACGACTGCTATCTGCCCTATAACCGGCGCGCCGTGCCGGAGCTTACTTTAAACGCGGCGATCACCCGTGGTGCGGAGGCGCTCAGAAACGGCCTCGACCGGCCCGTCGGCGAGGACGACAACGGCTATCGCTGCAAACCGGGCGAAATCATCGAATACCGCTTTTCCGAACCGAAGGAAGTGCGTTTCGCGCGCGTCGTGTGGGACAGCGAGTTCAACCGCGAGAGCATGCCGCGCATCGGCTCAAGGCCCTTCACGCACAACATGATGTGCAACAAGCCCCTGCATTTCGACGCCTTCCACACGCCGGACGCGCTGGTTCGCGCCTACCGCATCGAAGGCGTCCGAAGCGACGGCACGGCGCAGACGCTCTACCAAACGACCGCCAACCACCAACGCCTGAACCGCGTGCCCCTCACAGGCACCTGGTCCGCCGTCCGCCTGATCCCCCAAGAAACTTGGGGAAACGGGGACGTCCATTTGTTCGCCTTTGAAGTGGGGTAAGAAAGGGTCCGCCGCGAGGCGATCCGCTTCAGACTTCCCCGTTTCGGTCTCGCGCCTATCGTATCCCCGCAAAGACGTAAGAAAGATGCTTCAAAGTCGATTGACAAGCGCTTCCTATTGACTTATAATCCTAACAGTGATAACTATGCCGCAGTGCTCGTTACCCTTGTTGGACGCAACCCGGCACAGCATTTATGCTGTCACACTGAAATGAAAGGGATGTTTCCGTATGAAAAAGACAATCACGATGATACTATGTGTCATAATGCTTTCTTTATCTTCAAACGCCTTTGCCGCCGGAAAGCTTTCGGTTGAGAAGGAAAACTTCCATGCAATAGAAAGCTATTTGAACTACGGTTATGCATATGCCAAAGTCAGCAATATCGGTAATAAACCTATAAAGGTTAATGCCGGCGTACTGGAAATTTATAACGAAAGCGGCGACGCTCTCACGTCGAGCGATTATATATCAGCATATGCGGCCTATCTGCAACCCGGTGAATACACCTACGTGAAAATGTATAGCCAAATCGAAAACGGTACAGCGGACGACTATATGATGACACTGACCGGGAAGGCGGATGATTCCAGGCGTTCCATGCGTTTGCCTGTTGAGACAGACTTACAATTGAACGTGAAATCAGGCTGGTGGACATATAATTATATGTATGTGACAGTTACGAACAACACAAGCGAGCCGGTCTTTGATATAAGCGTGGTAATGGCACTGCTGGACAAGGAAGGGAACATTCTTTATATTGATGATGACAGCCTGTATTCAACAAGAGCCCTTATGCCGGGCAGCAGCATAATGATCCGGGCGGATATTCCATCATCATTTATGGATTATTTCAAAATAGAAGGCTATGTTCCTTCGTCTGTAGATGCAATTGCATACGTAAACGTGGATAATGATTAGTCAGAAAGACAGACAAGGGACTGCTCAAGAGAGGTATTTCGGGAGGGAAGCTATTCGCTGATCCCTGACGCGAAGCACGGCAGCCGGAGGATTCCGCTGCCTGCGGAAGGGTCTTCCGTGGAGCACTTTGCCGGTCTTGAAGCGACCTAAAACGGCGCGTTCCGGGCAGAGGCCCGGAAAGGCGCTTAAGGGGCTTCGGAAGAAATAAAACCCCGAAAAGCGGGGCTTTCCGGGGGTGACGCCGAAGGGTGGCGTTTATGCCCCTTTTGTCGACCAAACCATCTCCGGCTTCAGCTCTTTCTTCACGCAATCCGTCAGGTACAGGTTGATCAGCGTCTGATACGGGATCCCGCTTTCTTCGGCCAACTGCTTGAAATACGTTACCGTGCTTTCTTCCAGATTGATCGTGATTTGCTTCCTGCTGCGCTTTATGTAGGGGTTCCTGACCCCCTGACTGAAATCGTACTCTTCTCTCATGATCGTTCACCTCACAGCGCGGCATGATACTGCCGCGTCTCGTTTGTCGTGGCCTTTCGTGCGGATATGATGCGGATCACGGATTCCTGCGCCCTGTAACAGTGGCACACCACGAGCAGATTGGCGCGAAGGCTGTAACCGAGGATGATGAATCTCTCTTCCTCGGCCGAATGATCCGGGTCACTGACGACCAACGCGTACTCGTCGTCGAATACGTACGTCGCTTCCTCGAACGATACGCCGTGTTTCCTGCGGTTGATGTCGTTCTTGGCGTCGTCCCACTCAAATCTCAATCCGTCCATAATTATATTATAATTATGACTTGGCGATCTGTCAAGCGCAAAAATCAAAAATGAAATGCAATCCGCATACTTCAGGACGTCTGAGAGACGCCGCGAAGCAGATTGACAATCGTCTTTCTTTGTCTTATAATTCAGCCTGATAACGGGCTTTCAAATGATGCCCACTGCCATTAACGGGTAAAGCGGCTCATGACCGGCGTGCCGGAACAGCGAAGTCGTCACGGCCTTGCTGATCGCTTCTCAAGCGCGGCTTGTTTTTTCCGCCGGAACGTCAAGCGCCGGGCCCTTCCTTTTGCCGGGGCGGGCTGTTATAATGGTCCCGTAAAGGAGGGATTACCATGAATCTGAATCCGAAACTGATGGGGTCGTTTTTGCAGACGGAGCGCAAAAAGCTGGGGCTGACGCAGGCCGCGCTGTCCGAAAAGCTGAACGTCAGCCCGCAGGCCGTGTCGAACTGGGAGCGGGGCGAGGCGATCCCGGACGTCGCCGCGCTGCCCGATCTTGCCGAAGCGCTGCACTGCTCCGTCGACGCGATCCTCTCCGGCGGCAAGGGCTGCGGGGGTTTCCGCAGACACGTCACCGTGGCGCAGATGCAGGAAGCCCTGTCCTCGCTCGACCGCATCGGCGAGCTTCTGGGGCGGGACCATTTTATCTACCAATGCATCGTGGGCGCGCTGAACGAGCGCATGAACACGACGATCGAGGCGTCGTTTTCCGACCCGCACATCTTCGACGTGTTCACCGTCGAATTTCTGCTGGCGTGCATCGACAACGGCGATTACGCCGATCCCAGGGACGTGGAAGCGCACCTCCCGCCGAGCCCCGCGCGCGATTACCTGATAAAATCCATGCGGGAGCACGGCATACGCTGACGGCAGATCCCCCGCGGGCGAAGCGCCATTTATGGCGGCAGATTGCCGCCGCTACGAACATACGCGATATTTGCGCACGACTCCGCATGACGCACGTATACGCTTCGCCCCATGGCGGCCTTGTAGGCCGCCGCTACAGTGGTACCGCATATGGATTTCTCCGTAGCGGCGGCGTCCACGCCGCCATGAACATAGCGTATACGTATCGGCGCAATGTAAAGCGCGATTTCCCGCGTATCCGCCTCGCCCATGGCGGCAGATTGCCGCCGCTACGAACATACGCGATATTTGCACGCGACCCTGCATGACGTACGTATCCGCCTCGCCCATGGCGGCCTTGAAGGCCGCCGCTACAGTGGTACCGCATATGGATTTCTCCGTAGCGGCGGCGTCCACGCCGCCATGAACATAGCGTATACGTATCGGCGCAATGTAAAGCGCGATTTCCCGCGTATCCGCCGTGCCCATGGGGCTGTAAAAAACTCCTCCGCAAAAAAGGCTGCAAACTCACCTTAATGGTGGGAAAGCAGCCTTTTTTGTGAAAAAATCTTCTTGCAATAAAATGCCACCGGAGATTTCAAAAATTATCGAAACCTATTATGCATTCGTCCCATAAAGCTCGCCGGGAAATCAGTAAATATCCCCGCTCTGCTGCGCGTATTCGTGGATCGTCATGAGCCAGGCGACGAGGGCGCTGCCGAGGGATTGGGTTCTTTCGCCGTCCAGGGCGGCGACGAAGCGCTCGATGTCGGCGATCTTACCCTTGTTTTCGGCGTAATAGCGCGACAGGGCGCGCAGAAATTCGTCTTTTCCCATGACCTCGCGCAGCTCGTGCAGCACCGCGGCGCCGCGGCGCACGGCCACGAGGTCGAATTCGTAGACGGTGTTAAAGCGGCTTAAGCTGCTGTCCGGCGTCAGCGACCCGGGCACGGTCAGCTTGAGCGCGGGCTGTATAGTTTCCCTGAGCGCCTTCCGGAAGGCAGCTTCGCCTTCGTCCTCCTCCACGCTCAGAAGCGCCGCGTAGCAGCTGACGCCGTAGCGCAGAAACGGGTCCGTGCCGGGATCGGTCAGCACCGAGCAGCCGAAGTACTGTTCGGCCATCAGGCGGCCAAGCAGGAGCGATGCGCCCTCTTCGGCGTCGTCGCCCAGCAGGATCAGCCCCGGCAGCGCCTGGGACAGCGCGGAGGAGCTAAACACGACGTCCGTATGCGCCCTGTCGAGCGCGCCGAAAAAGCGCTCGCAGGCCGCGCCCGCGCGCAGCGCCTCTTTCAGCGCTTCTTTGCAGTCGCCCGCGTTCATGCCCAGCACGCGGATCACGTGGCCGGAGGGCAGCGCGCCTTGATAGACGCGGTAGCGGCGGGAGAACGTGACGCCGAGCTCGCTTGCGCCTTTCAGCGTGAGCCGGTATGTGCGATAGCCGTTTTCCTCGCCGAGGAAAGATATTTCCGCGCCGGAAGCCGGGTCGAAGCCTTCGGGCAGAAGCAGCGTAAGTTCGAAATCGGACGGCTCGCTGTACAGAAAGGGGGCCGCGCGGGAGCTCGGTTCGTACACGAAGCCGCCGTCGTACACGCACGCGGAGGGGTAGAACAGCGTCAGGCGCACGTCCTCCGCGACGCCCTGAAAGGCGCGGTTTTCGCTGAGGAGCAAGGCGTATTCGAAGCGGAAGACGCCCTCTTCCCCGGGTTCAAGCGCACAGTCTACGCTCAGAAAGCACTCGTTTTCGCCCTTGAAGCGCCAGCGCGCCGCTACATCGTTGAAATAGACGCCGGTAAACTCGATGCCCGAGGGCGCGTAGCCGTAGGGAAAGGCCTTTTCCAGCGTTTGATTGTCGTAGGGCAGCGCGCTTTCGCGGCGGAAGAGGTTCGCGTAGACGTTGAAGGACACGCTGTCCAGTTTTTCCCCCGTCTCGTTCGTGTAGGTCAGGGACAGATCCACCCTGAGCGCCTGCTCGTTTTCGAGCCAGGCGGCGCTCATAACATAGCTGTTTTCGGACAGGCAGAATAAACCGGCGGCTGCCTGCAAAAGCGCGCAGACAGCCGCGAGAAAGCGCTTCATCCTCAGCCGACCAGCCAAAGCAGCACCGAGGTCAGCGTACCGCCGACCAGCAGCACGGCCAGCACGATACACATCACGCGCACCCACATGCGCTGAGAGGAAGTCTTGCGTTTTTTCTTTGCGTTACTCATGCGTCAAATCTCCCGGATAAGTGTATTCGGCGTCGTTTTCCACGCCGCGGCGCTGCTTGAGCGGCAGCACGACCGAGCGAACATGACCGATGATCAGGCTCTTGCTGACGGGGCCCACGTCGCCCGAGGCGTCGTTGGTCTCCTGATAGGGCATGCCGGGGCCGTTCCAGAAGCGGGAATCGTGGCTGGCGTAGCGGTTGTCGCCCACGACGAAGTACTCGTCCTCCCCCAGCGTGTAGGTGTAGTCGAACGCGAAGCGGTAGGTCTCCTGATCGCTCAGAACGACCTGCTCGCCGGTGGACTTTCTGTAATAGCTCAGGCTGCCGTCTTCGTTCTTTTCGTAGCGTAAGCCGATCAGGCCCTCGGAGAGATCTCTCCTCGCGGTGAGCGCCTTGTCGTTTATGTAGGTGATGCCGTCGACGCGGCTGACGGTGTCGCCGGGCACGCCCACAACGCGCTTTACGAAGTCGGTCTTCACGGTGAAGATCGGAATGGATTCGCTGGGCCACTTGCTCGTGCGGCCGGGATAGTGGCAAATGACCACGTCGCCCCTTTCGGGCGCGGAGCCGAAGCGCACGTCATAGGCGGTCACGAACAGCCTTTCGCCGTCGGCGAGGGTGGGGTTCATGCTTTCGCCCTCGACGGTGATGACCCTGACGCCGAAGGTGATGATCAGGTACACCGCGACGAAAGCGAACAGGAGCGAAAATATCCATTCCTTGATGTCCAGCAGAATCAGCGTCTTTTTGCTCAGGCCCGCCTTCTTGCCCTTCTTTTTGGACATGAACAGCCACTGCCAGAACGTGTATTTCTGAGGCTCTTTTTTCTGATCCTCCTGATCCTCTTCCCACGAGACCTCGGGGATGGGATTTTTGTTTTCGTTTTCGTTGTCCATTGCGTTTTACTCCCTTCCGCTTATTTGAATGCGCGGGCAGGCGGCCAGAGGATCTTGCCGGGCGTGCCGATAAAGCTCTCGTCCGTGACCAGACCCAGCGCACGGCTGTCCAGCGCGTTTGGATCGTCCATAGAGAGGCTCAGCAGCAGATACTGGCCCCTTTGCAGTATGCCGCCGGCCAGCCCTTCCGCGGGGCCAAGGTCGATCGTCTCGGTGCTGTCGCTCAGGTGCAGATACTTGTTGCCGTCCTCGTGCGGTATGATCTCGTCGCCCTCCATGCCGACCACCTGCCGGATGAGCCTGCTGTCGGAGGCGGCGGAAAAGCTCGCGTAGACCAGATCGTAGCGCTTGATGTCGCTTATGTCCATGAATTTGTTGATGATGACGACGTCGCCCTTTCTGTACCTGGGGCTCATCGCGTCGGTTTTGACCTTCGCGGGCTCGAAGATGAAAAAGCGCACGCCGAAGGCCAGGAGGCTGAGCACCAAAAGGCACAGTATGAACGCCGCGAAGCCCTTTCTGCGCTGCCGCCTGATCTTTGCCGCTTTCAGGGCCTTTTTTGATTTTTTGGACGTCTCTGCGCCCTTGGCTTTCGTTTTCTTGTGTTTTTTATCGCTCGTTTGCGTTTTAGCCATCTGTCGTTTCTCCGTGGGAAATCACTTTTTTGCAGCGCTTTTCAAATACCTGCCGGTCGAGCATGACCATGTGGCCGCACTTCGAGCAGACCATTTTGACGTCCGCGCCCACGCGCGTGAGCGTCCAGGTATCCGAGCCGCAGGGGTGGGGCTTTCGCATTTTTACGACGTCGCCCACTTGAATCACCATTGTAACACCTCTTTGTTAATTTTGAAGGCGATAGAAAAACCTTCTGCCCAAAATATCGCTGACGCGAACGACGAGGCCGCCGCCGGGCAGGGGGACGCGCACTTCGCCTGTGAGCTCGGGCGTATTTTTCGAGCGGATCTCGCGCCCCTCAGCCAGAAAGACGCCGTTTTCCAGGCGGCCCGCCGCCCAGTTGTCGATGCCGTCATAGCCGGAGGGCGCCGCCTGCTTCAGTTCGTCATCGCACGGCTCGAACGCGTTCAGATACACGCCCGTGTCCGTGATGCCGGGCGCGGCCAGCGCGTCCAGTTCGGGCGCGCCCTCGCCCTCGGGGCAGAACAGGCGGTACTGCGCATCTTTCAGCCGCCTTTCGGCAAGGACCGCGCAGAGGGGATTTATGTCGATTCCGATAAATTTCCGCCCGGCGGCGAAGGCGGCCTCCAGCGTCGTAGCGCTCCCGAAGAAGGGGTCCAGCACCGTGTCGCCCTCGCGGGAGGCGCAGCGGACGATGCGGTCCAGCAGGCGGTAGGGCTTTTGCGTGTCGAAGCCGCTGCGCTGCGGGTCGCGCTGCTGCAGGTGGCTTATGTCGCTCCAGACGTCCGAGGGCGGCACGGGCTCGTCGTCGTAGTAGCGGTAGAGCTTTCCGCCACTCACGATCTGGCGGTAGGTCCTGCCGTCCTCGTCGACGCGGCGCGCCATGTGGTTTCTGCGCCCGCCCTCGGGCACCTCGGCCACGTCGTCGGTGTGCAGGTCGTAGTCTTCGCTTGATGCGTAGAGCAGTATGATGTCGTGCTTTCGTGCGAAGACCTTTTTGCTGCGCCCGCCGGTCTCGTAGGCCCAGACGATCTCGTTCAGAAAGCTGCTTTCGCCGAAAATCTCGTCGGCGAGCAGGCGAACGTGCGCGTGCATGCGGTAGTCCACGTGGATGAAGAGAAGACCGTCGCTGCTGAGCAGTTTTTTCGAGGAGGTCAGCACGCTTCGCATCATGGAAAGGTATTCGTCGCGGGGAAGCTTGTCGTCGTAGGCGGGCAGCACGAGGCTGCCGCGGCCGCTCTTCCACTCGCGCGCGCCGACCTTCTGGCGCACCTCGAAGCGCTTGCCCGTACCGTAGGGCGGGTCCATGTAGATCAGCGAAACGCTGCCGGGCGCCTCTTCGGAAAGCGCCTCCATGCGGCGCACCGCGTCGTCTATATAGATACAGCCGTCCTTTCCGCTGCCGACGACCTCTTCGCCGATCCCCCGCAAAAGCTCAAGCATACGCGCACCTCCGCAAAACTATGGCATATTATAACATTTTTCACGAATGTTGTCCATAAAACTTTGAAGCTTAACGTATTTGTACCAATTGGGGGGCGGGGGTTGCGGCGGGGGCGCAGGCGAAAGATACGGCGCTGCAGCGTCGGTTTATTTCCGTAGCGGCGGCAATCTGCCGCCATGGGCATTGCGTATATGAGACGGTGTAGCGTAAAGCGCGATTTTCCCGCGTATACGCTTCGCCCATGGCGGCCTTGAGGCCTCCGCTGCGGGGTAGGCGCGGGGCGGTTGCATCAAAACGGGTTTTTTCGTATACGCGGCATAGGTGGCGGCAGATTGCCGCCGCTACGGTGTGGGCGCGGGGTGGTTGCATTAAAACGGGTTTTTTCCGTATACGCGGCATAGGTGGCGGCAGATTGCCGCCGCTACGGAGTACGGCGCAGGTTACCTGTATACACGCCGCCTCCGAGAAACGGTTTTTCTTGCATAATATGCGTTCGGGGTGTATAATATAACAAAGTCCTTTATGATCTTATGGAGGTTCGGGCGATGAAAACGGTCAGACTTGTATCGGTTCTTTGCTTTCTGCTTGCGGTCCTGTGCGCTCTGTGCTTTGCGGCCGCGGAGGACGTGATCCTTCCGGGCGCGCTCACGGAGATCGGGGACAGGGCCTTTTACGGCGATACGTCCCTGGGCAGCGTCGTCGTTCCCGAGGGAACGACCTACATCGGGCACCTCGCCTTCGCGGGCAGCAGCGTCACGGAGATCACGCTGCCGGATACGGTCGAAGAGATCGAGCCGGACGCGTTCAGCGACTGCGCAGGGCTCGTGCGCGTCAACGCTTCGCGCGAATTCATCGCGCGGCAGGACATCGGAACGCTGTTTTCGGATACGCCCTGGCTTGTCGCTTCGGGCGACTGTCTGTTCGATTCGCAGTGGTATCTGCTGGGCGACGGTACGCTGTACGTCAAGGGAAGCGGAACGCTGTACCTCTCCTACAGCGAGCCGGCCTGGCAAGCGTACAGAGACAGTATAAGCTGCGTCTATATCGCGCAGGGGATCGAGAACATCGACGGACCCTTGTTTGAAGGCTGTTCGAACATCAGCGAATGCATTTTCCCGGAAGGCCTGAAAAGCATACAGCGCGATACTTTCCGGTATTGCACCGGGCTGACGCAGGTCCGCTTCCCCTCCACGATGGAGACCGTCGGGCCGTATGCCTTTTATGGCTGCTCGGGTCTTGAGAGCGTGAGCTTTAACGACGGCCTCAGGGAGATCGGCGAATACGCGTTCGGGTTCAATACTTCCCTGCAGGAGCTGTCGCTGCCCAGGGGGCTTACGACCATCCATCCGCTCGCGGTCAACGCCGCGGACAATATAGCCGCCTTCACGGTCCACCCGGAGAACGCGCATTACGTGTCGCAAGACGGCGTTTTGTACACTTCCGACGGGAAAACGCTGGTCTTGTATCCGCGCGCTTTGACCGGCCTGTTCGATATACCGGACGGCGTTGAGGTCGTCGGCCCGTACGCTTTCGCCGAGACCCGCATTACCGGTGTAAGTTTCCCGGATTCCGTAACGTCCATCGAAGAGCGCGCGTTTTCTTATTGCAGAAACATAAGGAATATCACCGTCGGCTCAAACGTGGCCGGGATCGGGCAATCGGCCTTCGAGGTATGCTCTTCCCTCGTCAGCATCACGCTTCCCGCATCGCTGCAAAGCATAGAACACGACATCTTCGCCAGCTGCTACGATCTCGCCGAGATCGTCGTGGACGCGGACAATCCGTCCTATTGCTCGGAAAACGGCCTGCTGCTTACGAAGGACGGGACCAGGCTGCTGTTTTGCCCGCTCGGGTATACGGGGGTCTTCGTCTGCCCGTCGGGCCTGATCGAGATCGGCGAGGGCGCTTTCAGGGAATGCCGCAGGATCACGGGCGTCGTTTTGCCCGAAGAATTGAAGATCATCGGCGAAGGCGCCTTCAACCAGTGCTCCGTTCCGAGCATCGACCTGCCCGAGAGCCTGGAACAGATCGGAGAATACGCCTTTGCAGACAGCGGTCTTACGAGCGTCACGATCCCGAAAAGCACAAGCCTCGGCAGTTTCGCGTTCTCCTCCTGCCGCATGCTGGAAAGCGTCGAATTTGAGGAGGGCTTCCGGG
Organism: Clostridia bacterium; assembly: GCA_017395065.1. Lineage (GTDB taxonomy): Bacteria > Bacillota > Clostridia > Christensenellales > Aristaeellaceae > RUG14130. Next base: position 10,443 of record JAFPWH010000061.1, on the reverse strand, counting down.
TGATCAGTTACGGCGCTTTCGAGTATTGCTCGGCGCTCGAAAGCGTAGAGATACCTTCAAGCGTGGTGTCGATCGAGCAATTTGCGTTTTCCCAGTGTTCAAGTCTCGGCGAGATCGTCGTATCCGCCGCAAACGCGCATTATTCGTCCCTGAACGGCGTGCTGTTCGACAAGGCGCAGACGACGTTGATCCAGTATCCGTCGGGCCAAAATCAGACGGAATATACCGTTCCGTCGAGCGTCGATACGATCAAAGGATTCTCGTTCTATTACTGCGACAGTCTGCAGCGCATCGTGATACCGCCTTCTGTCACCGAGATCGGCATTTTGGCAATTGACGGATGCGATAACCTGTCACAGATCCTGTACACCGGCACGCAGGCGCAATGGGACGGTATATTCTGGAATAACGAAGGGAATTGGATCGTCGGGTACGATCCGCAGGAATTCATCGATTATATGAATTCGATTGTGGTTTTTGGCCGGTGAGGAAGGATTGCCGCAGCGGCGGACAAATTGCGAAATTTGGACAACACCCGTTTATCACACGAATATGCGCTGTCTCCGTAGCGGCGGCAATCTGCCACCATGGGCATTGCGTATACGAAACGGTGCAGCGTAAATCGCGATTTCTCGCGTATACGCCTCTCCCGTGGCGGCAGGTTGCCGCCGCTACGGGGTCATAAAACCGGCCGCCCTGTCTTTTTTGACGGGGCGGCCGGTTTGTTTTGGGGAAGCTTAGTCGTTGTACAGCTTCCTGGCGGTGTAGTGCGTGTGCAGGAGTTCGTGGGCCTTGTGGCTGTTGGGCTTTTCGAAATATTCTTCGTAGAGCTTGTTGATCGCGGGCAGCTCGTGGCTCTTGCGGATGGACTTGGAGAGGTCCTCGTCGTAGAGCGCCTTGGCGCGCAGGCCCTTGACGTCCACGTCCTCGCGCACGACGGGGCTTACGATGGGCTGGCCGCCGCCGTTGATGCAGCCGCCGGGGCAGGCCATGATCTCGATGAAGGTGTAGCTCTTCTCGCCCGCCTTGACCGCGTCGAGCAGCTTGCTGGCCGCGCCGGTGGAGGAAGCGACCGCGACCTTGACCTCGAGGCCCTTTAAGTTATAGCAGGCTTCCTTTACGCCCTCGAAGCCGCGCACGTCGACGAAGTCGAGCTTTTCGAGCTTGTCGCCGGTGATGGCCTCGTAAGCGGTGCGCAGGGCGGCCTCCATGACGCCGCCGGTCACGCCGAAGATGACGGCCGCGCCGGTGGATTCGCCCAGCATCTCGTCAAAGTCTTCGTCGGGCAGGGCCGCGAAGTTGATGCCGGCGAGCTTGATCATTCTGGCCAGCTCGCGGGTCGTGATGACGATGTCAACGTCGCTCATGCCGTCGTGGCCCATTTCGGGGCGCTTGCACTCGTACTTCTTGGCGGTGCAGGGCATGACGGACACGGTCACGATGTCGTGCGGGTCGATGCCGTTCTTCTCGGCGAAATAGCTCTTGATGACCGCGCCTTCCATCTGATGGGGGCTCTTGCAGGTGGACAGGTTGGGCAGGAACTCGGGATAGTAGGTCTCGCAGAACTTGATCCAGCCGGGGGAGCAGGAGGTGATCATCGGCAGCACGCCTTTGTTGGTCACGCGGTCGATCAGCTCGTTGGCTTCCTCCATGATGGTCAGGTCGGCGCCGAAATCGGTGTCGAAGACCTTGTTGAAGCCGAGGCGCCTGAGCGCGGCCGCCATTTTGCCGGTGACGGAGGTGCCCATGGGAATGCCGAACTCCTCGCCCAGAGCGGCTCTGACGGCGGGGGCGGGCTGCACGACCACGTACTTCTTGGGGTCGGCGAGGGCGGCGAAGACTTCCTTCGTGTCGTCCTTCTCGGTGAGGGCGCCGGTGGGGCAAACGGCGATGCACTGGCCGCAGTTTACGCAGCCGGTCTCGGCAAGGCCCATGTTCCAGGCGGGCAGGATCTGCGTTTTGAAGCCGCGGGCCACGGGGCCGATGACGCCGATGTGCTGAACCTTTTCACAGACGGCGACGCAGCGGCGGCACAGCACGCACTTTGCGTTGTTGCGCACGATCGACAGGGAGGAATTGTCCTGCTTGGTCTCGGTCATCGCGCCGGCGAAGCGGTTTTCGTCCTCCACGCCGTACTCGCGGCACAGCGCCTGCAGTTCGCAGTTGGTGGAGCGTACGCAGCTCAAGCACTTCTTGTCGTGGTTGGACAAAAGCAGCTCGAGGTTTACCCTGCGCGCCTTGCGGATGGCGGGGGTGTTGGTCTTCACTTCGGCGTATTCGCCGGTTTCACGGTTGCGGGGCAGGCTGTCCACGGGATAGACGCAGGCTGCCTGAAGCGCTCTGCCGCCCGCTTCCACGACGCACATGCGGCACGCGCCGATTTCGTTTATGTCCTTCATGTAGCACAGCGTGGGGATCTTGATGCCCGCCTGCTTTGCCGCCTGAAGGATCGTGGTTCCGGCGGGTACGCTTACCGGAACGCCATCTATTTTGAAGTTGATCATATTTTCCATATGGCTTCCTCCCTCTTACTTCTTGGAGATAGCGCCGAACTTGCAGGTATCCATGCAAACGCCGCACTTGATGCACTTTGTGGTATCGATGGAGTGGGGCTTCTTTACCTCGCCGCTGATGGCGCCCGCGGGGCACTTTCTGGCGCAGGCGGTGCAGCCCTTGCACTTCTCGGGATCGATAACATACTTCATCAGGTTCTTGCACACGCCGGCGGGGCAGCGCTTTTCGTAGATGTGCGCCTCGTATTCGGAGCGGAACTGCTTGATCGTGCTCAGAACCGGGTTGGGCGCGGTCTGGCCCAGGCCGCACAGGGCGCTGGCCTTGATCGAGGAAGCCAGGTCCTCCAGGCGCTCGATGTCGCCGTCCTCGCCCTTGCCCTCGCAGATGCGGTTGAGAATGTCCAGCATCCTGCGGGTACCGACGCGGCAGGGAGTGCACTTGCCGCAGCTCTCGTCCACCGTGAAGTCCAGGAAGAAGCGGGCGATGTCAACCATACAGTTGTCTTCGTCCATTACGATCATGCCGCCGGAGCCCATCATGGAGCCGGCCGCGATCAGGTTGTCGTAATCGATGGGGGTGTCCAGCATGCTGGCGGGGAGGCAGCCGCCGGAAGGACCGCCGGTCTGCACGGCCTTGAAGGCCTTGCCGTTGGGGCAGCCGCCGCCGATGTCGTAGATGATCTCTCTGAGCGTGGTGCCCATGGGGATCTCGACCAGGCCGGAGTTGTTGATCTTGCCGCCCAGGGCGAAGATCTTGGTGCCCGTGGACTTTTCGGTGCCCATGGACTTGAACCAGTCGGCGCCCTTTAAGATGATCTGCGCGATGTTGGCGTAGGTCTCGACGTTGTTGAGGATGGAGGGCTTCTCGAACAGGCCCTTTACCGCCGGGAACGGAGGACGGGGACGCGGCTCGCCGCGTTTGCCCTCGATGGAGTTCATAAGGGCGGTCTCTTCGCCGCAGACGAACGCGCCGGCGCCCAGGCGGATGTGGATGTCGAAATTGAAGCCGGTGCCGAAGATGTTTTCGCCCAGCAGGCCGTACTCGTGCGCCTGCTCGATTGCGATCTCGAGGCGCTTTACGGCGATGGGGTACTCGGCACGCACGTAGATGTAACCTTCGTCGGAACCGATGCAGTAGCCCGCGATGGCCATGGCCTCGAGCACGGCGTGGGGGTCGCCCTCCAGCACGCTTCTGTCCATGAACGCGCCGGGGTCGCCCTCGTCGGCGTTGCAGCAGACGTACTTTTTGCCCTTGGAGCCCATTGCGAACTTCCACTTGAGGCCGGTGGGGAAGCCTGCGCCGCCGCGGCCCCTGAGGCCGGAGGCCAGGATCTCTTCCTGCACCTGCTGGGGGGTCATTTCGGTAAGGACCTTCGCCAGGGCCTTGTAGCCGTCGAAGGCGATGTATTCGTCGATGTTCTCGGGATCGATGACGCCGCAGTTCCTCAGAACCACGCGCTTTTGCTTCTGATAGAAGTTGATGTCGTCCAGGGGCTTGATCTCGTTGGCGGCCTGATCGGCGTCCTTAAAGAGCAGGCGGGTGACGACGCGGCCCTTGACCAGGTGCTCGGAAACGATCTCGTCGATGTCCTCGAGCTTTACGTGGCTGTAGAACGCGCCTTCGGGATATACGATAACCACGGGGCCCGCCGCGCAAAGACCGAAGCAGCCGGTGCGCACGAGCTTGACTTCCTTCTCGAGGCCGTTGGCAGCCAAAAGCTCCTCAAAGCGGGAATACAGCTTCATCGAGCCCGAAGAGGTACAGCCCGTACCGCCGCAGACCAGAATAGTTGAACGGAAAAGGTCCATCTTGCCTACCTCCTTGATTATTCTGCGTGGCCAATGGTGTATTCAACCACGGGCTGACCGTTTACCACGTGATCCGCCACGATGCGCGGAACCATTTCGGGCTTTACGTTTACATAGGTGACCTTCTCTTTGCCGGGCGTGGTGATCTCCACGATGGGCTCATAACGGCACATGCCGATGCAGCCGGTCTGCGCCACGATAACGTTCAGCAGATTCCTCTTGCCGATTTCGTCCACGAACGCGTTCATCACGGGACGCGCGCCGGCCGCGATGCCGCAGGTGGCCATGCCGACGACGATGCGGGTGCCCTCGCTCTCACGGCGAAGGTTGACCTTGCTGAGCGTTGCCTGACGGATTTTTTCCAGATCAGCGATAGACTTCATATTTTAGCCTCCTGTTTATTGTTCTGCTTGCGGGGATCCCCCGCCCTGGGTTTCGTCGATGTTTTGCTGTATGTAATCCCTTATCCAGCTCAAGACCTCGGGCGTATTGAGCGGAACGCCCTCCAGCATCTGCCTTACCTCTTCGGTGCTGAAATCGAAGCCTCTGCCGTCCACGCGGTAGTCCAGGGTGAACTCTATGCCCTCCGGCGTCCCGTTGACCAGCGAAAGCATCGTTTCGCTCAGCGACCCCATGGGCGGAAGGTCCACGTGCGAGGCCTGAAAGCCCAGCGTCAGCTTCGTGCCCTCGCCCGGGCGGCTCTGTATGTCGAATTTGCCCTCGCACATCTCGGTAAGCTGCATGATCATCGGGATGCCCAGACCTACCTTGCGCGTCTTGCGCGTGGTGGTGAAGGGGCTGGTGACCCTTTCAAGAAGCTCCCTGCTCATGCCGCAGCCGTCGTCACTGATCGTGATTTCGAGCGTGTCGGCCGCGGTGTCGAAGTGCACTGTTATGACGATGTGCTTTGCGCCCGCGGTGACCGAGTTCTGCACGAGGTCGAGGATATAAAGGGATAATTCGTTCATTGAGCGGTCTTATACTTGTTGAGGATATCCGGGATCTTGTCGGGGGTCAGGCGGCCGTAGACGTCGTCGTTGATCATCATGACCGGGGCCAGACCGCACGCGCCGAGGCACCGGGTGTCCTTGATGGTGAACAGACCGTCCTTCGTGGTCTTGCCAACCTTCGTGTCCAATTCCTTGCACACGCGCTCGAGCACGTTCTTCGAGCCCTTTACGTAGCAGGCGGTGCCGAGGCACACGCCGATGATGTATTCGCCTCTGGGCTCCAGAGCGAACTGGCTGTAGAAGGTGGCGACGCCGTACACGTCGCTGAGCGTGGTGCCCAGACCTTCGGCGATGCGGATCTGCACGTCCTTCGGCACGTGGCCGAAAATGTCCTGTGCCGCCTGCAGCGTGCGCATGACCGCGCCCTTCTGCCCTTTGTTGGCGGCGATCACCTCATCCAGTTTGTTGTACTTGTCCTGGCTGATAGGCATAAAAAACCCCCCTGTTTATAAATGTGTATAGAAATTCAAACAAGCGCATAACTCGTCAAGCTTGATTATACCATATATTGAAGGGGATTTCAGCATATGTAAAAATTTTAACATATGGTTAGTGTTGACTAATTTGAGCGGGGCGTAAGGGGTTATCTCCCCGCAAAACGCACAAATATGCGCCGTCCCCGTAGCGGCGGCAACCTGCCGCCATAAGCGTTGCTTATACGAACTACCGCGCAAAAAGTGATATAGCAGACATATTTGAGACTATAAACTACAATTTTCAATAATACAAAGGGCCTGTTTTTTCTCTTTTGTAAGCTTTTCCATTATAAACATCATAAGAGTATTTTGCACAGGTTCCGCTTTTCACGAGATATGGGACTTCCCAAAATACCACGATTTCACAGGCGTTTTCATACTCCATAGCTAATGTTGCCGACATGTCATCACTGTACATTTCAAGCATGGTTCGTGTCCTGTCAACACCATTCATTGTTCCCCAAGTCAAGTAAACCAGAATTAGAAAATCGTCAGGGTCAGAGGTAGAAATGTTTGAATTCACATCGATTCTCCGAATGGTGGTTTTTGAGTACTCTTTGACCCTGTTTCTGATAGTCGCCCCAACTGCGTTATCACGGTCGGCATCCGTAAAAACAGCTGATCCTTCAGCCATAGAGATTGAGCCGCCTATCGTGTTATTGTAAAAATCCACTAAGCTTTCCAAATTAGAGACTTCCTGATTAACAGGATCGCGAGATTTATCGCCTGTTTTTAGCAACCCTACGTTGAGATGAAACTCATCTGAAATAGTAATCCATTGTCCATCTCGTTCGTATTCCAGACAAGTAAGCATCTCTTTATCCGGATTTCCGAAGTCAGAATCGTTATTTCCCAAAGGATAAAAAGCTATATACATACTGCCTTGGTTACAGAGAATTTTAAATTGGGCAAGTTTATTTGAACCAATCTTTGTTTCATAACGATAATCCTTAGAATCAAGATAGTCCTTAATTTCTTTATAGGAGACTTTTCTCAAAGAATCAGCATACTTCAGAAAGACTTCGGAAACGCATTGATCATCAGATATGGAACCATTTTCTGCAATCGAAAGAAGCGGAATGATCAAAATACACAGAGAAAGCAAAACAGAAAAGAAGCCTTTCATACCAATAACCTCTTTCATTGAGTCTCAAAATATATGTGACTGCCTAAAACCCATTTATTTTATATTGAAAATCTTCTCTTCCCAGCCTTCAAGGCTTATGTCCGCGGGCTTCAAACTCGTGTCCGTCAGCGTCCGCACGACCTTCTGGATGAACGCGCCCCTGCGCTTTGCGGCGGCGTACCTCGCCGCGCTGCTCTTGATCATGAGCTCGCTTCCGTTGAACACTAATTCGACCGGGGCGGGCGCTTTTCCGTTCAGCAGCAGCTCCTCTTCGAAGGCGATCTCGTCCTTTGTCGGCACGTGCGCGCCCTGCACGGGGCGGTACAGGCCGTTCTTTTTGTTTTCATTGGTCAGAAGGCAGTGGATCTCGTCCGCAGTGTCCCTGATTACGTCGTTTGAGACCATGTAGTCGCTGTTGACCGAGGACTCCATTTCCATCTGGAAGCGGCCGGCGCGCACCTTGATGTTCTCCTCGTCGTCGCCGCGGCTGCGCATGCGCTCCAGCAGCACGTTCAGATCGTCCACGTACAGGAATACGGAGAGGATCTTCGTTATGTCGCCGAGCTTCTGCTTGTACGTCTCCGCGCCAAGCACGTCGATGTCCTTGATCAGGGTCTTTCCGCTGGCAAGGTGCTTTCGGAGTACCTGACGGCTGCCGCCGTAGTAGTTGCCGTCGTGGATCTGCTGCCACTCGTAGATCTCGCCTTCGTTAAGCAGCTCGAGGAACCGTTCCTTCGTCACGAAGTGGTAGGGATTGCCCTCGACCTCGCCCGGGCGCATGGCCCGCGTGGTCAGGGTGGGAAAAATCGCGTACAGGTCGGGATAGAGATTTATAAGCTCTTTGATGATCGTGTTTTTGCCCACACCGGCGCAGCCTACAAACGCAGCGAGCATCGCGCGCACCTCCCCTTTTTTTCAAAATTATATGCGCAAAACGCGTCCTGTCAAACAATGCGGCGTTGCATTCGGATTGATTTTGTGTTACAATGAAACAAAAACACAGGAGAGAGCTATGTATATCAGTGAATTTGCGAAATTCAGGCGCGGAGAGGACTGGACGGACGCCTTCGCCGAGGCCGCGAAGGTCATCGAAAAGGCGGGCGGCGGCGTATTGAAGGTCGCTGCGGGCGTCTACGAGACGGGGCCCATCCGGCTGGTCAGCCGCATGAAGCTCGAGGTCGAGGCCGGCGCGGAGATCCGCTTTACCGACGAAGAGGACCGGTTCCCGGCGATGGAACTGGAGTTCGAGGGAATCCTGGAGCTTTGCCACACGCCCTGCGTCTACGCCGAGGACGCGGAGTTCGTTACCCTGACCGGCGAAGGCACGATCAACGGCTGCGGAAAAGCCTGGTGGGACCGCAGGTGGGCAAATGCGCTCAAGCACAACCGCCCCTACCTCGTGTGCTTCAACCGCTGCAAGCACGTGACGATCTCTGATCTCACCCTCACGAATTCCCCCGTGTGGACCGTGCACCCGCTAAGGTGCGACGACGTCACGATCAAGGACCTTCGCATCATCAACCCCTACAACTCCCCGAACACCGACGGCATCGACCCCGACGCCTCGAGCGACGTAACGATCCAAAACTGCTACATCGACGTCGGCGACGACTGCATCGCCATCAAGAGCGGCACCGAGAACACGCCCGCGAGGCGCCCCTGCGAAAGGATCGTGATCACGGGCTGCCACTTCATGCACGGCCACGGCGGCGTGGTGCTGGGCAGCGAGATGTCCGGCGGCATCCACGACGTCGTCGTGTCGGACTGCGTTTTCCGTGAGACCGACCGCGGAATCAGGCTGAAGACCCGGCGCGGGCGCGGCGGGGAGGTGAGCGGCCTGAGGGCCTGCAACCTCATGATGGACGGCGTCATGTGCCCCTTCGTGTTCAACATGTACTATTTCTGCGGCGAAGACGGCAAGACCTTCTACGTCTCCGACAAGGCGGAAAGGCCCGTGGACGAGAGAACGCCGAGGCTGAGCGACGTGAGCATAACGGGCGTTTCGATCAAAAACTGCACGTCCTGCGCGGGCTACTTCTACGGCCTGCCCGAGTCGCCCATCGACCGGGTGACCCTGCGCGACGTAAAGGTTTCCTATTCCGGCGACAAGGCGGAAAAGCCCGCCATGATGTTCGACTGCCCCGAAATGAAGCACGCCGGCTTCTATATGCGAAACACCAAAAACGTGACCGTGGCCGACACGGATTTTTCGGGCCTCGAGGGCGAGGCCATGCTCTGAAAATCATCACAGACATACAGATAATAAAGAAACGAGGTGCGATCCATGGCAAACATACCGACCCCCCACATCACGGCAAAGGAAGGCGATTTCGCCCGCACGGTGCTTATGCCGGGCGACCCGCTGCGCAGCAAATTCATAGCCGAGAACTTTCTTGAGGACGCCCGTCTCGTCAACAACGTGCGCGGCGTTCAGGGCTACACGGGCTTTTACGCGGGAAAGCGCGTCTCCGTCATGGCCTCGGGCATGGGCATGCCCTCGATCGGCATTTACTCCTACGAGCTGTTCAACTTCTACGGCGTCGAGAACATCATCCGCATCGGCTCCGCGGGCATGCTGAGCGAGAAACTGAAGGTGCGCGACATCGTGGCCGGCATGACCGCCTTTACCGATTCCGCCTACGGCAGGCAGTTCGGCTTCGACGGCACGATCGCGCCCTGCTGCGATTATGCGCTGCTGACGAAGGCGATGCAGGCCGCCGAAAAGTTCGGCCAGCACATGGTGCCCGGCGCCATCTACTCCTCGGACTGCTTCTACGACGAATCCCAGCCCCTGGGCAAGCTCAAAAACCTGGGCGTGCTCGCCGTCGAAATGGAGGCCGCCGCGCTGTACATGAACGCCGCCCGCGCCGGCAAAAGCGCCCTTGCCATCTGCACGATCAGCGACAACCCCTTCACCGGCGAAGGCCTGAGCGCGGAAGAACGCCAAAACAGCTTCACCGGCATGATGAAGATCGCGCTGGAGATCGCGTAAAGGGAAAAACCAGGCGCGGTATTACAGGATTCAGAAATAAGAAACAGCAGAACGGGCTATCGCCGCCTCCGTAGCGGCGGCAACCTGCCGCCATAAACCTTGCGTATACGAACCGGCGCAGCGTAAAGCGCACTTTCCACACAAACGCAATACCCATGTCGGCCATGAAATCCGCCGCTATAGTGGTAAAACATACGTATCCATCCGTAGCGGCGGCGTCTACGCCGCCATGGGCATTATGTATACGAACCGCCGCGTCATTAAGCGCAATCCGCCGCGTATACGCTTCGCCCATGGCGGCCTTGAAGGCCGCCGCTACAGTGAGGGTGCGATGTTGTACCTCAAAACGGGGTTTTCCCTCGTATACGCGATGAACGTGGCGGCAGATTGCCGCCGCTACAGTGAGGGCGCAATGTTGTACCTCAAAACGGGGTTTTTCCCCGTATACGCAATGAACGTGGCGGCAGATTGCCGCCGCTACGGAGATGTACGCGGGGGAACTGCGTTTTATGCAGTG
>JAFPWH010000060.1 GCA_017395065.1 Clostridia bacterium | reverse complement strand
CACGGGGATGCCGTTGTCGCCGTTTTTGACCATTTCGACGGCCGTGTCCACCGCCTGCAAAAGCCCCTTCGTGTCGATGCCGCTGATGATGAAGCAGCCCTTGTCCAGCGCTTCCGGGCGCTCGGTGGAGGTCCTTATGCAAACGGCGGGGAATGGTTTGCCGACCGAGGTAAAGAAGCTGGATTCCTCCGGGAGCGTTCCGCTGTCGGATACGACGGCGAAAGCGTTCATCTGAAGGCAGTTGTAATCGTGAAAGCCCAAAGGCTCGTGGCGGATGACCCGCTCGTCGAGTTCGAAGCCGCTCGTCTCCAGCCGCTTCCTCGAGCGCGGATGGCAGGAATAGAGGATCGGCATATCGTACTTTTCCGCCATGCGGTTGATCGCGGTAAAGAGGCTCACGAAATTCTTTTCGGTGTCGATGTTCTCCTCTCGGTGCGCGGAGAGCAGTATGTATTTGCCTTTTTCAAGACCGAGTCTTGCATGGATGTCGCTTTTTTGTATTTTGTCAAGGTTCGTCCTGAGCACCTCGGCCATGGGCGAGCCGGTCACGTAGGTGCGCTCTTTGGGCAGGCCGCAGTCTGCAAGATAGCGCCGCGCGTGCTCGCTGTAGGCGAGGTTCACGTCGGAGATGATGTCCACGATCCTGCGGTTGGTCTCCTCCGGCAGGCATTCGTCCTTGCAGCGGTTGCCGGCCTCCATGTGGAAGATGGGGATGTGCAGCCGCTTTGCGCCGATCACGGACAGGCAGCTGTTTGTGTCGCCCAGCACCAGCACGGCTTCGGGCTTCATCTCGTTCATCAGTTTGTAAGATTTTGCGATGATGTTGCCCATCGTTTCGCCCAGGTCCGCGCCCACCGCGTCCAGATAGACCTCCGGCGCCGCCAGTTCGAGGTCGTCAAAGAACACGCCGTTCAAATTGTAGTCATAGTTCTGACCCGTGTGCGCGAGGATGGTATCGAAGTATTTGCGGCACTTTTTGATCACCGCCGCAAGCCGTATGATCTCCGGTCTCGTGCCGACGATGATCATGAGCTTGAGCCGCCCGTCATTTTTCCACTCAGCCATGCTTCTCTCCGTTTGTTTATTCCTTTATTTTGCCGCGAGCTGCTCCTGTACGTAGTCGGTGGTCAGTATCTTTCTGACCACGCCGTCCACGTCCAGCAGCTTCGTGTTGTGGGAGGTATAGCTGTCCTCCGCCTCAGTCAGCACCTGCCCTTTGACGAAATACTTATCGTAGTTCAGGTCCCTGTTGTCGGCAGCCACGCGGAAATAGTTGCCCATGTCCTCGCTCCTTAAGCGTTCCTCGCGGGTCATGAGCGTCTCGTACAGCTTTTCGCCGTGGCGCGTGCCGATGATGTTGGTGCCCGTGTCGCCGAAGAGCTTCTGCACGCCCTTGGCAAGGTCGCCGATGGTGCTGGCGTCCGCTTTCTGGATGAACAGGTCGCCGGGGTTTGCGTTGTTGAATGCAAAGCGCACCAGCTCCACCGCCTCGTCCAGGTTCATAAGGAAGCGTGTCATATCGGGGTTGGTAATGGTGATCGGGCTGCCCGCCCTGATCTGGTCGATGAACAGCGGGATCACCGAGCCGCGGGAGCACATGACGTTTCCGTACCTTGTGCAGCAGATCACCGTGCCGCCGCGTTCCGCGGCCACGCGGGCGTTTGCGTAGATCACGTGCTCCATCATGGCTTTGGAAATGCCCATCGCGTTGATGGGGTAGGCCGCCTTGTCCGTAGACAGGCACACGACGCGCTTTACGCCGGCGTCGATCGCCGCGTGCAGCACGTTGTCCGTGCCCTCGACGTTGGTCTTGACCGCCTGCATCGGGAAAAACTCGCAGGAGGGCACCTGCTTCAGCGCCGCGGCGTGAAAGATGTAGTCCACGCCCGGCATCGCGTCCGCGACGCTCCTCGGGTCGCGCACGTCGCCGATATAGAACTTGACCTTGCCGGCCGTTTCCGGATGCTTCGCCTGCAATTCGTGCCGCATATCGTCCTGCTTTTTCTCGTCGCGGCTGAAGATGCGGATCTGCGCGATGTCCGTATCCAGAAAGTGTTTTAGCACGGTAGAGCCGAACGAGCCGGTCCCTCCGGTGATGAGCAGTGTCGCTCCGTTGAATTCACTCATGACGCATTTACTCCTGTTTTACTGATTTCAGAACCTGAAGGTCTGCTTGATCCCCGGCCATTTCTGATCCTTGTCCGAAAGGGTCAGCGCCGTTCCGTCCACGCTGTAGCCTTCTGCGAGCGGGGTGCCCGTGTACGTCCCCGTAAGGCGCGGCCAGAGAACACCGATGTCCGGGTCGTTCCAGGCCAGGCCGCCTTCGTCGTTTGCGTGATAGAAATCGTCGCACTTATAGCAGAATTCGGCCGTGTCGCTGAGCACCAGAAAGCCGTGGGCAAAGCCGCGGGGGATCAGGAACTGCTCTTTGTTTTCCTCGGTCAGAAGCTCGCCGTGCCATTTGCCGAAGGTCTCAGAGTTTTCTCTCAAATCCACGGCCACGTCGAACACTTCGCCCTTGATGACCCTGACCAGCTTGGTCTGGGGGTACTGTTTCTGAAAGTGCAGCCCGCGCAGCACGCCCTTTATGGACGAGGACTGATTGTCCTGCACGAAAACGTAATCAAAGCCCGCCTCCTCCATGTCCCTTTGGCTGTAGGTCTCCATGAAATAGCCGCGCGCGTCGCCGTGCACCGCTGGGGTGATCAGGCAAAGCCCTTTGATGCCGTCCAAATCCTTCCGTACCGTGATCTGTCCCATTAAAGCTGTGCCTCCTCAAGATATCGTCTGAGCGCGTCCCGCCAGTCCGGCAGGGGCTCGAAGCCGTTTTCCCTGAGCTTGGATTTATCCAGCCTGCTGTTGAACGGGCGCGCCGCCTTCGACAGGCCGTACTCGGCCGTGCTGACCGGCGTGACCTTCGTGTTCAGGCCGTACTGCCTGTAGATCTCCCGGCAGAAATCGTACCAGCTGATGTAGCCGCCCTCGTTGGTGGCGTGATAGCAGCCGTATTTGTCCGTTTCGACGATGTCCGCGAGCAGCCGGCTCAAGTCCTTCGTGTAGGTGGGAGTGCCGATCTGGTCGTTCACCACGCGCACGCCGTCGTGCGTCTTGCCCACGGAGATCATCGTTCTGATGAAATTTTTGCCGTTTAAGCCGAACACCCAGGCGATGCGCACGATGAAGTAGCGTTCGAGGTTCTTTCGCACCGCGTTTTCGCCCATGAGCTTGCTTTCGCCGTAGACGTTGAGCGGCTTAAAGCAGGTGTCATCCGGCTTCCGGGGGGTCTCCCCGTTTCCGTCGAACACGTAGTCGGTGGAAATATACAAAAGCTTCGCGTCCGCTTTTTTGGCCGCGAGCGCCATGTTTTCGGTGCCGCCCGCGTTGATCGCGAACACCTTTTCGCGGTTTGCCTCGTCTTCGGCGCCGTCCACGTTCGTCCAGGCGGCGCAGTGGATGACGGCGTCCGGCTTTATGTTTAAGATCGTTTTTTCGACCGCTTCGCCGTCTGTTATGTCGAGCGGCACGTAGGTGAAATCGCAGCCCCCGGGAGCGTTCACGATCTCAGGCTGGATATCGGAGCCCACGACTTCGTGCCCGCGCACGGACAGCGCACGGATCATGTCGTGCCCCAGCTGGCCGTTTACGCCCGTTACAAAGACTTTCATCGTCCGGCTCCCCCTGCTTCAGCGGTTTTTGTACATTTCGGCGTAGTAGCTCTGGTACGCGCCCGAGGTCACGCGGCTTAGCCAGTCCTCGTGCTCCAGATACCAGTCGATCGTCTTCACGATGCCGACCTCGAACGCCGTCTCGGGATACCAGCCGAGGTCCGCCTTGATCTTGCTGGGGTCGATGCCGTACCGCCTGTCGTGGCCCAGCCTGTCTTCGACGTGCTTTATGAGCGCTTCGCTGATGCCCTCGTCCTTGAGCCTGTCGTGCAGCTGGGAGATGATGGTCTTTACGATGAAGATGTTGGGGCGCTCGTTGTGGCCGCCCACGTTGTAGACCTCGCCGCTCCTGCCGCCGGAGCACACCATGTCGATGGCCTTGCAGTGGTCCTCCACGTACAGCCAGTCGCGGATCTGCATGCCGTCGCCGTAGACGGGCAGCTGCTTGTGCTGCTTTACGTTGTTGATCATCAGCGGGATCAGCTTCTCGGGGAACTGATACGGGCCGTAGTTGTTCGAGCAGCGCGTGATGTTGATCGGCATGCCGTAGGTATCGTGAAACGCCATGACGAAGTGGTCTGCCGAAGCCTTGGAGGAGGAGTAGGGCGAATGGGGGCTCAGCGGCGTCGTTTCCATAAAGAAGCCCTCCGCGCCCAGCGCGCCGTAGACCTCGTCGGTGCTGACCTGCAGGTACTTGCAGCCGTCCTTCCAGGTCTTCGCCGCGGCGTCGTACCAGGCCTCCTTGGCCCTTTGCAGAAGGTTCACCGTGCCCATGACGTTGGTCTGCACGAAGATTTCGGGGTTTGCGATCGAGCGGTCTACGTGGCTTTCGGCGGCGAAGTTGATGACGTAATCGAAATCGTACTGCTTAAAGAGCTTTGAAACCAGCTCCCTGTCACAGATGTCGCCCTGCACGAACACGTGGCGCCTGTCGCCCTCCACGCCCTTCAGGTTTTCAAGGTTGCCCGCGTAGGTCAGCTTGTCCAGATTCACGAGCAGTATGTCGTCATACTTTTTGAGCATGTAGTATACGAAGTTCGAGCCGATAAAGCCGGCGCAGCCGGTGATCAGGTATTTTTTCATAATCGATTTCCTTTCTGTGTAGGCGCCTTCCGTCCGGATACAGGCCTCAGTACTTGATCTTTCCCTCGCTCACGGCCTTCAGGTGCTCGCCGTAGGGAGACTTGCCGTAGCGCTTTGCAGAGGCCATCTGTTTTTCGTTGTCGATCCAGCCGTTGATGAAGGCGATCTCCTCGGGCGCGGAAATGGTGATGCCCTGCCGGGATTCGATCGTCTCCACGAAGTTGGCCGCCTGAAGCAGGCTGCTCATCGTGCCGGTGTCCAGCCAGGCAAAGCCGCGGCCGAGCAATTGCACGTCCAGCAGGCCGTCGTGCAGGTACATTTCGTTGAGCGTCGTGATCTCGAGTTCGCCCCTTGCCGAGGGCTTTACCTGATTTGCGCGCCTTGCCACGTCGCCCGGGTAGAAGTACAGGCCCGTGACGGCGTAGTTGCTCTTGGGCTGCTTGGGCTTTTCCTCGATGCTGGTCGCCTTGCCGTTTTCGTCGAAGGCCACGACGCCGAAGCGTTCCGGATCGGGCACGTAGTAGCCGAACACCGTCGCGCGCCCGGCCGTCTGTGCGTTCTCGACGGCGCTTCGGAGCATGCGCCTGAAGCCGTTGCCGTAAAAGATGTTGTCGCCCAGTACCATCGCGCCGGCTTCGCCGCCCAGAAATTCCTCGCCCAGTATGAACGCCTGCGCGAGCCCGTCGGGGCTGGGCTGCACGCAGTAGCTCAGCTCGATCCCGAACTGGCTGCCGTCTCCCAGCAGATGCTCAAAGCGCGGCGTATCCTCGGGCGTGCTGATGATGAGGATCTGCTTTATGCCCGCGAGCATCAGCGTGGACAGGGGATAGTAGATCATCGGCTTGTCGTACACCGGCAAAAGCTGCTTGCTCGTCACCATCGT
>JAFPWH010000006.1 GCA_017395065.1 Clostridia bacterium | reverse complement strand
GTTGGGGAGTGAAACGATCCGAAACCGGCGGTATGAAGCCGACTGTCAGACCAGCAGAAAGGAGATGGCCAGGGTGCTGAAACCCTTTGATTTACAAGGCTTGTTCATATTCCTTTGTATCAAAGTTGCTCTGGTCACAGACCCGGCGGCGGGCAGCGGCAATTTCCTGACGGAAAGCTATCTTTGTCTGCGCAGGCTGGAAAACGAAGTGATCAGCCTGCTGCTGCACGGGCAGGTCGTCATCGGCGCGGCCATGGACCCGATCAAAGTGTCCGTCGCGCAGTTTTACGGCATCGAGATCAACGACTTTGCCGCAACCGTCGCAAAGACGGCGCTGTGGATCGCCGAAAGCCAGATGATGAAGCGCACGGAAGACATCGTGCACATGGATCTCAATTTCCTGCCGCTCAAGAGCTACGTCAACATCGTGGAGGGCAACGCCCTGCGCATCGACTGGAACGAGGTCGTGCCGAAGGAAAAGCTGAGCTATATCATGGGGAATCCGCCGTTTGTGGGGGCGCGCCTCATGTCCTCCGCGCAAAAGGACGACGTAATCAGCATCTTCGGCGCGAAGTGGAAAAATGTCGGCAACCTCGATTATGTCTGCTGCTGGTACAAAAAAGCCGCTGAGATGATGCGGGACAATGCCGTGCGCGCGGCGCTGGTGTCCACCAATTCCGTCACGCAGGGCGAGACGGTGGCAAACCTGTGGAAGCCGCTCATGGAAAGCGGCGTGCACATCGACTTTGCGCACCGCACCTTCCGTTGGGACAGCGAAGCAAGCATCAAAGCGCACGTGCATTGTGTGATCGTGGGATTCAGTGTAGCGCCGAACGATAAACCCAAAGTAATTTATACAAACGAAATGGCGCAGATTGCGGAAAACATCAACGGGTATCTGATTGACGCGGATAACGTGTTTGTAGACAGCCGTCAGCACCCGATCAGTGCTGTGCCTGAAATATGCATTGGAAGTCAACCTATAGATGATGGCAACTATCTGTTTACAAAAGAAGAGATGGAATCCTTTATCGCAAAAACGCCTGCTTCTGCTGAGTATTTCCATCTTTGGTATGGTTCGCAAGAGTTTATAAATAACTCGCCCCGATATTGTCTTTATCTTGGAAACTGTTCTCCTGATGTGTTGCGGAAAATGCCAGAGTGCCTAAAGCGTGTTGAAGCAGTACGTGAGTTTCGTATGAAGAGCAACCGAGCAAGCACCAAAAAAGCAGCTTACTTTCCTGCGAAATTTGGCATGACGACTATCCCAGTATCTCAATTTATCGTTGTTCCTAAAGTATCATCAGAGCGTCGACGTTATGTTCCCATGGGATTTTTTACGCCTGATATATTATGCAGCGACCTTGTATTCCTCATCCCTTCCGCAACTCTCTACCACTTCGGTGTGCTGACCTCAAACGTCCACATGGCGTGGATGCGCACGGTTTGCGGGCGGCTGGAAATGCGTTATCGCTATTCCAAGGACATCGTCTACAACAACTTCCCCTGGCCGACGCCTACCGCGGAGCAGAAGGCGCGCATAGAGCAGACCGCGCAAATGATCCTGGATGCCCGCGCGCTGTACCCGGACGCGAGCCTTGCCGACCTCTACGACGAGCTCACGATGCCGCCGGAGCTCCGCACGGCCCACCAAAAAAACGACCGCGCCGTGATGGAGGCCTACGGCATGAGCGTAAAAGACACCACGGAAAGCAGCTGCGTCGCCTTCCTCATGCGCCGCTATCAGGCCTTGACGGCGGCAGAGGGCCGCAAAGAATAAATCCCTTTTGTCACGCATCCGCCGTTTTGCTTGCCGCCTGTTATCGTCGATCCGCGCGCGCGGCTTTTACATGAAAGCAGAAAAACGGCCGCACCGGGCAGGTTACCCGGTGCGGCCCATCTTTGGTTTGCTTTGCTTTTCGTTTATTCGGCTTCGATCGGGATAAAGTCCATGTCGCTCAAAAACCGGATGCACAGGTCGATCTGCTCCTGGGTGAGGCTTTCGTCCGTGTCGTCGGCGGGGATCATGTCGAACTCGATCCCTTTATACGCCCGCCCGGGGAGGGTGACAGCCGGTTAGACGTGATTTACCAAGGATTAACGCGGGGCGCGAAAACGCGGTTCGCAGGGGTTTTCTATTGACAGCGGGGCGGATAAGGCGTATCATGGAGCCGGCGATTTCAGCGAAGGGAAGGCAGGCGGCACGGCGCAGCATGGGTGAGTATACGCGCACGGAGAAAATGCGGGTCTCGTTCGATCTGGACGAGGTGCTGTTCGTTTCGCCCGCGACGCACAAGACAGAGCCGCCGCTTAAGTTTCCGCTGGGAAACTTCTTTAAGGAGCGGCTGCGCCTCGGCACCCCCGCGCTCATCAACCGCCTTCAGCAGCTGGGCTACGAGGTGTGGGTGTACACGTCCTCCTTCCGTACGGAGCGGTATATCCGCAGCCTGTTCCGCCTCTACGGCGTAAAGCTGGACGGCATCGTGAACGCGCAGCGGCACCTGAAGGAAGTACAGGGGAACAGGCAGACGGTGCTTCCCCAAAAGCTGCCCAGCCGCTACCACATCTCGCTGCACGTGGACGACGAATCGGTCATCTGCACCGCGGCGGGGCAGTACGGCTTCGAGGCCTACCAGCTGAACGCGCAGGACGACGACTGGCAGGAAAAGATCGTGCGCCGCGCGGAGCAGATCAAAAAAAGAAAGCATTTCGTATAATATGGGAAAAAAGCAAATGAATTACAGGCATGTCGTCATCGCGGGCGTCGACGGGGCCGGCGCGTTTCTGAAAGACGCGAACACGCCCGAAATGGACAGGATCTTCGCGCGCGGCGCCGTGACGTACGAGGCGCTGGCGTCCAATCCCACGATCAGCGCGGAGTGCTGGGGCTCCATGCTGACGGGGGTGAGTCCGCTCAAGCACGGCCTTAACAACGCGCTGATCGCAAAGCGTCCCTATCCCGAGGACAGCCCCTTCCCGACGCTCTACAAGCGCCTCCGAAGGGCGTTTCCCGATAAAAAGATCGCGGCCTACTGCGACTGGACGCCGCTGATCACGGGCGTCGCGGAGGAAAGCGCGGGCGTGGACTGCTTAAGCCTCAGGGACGAAGAGCTGATCGCTCCCGCCTGCGAATACCTGATCGAAAACAAGCCCGTCTTCATGTTCGTCCACATGGACAGCGTGGACGGCGCGGGGCACGCAAACGGCTACGGAACGGAAAAGTACATGGCGCAGATCGAAATCGCAGACGGCTACGTTTCCCGGCTGTTCGAAGCCTGCAAAAGGGCGGGCATCGAAGAGGACACGCTGTTTTGCGTCGTAAGCGACCACGGCGGCACCTGCGAAAAAAAGGAGGACGGCACGTTTTTCGGCCGTCACGGGGGCTTGAGCGACGAGGAAAGGCTGATAAGCTTTTTGGCGCGCGGAAGAACCGTAAAAAGCGGCAAAATCGGCAAAATGAACATCCGCGACATCGCTGCCGTGACGCTGCATGCGCTGGGTTTGCCCGTGCCGGAGTTTGAGATCGGCGGCTGGACGGCGCAGATACCGGAAAATCTGTTCGAAGGGTACGACGGCCCGTATTTCGACATCTCCGGCGAAGAGGAAGCCGCCGCCAGGGTTTCGCAGGTCAGGCATACGTCGGAGAGCGTGTGAGGAGTTTTTGAGGAAAGCGGCGCGGCGTCGGGAAAACGCCGCGCCGTTCATGTCGAAATCGAATTGTTTGCAACAGTGTCAGTGACGGATGATGCGCCGTTGGCGGACGCCGCGCCGTTGACGGACACCGCGTTATGTCTGTAGCGGCGGCAATCTGCCGCCATGGGTGAAGCGGATACGCGAGAAAACTGCGTTTTACGATGTGCCGCTGCGTATACGCAATTCCCCATGGCGGCGTAGACGCCGCCGCTACGGCGTATACGGAATGCCGTGTGTCAAACGAAAACATTTCGCCCGCACCATTTTGGCGTATACGAAACGGCTTTGGTTGAAGGTTGTAAATCCCGTCCGCACCGTAGCGGCGGCCTCAAGGCCGCCATGGGCAATTCATATTTGCAGGGAAAACAGCGTTTTACGCCGTGCCGCTGCGTATACGCAATTCCCCATGGCGGCAGATTGCCGCCGCTACGGAGACGGCGCGGCATTTATCCCCATCCCGTTCCCAAAACACAACCCCGCCGCACCCATGGCGGCGGGGTCGCTTTCCGGCGCACGCATCGAACGATCCGTCGGTTTTCGGCCTTTCGTACCTCTATTTCACCGTGATCAGCTCGTATTCCCTCGTGCCCAGGCCGATCTTTTCGCCGTGGGCGAGGGTCTCCTTCCAGTGGACGTTGGGATTGCTGTCCTTGAAATGGTCGTGGTGGCACTGCCAGCCCGGGCGGGCAAGGTTGTCGCCAAGCTGGCTGTTTCTGACCGGCGTCGCCTGCTGGCAAAGGTCGGCGCAGGCCTGATCCAGCGCGACGGGGTCGAAGGAGGCGAGCATGCCGATGTTCGGCAGGATCGCCGCGTCGTTTTCGCCGTGGCAGTCGCAGTTGGGCGAAACGTCCATGATCAGGCTGATGTGGAAGCAGGGGCGGCCGAAGCACACGGCCTGCGTGTATTCGGCCATCTTGCGGCAGAGCATGTCGCCCGCGCTGTCGTTTATGTTGCTGATGGCGTCGAAGGCGCACGCGCCGATGCAGCGCCCGCAGCCCTTGCAGAGATTTACGTCGATGCGGGCCTTGCCGTCTTTTCCGTACAGGATCGCGTCGCTTCCGCAGTGGGCGGCGCAGCGGCGGCAGCCCCGGCACGCGGCGGGGTCCACGCGGGGCGTGCCATCGTTGTGCTGGTGCATTTTGCCGGCGCGGCTTGCGCAGCCCATGCCCAGGTTCTTGATCGCGCCGCCGAAGCCCGTCTCCTCGTGGCCCTTGAAGTGGCTCAGGGAGATCACGACGTCCGCGTCCATCACCGCGCGGCCGATCAGCGCGGTTTTGCAGAATTCGCCGTTTTGCACGGGCACCTCGACGTCGTCGGTGCCCTTCAGGCCGTCGCCGATGATGATGTGGCAGCCCGTGGTCACGCTGTTGAAGCCGTTCATCTCGGCGTTCGCCAGATGATCCGGCGCGTTTTTGCGGCTGCCGGGGTACAGCGTGTTGCAGTCGGTCAAAAACGGCTTGCCGCCCAGATCTTTTATGACGTCCGCGACGGCTTTGACGTAATTTGGCCGAAGGTAGGCAAAATTGCCCAGCTCGCCGAAGTGCATCTTGATCGCGACGAACTTTCCCTCAAAATCGATCTGATCGATGCCCGCCCTGCGGATCAGCCTTTGCAGCTTCACGCCCTGGCTCACGCCCACCCGCGTTCGAAAATCCGAAAAATAAACCTTCGCCTTCTCCATTTTTTCCTCCCGATGCCTGCCGGGCTTTGCGCCGGGGCAAGCGATTTTGCGTTCTTTGTTTTTCTCACGTACAGATGATAACACAGAAAGCGCGCCGTTGCAACAGGAAAATTCACGGTCGGTATGGATGCGAAACGTTTCGTCGCGGCGGCGCTTTTTGCTCAGGAAGGGGAAAAGATGTTAAAAGTTACGTCAGGGGCGGGGGCGGGGGTAATTATTACAAAAATATTATTGAAAAATGTCTGTTTTTGATATATAATGTTTAGGAGTAACCATATGGCTCGGAGGGAAGACATGCGCATCCGCGTGACGGGAAGGTTCTATCTGATACTGGTGCTGATCATTCTTTTGTTCGTGATCCTGTTCAGGGACTCGCTGTTTGCGGTCAGCGAGGTCACGAACATTTACGAGGGCACCGCTTCGGACACGCGCAGCGTGCAGTGCCTGATCGTGCGCGACGAAAGCGCCGTCACCCGCGACACCCAGGTGGACATGATCGAGTACGCCGTCGAGGAGTGTTCGACGGTGAACCAGGGCGACGTGGTGGCCTACGTCTACACCTCCGCCTACGTGGAAAAGCTCAAAAATTCGCTCAACACCAACCGGAAGAACATACAGGCCTACCACAAGCTGGTTCTGGGAAACGAATTGGATTCGACGCTGAACGAACTGAACCTGACCGTTCAGCAGGAGGCGCTGGAGCTCAAGGCGCAGATCCGCGGGGACGTCAGGGGAAACCTGCTCTCGGCGGTCGGCAACCTTGAAAAGGCGATGGAGGAAAGGCGCACTTACATGCGCTCGAGCCAGATGTCGGACGCGCGGCTGGTAAAATATTACGACGACGAGAATCAGAACCTGAACGCCATCTCCGGCTGGCAGACGCCCAAGACCGCGCCGGAAAGCGGGCTGGTGAGCTTTTACATGGACGGGTACGAAAGCTATCTGAACGCCTCAAGGATCGACGAGATCGATCTGAACGACGTGCGCACGGCGCTATCCCACGGGACGCTCGGCGACGAGGTCAAGAGCAAAAAGGACGAAGCGATCTACCGCGTGATGAACCAGAACCACTGGTACATCATACTGATGGGGCAGGATGAGAACTGGAACCCGACGCTGGACACGAAGTATTCCTTCATCGTGGACGGCTACGACGAGCTGCTCTACGAGGGCACGGTGACCCGCGTGCAAAAGGACGGCTCGACCTGCATGGCGGTGCTCGAGGTGAACCAGCCGATCGGTTCGCTGATGTACCTTCGCACCGGCAGCGCGTCCATCGGCGCGAACATGAGCGGCCTGATCGTGGACAAAAAGGCCGTGGACACGCAGAGCGGCCGCAAGGGACTTTGGAAATACGACGTGCCCGGCGGCACGTTCATCGATATTGAAGTATTGGCAGACAGGAACGACGGCACGGTGCTGTTCGTCCCGCTGACAGACGGCGTGCTCTCCTCGGGAGATCAGGTGCTGATAAAATAGGCTTCACATTGGGGGAAAACAGGGAAAATGGCCAAAATAGGCAGCTTTACGGAGCTGTTGCAAAAACTGAAGATCATACAGGTGGAGGAAGTGGACGAGGACGTGTCCTCTCTTCCGCGCTACGAGTCCGGGCGAAAGAGCGCGGGCAGGCCCAGCGTGTTTGAAAGCGCGTATTCGCGCGCGCGGGGCCGCGAAACGGCTGCGCCCAACGCGGGCAGCCGGGTCAAAAGCGCCCCGCGGCAGCAGCTTGCGCTCAAAAAGCCGCAGAACGCGCCCGTCGCGCGGCCTGACACCGTCGTGTATTACATAAGCGCCTTAAGCGAGTGCGCGCAGGTGATCAAGGACATCATCGCCGGCGTCAGCGCGGTCATCAACTTTGACGGCACCGACGACCGGACCAGCCAGCGCATCATCGACACGTTGGCGGGCGCGGCGTTTGCCCTGAACGCGAAGGTCAGAAAGATCACAGACAACACCTATCTGATCGCTCCCAAGAACGTAAACGTGAACATGTCCCGTCATATAGAAAGGAGATACTGACATGATCTTTTTCGGCGCGAGACTTGGCTTTACCTCGATCGGCAGGATCATCGTTACGATCATCGCGATCTACGAATTCATGATCGTTCTGAGGGTACTGCTTTCTTGGCTTCATCGCCTCAACATACTGCCCGCAAGCGGGGTCGACCGCTTTCTGACCGCGGCGACCGAGCCGGTGCTCAGCCCCGTCCGCCAGACGCTTTCGCGCGTCGGCTCCTTCGGCGGCTGGGACTTTTCGCCGGCGGTCGCGATACTGCTGTGCGAGCTATTGCAATGGATAGTCAAGCTCATCTTTTGACGAAGCATAAAACCACAATCCACGAAAGGAAGGAAACACCATGGCGATCACTGTAAAGGATATACGCGAAAAGGAATTCAATACCGAAATGCGCGGCTACACCCGCGACGAGGTGGACGATTTTCTGGACGAGCTGGCCGACCAGACCGAGGAACTCGGCGAGGAAAACCAGAAGATGAGCGAGGAGATCGAGGCCCTCAAGGCGCAGATAGCCTCCCTCAAAAAGCAGCTTGGCGAAGCCAACGCCGCCAAAGAGCAGGCGGAGCAGACCGCGCTGGCCGCGCAGAACGCGCCCGTCAAGGTGGAAAAGGACCCCACCTTCAACGAGCCGCAGTACTTCAAAAATCTGGAGACCACGCTGCGCGAGACGCTGATCACCGCCCAGCGCATCGCCGACGAGACGATCGAGGACAGCAGAAAGCAGGCCTCCCGCATCGTCGCCGAGGCCGAGGACAAGGCCGCCAAGCTCGAAGAGCAGAGCCAGATCAAGCTCACCCAGGCCAGGAACGACTACGAGCAGATCAGGACCGCGGGCGAAGAGTATCACAAGAGCTTCACCCAGCTGATCGAGCAGCAGGCGCAGCTTCTCAAGGACAGCGCGCTGAACGCCGACAAATAAACAAAACAGAGAAGACAGGGACGCGATGAGCCTGAAGAAGACCTTTGCGCTCTGCGCGGCGCTGTTTTGCGCGCTGACGGCGCTCGTTTTCGCGCTGGACCATCTGTGCCTGACGCTCGTGGGCGAAGGCGAAAAAACGCTCGTGAAGGGCGTAATCGGCCTGCGCCTCGTAAAAAACAGCGGCGCCGCGTTCAGTTTTCTGAGCGGCAAAGCGTTTCTTGCCAACGCGCTGAGCGCGGTGATACTGATCGCGCTCACTGCCTTTGTACTGTTTGGAAAAATGTGCGCCCCGGCCAGGCTCAGCCTTTGCGCGTGCCTGAGCGGCGGGGCGTGCAATTTGTATATGCGCCTGCTGCGCGGCGGCGTGAACGACTGGATCGAACTGAAATTTGTCGATTTTCCCGTGTTCAACTTCGCGGACGTGTGCGTCTGCCTGGGCGCTGCGGCCTTCGCGCTGTGCGTGCTCGTGAAAAAGGACGGGTAGGACGCGAAATCGCGTACATTTCCGCAACGGCAGTGACCACGCCGCGAACGTCCCCACAATGGTAAACGACGCCGTGTGTATCCCCGCGACGATGCCGGCGAAACTGGTACGTCTCCGTAGCGGCGGCAATCTGCCGCCATGGGGCATGGCGTATACGCACTAAAATGCCGTAAATCGCGGCTATCCCGCATATCCGCAACAAAATGGCGGCCTTGAGGCCGCCGCTACGGCGCCTGCGGAATCGCGTGCATCCCCACGGGTTCCTAAACAACGGCGTACGTCCCCCGCAATATTGAAAAAACCCGCGAACGTCTCCGTAGCGGCGGCAATCTGCCGCCATGGGGCATGGCGTATAAGCACTAAAACGCCGTAAAACGCGGCTGCCCCGCGCATCCGCAACAAAATGGCGGCCTTGAGGCCGCCGCTACGGTGCCTGCGGAATCGCGAGAATCCCCCGCAATGGTGCCTACGAAACCGTGTACACCTCAAATCCCCCCAAGGAGCTTACCATCCATGCTTTTGACCAGCGAAAACCCCGGGCGGCTCGACGTGTTTTTGAGCGAAAACGCGTCTGTTACGCGAACGCGCGCGGCGAAGCTGATCAAAGACGGGCTGGTGAAGGTAAACGGCGAAACGGCGTCCAAGGCGGGTTTTCTGCTGAAAAGCGGGGACGCGGTCGATTTCGAGATCCCCGAGGCGGTGCCAAGCGTCATTTCGCCCGAGAACATACCGCTTCGGATCGTCTACGAGGACGACTGCATGGCCGTCGTCTTCAAGCCCAGCGGCATGGTGGTGCATCCCGCGGCGGGCAACCGCGACGGCACGATGGTGAACGCGCTTTTGTATCAGCTGGACGACCTGAGCGGCATCGGCGGCGTGGAGCGCCCGGGCGTCGTGCACAGGATCGACAAGGACACGAGCGGCCTTTTGCTCGTGGCCAAGACCGACGAAGCGCATCTGAGCCTCTCCGAACAGATCGGCGCGCACAGCGTGGAGCGCGCCTACAAGGCCATCGTGATCGGGCACATGAAGCAGAGCGAGGGCGACGTGGACGCGCCCATCGGCCGGCATCCGCAGGACCGCAAAAAGATGGCCGTCGTGCCCGGGGGAAAGCCCGCGAAGACCCACTGGCGCGTGATCCAAGAGCTCAGGGGCGCAAGCCTCCTCGAGTGCGTGCTCTCCACCGGGCGCACGCATCAGATCCGGGTGCACATGGCCCTGCTCGGCCATCCCGTGCTGGGCGACCCCGTGTACGGCCCGAAAAAGAGCCCCTTCCCCGTCGAGGGCGGGCAACTGCTCCACGCCGGCAGGATCGGCTTTACGCACCCGAAGACCGGAAAAAGAATGGTCTTCGAGGCCGAGCCGGAGGAAAGATTTTTGTATTGGCTGAACAAACTGAAGTGCGAATAAGGCTGTTGCAGGGGTGCGAAAGCAATGAATACTGAAAACTGAAAAACCGTCAAATGCCGCTGCGTTCCTATAAGAGTGTTTGAAATCTTTAAAATCATAGGCATCTGCCAGTGATTATATGGCTTGATACTATGTCCTTTCCAAGATATACATCACTTTAATCTTGAAAAGTAAATTTGAATGGCACACTGATTTCAAAAAATCTCGGAACCTTGTCTTCGGGATATGTTTTGAAACCCTCCGCAATAATCCTCTCATTATCGCAGCGCGCCCAAGTTACGGTGATTTTCCCAAGCTCCTCCATCATTGCATTAAGATTAAAGCTCCCGACATGTTCCCATGACTTAGAATCAACGATTTCTAATGTATTGCGTGACGTCGAAACTGCTATTAGGGAATCTGAGAGATGATAATGGGAGACAAAAGTTTTGTCTTTAAGTTCATCAATTATCTCGCCACTCTCTGAATCAATTTTTAGTAAGCCCTTACTCGCATGCATAAGGGTTATATAACGCCTAAATAGAATAAACTCGTGTGTAAACTTCTCACCTGCTTTCCAATCCATTAGCCCAGTTTCAGTGCAAAAACTGTATAACCCACTACTCCATTTATTTATAAAGATATGCTTTCCATCCTCGCTTACAGGCGTACCGAACTGACTGTTGAAAGAGCTGCATCCAATATTAAGTTGCTTGCGTCTGCCGTCTTTGTAATATAGTACACACTCGGAGTGTTCAAAGTAATAGCTCCATATCTCGCGCACATATTCGTTATGTAAATGTTGCCGGAATCCATCAGCGCAGCGTTCTATTATAATCCCATTTGCGACCTCGAAATGCGTGCTGTCTAACCTTCTCATGGCGTTACCTCCACAAAATGGGCTGGTGTTAGAATTAAGTGCTACTCAACAATATCTGTGACGGTTCTAAGTATTGACCGTTTGCTTCCTCTAACTGATCAAGACCTTTTCCCCGCCCATTCCGTGACACTTTTCCGGCCCGTCTGCCCCTTCGCATCGTGTTGCGCGGAAAAGGAGGACGAGACAGGGTGCACATTCTTCTGTCAGTGCTGTCAAAAGGCATCCACATTACTCCTACTTCATTTGCACCAACAAGCAGCACAGGTACGATGCACATCAAGACAGTGAAATATACGTTGTTCCTTTGGTGACGATTCTTTATTCATAGGATTCTGCAGAATTCCGAAGATTCCTGCATAGCCGTCCATTCTATTGATTTGTCCTTTCCGCCTGCGCCTCGACTGGCAGAGAGTAAACCTCTTGGGCAAGCTCTTCCCAATTCGGTTTTTCGCTGAACCAGTACAGCCGTTCATCCTTTGTCTTCTTACTGGGATAATCACACACAGTGACCATGATATAGCGTCCTTCAATGATGATCATGATGTCCTCGTCATCAGCAGGCAATTCAAGCAGAACATCGGCATTCTCACCGGAAAGGCCCTGATACCAGCCAATGATCCGGTATACTTCCCGGTCTTTCAGCCAAAGCCATACATCCGCCGCAGAAATAAACGACCTTTTTTCAGCCAGCGCTCCATCGCCGAAGTTGATCTTGGGCTCAGGCAGATAGGTCTCCCGCACCGTGTGTTGGTCGATTGCAGACAGCAGGTCCTCCGACGCCATGATTTGTTCCAGCGAAACATCAAAGTAACTGTTTTCCCGGGGCTTGGTGATCTGGTTGGCGTCGTACCCCGAGGCTGCGCTCTGCAGTGAACAAGGCGAATACCCCACAGTTAAAGTGCCGAAAGACGCGACAATCAGAAAAATAAACGCGCCTATCCACAACCAGCCGGAAGCTTTGCTGATCGGCTTAAGTATGCTTGTAAGCCGATAGCGCATGGCCCTGGCGGAGGCGGACAGGCAGGTGCTGAAGCCCCGCTCGTCGCCCGCGTTGCTCAACAGGAGTTCCGCGTAGTCCAAACGGGTCTGTTCTTCCATTCCATACAATGCATATTCGTCGCAGCATAATTCGATATCTTCTGCGCAGCGCCTCTTGGAGAGCCACATCAGGGGATTAAACCACATAAACGATGCGACCGCACCCAGCAGCAGCTTCGTCTGCGCATCCTTGCGAT
The DNA here is from genome assembly GCA_017395065.1 of Clostridia bacterium. Taxonomy (GTDB): domain Bacteria; phylum Bacillota; class Clostridia; order Christensenellales; family Aristaeellaceae; genus RUG14130. The sequence continues at coordinate 30,976 of JAFPWH010000006.1, read as the reverse complement.
AGATATGGATAAGCTCATGTCGGAATACCATCTCGAGCTCTTCATGTGAATAAGGTCTGGGAGGCAGCACGACGCGCATCGTCCTGCGAAACAGGCCCACGCTGACAGGCGTCCTTGCTGCCGTCGAAATATACAGTTTCAGCGGTTTAAAATCCACTTCATGTTCGTCGCGGCAGTTCTCCTGAACCTGATTCCAGATGTTCAAAGCCTCGCCTTCCGCCGCTTCAGCATGCTTCATCAGTTTGCGACGAAAACGGAAGTGTCCTATCCATTGAAAAGCAGTCAATGTTACTGCGCCGCACAGCCAGACCCATAGCAAAACTTTGCCGTTTCCATACAGGCGCAAAGGGAGCACGAAAATTGGTCTTTGCCTCACTGAAAACGCATATCTGTAAGCCCAGAATGTCAAAAAATTCGGCAATAGCCAAATCAGCGCGCAGGTTCGGGCGGCAAAACACTTTCTGAGCAACGGCACTGCTATTGCCATCATGCTGAAATAGCATACGCTCCAAAAAAGCATGTTGATCACACCATCCACATAGAAAGCAGTATGGTCGTTTATTCCGTTTGACAAAAAATGATCCAGGGTATAAAAAACCAGCATCATCAAACCGCAAACCGATAAACCCAAAGGCGCAACGAGCGGTCGCCAGGCCTCATAGCCCTTTTTCCCCTCGATTTCATATGTTTTTTTATAGCGAATGGCAAAAACACCGGCGCTGATCAATGCGTAGGCCAGTATAAAAATACCGCCCAACGGATCCATACCAAGATCCTGCAGCATCTTCATTTTCGCTTTTCCTCCAAGAGTCTTCGCAATTCGTCAAGCTCTTCGGGCGTCAACGCTTTATCGCACAGCGCGTTGGCAAAGGCGCTGATACTGCCTGAAAAGATCGTGTCCAAGAAGCGGCGGCTCTGAACTGCACCGTATTCTTTCCTGGAAACAAGCGGTGTATAAATGCTGCTCCTTCCCTGTTTTTCAACGCGTAAAAAGCCTTTTTTCGCAAGTCTGGTCAGCTGGGTCAAAAGCGTGGTCTGCGCCATCGGCCTGCTTTCGGCAGCCGCCTGCTCGATCACTGCGCGGGGAACCGGCGGCGGAAACCGCCATACCAGCTGCATTACCCAAAGCTCCGCATCCGGAAGTTTTTTGACAGAATGATCCATATCGATTTTCCTCTACATTTGTAGTATTATATATTCTACTATTGTAGAGTAAAATTGTCAAGCGTTATAATGCGCTTTTTCTGTTCTATGGGAAGAAAACGCTCCTTCATCTTCGGTGTCTAAACAAGTCCGTTCATCCGAATATCTTTTCGGATCTGAATTGCGATGCAAACGCCGCATCAAGCAATATCCAACCCAATCAGTCCACAAAGCATACCACCGCCAATGAACATAGCTTTTGAAGTTACACATATTATGCCCAAAGCTGCAGTAGTTCTTGACCGAAAACACACATTTCCTATACAAGCCCTTTTCCGCGCCCATTCCGTGACACTTTTCTGTGCACTCTTGTTTAAACAGCTTTTTGAACTTATACAGCTACTAACTCTGAGCAACATAGCAGGCTATTCCATTGTCATTGCACCATGCTATGACCGTCTGAAGGCAATATGCCCTCTCAAATTCTCTAAAACGTGCTGATTGGATGCCATCATCATCAAATATAACCCAAAATGTCTTCCAGAATTGTTCATCCGTCAGATTTCTGAATTGACCCAATATGCTTCGATCGTTCAGGCTTTCGACATACGCTCTTTGAATATCAACCTGGCGAATTTTCGGAAACTCTATAAGTATAGACTCCGGAACAGTCGATGGGATCTCTTCATCAGACCTGAACAACTCATATGTCTCAGGATCAAAGAAAGCCGGCTTACAGTTCTCTATCGTTTGCCCAAATACGAAAGAAATCACTTCCGGAGTAATTCTCAGAACCATTCCGCTCACCTAATTCAGCGTGTATTCGACAGAATTGATTACCAAGCACTCATCGTCTTTCCAGTATATCTGCATATCCATAAACTCACCCCAATGTCCGTAATAGACTTCCCGGGGTTTCTTTTCTGCTTTGAAGAGGAACGTGTCTATCCCGCTTACTTCATGTACTTTGACAATGGTCGCCCCTCCGAGGGCTCCCTGATCATTATCTGTCAACTGGGCATAGTATTTTCCGCTCGGAGAAGTGACGGTTTGTACAACTGTGTTTTCACCTATGTTGCCAAATACGAATGCGAGAAAACTGAAAAACAAGAGTGGCAGTGTCAGTATTCCAAGTAAGATCAGGGCTGAGATTCTAAGCCTTTTCGGCCACACATGCCGGATCACAAGATAGCAGCAGCAGGCTGCAGTTGTCAGCATGCTTACGATGATCCAAAGCCGGGGCGAGTTAAAGATATATAGCACTGCGTCGATGAAGGATAAAGGAGCAAGCACGGCCAAAATGATCTGCGTCGCAGTGTTCCTTGGTGTGCTCTTGAAAACGATGCCGAGGACGACGATGCCGTTGGCGATCAGCCCGATCACGGCTGCGAAAACGGGCAGGCTGGTAAACTCGAAGCTGTATCCTATGATCGCGCAGATCATAGCGCCTGCCGGATAAACCAGCATCAATGCAGACAGCACCCAAAGCAGCAATCGGATGATCTTTTCAATTCGGTAGTTCATGTTCTTTACTCCTTTCTATCAGAATCGGAGCAGACACTTTCCGCGCCAATTCCGTGACACTTTTCCGGGTCATCTGTCCCTTCGCAGCGTGTTGCGCGGAAAAATGGAGAGAACGGTTTAGTTTTGCGATTACACTATATAAGACAGTTTTCAAGCCCAAAACGAGACAAATTCTCTGTTAATTCTTGTTTAAATCTTTCGCCTTTTCTCTATTCTACCATTTTCCGCCTGCTTTTTCAATCCAAAACGCAAAAACTCCGGGCAAAACGCCCGGAGTCATAATTTCAGTCTGTCAGCCATTCTCCCTGCTCCCGAACACTTCACCCATGTTCACTGTCGCCTTCTTCAGCATCTCGTCGCGCACTTGGGTGCAGATGTTTGCCGTGGTCTTGCAGTCCGTGTGGCCCACGATCTTCATCGCGATGAGTGATTCTTGCATCGTCTATTTTTCAATCCATATTGCCAATACCTTCCCCGTGTTTCCTTTGATCAAACAATAGCAGTTCCCACCCATCACGTAAGTCCCATCGGGCTTTTGGTGGTTAGGAGGTGTATAACCTTTTATAAGCCAAACATCTTGCTCTGTGTTATAGAACGCCATATATGGCTTATGCTTTTCTGCTATTTCGCCGTATTCGTCTCTCCATAGATAATCTGCTTTTTCTATCGCATCTTCTGGATTGTTGATTGGTTCAACAAACCTGTTATATCCCTTGAACATCTCAATAATCCGTTCATATCTCGAATAATCAAATTCTTCAACGGAAATCTGGTTGTAATCTTTTATTTTCGTTGAGTCTGTTTGATATACTAATAAGCCAACTACAATGGCAACCGTAGTAATAACCAGCAGTCGAGTCATAATTGTCATCTCCATTCTGTGTATATCTCAGTTTTTGTTAGCATATAGATCCTCCTATTAAATCAACCATAATGCAGATTAGGAGCAAAAGCAGTAAAGCAGCTATTCTCTTCATATCGGAATTCTTTCTTTTGAATTGTCCCTCACCTGCGCGGGAAAACAGAGAGGACAGTTTTTTACACTATATAAGCCCTTTTCCGCGCCCATTCCGTGACACTTTTCCCATATTATACCATTTTCCACTCGCTTTATCAATCCCAAACGCAAAAAATCTGGGCAAAACGCCCGGAGTCATAATTTCAGTCTGTCAGCCATTCCCCCTGCTCCCGAACACTTCACCCATGTTCACCGTCGCCTTCTTCAGCATCTCGTCGCGCACGTGGGTGCAGATGTTCGCTGCGGTCTTGCAGTCCGTGTGGCTCACGATACACCGACGGCTACTTTTTATCGTCTCCGTCATCCTTGCCGTTATCTTCGCTTTTGCGGCCGAGCGTCAGACCCAAGCACGTGCCTACGGAAAGTCCGATAGGCAGCCACAAACCGATATTGTGCGTTGCCGCTCCGATAGCGGTACCGATTGCGATACCTATGCACATACCGATCGCAAGACCCGGTGCGCCGCTGTCTCTCCTGTTATTCTCTTTCATAAAAGCTCCTCGCCAAACCGGCGTTTTACGGACCGTTCGCCGCTGCCCGTCGCCCGGAAAAATCTGCGGATTTTTCAGCAAAAACTGCTGACCTCTTGCATGACGGTCAGCAGTTCGCCGTTTGTACAAAACGCGCTTACAGGCTCAAAAACTCCCTGAATGAAGCGAATCGGAGACTCACTTCATTCAAGCGTTCAGGCGTTCTTCCACTCTTCGGCCTTGGCCGCGGAGATCCTCTTTATGGTCTCTTCGGGGTAGAGGGAGGCTTCGCCGCCCCTGCCGTAGAGGAAGAGCTTGCCGTCGGCCGTCTCGAACAGGCACTCTTCGTAGCCCGCGGGATCGCCGAATTCGCCGCTGGTCTTTTTGCAGACGAGGGTGGCGTTGTCGGTATCGTATTCGACTTTGCAGATGATCTTTTTCATTTCGGTTCCTTTCCTTCGCGCCCGTCTTTGCGGCGCGAACTGAATGCGTTGATCCGGACGGAACAAATGCCGCCCGCCGGCGCTCTCTTTTCGGCGCCGAAATGCATTGTAGCACCGCAATATAAAATGCAGCGCAAATTTATGTTTATTTATTGCAAAACCGCACGCTTTTCGCCGAAAAAGCGCGAAAATCCGCTTCTTTTCGCCCGCCCGAGCGCGGTTTTTCGCAAAACGGTCCCCGGGAGAATCTTCGCGTCCCCCGTCCGTATTGCTTCTTCGGCCCGTTTTGTGTATAATAGCAAGCGAATAAAGAGGCCGGGGGACGATTTCATATGACCTTATCCACGATCATGAGGGCAGAAGGTCTGCCGGAAAAAAGAAAGGGGGAAAGCTGACGATGCCGGCGCCTGATTTCGGAGAAATACTGAAGGAAAGCGATTATGCATTCCTTCGTGAGGACGAGCATCTTGGAAAGCGCATAATGCTGCTGGGCCTTTCCGGCAGCTATGGCTATGGGACGAACCGCGAAGACAGCGACGTGGATTTTCGCGGCGTAGCGCTGCAGCGCCCCGGCGATATTCTTGGGCTGAGCGAGTTTGAGCAATATGTAGATACAAAGACCGATACGGTCGTATACGGATTCAATAAGCTCGTAAAGCTTCTGATCGACTGCAATCCCAACAGCTGTGAGATACTCGGTCTTCCCAGAGATAAATACATGATCCTTTCTCCGCTCGGAGAAGAGTTGATTGACAATCAGGAGCTCTTCCTCTCCAAAAGAGCGATCAAGGCGTTCGGCGGCTATGCGAGCGCGCAGCTGCGGCGCTTGCAGAACGCGATCGCAAGGGATTCGCTGCCCCAAAGCGAGCGCGAAAAGCATATACTGAACTCTGTCCAAAATGCCATGGACGATTTCTGCCGCAAAAACGCCAGTGTCGGCAACGGAAATATTCGCCTGTACATCGATCGGGCAATAACGCCCGATATGGAAACGGAGATTTTCGTGGATGCGGATTACAGACATCTGCCGCTCAGGGACTATAACGCGATGCTCGAGACCCTTCGCAATGTAGTCAGAGATTACGACAAGATCGGTCACCGGAACCATAAAAAGGACGAAAACCACCTTTGCAAACACGCCATGCATCTGATCCGGCTGATGATGACGGTGATCGATATCCTCGAAAAGCATGCGATCATAACTTGCCGTCGGGACGACCTGCCCCTGCTCATGAGCATCCGGAATGGTGAATACATGCAGGGGGACGGCACGATGTCCCCGGCGTTTTACGAGATATTGGAAATGTACGAACAGCGTTTCCGGGAAGCAGCCCAAAAAACGACGCTGCCCGACAATCCGGACATGGCGAAGATTGGCGCGTTTGTGGAACGCATAAATCTGTGCGCAGTCAAAGGTGATTTTTGATGGATATGAAAGAAACTGTTCTTGAGGAACTGAAACAGATCGAAGAGCAAAAAGGCGTGCGCGTTCTTCTGGCAGTAGAGTCCGGGAGCCGGGCATGGGGATTTGCGTCGCCGGACAGCGATTATGACGTCCGGTTCGTCTATGTGCGCCCTGCAACGGAGTATCTCAGGCTTGACGAGCCGGGAGACGTGATAGAGTGGAAACAGGACGCGGTGCTCGACATAAACGGCTGGGATATCCGAAAGGCTTTGAAGCACTTTGCGCACGGCAACGCCACACTGTTCGAGTGGAGCTGTTCGCCCATCGTGTACAGGACGACGCCGGAATGGGAAAAGATCATGGCTGAAGCGAAGGAATACTTTTCTGAGAAAGCGGCGATCCATCATTACCGTGGCATGGCGAAGAAAACGTGGGTCGAATACCTCGAAGGGGAGGAAATAACCTACAAAAAATACTTCTATGCGCTGCGCCCTTTGCTTGCGGCACAGTATATCGAGCGTTTTCATGACATTCCGCCGGTACAATTCGTCGATTTGTTCCGGTGCATGGATTTGAGCAAAGAGCTCCGTGACGCAATCGACGAACTGCTTGAGAAAAAGAAATCAGCGACGGAAAATGAAAAACACGCCCATATACCGATCATCCGGGATTATATACAAAAAGAACTGACCCGACAAAAAGATATAGCCGACAATACGCCGGACGATCGAAAAAGCGACTGCGCCCCTCTGAACAAGTGCTTTTTGGAGCTCGTCGGCTTGCAGTCATATGGGATTTGAGGAGGTCGGCATGAAATTCGGCGAAAAGATCAGGACGCTCAGAGAAGAGCAGGGTTTTTCACAGGAAGAGCTGGCACATCGGACCGAACTGTCTCCTTTGGTCATAAGCACTTTCGAAGACGGTTCCGCGCTTCCCAAAACCGGCGGCACGTATACGAGGCTCGCGCAGGCGCTGGATACGTCGGTCAGATACCTCATGGAAGACGATCCCGAAGACCGTCCGTAAAGGCGGCCGGGCGCGGGGACTTGCACCGTTTGTTTTTGAGCCGCCTCCGGCGGAAAAAGGCGGATATTCCGCATAAACCATTGAAACCGGGCGCGCGAATAGTGTATAATAGCACCGAACAGATTAAAATCGGGCGGGGAATTCCGGAACGCTTGTGATATGAGAACGCGGTATACGATCGGCGAGGAAATGCGCTTCACGCTGCCCGTCATCGCCGAAAGCACCTTCACGGCGAGCGTGAGCCTGGTGTATTCGGCGGTGACCGGAAAGATCAGCGCGGGCGCGCTGGCGGCGTCCAACGTGGCAAATCAGGCGATGAACCTTGTGTTTGCCGTGTTTGCGATGCTCACGACGGGCTCGGCCATACTGGTGGCGCGCTACACGGGAAAAAACGACAGGGAGGCCGCCTCGCGCACGGCGGAGAACAGCCTGATCATGGGGCTGTGCTCCGCTATTGCGCTGACGGCCGCGCTGCTCGCGGCGTCCCGCCCGCTGATGCGGCTTCTGATGCCGGGCGCGGAGAAGGACTTTTTCCGGGAGGGCACCACGTATTTCCGCCTGATCCTTTTGAGCGTACCCGCGGTGGTCCTGTCGAACTCCGCCGCGAGCATGTTGAGAGCCGCCGGCAATTCCCGGCAGGTGCTTTTCAGCAACATACTTTCAAACGCCGTGCAGCTTCTGAGCGTGTGGCTTCTTACGAGCGTCAATCAGCTGGGCATACGCGGCGCGGCGCTGGCCACGGTCATCTGCCGCTACGTGGGCGCGGGGTATCTGATGACGGCGCTCGTCATGAACCAGAGGGGCTTTTCCATAAGGCTCAAGGGGCTTTTTCACGCAGACCCCGGGGAGGTAAAACACATCTTCCGCGTGGGGCTGCCGGCGAGCATCGATCAGATGAGCATACAGCTTGCCTACGTGATCGTAAACTCGATATTGGTGAGCCTTGGCAAAACGCAGGCGGGCGTCGTCAGCGTGCTCAATTCCGTGCTCATCTTCACCGGCATAACCCAGGGCATCGGCTCGGTCACGGCCACGACGCTCGTGGGCCACAGGGTGGGCGCGGGCGACCTCGAAGGCGCGCGCCGCATGGGCAGAAAGATTTTGCTGCTCTGCGAGGGCACGGCGATGCTTCTGTGCGTGCCCGCGGTGCTGTTTCCGACTTTCAGCGCGGGGCTGTTTTCGTCGAACACGGACATCAGACGCCTCGCGGCGGATTTCATGTGGATCATGTTCCCGTACTGCTTCGTGGCGGTGGGCGTGAACGTGTGTGAGCCGGTCGCGCGCGTGGGCGGCGAGGTGCGCTTTACGATGACGGCCATCGTGCTGAGCGTGTGGCTGATCCGCCTGCCGCTTACGTACCTGCTGGCGCTTAAACTGGGCATGGGCGTTCAGGGCATCTACGCCGCAAACATACTGTCGCTGGGCACGCGCTTTGCGCTGAGCTTCATCCGCAATTCGCGGCCCGGCTGGGGAAGGAGGGAGCTGTGAAATGCTCGGTCCTTTGCTGATCGTCTCCGTCGTCCTCGGCGTGATATGCACGATCGCCGCCTCGATTAACCAAAGCCGCTACAACGACGGCACGCGCAAGGTGGACGGCTACATCAAAAAGACGCGCATCCTCGCGGTCAACGGGGTCAACTGGGTCACGAAGGAGGGCGCGATCACCAACGCCCTGGCCGGCAGCGCGATCGCGGGCGGCGTCGGCGCGATCCTGGGCTACGCGCTGACCAGGAACGAGCACTACGACAACGAGTTCACCTTCCTCGTGTTCTACGACGCGCGCAAGCAGGGCAACAGGCGCGAGATCGAAAAGGTGCGGCAGACCAGCGGGCGCTTTCAGTTTCTGATCTCAAAGCTCGAGGACGAGAGCGGGGAAAGCCGGGAAGACGAAAGGCCGGGCGCCGCAAGGGCGGCCTCTTCCCGCACGGAGAGCCTTCCCGCGCCCCAAAGGCGCGCTCCGGAAAGAGTGTTCAGAAAGAGGGCGCCGAACCCGGACTTTAAGGTCAAAACCGTGACCGTGCCCGTCGGCGAGTACGTCGTGGGGCAGGACATCCCGGCGGGCGTCTACGCGCTTTCCGCCAATGGGGAAGGAACGATCTGGCTGTACGAGAGCGAAAGCAGCCAATCGTACAACGATTCCTTCAATGTGAACCCGGACTTTGCGGTCGGAAGGATCGAACTGAAAGACGGGATGAAGATCCTGATAAACCATAACGCGATCGATTTTACGACGTACGCGGACACGGAGGTCTGGAACGGTCTTTTGGACAAACAGCCGACGAAGGTATTACGGGGCGAGTACGTCGTGGGGCAGGACATCCCGCCCGGGAGCTATACGCTCACTTCCGACAAAGAGGCCACCATCTACCTTTACGCAAGCAAAGAAAAGAGCTACTACAGCGATTCCTACGAGTGTGAGGAACCGGATCGCCTCATCGGCAGGGTCAACCTGAAGGACGGAATGCGGATACTGATCAATTACGGCACGATGACCTTCGAACCCTTCCGGGGGCTCGGATTCGACAAAGCATCGGAATAAAACGGCATGAGGAGGAAAAAACCCGATGGACGGAAAGAACACGCAAAGATTTGAGGCGAATTTCGACTCCCTTCGCAATTACAGCGCGCCCGCGTGGTTCCGCGACGCGAAGTTCGGCATCTGGAGCCACTGGGGGCCCCAGAGCGTGCCGATGTTCGGAGACTGGTACGCGCGCAACATGTACATCGAGGGAACGCCCCAGTATGAGTACCACCTGCGCCACTACGGGCATCCGTCCAAATTCGGCTACAAGGACATCTGCGCGCTGTGGAAGGCGGAAAACTTCGATCCCGACGCGCTGATGGCGAAATATTACAGGGCGGGCGCGCGGTACTTCATGTCGCAGGCGACGCACCACGACCACTTTTTCAATTACGCATCGAAGATCAACCGCATGAACAGCGTGAACGTTGGCCCGCACAAGGACATACTGAAGCTCTGGAAGGCGGCGGCGGACAGGTACGGCATGCCCTTCGGCCTGAGCGAGCACCTGGGCGCGTCCTACGCCTGGTGGCACGTCAACAAGGACTCAGACAAAAAGGGCCCCTACGCCGGCGTGCCCTACGACGGGAACGACCCCGCCTACAGCGATTTTTACTACGCCCACGAGGAAAAGAAAAAGGGGGACCTTGCGGAGATCTCCGCCTGGTACACCTCCAACAAGGCCTTCCACGCGTACTGGTTAAGGTGCATTAATGAAATGATCGACGCCTTCGCGCCCGACCTTCTCTACACCGACGGCTCGCTCCCCTTCGGCGGGCACTGGCAGGGCGCATCGGGCGAAATCGACGAAAAAGACTACGCCGAGGGGCTTGAGGCCGTTTCGCGCCTGTACAACACGTCCATAAGCCGCTACGGCGAAAACCGCGCGGTGTACCTGCAAAAGGACAGGCGCAGGGAAATCTATTCCGTGGGCGTACTGGACATCGAAAAAAGCCAGCTGCCCGGCGTCGCGGCTGAGCCCTGGCACACGGACACCTGCATCGGCAACTGGTTCTACGACGTGCAAAAGCCCTACAAGACCCCCGAGCAGATCATAGAGATGCTGGCGGACATCATCTCCAAAAACGGGACGATGCTCCTGAACATACTGCAAAGGCCCGACGGCAGCATCGACGAGGACGCGGACTACATCTTAAAGAAGCTGGCCGAGTGGTTCGAAATCTGCTCCGAGGCGGTCTACGGCACGCGTCCCTGGCGCGTCTTTTCCGAAGGGGAGACCTTCGTAAAGATCGAGGGCTTCCGCGAGGACAAGACGGACTGGACCAAGAACGATTTCCGCTTCGTTCAGAAGGGCGGCGCGGTCTACGCCTTCCTGATGGGCGCAAAGGGCGGCGACGCGCTGACGCTGCGCTCGTTTGCGGAGCAGGAGATCCACAGCGTGGAGCTGCTGGGCTACGGCCCCGTGCCGTTCAAAAAGGCCTTCGGCGTGCTGCTCGTTCAGCTTCCGGACAGGCTGCCCGCGTTCTGCGCCAACGCGCTCAAAATCGTTTAAACGCTTTTCGCAAACGACGCACCGGGGAGGCGGAAAAAGATGTTTCAAAGAAGGCTCGGCCTGCATTTCGACTTTCACGCGCACCCGCACGAGGGCATGCCGTCAATCGGCGAAAGCCTCAGGGAAGAGGACGTGCGCGAGATCTGCCGCGAGATCAGGCCGGATTTCATACAGATCGACTGCAAGGGGCACCCCGGCTGGGCGTCGTACCCGACGAAGCTGGGCAACGCGATGCCGCTTTTCGCCCTCGATCCGCTGAAACTCTGGCGCAGGGTCACGCGGGAGGAGAACGTAAAGCTGTTTTTGCACTACTCCGGCGTGCTGGACGGGCAGTTTTGCCAAAAGCACCCGGAACTCTCCATCCTGCGCGAGGACGGCAGCCGCTCCGACAGCGAGGCGCGCACGTTCGGCTTCGGCTACGCGGACGGGCTTTTGATCCCGCAGCTCAAGGAGCTCGCGGGCAAATACGGCATAGACGGCGTGTGGGTCGACGGCGAATGCTGGGCCGCAGACCCGGATTACGACCCGGAGACCGTGGCCGCGTTCGAAAAAGAAAGCGGCATGGTCATTTCCGGAAAGCTGCCGCCGGAAAAGGGCAGCGCGGAGGATACCGCCTTCAGGGACTACTGCCGCGAGCTGTTCCGAAAGTACGTAAGGCACTACACGGACGAGGTGCATAAAGACTATTCCTCCTTCATGATCACCTCGAACTGGATGTTTTCGGACCACATGCCGGAGCCCGTGAGCGCGAAGCTTGACTATCTGAGCGGCGACTTCAATCCCTGGAACAGCGTAAATTCCGCGCGCCTTGCGGGGCGCGCGCTGGCGAGGCAGGACATGCCCTGGGACATGATGAGCTGGAATTTCCGCTCGGACAGGGAAGGCTGTGCGAAGGGCCGCTACACCAAGCACCCAAGGCAGATCATGCAGGAGGCCGCGGCCGTACTGTCGCTGGGCGGCGGGTTTCAGAACTACATCACCCAGTACCCCGACGCTTCGCCGCGCATGGACGAGATCCGCGGCATGAAAGAGGTCTTTGACGAGGCAAGGAAGCGCCTGCCCTACTGCTACGGCGGAAGTATCCTGCCCGAGACGGCGGTGTTCCTGAGCAAAAGCGATCGGTACCTCGCTTCCAAAAAGCTCTTCGGCCGCGACGGCCTGGACGGCGCGTCGGGGCTCACGGCGCTTCTGTGCGATCTGGGGCTGAGCGTGTCCGTCGCCTCGGAATACGACTTCGGCCGGGGCTTTCGCCTGATCGCCGTGCCGGAGACGCTGAAATCGCTTGGAGACGCGCCGAAAGCCCTTCTGGACTTCGCCGAAAAGGGCGGCGGGCTCATCGTGACCGGCGTAAACAGCATAAAGGAATTCATAAAGGCGGGGCTGCCCGCGAAGGTGGAAAGAGAGTACGCGGAAAGGCGGCTGTTTTTCCCGGACGGAAAAACCCCGACGTCCGTTTATTCGTCCTGCGTTCTTTCGGCCCCCGGGGCGGAGGAAGCGTATCTGTCCTACGGGGACGCGCGAAAGGAAGGCGAAGTGTTTGCCTGCCTTCTGCCCTTCGGAAAGGGAAGGATCGCGCTCGTCGGCGCGGACGTGGGGCTCAGTTGGGACGAAGCCAGACAGGCGGGGCACGCGATCTTCATGCGCCGCCTTGCGGGCAGAATGATCGACCCCGTCGTGCGCCTCGAAAGCAGCGAAGGCTGCGCGGAGGTCACGCTCCTGCTCAGGGACGGGAAAATGTTCATACAGCTGGTCAACATGAACGGCCCGCACGCCGACAAGCGGGTGCCTTCGTTCGATTTTATCCCGCCGTGCCGGGCGCTTACGCTGTCCGTCGCGCTTAAGCAAAAGCCGGACAGGATCGTACAAAGGCCCTGCGGAAGAGAGCTCCCATTCGTTTGGGACGGAGAAAGGGCGCGCTTTTCGCTGGACAGAGTGGACGTACACGAGATCATTGAAATAGCCAAGCAAGGGAAAGGAGCATGAAGAATATGAAGACGGTCAAAGACAGGCAGCTTTTGATGGCGGCGGACTTCGCCGGCTATCCGCTCAAGGAAGCGATCAAGGAATACCTCGAAAAGAAGGGCTGGACGATCACCGACATCGGCGTAAAGGCCGATTCCGACCCGAACGACACCGAGCTCATGTTTCACCGCATCGGCCTTCGGGTCGGCGCGATGATCGCGGAAAAGGAATTCGAGCGCGCGATGATCTTCTGCGGCACGGGCATGGGCATCCACATCGCCGCGAGCAAGTGCCCGGGCGTGCACGCGGGCGTGGTCGAGTCCGTGCCGGCGGCGTTCCGCGCGATCACCGGAAACGGCGTGAACGTCCTCGCGATGGGCGCGTTTTACGTGACGCCGGAGCTGGGCAAGCAGTGCGCGGACGCGTACCTGTACAACGATTTCGGCAGCGGCTGGGAATGGTGGCCGGATTTCGACAAATTCCACCGGATCGCCATCGACGAGCTAAACGCCTTCAACTACGAGGAATACAAGGCCAACGGCTTTAAGCTAAAGCACCTGGGCGACTGCGAATGCCGGCTCTACGACCGCCCGGACGGCTTTTCGCCCGTGCCGCTGATGTGCAAAAGGGACAAGTGAGGCGAAAAAGTATGAAAATCGCACAGCGCATCGCCGATAAATGCAGGGACCCATGGGGGCACCGCCCCGTAACGCTCGCCTTTTTGGGCGACAGCGTGACGCACGGCTGCTTTGAGATCTACCGGAGCGGGGAAAACGCGATCGATACCGAGTACCGCCCCTCCCGCGCCTATCACCACCAACTGAAGCAGATGATCGAGGACGTGTTCCCGGCCTGCCCGATCAACATAATCGACGCCGGCATCAGCGGCGACAGCGCGCCGGGGGGCTTAAAGCGCCTGCAAAGGGACGTCATCTCATTTCAGCCCGACCTCGCCGTCGTCTGCTTCGGCTTGAACGACGCCTGCGGCGGAAAGGAAAAGCTGGGGACGTATCTGGACGCGATGCGCATGATCTTCGTGTCCTTAAGGGATGCGGACGTCGAAACGATCTGCTTAAGCCCCAACATGATGGGTACGCGCCTGCTCGCGGAGGAAGACTCCTTCCTGCGAAGCGTGATCTCACCCGTCGTCGCCCGCCAAAACGACGGCACGATGGACCTGTACATGGACGCGCTGAAAAAGCTGTGCGAAACGGAAAACGTGCCGCTTTGCGACTGCTATTCGCAATGGAAAAAGCTAAGCGCCCTCGGCGCGGACACGACCCGCCTGCTGTCCAACCACGTAAACCATCCGAACGAAAGCATGCACGGTTTGTTCGCAAGGGCGCTGTTCGAGATGATTTTTGACCTGTGAGGCAGGGGAAATGATCGGCAGCACAGCTGCCGCGCATACGGGAACCCCCCGTTTTGAAGCGACAGCATCGCGCTCCATTGTAGCGGCGGCCTTCAAGGCCGCCATATTTATTGCGTATACAGAGAAAATTCGTTATGAGGCACCAACATCGCGTATCGCTGTAGCGGCGGCAATCTGCCGCCACGGGCGAAGCGGGTAGGCGGAAAACAGCGCCTGAGGAGAAAACGCAGCGGCGTGCCAAGGCTTCCCCTCCGGGGCGCGAAGCGCGGTTCGGTAGTGAATGAAAGCCCAGTGGGCTTTCAAAGCCGAACCGGGACCGAGCCCGCAGGCGAGAAGCTGTCAGCCGAAGGCTGACTGATGAGGTCAAGCGGGAACGGCGGGTTGTTCGGTAATTCCGCAAGAGGAACGACCTCATCCGTCGCCTGACGGCGCCACCTTCCCCAAGGGGGAAGGCTTTTGGCGGCGGATACGCGGGGAGAATTGCGCTTTACGGTGCGCCTGTTCGTATACGTAACGCCCATGGCGGCAGATTGCCGCCGCTACGGAGACGTGCTCCGCAATTATCTCTTTCTCTTCCTCCCGTCCCCCAAATATGCGGTTTTTTACCCGTCTTGTGCAGTTTTTCGCCCTTTCGTCCCCGATTCTCCTGCCGGTAGAGCCGATGCGACAAATTGTCGCGCGGATCGGGCGAATTGTCGCATGACAGACGGAGCGATTTATGATATACTGAATAAAAGATTTACGTTGGCGTTTCCCCGAAGCGCCGGATACGAGAAAGGAAAGAGAGCACATGAAGACCCTGTTCAAACATGTCGCCGCCTGGCTCACGGCGGCCGCGATGCTTTTGAGCGGCGCGGCGACGATCGCCGCGGCGGAAGGAGACGGCGCGGAGGTCATCGCCTCCGGCGACTGCGGCGCAAACGGCGACAACGTGACCTGGACGCTGCTCGACGACGGCACGCTGACCTTCAGCGGAAGCGGTGAGATGGCAGACAATTTCCTGTACAATCCGTGGGCGGATTACGCCGATCTGGTCGAGCGGGCCGTCGTAGAAGAGGGCGTCACGTCCGTCGGTAACTCGGCGTTTTATTGCCTGGCGAATCTTTCCGACGTCGACCTGCCGGACAGCCTTACCCGGATCGGCCAATACGCTTTCTTCGATTGTGAAAGCCTTGCCGAAATCGACCTGCCGGAGAGCCTTACCGGGATCGGGCAGAGCGCTTTTGCCAACTGCACGCAGCTTGGTCGGATCGACCTGCCAAACGGCGTCACGCTTCTTGGCATGAGCGCCTTCAACGGGTGCGTGAATCTTACCTACGTCCGCCTTCCCGATTCGCTGACGCGCATCGAGCAGCATACCTTTACGGGATGCTCGTCGCTTGCGCACATCGATCTTCCGGACAGCCTGACCGCCATTGAGGACTACGCGTTTCACGACTGCCCGTCGCTTAGCAGCATTACGATCCCCGCGAACGTGAACCGGATCGGCAGAAATCCGTTCTCGTACTGCACGGCGCTCACCGCCGTGAACGTCGCATCGGGCAACGCGTCCTTTGCGTCATATGACGGAGCGGTGTACGACAGCGCACTCAAAACGCTGATCTGCTGCCCGAGCGGCAAGACGAGCCTGTCCTTCCCGGAGGGCGTGATGGAGATCGGCGACGCTTCATGCAGCGACTGCGTAAACCTCGCGGCCGTGACGATCCCGGACAGCGTGACCCGCATCGGAGCCGGCGCGTTCAGAAACTGCGGCGCGCTCGGCAGCATCGCGATCCCGGCCGGCGTCACGAGCATCGGCCACTATGCGTTCGGGTCGTGCATAAACATGTCTTCCATTTCGGTGGACGCAGACAACCCTTCCTTTTCTTCGCAGGACGGCGTGCTGTACAATAAGGCCATGAGCGAGCTCGTCTGCTGCCCCACCGGAAAAACGGCCGTCACGATCCCCCAAAGCGTCACGTCAATCGCAGAGTACGCTTTCGCCGGCTGCGTACAGCTGACGGAGATAACGATCCCGGACAACGTATCACGCATCGGAGAAAGTGCCTTCGTATTATGCAGCGCACTTGAGAGCATACGCCTGCCCCAAGGGCTTTCCACTGTCGCACCTTTTATGTTCAATAACTGCATATCGCTGACGGACATAACGATCCCGGATAGCGTAACCGAGATTGGTGAACGTGCTTTTGAAAGCTGTACAGGACTTGCGGCTTTCACGATTCCCGGAAGTGTGATAAGCATTGGTATCTATGCTTTCTACGGATGCTCTTCTCTTTCTTCCGTGACGATCTGTGACGGCGTGACGGAGATCGGCGACTACTGGTTTACCGACTGTACAGGGCTTACAGACGTCTCAATTCCCGAAAGCGTGAAGGGCATAGGCGAACATGCGTTTTCTGGCTGTGAAAATCTGACCAACATTTCGCTGCCCACAGGCCTTACCAGGATCGGTCAACATGCTTTTTTCTGTGATAGAGGCCTTACGGACGTCGTACTGCCGGACGGGCTTGAAAGTATAGGCGATTACGCATTCGCCGAATGCCCGCTTTCGGAAGTCTCCGTACCCGACAGCGTGACGAGTTTGGGCGACGGCGTGTTCGCCAATTGCACCTCTCTCATGTCCGTCTCTCTGCCGAGCGGTATCACGACGGTCGGCAGCTACCTGTTCATGGAATGCACGGAGCTTCGAAGCGTCACGATCCCCGGGGGCGTGACGAGTATAGGCGACAACGCGTTCGTATATTGCATAAGCCTGGAGAGCGTCGTGATCCCTGCAAGTGTGACGCAGATCGGCGAATACGCGTTTGCCGACTGCTTTGCCCTGACGGACGTCGTGATCCCCGAAAGGGTCGCAAACGTAGGCTATTACGCGTTCGGGAATTGCCACACGCTGACGAACGTCTTTATCCTCGGAGAAGAGACGATTCTTTCGCAGGGCGCGTTCTCCTACCCGAACATACACGTTCTGTACTGCTTCTCCGACTCCGCGGCGCAGGCCTGGGCGTCACAAAACGGCTTTGACACGGTGCGCTTGAACAGCTGCTTAAAGCTCCCGGAAGACCTGACCCACATCGAAAAAAACGCCTTTGCCAATTTGCCGGGCGTAAACGTCGTGATCGTCCCCGCGGGCGTGACGGACATCGACGCAGACGCTTTCAGTGGAAGTGAGATCGTACTGTTTGCAAAGAAGGGCAGCTACGCCGCCGATTGGGCCGGTCAGCACGGGGTCAGGGTGTATGAATACGTGGAGTAAAACGGAAAGACAGAAACGAGATAAAAATACGGTATAACACCGCAGCGGCGGCCTTCAAGGCCGCCATATTTGTTGTGTATGCGGAGAAACCCGTTTTGGGGCAACGGCATCGCGTTTCCCCGTAGCGGCGGCAATCTGCCGCCACGGGCGAAGCGGGTAGGCGGAAAACAGCGCCTGAGGAAAAAACGCAGCGGCGTGCAAAGGCTTCCCCTCCGGGGCGCGAAGCGCGGTTCGGTAGTGAATGAAAGCCCAGTGGGCTTTCAGAGCCGAACCGGGACCGAGCCCGCAGGTGAGAAGCTGTCAGCCGGAGGCTGACTGATGAGGTCAAGCGGGAATGGCGATTAGCGCCGTGATTTCGCAAGGAGAACGACCTCATCCGTCGCCTGACGGCGCCACCTTCCCCAGAGGGGAAGGCTTTTGGGGCCAAGGCTTCCCCTCTGGGGCGCGAAGCGCGGTTCGGTAGTGAATGAAAGCCCAGTGGGCTTTCAGAGCCGAACCGGGACCGAGCCCGCAGGCGAGAAGCTGTCAGCCGAAGGCTGACTGATGAGGTCAAGCGGGAACGGCGGTTAGCGCCGTATTTCGCAAGGAGTACGACCTCATCCGTCACGGCTGCGCCGTGCCACCTTCCCCAGAGGGGAAGGCTTTTGGCGGCGGATACGCGGGGAGAATTGCGCTTTACGGTGCGCCTGTTCGTATACGCAATGCCCATGGCGGCAGATTGCCGCCGCTACGGAGAGATGCACATGCTGTACCACTGTTGCGACCTTCAGAGCCGCCGTGAGTGCGGCGGATACGCGGGGAGAATTGCGCTTTACGGTGCGCCTGTTCGTATACGCAGCGCCCATGGCGGCAGATTGCCGCCGCTACGGAGAAATCCCTGTGCCGCCTTCCTGTGGGATTGTTTTCCCTGTTCGTTTTGCGCTGCTTTGCCTTTCCGCGCTTTCCTCAGCTTCTCCCCTTCAGCGCTTTGCGCTTGGCGCGCTTGCTTTTTTCGTTGGTGGCCATGGGTTTTTCGCCTTTCAGGGCGAGGAGCTCGTCGCGGAGCTTGGCGGCCTTTTCGAAGTCCAGGCTGCCGGCGGCCTCCAGCATGCGGCCTTCAAGCTCGTCGATGGCGGCCTGTTTTTCTTCGGGGCTCATGTCGGGCTGCGCGGCGGCTTCGGCGGTGCGGGTCACGGCCAGCAGCTCCTTTACGGCGGCGCGCACGCTTTCGGGCTTTATGCCGTGCTCCTCGTTGTATTTTTGCTGGATCGCGCGGCGGCGGTTGGTTTCGTCGATGGCCTTCTGCATCGATTCCGTTATGCTGTCGGCGTACATGATCACGCGGCCGTCGACGTTTCGGGCGGCGCGGCCCACGGTCTGAACCAGCGACGTTTCGCTGCGCAAAAAGCCCTCCTTGTCCGCGTCCAATATGGCGACCAGTTGCACCTCGGGCAGGTCCAGCCCCTCGCGCAGAAGGTTTATGCCGACCAGCACGTCGTATTGGCCAAGGCGCAGGTTTCTGAGCAGCTCGATCCTCTCCAGCGTGTCCACGTCCGAATGCAGGTATTCGACGCGGATGCCCATCTCGCGAAGGTATTCCGTCAGCGCTTCGGCGCTCCTTTTCGTAAGCGTCGTCACCAGCGCGCGCCCGCCGTTTTCCACGGTCAGGCGAAGCTGGCCGAGCAGATCGTCCACCTGCCCCGTGGCGGGCTTTACGCTGACCTCGGGGTCCAGAAGGCCGGTCGGGCGGATCAATTGCTCCACGGTCTGCTGCGCGCGCTCCTTTTCGTAGGGGCCAGGCGTCGCGGAGACGTAGACGGTCTGGCCGATGCGCTCCTCGAACTCGTAGAACTTGAGCGGCCGGTTGTCGAAGGCGCTCTTTAAGCGGAAGCCGAACTCCACCAGGGTGGATTTGCGGGCGAAGTCGCCGTTGTACATCGCGCGGATCTGGGGCACGGTCACGTGGCTTTCGTCGATGAAGACCAGAAAATCCTTCGGGAAATAGTCTAAAAGCGTAAAGGGCGGCTGACCCGGCTGCCTTCCGTCGAAGTAGCGGGAATAGTTTTCGATGCCGCTGACGAAGCCGATCTCCCTGAGCATTTCCAGATCGTAGGTCGTTCGCTGGTTCAGGCGCTGCGCCTCGATCAGGCGGCCGTTTTCCTCCAGCTCCTTTACCTCGACGTCGCGGTCTTTTTCGATCTGCAGGATGCCGTTTTCAAGCTTCTGGCGGCTGGTGACGTAGTTGCTGGCGGGGTAGAGGATCACGTGGCTCAGATATTTCTGCGCGCGGCCGCTCACCGTGTCGCACATGCTGATGCGCTCGATCTCGTCTCCGAAAAACTCCACGCGCAGCGCCTTGTCGTAAAACGAGGCTGGCACGATCTCCACGACCTCGCCGCGCACGCGGAAGGAGCCGCGCTGGCTTTCGAAGTCGTTGCGGGTGTACTGAATGTCCACGAGGCGGCGGATCAGCTCGTCGCGGTCCAGCTGCTGCCCTTCCCGCAGCGACACGCTCTGGCCGCGGTATTCCTCGGGGTCGCCCATGCCGTAGATGCAGCTGACCGACGCCACGATGATCACGTCCCTGCGCTCGCTCAGCCAGCTCGTGGCGCTGTGGCGCATGCGGTCGATCTCGTCGTTGATCGAGGAGTCCTTTTCGATGTAGGTGTCGGTGGAGGGAATGTAGGCTTCGGGCTGGTAATAGTCGTAATACGACACGAAATAGCCCACCGCGCTGTTTGGAAAGAACTCCTTGAACTCCGCGGCCAGTTGCGCCGCGAGCGTCTTGTTGTGCGCGATGACCAGCGTGGGCCGCTGCATGCGCTGTATGACGTTTGCCATCGTGAAGGTCTTTCCGCTGCCGGTGACGCCTAAAAGCACCTGATGCCGGAGGCCCTTTTCGAGGCCCTTTACCAGCGCGTCGATGGCCTCGGGCTGATCGCCCCGGGGCTGAAAGTCGCTCTTGATCTCAAACATGCTCTTCCTCTGCGCCCTCGTCGCTCTTTTCGGAAATTGCCTTGCCCTTGGCCGTCCAGTAGGCGTCCATCAGCGCGCGGGCGAGGGCGTCCTTGTCGTTTTCGCTGAGGCGGCCGCCGGAATAGAGCGCGGTCACGCTCCTTAATACCTCGTCCATGTCCCTTTTTGCGCTCTCTTCGGCGTCGTCGCCGTCCTCGGTCAGGAACCAGTTTCTGTCGACCTGAAACAGCTCGGCCAGTTCGTCGTAGACCTTGCGCTTTCTGGGATAGAAGCTGCCGGACTCGTACCCCTCCAGCGTGCGCTTTGCGATGCCCAGCTTCTGGGCCAGCTGCGCCTGGGTCAGATGCGCGTTGACCCGCGCGAGACGAAGCTTTTCACCAAATAACATCCGCTGATCCTCCTTTGTGAAAACCGCACAAAGAACGCGCAGAAAATTTGCGCATTCTTTTGTTTGAAGTCTTATCTGTGTTGCGATATACTTGCACAGTCGCAAGTCGGTTGCGCCAACCATTGTATCATACGGCGGCGCGCGTGTCAACTTCGTTTTGTTTATTCTTGTATTTTGAACGGAAAAGCTTTTGAAACGGGAAAGGAAGTGTTTTGCGATGACGAAATCGAATTGCCCTCGCGCGGCCGAAAGGCTGGAAAGGATCGCTTTGCTCAGAAAGCAGACGCGGCTCATGCGCGCCTGCGCCGGGGGGAAGGACGATGGGGAGCTAATGCGCCTTGGCGAAAAAAGGGACAGGCAGCTGGAGGCGCTCAAAAACGACACGCTCCGGCTCATTCGGAAAATGCCTTCGCCCGCCCTTGCGCTTTTGATCGAGATGGTCTTCGTCTTCGGCGTGGACAGGGACGTGCTGACGGCGGGGCTGGGGCTCAGCCGCTCGGGCTTTCGCGCGCGCTTTTCGAGGGCGATGCACGAACTGGAGGACGTGATGGAAAAGGCGGAAGGCGAGGCGGCGCATGAAGCAGTGCATTGACCCGGAGGCGCTGTATAAGCTCGGAAGCGGGCTGTGCAGGCGGCTTTTGCTGCCGCAGGTCGCAAAGAGCGAGGTGATAAGGAATTGGCTGGGCGAACCGCCCATGCCGCTGCATTTCTCACGCGACGGAGCCGAGGTCTGGCTGGACAAATACTACGCGGCGTACCGCAGGGGAAAGGGCGAAGTGAAATACGTGTATCTGACCCTTAAGCACATTTCGGAGGAAGAGGAGGACAGGGCCGAATACGAAAAAGAAAGGGGCTTTGCGCGGCCGTTCCCTTCGGAGATCGAACGGGCGTTTTCCTGTGCCCGGCGGGAAATGGAAAGGCGGGGCTGCGCGTATCTGTGCGGGGAGATCGGCCCGGTCGGGGACGGGTGATATTTCTTTGCCCTTTTTGAGCCGCAAGGGTGGATTTTGGCGAAGCTTTCCTGTATAATATCGTTAAGGCAATATTTTTACGGGAGGCGATTTTTATGAAGCGGTGTCTGTGCCTGCTTCTGGCGCTTTTGCTGGCGCTGGGCGGCGCGGCGTTTTCGGAGGCGGACGCGCCGGATCAGGACACGAACCTTCTGTACCTGTACTGGGCGGACCCCAACGCGGACTACGAGACCTGCGACGTGTGGGTCTGGTTCCCCGGCGCGGACGGGCGCGGCTATCTGTTCGAGGAGTGCGACTACGGCGTGCGCATAAAGGTGGAGGTGCCCGCGGACGTAACGCAGGTGGGCTTCATCGTGCGCAGGGACTGCTCCGAGCCCGGCGGCACCTCCTGGGGCAGCGCCGTCAAGGACTACGACGGCGACCGCTACGCGGACATCCTCGGCAAAGAGACGCACGTATATCTCAAAAGCGGCGACGGCGCGATGTACAAAAGCGATGACGGGGGCGTTACCTTGTATCAGGACAAAAAGCTCAAACTCGCGGGCATAAGCAAGCTGAACGAGATCCAGTATTTTCTGGAGCCCGCCGTGCGCATCGAAAGCCTTGAAGACGTGCACGTCTGGGACGGCGACAGGGAAGTCGGGATCGTGTCGCTGAGCAGCCTGAACAACAACGTGACCACGGGGCGCGTGACGCTGGCGGAAAATCTGGACATCAGCCGATCCTACACCCTCGAGATCGAGGGCTACGGCAAAAGGGCCGCCGTGCCCACGGGCGTGTTCGACACGCAGGAATTTATCGACGAATTCACCTACGACGGGGACGATCTGGGCGCGACGATCGTGGGCGACAAGACCGTATTCAAGCTCTGGGCGCCCACGGCGAGCGCTGTCAGAGTGAACATAGAGGAGCACAAATACGATCCCATTTTCGACGTGTTCACCGAGAACAGTACGACCGTCGACATGGTCAGGGGCGAAAAGGGCGTATGGAGCGCCGAGGCCCCCTGCGGACACGGCGCCTTCTACACCTACAGCGTGACCACCGCCGAGGGCACGCAGGAGGCCGTCGATCCCTACGCGAAGGCCGTCGGCGTAAACGGCGACAGGGGCATGGTCGTGGACTTAAGCTCGACCGACCCAGAAGGCTTCGACACGGACAGCTATTTCGGCGGCATAGACGCCTACAACGAGGCGATCATCTGGGAAGTGCACGTGCGCGACTTCAGCAACAAGCTGAGCGAAAGCAAATATCCCGGCAAGTACCTGGCCTTCACCGAGACGGGGCTCAGGAACGCTTCCGGCGAAAAGGCGGGCATGGATTATCTGAAGGACCTGGGCGTGACCCACGTGCACCTGCAGCCGGTGTACGATTTTGCGACCGTGGACGAGACCGGCAAGGGGCGGCAGTTCAACTGGGGCTACGATCCCAAAAACTACAACGCGCCCGAGGGCAGCTATTCCACCGACCCCGAGAAGGGCGAAGTGCGCATAAACGAATTCAAGCAGATGGTGCAGGCGATCCACGACGCCGGCATGGGCGTCATCATGGACGTGGTGTACAACCACACCTACGCGCTGGACAGCAATCTGAACCGCTGCGTTCCGTACTATTACTATCGATTCAACGCAAACGGCGAGCCCTCCAACGGCAGCGGCTGCGGCAACGAAACGGCCTCCGAGCGCGTGATGATGCGCAAATACATCGTGGACAGCGTGTATTACTGGGCCGGGGAATACCACGTGGACGGCTTCCGCTTCGACCTGATGGCGCTGCACGACGTGCAAACGATGCAGGAAGTGGAGAAGGCCGTGCATTCGCTGAACCCCAAGGCCGTCATCTACGGCGAGGGCTGGACGGGCGGAACTACGCCGCTGAATACCAACCTCATGGCCAATCAGGCCAACATCAGCCAAATCAAGCCCTCCGAGGGCGCCATCGGCGCCGTGGCCGTCTTTAACGACGCAACGCGCGACGGCTTAAAGGGCAGCGTCTTCGATCCCCTCGAAAAGGGCTACATCAGCGGCAACATCAACAGCTACAACGCCCAGCGCGTCATCTTCGGCTTAAACGGCGGAAAGCGGGGCGTGGGCGCGAGCTGGGGCGTCGAGAACGACGGCATCATCAACTACATGTCCTGCCACGACAACAACACGCTGTGGGACAAGCTGCTTCTGTCCAACGAAAGCGACAGCGAAGAGACGCGGCTGAAAATGAACCGCCTGGGCATCAGCATCATAATGCTGGGCAAGGGCACGCCGTTTTTCCTCGCGGGCGAAGAAATGCTGCGCACCAAGGAGGGGGACAGCAACAGCTACGCTTCCTCCGACGAGGTCAACAACATCTCCTGGGACGCGCTCGTGCCGGGAAGCCCCGAGCTTGAAATGCGCGACTTTTACGCAAAGCTGATCGCATTGAGAAAAGAAAACGCGTTCCTCACGCAGGCGGACGTGAGCTGCAATGTCATCATCGCAAACGCCATCGAGGTGCTCTGGAGCGTGGACGGCGAAACCGTGGCGCTCGCGGTCATCAACCCCGGTCAGGGCAGGATCAACTACAACTTCCCCGCGGGCGAATGGGACGCGCTGCTAAAGGACGAACAGTTCTTTGAGCCGGGCGAAAAGACGTTTGCGGGAAACACGCCCGTAAGCGGCAGAAGCGTGATGCTTCTGGTAAAGGCGCAGTAAAAATGCCGGAAAAGCTGAACGCGCTGGAGTGCAGCGCGCTTGAATATGCGCTTAGCTGCGCCGCGGACGTAAGCCACGGAAAAGGGCATCTTCTGCGGGTGCTCTTAAGCGCCGGGCGCCTTGCGGCAGCTTACCCCCGGGCGGACGAAGGCGTGCTGCGCCTTGCCTGCCTTCTGCACGACTGCGCGCAGGCGGAGCAGCTCGCTGACCCATCGGTGCACCACGCTTCGGCCGGCGCCGAAAAGGCCGCCGCGTGGCTCAAAGCACAGGGCGCGGGCGAAGCGACGGTCGAAAAGGTGCGGCGCGCGATCGACGCGCACTCCTCCCGTGAAGCGGCAAGCGGGGCGGGCATCGAGGCGCAGCTCCTCTTCGACGCGGACAAGCTGGACATGTGCGGCGCGGTGGGCATAAGCCGCGCGCTGATGTACGCGCTGGACAAAGAAGAAGAGCTGTACGCAGAAGAGGGCGAAAGCCTGTATTCGGTGCACGAGGCGGACAGGGAATTCGTGGAAAAGAATCTCTTTACGCCCGAAGCCCGGCAGATCGCAAAAGAAAGGCTGCTGCTCAGCCGAACGTTTCTCGAAGCGCTCAAAAAAGAGTGCGAAGGGATTTAGAGCGAAACAAACTATTCAAAACCACATCGGAGGCCGAAAATGCTTACTTACAAAGGCGTACAATACGACGTGAACGAGGGCGAAAACTGGATCGACGTGTGCCGCAGGAACGACCTGGGCGACGTGCTGGGCGTTTCCATCGGCGGCAGGAGCCTTGGACTGAGCTCCCCCGCAAAGGGCGAGGCGCGCGCGCTGACCTTCGCGGACGAGGAGGGGCGGCGCATCTACGAAAGGTCGCTGCGCTTCCTTTTGCTGATGGCGATCGAGCACATCATGCCCTACACCCGCGTGCGCGTGGAAAATTCGCTGGGGCGCGGGCTGCTGATAACCGTGCAGGGCGTAAAGATCGGCGACGCGCTGCTCAAGAAGATCGAGACCGAGATGCGGCTGCTGAGCGAGGCGAAGCTGCCCTTCGTGCTCAGCGAAGTCAGCACCAAAGACGCCATCGACTACTTCGCTTCGCGCGAGCAGTACGACAAGACCCGGCTGCTTCAGTGGCGCAAGAACCCGACCATCCGCCTGTACGACTGCGGCGGCATCAAGAACTATTTCTACGGCCCGATGGTGTACGACACCTCCTACGTCGGCGTGTTCGCGCTCAATCAGGCGGGCCCGGGCTTCGTCATGCGCCTGCCGGACAAGTCGAACCCGCTCGTGCCCTCGCCCTACAAGCCGATGCCAAAGCTCCTTGCGACCTTCGCCGAGAGCAACGAGTGGCTCAAGATTTTGAACGTACAGAACATCGCGGACCTCAACAACCTTACGCGAAGCGGCGAGATACGCGAGTTCATCCGCGTGAACGAAGCGCTGGTGGACATGAAGATCAATTCGATCGCCGAGCAGATCATAAAGAAGGGATCGCGGCTGGTTCTGATCGCGGGACCGTCCTCCTCGGGCAAGACGACGTTTTGCAACCGTCTGGCCATCGCCCTGCGCGTGCACGGCAAAAGGCCCGTCAAGCTCTCGCTGGACGACTATTATCTGGACAGGGACAAGGTGCCCCTGGACGAAAACGGCAAGCCCGACCTCGAGTGCGTGGAGGCGCTGGACACGCCGCTGATCAATAAGCAATTGAAGCTCATCTTAAAGGGCGAGGAAGTGGACATGCCGACCTTCGACTTCGTGACCCAGAAGCGCTCGGACAAGACCCACAAGATCAAGGTCGACACCGACGCGCCGATACTGATCGAGGGCATCCACGGCTTAAACGACAAGCTGACCGGCAGCATCCCCGCCTCGGACAAGTTCAAAATCTACATAAGCTCCCTGACCAACATAAATCTGGACGACCACGACCGCATCCGCACGACCGACGCGCGTTTGATCCGCCGCCTGGTCCGCGACAAGGCCTTCCGTGGGACGCCCGTGGGCGACACGCTGTCGATGTGGGACAGCGTGCGCAGGGGCGAGGACAAGTACATCTTCCCCTTCCAGGAGCAGGCGGACGCGATGATCAACTCCTCCTTGGTGTACGAGCTCGCGGTCATGAAAAAGTACATCTTCGACGAGCTGGTCAAAATCACGCCGGACGACCCCAACTATTCGCGCTCGCGCCATCTGGTGAAGTTTTTGAACTACGTGGTCAGCGCCGACGTGGAAGATGAGATCCCCTTAAACAGTCTGCTCAGGGAATTCGTCGGCGGAAGCTGCTTCTACAGATAAACGGGCTTTTTGACCGGCAAAAGGCAGGCGCCCGTCCCCGAATGGGACGAAGGCGCCTGCCGCTTTTTTGGTTTTTACGCTTCTTCGCCCGTCTGCCTTCTGTCGGGCTTCCAATCCCGCAAGGCCCTTTGGCCCTCCGGGGTCACGGGGCGGATCCATTTGCCGCTGTAGAGGTGGCGCTGCATGAGCACGTAGCGGATCGGTTCGTCCGCGTAGCACAGGGCGAAAACGACGAGCGTGGGCCATTTGAGCAAGAGGCCGCTTGCGCAAACGAGCGGCAAAACCATCAGCCACATGAATACGATCTCCAGCACGGTTCCTCGCAGCGCGTCTCCGGCGGCGCGGAAGGTGTCGTTCTGCGTCCAGTTGCCCATGCGCACGACGCCGAAGAGCACGTAGATCGTTATCATTCCGTAGGCCAGCGTAAAGCTTTCCCCGCTCATGCCCATCATGCGCAGGATCGGGCCGTGCAGGCAGATCAGAAGGGCGCCCAACAGCGCGATAAAGCCCTGACAAAGGTACACGAGCCGCCACGCCCTTGCAAAGGCGACGGCCGGCCTGCCCGCGCCGACCTCGGTGCCGACGAGCACCGAGGAGGCGTTGGAGAAGCCGGCGAAAAAGCCGATGATCAGCCCCTCGATCGTGCGGAAGACCGCAAGCGCCGCGATGGCCTCCTCCGGCTGCCGGCCGAGAACGATGTTTATGACCATGTTGCCAAGGCCGATCAGCACTTCGTTGCAGATGATCGGGAAACACTTGTACAGATACGCCTTTATGAAGCTTACCGTCCAGCGGAAATGGCGCCTGAACGCCAGCAGGTAGGGGTGTCCGCTCCTGTAAGAAGCGAAGAGCACCACCGAACAGTTGACCGCCTGTGCGATCACCGTGGCAAGCGCCGCGCCGCGCACGCCCATCGGCTCTATGCCCAGTTTTCCGAAGATCAGCACCCAGTTGAGCAGCATGTTCGAAAGGACGCCCGCGACCGAACCCCAAAGGGGGATGCGCACCTTGCCCGTGCAGCGCAAAAGCGCCGCCATGGCCATGGAGAACACGGTCAGCGGATAGCCGAAGCCGACGATGCGCAGATACTTTACGCCGATATCGCGTATGTGCTGCTTGTCGGTGTACATGCGCATCACGGTTTCGGGAAAGCAGACCGCGAGCAGGCCGAACAAAAGCCCGACCGTCATCATGCAGCTGAGCGTGAGACCGTACGAGCGGTTTATGCCGCCGCCGTCCCCCGCGCCCCAGTACTGCGCGTAAAACAGCATCCCGCCGCCGACGAAGCCCCAGTAGCCGGCGAACATCAGCGACGAAAACTGCGCGCAGAGCCCCACCGCGCCGACCTCCGGCTTTCCAAGCGAGGCGATCATCATCGTATCGACCATGGAGCCGGTGGTGGCCAGCAGGTTCTGCAGGGCCACGGGGACCGCGATTACGGCGATCTTTTTGAGAAACGAGCCCCAGGGGTAGCGCGCTTTGATCATGGTTCCTTTGTTCCCGGCGTCATTCGGCCGGGATCGGTTTGATTTCGGAGGCCGCGCGGCAGACGCCGGCCCAGGTGATGACGGGGTCGCCCTTCAGGTACGGCTTCAGCTTTTCGGCGGTCTTTCCGATGTCGCTGCCGCCGGAGGTCGCGAAGAGGCACAGCTTCTTTCCCGTCCAGTCGTAGGTCTTGCAGAAGCTGTTTACGATGTTCGGCGCGCCGTAGTACCAGATCGGAAAGCCCAGGTACACGGCCTCGTACTGCTCCCAGGCGTCCACCTTTCCGGTGAAGGCCACGTCCTTTTTGCCGAACTTTTCGCGGTTGCAGCGGGCAAGGGGGTTCGTCCAGCGGATGTCCGAAGCGCTGTAGGGCTTTTCGGGCACGATCTCGAACAGGTCGGCCTTCGTTATTTCGCTGAGGTCTTTCGCCAGCTTTCCGGTGTGTCCCTCCGCGCTGAAATAAACGATCAGTGTTTTCATTGTTTTTTCCTTTCTTTTGCTTGAATGTAAGATGCGCCCGGTTCACAGGCGGTCGTAGGAGGGGGTCACGGGCGCGTCGCTTACGCGCTTCCAGTTAATCAGGTCCGCCGAGCCCAGGAGATAAGCGGGCTCCTCGATTTTTTTGCCGTTTTCGAAGCCGAAGCGCGGCTGGGCGGATTTGTAGCGGACGGACGGGTCTTTTTCGTCCCTGTCGTACATCACGTAGGTGCCGACACAGTCGCTGAGCCGTCCGATCCGGTGCGGGTATTCGCTGCCGGGGTTCGCGCGAAAGCATTATACCATGCCGGAGGCGGTAAAGCAACACGAAAATATCTCCGTAGCGGCGGCAATCTGCCGCCAAGGGCGATGCGTATACAAAAAGCGCAGCGTAAAGCACGATTTTCCGCTTATACGCTGCGCCCATGGCGGCCTTGAAGGCCGCCGCTACGGAGCAGGCGCGTCTTTGTCGCCTCAATGCGTCGTTTTTTGCGTTTACGCGATGCTTTGTGGCGGCAGATTGCCGCCGCTACGATGCAGGCGCGTCTTTGTCGCCTCAATGCGTCGTTATTGCGTTTACGCGATGCTCTGTGGCGGCAGATTGCCGCCGCTACGGAGAAATTGTGAATTTGGGTCAACCCCGTGATACTGTACGAATATGCGCCTGTTCCCGTCCGGAATGGGTTATTATTCCTCCGTCAATCGTTTGAAACCCTCGCCCAGGGCTTCGTGGGCTTCGGTCACGAACATGAAGGCGCTCTCGTCCTCGTCGCGCACGATGCCCTTTACGTGCATGACCTCCTGGCGGGAGGTGACGCACAGCACCACCGGGCGCTCCCGGCGGGTGAACGCGCCGCGCGCGTCCATCAGGGTAACGCCCCTGTTGAGCTCCTTCAGGATCCGGGCAGTGATCTTTTCCCAGCTGTCGCTCATGATGAAGCACGCCTTTTCGCCCGAAAAGCCGGTCATCACGAGGTCGACGACGCGGGCGGACACGTAGATGTTGATCAGCGCGTACAGCGCCTCGCTCTTGCCCACCACGAAGCCCGCGCAGATGACGACCACGAAATCGATGACGAAGAGGAAAGAGCCCACGGTGATGAAGCTGAAGCGCTTGTGCACCATGCGTGCGGCCATGTCGCTGCCGCCGGTGGTCGCGCCGCCACGCAGGATCAGCCCGAGCCCTATGCCCAGCAGCACGCCGCCGAACAGCGTGCCCAGCAGCGGATCGAGCGTCATCGCCTTTAAGGGCAGTATGTCAATGCAAACGGAGAACAGCAGCGTAGCGATCAGGCTGCGGAAGGCGAAGATGCGGCCGATCGAGCGGTAGCCGACGACGAACAGGGGAACGTTCAGGACCAAAGAAGACATGCCGACCGGCAGACTGAACAGGTGATTCAGAATCACGCCCACGCCGGTCAGCCCGCCCGGGGCGATCTTGTTCGGGGTCATGAACAGCGGGTACGCCGCGCCGCCCAGAACGCAGCCCAGAACGATCTGCGCGTAGGCCGAAAGCTTTTCTTTCGCGGCGGGAGACATGGAAGACATATTGCGACACCTCCGGTGGTGAATTCTCAAAATTACATTATAATCGCGCAGGACGGAAGGCGAAAGCGGCGAAAGGTCAAGCTTTGGTTGAAATTCGTTTACAATGGGGGAGGGAAGCGCGGCGGTATATGCGGCGCAGACCGGGAGATTCGATTCGGGGCGACAATATTGCGCTTTATCTGTAGCGGCGGCAATCTGCCGCCATGGGCGCGGCGGACGCGCGGGGGAATTGCGTTTTATGCATTGACGGTGCGTATACGCGATGTTTATGGCGGCAGATTGCCGCCGCTACGGAGATGTACGCGGGGGAACTGCGTTTTATGCAGTGGTGGTGCGTATATGCAAGGTTTATGGCGGCAGGTTGCCGCCGCTACGGAGGTATACGCGGGGAACTGCGTTTTACGCATTGACGGTACGTGTACGCAATGTTTATGGCTGCGCCGGGCGTATTCGTTTTGATGCAACAGCCCCTTGACAGCATCTTGCCGGATAGTGTAAAATTCAGTTAAACGCATTGGCGCGCTACGAAAGGTGAGGTT
>JAFPWH010000019.1 GCA_017395065.1 Clostridia bacterium | reverse complement strand
TCCTTGCTCCTCCCCTGTCGGGATTGCGAAAATGTAACATTTCGCGGGCGTTGCGGTCACATCGTTGAAAAATGGGCAGAACTGCGTTTTTTGTCCCTCTTTCGGGGTGAAATAGTGTTCCAGCGGCAGCGGCAGGATAAAGGCGAATTTTGCCGCAAAAATGGCGGTGTCGTTGGCTTCCTCCTCGGTTATTCCGTCACGCTTTCCGTGAAGCAGTAACGGCAGAAGATGGGCGGGGATAAATACATTAAACATTGTGCGCCTCCTTTCTAAAAAACTTCTATCGGTTCGGGTTCTTCTATCGGCTCGGGCTGCAGGAACGCGGCGGCGGGTTCTTCCTGAGGTTCTGCCGTCTCGGTCGCTTCTTCCGCGCTGGCGGGCTGGTCGCGGCGTGTCACTTGCAAATTGCTGAACAAATAACACATATTAAAGCGTTCGCGCTCGCCGTGGGTGCTGTCCTCCTCGCCTGCGCCGTCGGCGTTCTCCATCAGTGCGGGAGTTGGCGCGGGTGCGCTGGCGGTCTCGCCGTCCTGCTCTTTCTTCTCGCGCTTGGTGGGCTGGCTCCATACGGGGAACGCTTTGGAGCCTTTTTTTATGGTGTAGCCCTCACTTTTCCACTCGTTGAACTTTTTAAACTCCGTTGTGCCCTCCTCGGCGGGTGCGTACACGAAATTTAATATAAAGTAGTTCAGCGGCTGGGAGAGCAAAAAAAACGTCTGCGCCTCGCTTTTGGCTTCTCTAATCATCATTTCGCGTATGGCTCGCGCCTCCGCGCTGGCCGCTAAAAGTCTGTCGAATTGTGCGGCGCGGTTCTTCTCCTTTTCGGTCATCGGGCGGGCGGGGATTGTTTCTAAAACTTCGCCCGTGTTGGTATCAATATTTTTCATACTTTTGCAGAATTAAGTTTTGTTTCTCTCTGAAATGAAATTTGATTGTGAAAAAGGAGGGGCGGCGCGGTCTGACTTTGTGCGCCGCCTCTCCGCTTTTTTGCAGGGCTACGCGGTCAGTAGTTCATTTTCAATCTCGCCGACTTTGGCGCAAATTTCCGCGCCCATCGCCTCGCAGAACTTTTTAACGATTGCCGTATTTGAAACGGTCATCACCTTTTTGAACTCCTCGCGGTTTAAACCGTCTTTCGTGAAGCGTTCAAAGGAGAGGCGGCAGATACTCGTTTCAAATTCTTCTTCGTCCTCCAGTTCGCCGATATAGTTTTCTATATCCTCGCGGCATTTGATGAACATTTCCCGCTTTTCTGCAATTTCGCGCTTGTGGTTGAGTTTTTCAAGTTCTTCGTCAAGTCGTTTTTGCATTTCCGCGAGGGATTCGCGGCGTTTGCGGTCGGCTTCCTCGGCGGCGCGTATCGCGGCGGCGGCGGCTTCCTCCGCGCTCATCGGCGCGGGCGCGGGTGCTGGTGTCGGTTCTGCGGGCTTCTGCTCCGTCTCGGCGGCTGGTGCGGGTGTTGCCTCTTTCGGGGTCTCCTTGGCGGGCTGCTCTTGCGGGGTCTCCGTCTTGGGGGCTTCCTTGGCCGCCTCGGTCGGTTTCTCCTGCTTGGTCTCCGCTGCTGGTTTTGTCTCCACCTTTGCAGGGGCGGCGGGCTTGGTTTCCGTCTTGGCGGGTGTCGCGGGTTTCGCCTCTGCGGGTGTTCCCTTGATGGGGTCAACGACTGCCACCTTTGGCAGAAATCCGATTGCAGGGACGGCGGGGGTCGGCGTTGTCGCGGCTGCGGCGGTCTTGGGGGT
>JAFPWH010000059.1 GCA_017395065.1 Clostridia bacterium | reverse complement strand
GCTGCAAGGCGCAGTACGTGCTCGACAACGGTTACGGCGGCGTCTTCTACTGGGAGCATAAATGCGACGACACCGGCGCCCTTCTCGGCGCGCTGTACGACGTATTGAAATAGAACCGGGGAATACGGCCTTCGGAAATGAGCCTGGAATCACAGAAACGACCGATGGACGACTGGACGACCTACCGCCTGACGGACAGTTCGCTCGAAAAGGCGGCAGAATAAGCCTGATTGGATCACACGAAAACGACGACCCGTGAAGGAGACCGGCTGTTTTCGGCCCCCTTCACAGAAAGGAAGCTGAAAACCATGAAACTCGGCGGAACGATCATAGGCCCCTGGGACAGCGTAAGCCAATGGGAGGAAATGCTGCTCGCCTCGCGCTTTAGGGCCATCGCCGCGCCGTTCGACTGCCGTACGCCCCGTAAGGAAGCGGACGCGTACTGCGAGATCGCGCAAAAACACGGCGTAACTATCGCGGAGGTGGGCGTCTGGAAAAACCTGATGGACCCGGACGAAGCCAGGGCGAAGGAAAACACAGCGTATGCCAAGGCGCAGCTGCGTCTGGCCGAGGAAAGAAATGTACCCTGCTGCGTGAACATCGTAGGAACTTCCTCGAAGGCGGGCTGGGACGCGGCGGACAGGAGCAATTATACCGAAGAAACCTATGACAGGATCGTCTCGATAACCCGCGACATCCTCGACAGCGTGCAGCCGAAGCGCGCGTTTTACTGCATCGAGCCGATGCCCTGGATGGTGCCGGACGGCCCGGACGAGTATCTGAAGCTTATCCGCGACGTGGACAGAAAACAGTTTGCCGCGCACATGGACTTTGTGAACATGATCAACTGCCCAAGGCGCTACCTCGGCGCGGAAGCGTTTATCGAAGAATGCTTTTCGAAGCTTGCGCCCTACATCAAAAGCACCCACGTCAAAGACACGTACATGCAGCCTACCGAGCTTACCGCGGTGCTCAGGGAATGCGCTCCCGGCAAGGGCGAATTGGATTTTGCGCGGGTGTTTTCGATCATTGACAGATATCTGCCCAAAGACGCGCCGGTTCTGATGGAGCACATGCAGACGAACGAACAGTATAAGGCAGCCTACGATTATCTTGCCGGATGCGCCGAAAGCGCCGGTGTGAGCCTGGGACAGCCGTGAACAAAGAGCGATAAGAAACAGGTCTATGCAGATCACCTTTCAAATGTACCTGATCGTGCTGCCCCTTGTATTTCTGGCAGCCGCAGTGGACGCCGTCGCGGGCGGCGGCGGACTGATCTCCCTGCCCGCCTATACGCTTGCGGGGCTGAACTACGACTTCGCCTCGGGAAACAATAAGTTTTCTTCGATGTTCGGCTCGCTGACGGCCACTGTCTGGTACTATAAAAGCGGCAGGCTTCTCGTCGTTCCCGCCGCCGTCGCCGCCCTTGCGGCCTTGCCGGGTTCCTGGCTCGGCACCCGCACCGCCATGGCGGTCGGGAACCGGGTCATGCAGATTTTCATGGTGTTTGCGATACCGCTCGTCGGCCTGCTCGTGCTGCTGAACAAAAAAGACAGAAAAGAAGAAACCAAACCCATTCCACGAAAGCTGTATCCCGTATGCGCCCTTATCGGCTTTGTGGTCGGCTTCTACGACGGCTTTTTCGGGCCCGGCGCGGGCACGTTCCTGATCCTGCTGTTTACCCATCTTCCGGGAATGGACATGGTGACCGCCTCCGCCACGGCAAAGCCGGTCAACCTCTTCAGCAACGTGGCCTCTCTCGCAACGCGGATCGCTGCCGGGAACGTTCTGTACGCGCTGGCGCTGCCCGCCGTGGTCTGCTCCGTCATGGGCGGGTGGCTGGGCGCGAAGCTGGCGCTCACAAAGGGCGCCCGTCTGATTCGCCGCGCGATGATCGCGGTTTTGCTGCTTATGACCGTGCGCCTCGCGGCGCAGCTTCTCTGAACGCGGAACGCGCGCCTGTCAGTTTCCGATCCTTTAAAACGATTGCTGATTAAATATACATCAAAAATGTATATTATGTTAAATATTGCCGGATCATATTGCATATTATGCAGAAATGTTGTATAATCAGCACATACTCAAATCAGGAGGAAACACCGATGAAAAAGATCAGCGCTATTTTACTGGCCGTCGTATTGTTCATGAGCACGTGCGCTTTTGCCGATACCCTTATCATGGGCACCAACGCCGCTTTTCCGCCCTACGAGTTTTATGAAGACGGCGTGATCGTCGGCATAGACGCCGAGATCGCCGCCGCGATCTGTGAAAAGCTGGGCTATGACCTCGAGATCCTCGATATGGACTTCGGCGGTCTGATCTCTGCCGTGGCCAGCGGAAAGATCGATTTCGCGATGGCCGGCATGACGAAGACTCCCGAGAGGGAACAGAGCGTCAACTTCACCGTGACCTACGCCACGGGCGTTCAGTCCATCATCGTGCCCGAAAACAGCCCGATCACCTGCCTCGACGACCTCTACGCGGAAAACGCGGGCTACAAGATTGGCGTGCAGCAGGGCACCACGGGCGACATCTACTGCACCGACGATTTCGGTCCGGACAACGTGCTGCAGTTCCTGACCGGCGCTGACGCGGTGGCCGCACTGGTGGTTGGCAAAGTGGATTGCGTCATCATCGACAACAATCCCGCCAAAGCCTTCGTGGACGCAAATGAAGGGCTGAAGCTCCTTGAAACCGACTACAGCGAGGAAGAGTACGCCATCGCCATCGCGCTGGACAACACGGAGCTGCTTTCCAGGATCGACGCCGCGCTGGAGGAACTGATCGCGGACGGCACGATCGCCGAGATCGTCGCCTACTACATCCCCGTGGAAGAGTGACGTATTTCCCGCTCGCATCAGAATAAACCATGGCTCGAAATGGAGGGGCTGCAAGGCCCCTTCATTTTGAATACGACAGGAGAACTATGAACAAAAAGCTGAAACGCGCGATCGTTATTTTCGTAAGCATAGCGGCGGCGCTGCTGCTGTGCTACTGGTGCTATCGCGCGCTTTTTATCGATGCGGACACGCTCGAGCCCGTAAAGCGCTACGAGGTGATCGCGGACGGCAAGAATTATGTCGTCAACGAGGGCGACGCGCACATAGAAAAGGACGGCCTTTTGTATGTGACGGACGGGAAACACAAAGAAAAGCTCGAAGGGCAGGGCCGGGAATTCACGGAATTCTGGGTCCTGGACGACACGAAGGCGACGACCCTCACGGCCTATTTCGCGGATGAGGAGCGTTATGTGCAGTTGGGCGACGTTTCGATCCCGTCCGGCTTCAAGTCGATGAAGGACGTCGAGGACAGGGACGGGAACGCGCTGACCACGCAATTCGACCTGAACCTGTCAAGCAATCGAAGAAGCGCCCCCGAGGAAATGACGCTGCACATCTACGCCTACCTTGCAAACGCAGATCAACTCAAAGAACAGGGCTTTCGGGAAACGGTATTCACCTATCCGCAGGACGGCACCAACAAGGCCGCGAGCAAGGCCAGGAAGAGCTACCCGGGCTGGTTTAAGCAAAGCGAAGGGCAAACGCTTTGCCTGTTCGCCTCGCCCTACGAAAAGGCGTATATCTGCGCCGAGTTCGACTATTCCGGAACTTGCGACGAGGAGCAGCTTGCGATCAGGATCTTTGAAACGGCAGCCAAGATCATGCCGGGCAAGCATCTGCATACGCTGGTCGCCCAATTCAAGCTGAATTTTCTGGACGATTCCCGCTGGCAGTATTTGCTCAAGGGACTCGGCATCACCCTGCTCATAACCCTCGTCAGCGGCCTGATGGGCGTGATCCTGGGCGCCATCGTCGCGGTGATACGCTCCACATGGGAACTGAACAACGAAAACATACGCCCGGGCATCTGGAAAACCTGCCTGAAGGCGTTGGACAAAGTATGCGGCGCGTACCTTACGATCATTCGAGGCACGCCCGTCATGGTGCAGCTGCTGATCATGTACCTGATCATATTCGCGTCCACCTCTGACGGCACGGTCAGCGCCATACTCGCCTTCGGCATCAACTCCGGCGCGTACGTGGCGGAGATCGTGCGCGGCGGCATCATGAGCATCGACAAAGGGCAGTTCGAAGCCGGCTCTTCCCTCGGCTTCAATTACATACAGACAATGCTCTACGTCATCATGCCGCAGGTCTTCAAAAGCATACTGCCGGCGCTGGCCAACGAGTTCATCGCCCTGCTCAAGGAGACCTCCGTCTCCGGCTACGTGGCCGTCAAGGACCTGAACAAGGGCGGAGACATCATCCGCTCCGTGACGTATTCGTCGTTCATGCCCCTGATCGCGGTCGCGCTCATCTACCTCGGGGTCGTGATGTTCTTTACCAAGCTCGTGGCGATTCTGGAAAGGAGGCTTCGTTCGAGTGAACATAAATCCTGACAAATCGGGACAGGAGGCGCTGATCTCCGTGCGGGGCCTGGAAAAACACTTCGCGGGCGGCAAGATAAAGGCGTTGAACGGCGTGGACGCTGACATCATGCGCGGCGAAGTCGTGGTCGTAATCGGCCCGTCCGGCAGCGGGAAGAGCACTTTTCTGCGCTGTCTGAACCTGCTCGACAGGCCCACGGCGGGAGAAGTCATCTTTGAGGGCGTGAACCTCGCTTCCGGCGGCGTGAACATCAATCTGCACCGCCAGCGCATGGGCATGGTCTTTCAGCACTTCAATCTTTTCCCGCATATGACGATCCTTAGAAACATGACCATCGCGCCGATCAAACTCAAGCACGTTCCGCCCGAACAGGCCAGGCAGGACGCGCTGGAGCTGCTCGAGCGCGTGGGCCTGCGCAACCGCGCCGACGCTTACCCGAACCAGCTTTCGGGCGGGCAGAAACAGCGCGTGGCCATCGTGCGCGCGCTCAACATGAAGCCGGACGTGATGCTTTTCGACGAACCTACGAGCGCCCTCGACCCGGAGATGGTCGGCGAGGTGCTGGACGTCATGAAGCAGCTCGCCAGGAGCGGAATGACGATGGTCGTCGTGACCCACGAGATGGGCTTTGCCCGTGAAGTCGGGGACAGGGTCATCTTCATGGACAGCGGCAAGATCGTCGAACAGGGAACGCCGCAGGAGATATTCACCGCGGCCCGCAACCCGCGAACGCAGAGCTTCCTGTCCAAGATCATATAAGACTGCCGGGGCAGAGACATTCCGGCGCAGCGCAAAAATGACGAAGATTCCGGGTGCGCGCCCGGAGTCTTTTTTGGAAACGTTGCGGAGCAGGCGGAAGTATGGTATAATACGCGCAGCGATCATAACGGAGGAAGCGGCATGGTATTTGAAGGCGCAGACTGGATCTGGCACAGCTGGAAAACGGTCGAAAACGAGTATACGCTGTTTCGTAGGGAATTCACTGCGCCCCGCGGCGCGGGCAAGCTTTATTTGTCCGTCGACGGGCAGTATTCGGCGGCGCTGAACGGCGAACCGGTCGGCGAGGGACAGTACGCGGATTATCCGGAATACAAGGTTTACGATGCGCTGGACGTTTCTTTCGCGGAAGGAATCAATACGCTTGAGATCGCCGTCTGGCGGCCGGGCGTCGATTGCTCCGTATACCGCGCAGGGATGCCGGGGCTGATCTTCAGCGTGCTGAGCGAAAGTGGGGCGCGCCTGTGCGCAAGCGACGAAAATACGCTCTGCGCGCCGCATCCGAACTATCGGAGCGGACCCATCGATTTCATCACGCATCAGCTCGGCTTCACGTTTGCCTATGACGCCTGCGCGGATGCCCCGGCTTTTGTTCCGTCCGTGCGCACCGAAGGGCCGCAGGACCTCTGTCTGAGGCCGGTTCCAAAGCTCATGCGTCTGCCGCGGGCAAAGTGCTCGCTCGTGACGGGCGGTTTTTTTACGGACGCCGGAAAGGGCACATACGCCGAAAGGATGCAGTACGCCGCCTTGTCGTATCTCCCGCTTCATGAACTGACGGGCCTGCGCAGCCGCCCCGCGTTTCCTTCGGACTCGGGCGTTACTTTCCGCGCGGACAGGGGCGACGGCGTCTATGTGCTGCTCGACCTGGGGCAGGAGGACGCAGGCTTAACCGACATCGACATCGAATTGCCTGAAGAAGCGGAAGTCCTGATCGGTTGGGGCGAGCATACGAAGGATCTTCGCCTGCGCACCTATGTCGGCCGGCGCAATTTCGCGGCGAGGCTCCGGCTCCCGAAGGGACGCACGCGCTTCGTCAATCCCATGCGCCGTTTGGGGCTCAGGTACATGGCGCTGTACGTCTACGCGCATTCGTTCCGCCTGTACTATGCCGGAATACAGCCGACCGTCTATCCCGTCAGCGAAGTGCCCAAGTTTCACGTATCGGACCGTTTGCATCAGATGATCTATGAAACGAGCGTAAGGACGCTGAGAACCTGCATGCACGAGCACTACGAGGACTGCCCCTGGCGGGAGCAGGCCCTTTACACGATGGACTCGCGCAACCAGATGCTTTGCGGCTATTACGCGCTGGGCGAATACGACATGCCAAAAGCTTCGATAAGGCTTTTGGCGCTGGGCCTTCGGGAAGACAGACTGCTGGAATTGTGCGCCCCGGCGCGCGTGCCCGTCACCATCCCTTCGTTCACGGCCATGTTCATAGTGCAGCTCGAGGAGTATTATCTCTACTCGGGCGACAGGGACTTTGCGCTGGAAATGCTGCCCACGGCACGCACCGTCGCGGACGGCCTTCTAAGCGGGATCGATCACACGGGACTCGTTCCCGCCCGGGATCGGGAGGGGATATGGAACTTCTACGAATGGACGGAAGGGCTCGACGGCCAGACCGCGCCGACCCCTGCGCAGGGCCAAAAGCGCTACGACGCGCCGATGGCCGCCTTTACCGTGCTGGCGCTCAGGAGATTGGCACAGCTCGAAAAGTGGCTGGGCCTTGACGGTACGAATGATGAATCTGCCGCCGAAGCGCTGGCAAAGCGCGCGCACGCTGCGTTCTATGACGCGGAGCGCTCATACTACCGTTCCTATCTTTTGAACGAAGAACGCCTTGGCGCGGACGAGCTTACGCAGGCGCTCATGGTCTGCGCGGGCATCTGCCCCGAAGAAAACCTGGACGGAGTGCTGCGGGCGCTCTCGTCGCAAAAGCTTAAGCCGATCACGCTGAGCTACAGCATCTTCCAGTTCGACGCGCTGATGAAAAGGCCGAAGCAATACGGCCGCTGGGTCTTTGAAAGGATCGCACGGGATTGGGGACACATGCTGCGAAGCGGCGCGACCACGTTCTGGGAGACGATCCTCGGCGACGCCGACTTCGACGACGCGGGCAGCCTGTGCCACGGCTGGTCTGCCGTGCCGGTGTACTGCTACTTCGCCTACGCGCTGGGGCTGAGACCCGAACAGCCGGGATTCGTCTGCGGCAGGCTCGATCCAGTCGATTCGGGCCTGTACGAATTGCGCGGATGCTGCGTAAAGCGCGACGGCAGCGCCGTCGCGATCGAAGACGGGCGTCTGTCAGAAGGCCGGTAAAAAGGAGGCGACGGCAAAACGAAATACGATCTCTTTGTCGGTTCCTTCAGCAAGGAACCGGACGCGGTCGTCTTGCGCGGCATTTTTGACGCCAAAATGGGTACCGTCGAAATAACGGATCGCTTCCAAGCGGTCTGCCCTTCCTTCCTTTTGCTCGACGACGACGGACGGACGCTCTACTGCACCCGGGAAGTATCGCAAACGGAAGGCAGCGATGGGGCAGGCGTGGAAAGCATACGGATCGACGGCGGCAGGATGGAACGCATATCGTTTCAAAGCACGCTTTCCGCCTGTCCGTGCTATCTGTGCAAAAGCGACGGCTTCCTGTACGCCTGCAATTACGAGGGCGGGTCGCTTACTGAGTTTATCGTGAAAAACGGGAAGGCCGCCGGGATTCAAAAGCTCGTTCGCCACAGCGGTTCGGGTGCGGACGCGCAGCGGCAGACGGCTCCGCACGTGCATTGCGCGGAACCGAATCCGCAGAAGACTGTGCTCGCCGTCTGCGATCTGGGGCTGGACAAAGTGTTTCTGTATCCCTACACGCCGTCCGGCGGGATAAAAGAGAATCCTTCCGTCATCGAAACGCCCGCGGGATACGGCCCAAGGCATCTGCGCTTTTCCGAAAACGGCAAATATCTGTATGTGATAGGCGAGCTTTGCAGCGCGATACTGGTTTACCGCTTTGAGGACGACGGAACGATCTTATGCATTCAGACCGTTTCGACGCGCGCGGAGGGCGCGCAGGGGGTCAATTATTGCGGAACGCTGCAATTCACGCCCGACCGAACCGGCCTCGTCGCTGCCAATCGCGGGGACGACACGATCATGCTCTTCACCGTCGAAAAAGACGGCACACTGAATGCGGCGGACGTTTACAGCACCGGGCGCTGGCCGAGGGACATCAGGTTTTCCCCGGACGGGAACTGGCTCCTTGCGGCGAACCAGAACGACGATTCGATCGGCGTCTATCGGTACCGCGGGAAAGACCCCGCAAAGAACCGTCCTTCTTTGGAGTACCACGGTACACAGATCCTGAAAAGCGGCTTCAAGCCCAGCAGCATCGCTTTTGGCAAACAGCTGCGCTGAATGAACGAAACATGAAACGCAGAGCATCCGGAAATCCCGGCAGTGCTCTGCGTTTCATACAGGGGAGCGCAGGAAAAGGACGCTTCCTTCAGTCCTTCCTACGGCTCGACGATCCCCGGCGAAGTCCGGTAAGCCGCCGGCGCCTCGGTCCATTCCGGCATGCCAAGCGCGTCCCTGTTCGTCGGTCCATTCGTGCGCGGGGCCTTTTGCGTTTATTCCCACCGTGCTGACCAGCACGTCGATGCCGCCGGCGTCTGCCAGCATCTTGTCG
The DNA here is from genome assembly GCA_017395065.1 of Clostridia bacterium. Taxonomy (GTDB): domain Bacteria; phylum Bacillota; class Clostridia; order Christensenellales; family Aristaeellaceae; genus RUG14130. Next base: position 27,592 of record JAFPWH010000059.1, on the reverse strand, counting down.
CACACCCGTTCGGCCGCTTCAGGATCGGACAGATCGAGCGCGTATCCGCGCGACGAGGGGGAGATTTCCCGTATCTCCCGCACGGTCCTTTCCAGCGCTTCTTCGTTTCGGCTGCCGACGCAGACCGTCGCGCCCTGCCGGGCGAAAAGCAGCGCGATGGCCTTACCGATGCCGCGGCCGCCCGTCGTGATCAGTGCCCGTTTTCCTTATATGGGCAAAGGCGGCAATCCATCGATCAAACGGAGCAGTTTCAGATAGAAATCCCGTATGTCGTGCTTGTGGACGAGGCCGCCCTGCGGCCACATATGATCGCCGCGCAGCGTCGGGAAAACGTTCCACACGCCCGGTGTGACGTTCCCTTCGTTCAGCGGCACTGCCGGAGCACCGGAAGGAGCCGTCGCGGACACGGTATTGACCAGACCGTCGTTTTCCCGCCAGCTTTCGTCAAGCGACACACCGCCCGCGCTTTTTCCTTTGTATGCGCCGATCTGTATGGAGCGCATCATAAACAGGGGCTCCATGCCCCTGTCGGGCCTGTGGGTGCCGTCCTTCTCCCGGTGCGTGAAGCTGCACGGGACCGAAAAATAGTACACGTGCGGAAGCGTCGCGATGCGTGCGTTCATGGCAAGGGCGTTGTCGACGTGCATATCGAAACCTGCGTAGTCCCGCTTCGGCTTTGTGCCCAGCGACATCAGGCGGGCAAGTCCCTTGCTCCACCGGGGGACCTTCACGCTCGCCGGATCGAAGGCAGGGTCGGAAAACATATCGTACGCGGTCGTGCCGTTCATCGGGGAAGCCAGCGCCACGACGCTGTGGATCCTGCTTCCCATGCCGCCCAGGAAAAGCGGACTGTCCGCGCCCGCTTCCTTTTCCTCGCCGTCCCCGTGCGCCATCAACTCGGACAAAAGCCTGACCGTCGCACCGCCGAAGGAATGCCCCAAAAGCACAAGACGCACGGTATCGTCCCATTTCGGGATCAGCGGGCAGTCTGAAAAATCCCGGCCGAAGCGGCCGTGCCGGTATTTTGCGCTGTGCGCTTCTCCGTAGTCCACACGGGAGCCGGAAATCTGCGCGTACAGCTCGCAAGCCCTGTCCCACGCGCTGCCGGTCGGCGCGACGGAAGCGGCATGGCAGTCAAAGCCCTGTCCCCGAAGCCAGGCCATCAGGTCTCCGCCGCGCATGCCCCAATAGGGCATCAGCCGATAGGCGGCGTCGTAGCTGCCCCAGCCGGACAGGCCATGCACAAAAATGAAAGTAAGCTTGCTCATACGCCCTCACAAAGCGGCAGTCGAAGGAATTATTCCTCCTTTGGAAGTTTGGGCACCTTCACGGGAGAAAGGAAGGCCCTGATGCCCTTGAACAGATGCCCGTTGGCCAGGTGGACGAAGCCCTCCGCGACGTTCCACGGAAGCTTTTTGCCCATCGCCATCGACATTGCGCGGGGGCAATTGCTCTCGATGATCCGCTTCAGAAAGAGCGCGCCCTTGAGGGCATTCTCTTTTCCGGGTCCTTCGGGCATTTTATTTGCGCTTTTGATCTGTTTATTGGCCACGGAAAGGACCGAAGCGTAAATGATGCGCCCAAGAAAAGTTTGCCTAAAATCCGTAAACCGCGAATCCATGGTGATGGGGTAACTTGCGGGCAGCGGCGGCACCGCGTAAGTATCGGTATACGCCGTTTCGTCTTCCGCTTCCGGTGTGATCGTGACTGTCCGGCTTTCGCCCGGCTTCAGATATACCTTCCGAAAGCCCTTCAGCTCCCCGTCTATATACAATTGCGCCACCTCGCCGCCATAGCGGGAGCCGGTGTTCGTTATGGTCTGCGTGTACGTGTTCCCCGTGTTTTGCCACGGACTGTGTTCAAACGTCGTATAGCTGAGCCCGTGGCCGAAGGGATAGCGCACCGGAACATTGTGCTTTCGATAGTACCGGTAGCCCACCTCCGTGCCTTCGGCGTACACTTCCTGAACGGTCTTGCCGAAGGTGTCGGAACCGGGAACGTCCCCGTACGTGAGGGGCCAGGTCTCGGCTAACTTCCCGCAGGGGTTCTTTTCCCCGAACAGCAGCTGCGCCGCGGCCTCGCCGCCGTTTTGCCCCGGAAGGAACATGTTGAGGATAGCGCTGACCTTGTCGCTGAAGGGAAGCTCAACAACGGAGCCGCCGAACAGCACCACGACGACCTTCTTCCTGGAAGAAACCATATCGTCGATCAGCGTAAGCTGCTTATCCGGCAGGCGCATGTTTTCACGGTCACAGCCTTCGGATTCATATTCGTCGGTCAGCCCCGCAAACACCAATACGGTATCCGCTTCTTCGAGCGGCACGCTTTTGACGCCCCTCTTTTCAAACGCGCCTTTCGGCGTGGTGACCTGCGTCGGGTTGATCATGGAACTGCCGGCACCCTGATAGCGCATGTTTTCGTACAGTTCGCCCGCGATGTGCAGTTTTTCCCTGCCGCTTAGCGGAAGCACGCCGTCGTTCTTCATCAGCACGGCGCAGTCCGCCGCGATCTCGCCCGCTAGCGCGTGGTGCTTTTCCCAGTCCACGGGCGTTTGGTCCGCGGGCTTTACGTACCGATCGATCCAGCTGAGGATGTTTCGGCAGGCACTGTCCAGATCGTCCGTCGGAAGCGAGCCGTCCTTTACGGCGCCCAGTATCCTGCGGCGGCAGATGGGGGTATCGCCGGGCATTTCCAGGTCGAGGCCGGCCTTTACGCCGCATGCACGGTCATTCGCAGCACCCCAGTCCGTCATCGTCACGCCGTCAAAGCCCCATTCCTTGCGCAGCACGTCGCTGAGCAGCCATTTATTTTCGGAACAGTATACGCCGTTTATGCGGTTGTACGCGCACATGACCGCGGCGGGACGCGCGTGCTTTACGATGTATTCAAAGGGCTTCAAATAGATCCTTCGCATGGTGTTCTCGGACGCCACGGAGTTTCCCATAAAGCGATAGTTTTCGCTGTTGTTGAGCGCGAAGTGCTTTATGCACACGCCGACGCCCTGGCTCTGCACGCCCTCCGCTTCTGCGGCGCCCATCGCGCCGGCCAGATACGGGTCTTCCGAAAAGTATTCGAAATTGCGGCCGCACAGCGGGTTGCGCTTGATGTTCACGCCGGGGCCAAGCAGCGTATGCACGCCGTAATGGCGGCATTCCCTGCCGATGGCTTCTCCCATTTTGCGCAGGTTTTCGGTATTCCAGCCGGACGCCGTCGTCACGGCGGTGGGGAAAGCGGTCGCGGGTTCGCTGCCTGAAAAACCGTTGTCGCCGGAGCTCTTCTGCTTGCGAAGGCCGTGCGGGCCGTCCGACATGCACAGCGAAGGGATTCCGAGCCGGGGGATCGGATTTGTGTACATGAAATCCGTTCCGGAAACCAGCGCCGCTTTCTCCTCGACCGTCATTTGTCTGAGCAACTCTTCAATTTCCATGGAAAACCTCCTTACGCGCCGTCCGGATCGCCGGAAAACCTGACCAATATCGGAACAAAGAATGGCGCACTGCTATTCTACCATAAAGCGCGCCGCAAGTCCAGCTTTCGTCGTCCGGATTTGTTTCGGGATCGTTTTGAATAAGAACCGCGTTACGGCGGAACAAAAACGTGCTCTGTTTCGCCAAACCTTTTGTAAGAAATTAAGGACGTACGAGGTGAAACGGCATGTTTACCGAAAAGTCTTTCATAAAACCCGGTCTGTCCATCCTTTTGCTGCTTGTGCTGATCGCGCTTGTGCTTCCGGCGCGTGCCGAGGACAATCTGAACGCGGAAGGGCGGCTTGCGGTCTACGACAGAAACAGCGAAAAGCGCTTAAGAACGCTTCCTTCCACGAGCGCGTCCCTGGACGAGATCGCTTCGAACGAGTACATCTCCTTCGAGTTTGCGCTGCACAGCAGTAAGCGCGTCGCGATCAAAAGCCTTTACGCCCGCATAAACGATGGCGAAAAGCTCGCCTGGAGCGCTTTCACGATCGAAGCCGGCTCAACGGTCAACTGCCATATCTATCACATGCACATGCTCAGGCTCGAGCCCGGCACGTACAGGGTGACGTTCTATGTCAACGAGCAGATCGTCACGACGAGCTATCTTACGCTCACGAGCGGAAAACTCTGGAGAAGCGCGATGAATATGCCCGCGCAGAGTGAAGCGTCGCGCACGGACCTTAAGAAGAGATCGCCCTATATCGTCTGCTATCCCGACTTCAAGGGGCTGGACGGCTACACGCAGTACGCGGTCGACTTCAAGACGGACCATCAGCCCAAAGGCACCTATCTGTGCTGCGCCAACTTCAATCTGTACAGCGATTCCTTTCAAAAGCAGTATTCCAAAGTGTACAACGACTGCGACTACAGCGGCAAAATGCTCGCCTATTCCGGCTTTCAGGTGATCTACGACGGAACGAAGGTGGCCATCATGTCCGTGTGGAACCTGTACTACACGGACAAAAGCGGGCACAGCGGCGTCATCCGCCCGGAGCTCGTCTACAGCAGCGACCTTTACGACGAGTACGAATTCGACGGCGAAGGGACCGGCTACCACTGCTCCGTGAGATACGACTGGCAAAAAGGACATTCGTACAGGACGCTTTTACAGCTGGGCTACAGCAGCCAAACCGGCACCGACCACCTTTCCATGTGGGTGTGCGACCTGGAAAACGGACAGCGCTGGAAGCTGCTGATGGAGTACGACCTGAAAATTGCCGGCGCCCGTATGCTGAACGCCTGCGCATTTCTCGAAAACTATATGCCCTCGACGGCTCCCGAAGTGCGCTCCATGGAGCTTACGAACTTTCGGGCTTATTCGCGCAGCGGCCGATGGGTGAGCACGGCAAAAGCGACCTTCACGACGAGCTACGATTATCCCGGCAGCTTCAATTACGGCGCAAACGGCAATTCTTTCTGGGCGATCACGTGCGGCCTTCCGGGCAGATGCGTAAACCCGCAGAAAAACAAAGCCTTCACCGCCGCTTACTGTGAGAGCGGTTCCCCGTTCTGAAACGGACGAAATAAGACAGGCCCCGGCTGCGCCCGAAAAAGGCGTTCGGTCCGGGGCTTTTCTTATACCGTCGGATCACAAAAGGATTCCTTCGGAAAATCTCATTTTCGCATTGACAAAAGGATGGGGGAGCGGTATAATACAGCTGTAGTTTAGCGTTAAACCTAACGAAAAGTACGGAAGTATGAACGAGGAGGTAGAACAATGAGCAAGCTGTCAAGGACGATTGCGCTGCTTCTTGCCCTGTGCATGCTGGCGGGCGTTTCCTTTGCCTTCGCAGAAGAAGTGATCGACGCGGATCTGACCTGTACGATCACGCTGGGAAACTGGCCGGCGGATACGGCGCCGGAAGCCGAGAAGGAGCTCTTTGAAGGATACAGGCGGACTATGGCCAAGCAGTATCCGAACGTTACGCTGGTGCCGGATTACTACTCCTACACCCTGAGCAATTACGTACCCATGGCCAAGGGCGGCACGGCCCCCAGCATCTTCCAGCCACCGTTTACCGATCCGCAGCTTCTGATCAGCCAGAATCTGGTGGGCGACGTCACCGACGCGCTGGAGGAATTCGGCGTATTGGATCAATTCAGCCCCTCTTATATGGAGATGCTCTCCGACGACAGCGGCCGCATCTTCGGTCTGCCCCGCGACGGCTATGTGCTGGGCATGCACATCAACCTGCAGCTGTTCCGCGAAGCCGGGCTCATCGACGAAAATGGTCTGCCGCTCTATCCCAAGACCCTTGATGAACTCGCCGAGTACGGCCGCATCATCCGCGAAGAGACGGGCAAGGCCGGTCTGGTCTTCCCGGCCAGCGAGACCTACGGCGGCTGGCTCTTTACGAACATCGCGTGGAACTTCGGCTGCGTGGGCGAAAACGCGCTGGAGTATCAGGACGCGGACGGCCGCTGGGTTTGCAACTTCACCTCTCCCGAATGCATCGCGGCCATGGAGTACATGCGCGATCTGCGCTGGGAATACGACATACTGAACGTCGACGCCACCACGACCGACTGGGCCGGCGCGCACTCCCTTCTGGGCACGGGCGAGGCGGCGATGAACTTCGCCGCGGACGATTCCGTGGATCAGCCCACGGCCAATAAAGGCCTGCCCGTGGAAGACTTCGCGCTGATCCCCTTCCCCGCGGGACCCGAAGGCCGCTATGCGCTGGCGGGCGGCACCTGCTACATGTTCGCGCCGGACATCAGCTACGAACAGTCCATCGCCCTGATGGCCTACCTCAAGATCCTGGGCAAGCTGCCCTTCCTGGACGAGGACATCATCCAGGGCATGCGCGCGGACTACGCCGCCAAGCGCGACCGCGGCGCACCCGTCCTGCCCGCCATCAGCGCCTGGAACGACGAGGCCTACAACGCCGCCAAGCAGGAGATCGTGGACGAATTCTGCAACGTCGACATGCGCCTGTACGCGGATTTCTTCGATTCCATCTCCGAGGGCACCATCACCCTCAAATCCGAGGAACCCGTATTTGCCCAGCAGCTGTACCGCGAGCTCACGGCGGTGATCCAGCGCGTGATCACCAAAGAGGGCGCCGACATCGAAAAAGCGCTGCGCAAGGCGGAAGAATCCTTCCAGGAATACCTGGACGACGAAATCAACGATTATTGACGTGAAAGAAACGAAAAGCATGCCGGTCACACGAAAAAAGCCGGCATGCTTTTCTTGAAACCCATTTGGCCGGAGGTGTTTTTTGATGGCCCAAAGCAAGACCCAGCCGAAAGGCCACGCGAAGCTGCGCGGCAATATCGGGTCCTGGCTGATCATGCTGCCGGGATTGCTGCTGATGACGTTTTTCGTATGGGAGCCGCTGCTCGAGAGCATACAGATGAGCCTGTACAGGACCCGAAACGTGGAACTGGAGAACTTCGTAGGTCTGGACAACTTCGTCAGCGTCATCGGGAAGGACGACTTTTTACAGGCGCTGCTCAACACGTTCTCCTACACCCTTTGGTCGCTCGTTATCGGCTTCGTGCTGCCGATATTCCTTGCGATGATCATAGGGGAGACGACCCGCGCAAAGGGCTTTTTCAGAACGGCGGTCTATCTTCCCAATATGCTGCCGGGCCTTGCGGTCATCATTCTCTGGTCCGCGTTCTTTTCGGGCTCGGAGTCGGGCGTTTTGAACATACTGCTCAAGAGGCTGGGCGTGCCCGCGCAGTCGTATCTGACGAATTCGAAATGGGTCATTCCCATCATCATATCGATCGCCACCTGGAAGGGGGCGGGCGCGACGGCGCTGATCTACATGGCCGGCATGGCCGGTATAAGCCCGGAGCTGTACGAAGCGGCTGCCATAGACGGCGCGTCCGTCTGGAAAAGGGTGATCCACATCACGCTCCCCGCGATCAGCAAGCTCGCGGCCACGCTGCTGATCTTGCAGATCATTTCGGTGTTCCAGATCATGTACGAGCCCATGGTTCTTACCAAGGGCGGGCCGGACAACGCCTCGCTTTCGCTGATGCAGCTGATGTGGCAGTACGCCTTCGGCGGCGCGATGAATTACGGTAAGGCCTCGGCGGTGGCGGTGATCGTCACGCTGATACTGCTCGTGATGACGGCGATTTATTCCTATTTCAATCGCAAAGAGTCCGATTGGGATTGAGAGGGGGCGCTTGCATGAAAAAGATACAGCATACCGGTGTGATCAGGGAATACGATCTGCACTCGGCCCCGGTAAAGCTCGGCTACGCGGGGATACTGCTTTTGTGCGCCCTCGTGGTCGTCGTCGCGGTCTTTCCGCTGCTCTGGGTCACGCTTGCGGGCTTTAAGGACTTAAAGGAGTTTTTGTCCAGCACGTCGATCCTGCCTGCCTCCCTGAGCCCCAAACCCTTCGTAAACACCTGGAAACAGCTGGCGATCTCCAGAAACTATCTGAATTCGCTTTTTTCCGTGGCGGGCAGCGTGCTGAGCGCCCTGGTCTTCAACGGGCTGCTGGGCTACGGCATAGGGATCCTCAAGCCCAAGGGACACGGCGCGGTGAAAAAGCTGATCATGCTCTCTCTGCTCATGCCGCCTACAATCAGCATCGTTCCGCTGTTCATGAACATTCAGAACATACACCTCGGCAACTCGTTTTTGCCGCTTTGGCTCTCGTTCGGGGCAAACGCGATGTACGTGATACTTTTCGTGCAGTTTTTTGAGTCCCTGCCCGCCTCCATCATCGAGGCCAGCCGCATCGACGGGGCAAGCCGCCTGCAGGCGTTCTTCCGCATCGTGCTGCCGATGTCCAAACCCATCTGTGCGGTGGTGTCGATCTTCGCGATCAACGCCGCTTGGTCGGACTTCCTGCTGCCGTACCTCGTACTCCGCGGCCCGGACAAGCAGACCGTCATGGTGAGGCTGTTCGTGTTCAGTACGGAACAGACGGTGAACGCCGACGCACTGATGCGCTCCGTGGTGTTTGCGATGGTGCCGCCCATCATACTGTTCTTCATTTTCCAAAAGCAGCTGACGGAAAACACCGTCTCCGTCGGCGTCAAAGGCTGATACGATTAAAGGAAGGCGCAATATGGCAAAGATCGCTGATATTTATTTCAAAGTCGATCCCTGGAAGATCGTCGAAAAAGGCTTCGATCCGGCGTACGCCAGGGTCAGTGAATCCGTATTCTCCCTTGCCAACGAGACGATGGGCGTGCGCGGAAGCTTCGACGAGGGCGGGTCGGTCGACAGCCTGAGGGGCTTTTATGTAAACGGCGTCTACGACATTGAAAACCTGAACAAATCCTACCGCGGGATTGTCGACCATACCCACTTCATGATCCCTGCGGCGGACTGGCTGCGGACACAGATCACGCTGGACGGCGAAAAACTGGATCTGGGAAAAGTTTCTTTCCGTGACTTCGAGCGCACGCTGGACATGAGGGAAGGCACGCTCACGCGTTCTTTCGTATGGAAGACGGCCTCGGGCAAGGAAGTCCGCCTGACATTCCTGCGCTTTTTGGATATGATCCGCCGCGAGCGCGCCTACCAGCGAATAACGCTGGAGGCTTTGAATTTCACCGGAGAGATCGCGCTTTCCTGTGGCCTGTCCTTTGACACCCTTCACGAAGGCTACAAAAAATGCTTCTGGACGGACACCCGTACGGAAACGAAACCCGGAAAGATCGAGATGCAGTCCCGAACGACGCTGTCGGGGCAGGAAGTCTATGCGGCCGTCGCGCTCGGCGAAGCGGGCGAGTCTGCCGATGCTTGCGGCGAAAAGACCGCCGACATCAACATGACCCTGCTTTTGAGACAGGGTCAGGCCCGCCACATCGATAAAAAAGCCGTGCTGCTCTTTAACGGAAAAACCGGAGAGGCGCTTTGGTCGGACGGCGCTGCGGCGCTTGCGGAAACGCAGCGCGTTTCGCTTGACGACGCGCTGAAGGCGCAAAGGGAATACTGGGACGCGTGGTGGGCCACGTCCGACATACAGATCGAGGCGTCGGACGGCGAGGACATGGAAGCCGTCGCCGCGGAACAGCAGGGCATCCGCTTTTGCAGCTTCCAGCTCGCGCAGACCTACAACGGCGGCAGCAAGCGCCACAACATCGGCGCCAAGGGCATGACGGGCGAAGCGTACAACGGGCACGCTTTCTGGGATACGGAATCCTGCTGCCTGCCGTTCTACCTTTTTACCAACCCGCAGGCCGCGCGGGATCTGCTTTTGTTCCGCTACAACACACTGCCAAGGGCACTGGAGCGCGCGGGCATGCTGGACTGCAAGGGGGCCTGCTATCCCATCGCGACCCTGAACGGCGAAGAGGGCTGCGCCCTATGGCAGCACGCGAGCCTTCAGCTGCAGCCCAGCACCGCCGTGGCCTACGGCATCTGGCACTACGTGCATCTGACCCGGGACGAGGCGTTTTTGTGGGAATACGGCGCGGAAATGCTGCTTCAGATCGCCCGATTCCTCTTCAGCCGCGCGGCAAAGAGCGGCAAAAGCGGAAAATACGGCTTCTACGGCGTAATGGGCCCGGACGAATTCCACATGATGGTGAACAACAACGCCTATACCAATTATATGGGAAAACGCTCCCTCGCCTACGCGGCGGAGACGCTGATAAGGATGCGCGCCCTCAAGCCGGAGGCCTTCGCCGCGCTTAGCGAAAAGACAGCCCTTTTACCCGAAGAGATCGCCGCGTGGCAGGACATGGCGGACAATATGTACATCCCCTGCGGCGAAAACGGCCTGATCGAGCAGCACGACGGCTATTTCGACCTGCCGCATACCGAGATAAGCGAAATCCCCGTAAGCGAATTTCCGCTGTACGAGCACTGGTCCTACGACAGGATCTATCGCACGGACATGATCAAGCAGCCGGACGTGCTGATGATTCTGTACCTGTACAACTCCTCCTTCAGCGAGGAAGTCAAGCGCACGAACTACGATTTTTATCAGCCGCGCACGATCCACGAATCCTCCCTGTCGCCGGCGATCCATTCGATCCTCGCGGCGGAGATAGGCAATATGGACGACGCGGTGCGCTTCTTCGGCTATGCGACCCGTCTGGACCTGGACAACTACAACCGCAATACCCGCGAAGGTCTGCACATAACCAGCATCGCGATGGCCTGGGCAAACATCGTCTACGGCTTTGCGGGCCTGCGCGGCGATACGCAGACGCTGCGCTTTGCCCCGCGGCTGCCCGCGCGCTGGAAAAAGCTTGGGTTCTCGGTCCTGTACCGCGCTCGCGTGATCCGCATTGACATGGAGACCGCGGGTACCTTCTTCCGGCTCGTGAAGGGAGAAGCGCTGCCTGTGGACGTTTACGGCAAGAATTACACGCTCACGGACGAACTGTTCGTTCCCGCGATCTGAAAAAGGAGGGCCGGCATGGATACGTGGCGACTTAAGAAAACGGGATTCGATCTCACCGAAGCGGCCCGCGACGGCAACCGTTTCCTTTGTGCAAACGGCTACATGGGCCTGCGCGGAACGGTCGAAGAGGCGGATTTGGCGCAGTTTCCGGCGATCACGCTGGCAAACGTGTACGATCGCTGCGGCGACCGCTGGCGCGAACCGGTCAACGCTCCGAACTGCCTGTTCGTCCGCCTGTTCCTGAACGGCCGCGAACTGAAGCTGAAAGACAAGCAGACGGAAGGCCACAGCGCCGAAATCGACTACCGCCACGGAATCTATCGCAGGGAGACGGATTTCGGTTCTTTGCGCATCGGCAGCGAGCGCTTCGCCTCGATGGCCGAGATCCACTTGCTGGCAGACAGGCTGCGCCTCGAAATCGAAGAGGACGGCGAACTTGAGATCCTTACGGGCGTCACCACCGTGATCTGGGATATCAACGGCCCGCACCTGTACGGCGCCGCCTTTACGGCGGGGGAAGCGCTTTCCTGCCGTGCGGTCACGGGAGAAAAAGGCACTGTCGTCGCTGCGGCGCAATGCGTACAAGCGGACTTCGATGCCGATGAAAGCTTCCGACAGGAGGACGGCTGCCTGTACCGCGTGCTTGTGCGCAGGGTCAAAAAGGGCGAAAAGCTGACGCTCAGCGTATTCGGCGCGGTATGCACGTCTCTGGACGGCGAAACACCCGCCCAAACGGCAAAGGATATTTGCTTAAGCGCGAAGAAAGAAGGTTTCGACGCCTGCCTGAAAGCGCATAAGGACGCCTGGGAGGGCATCTGGGCGCGCTCGGAGGTGGTGCTCGAGGGCGACGAAAGCGCGGCGCAGGCGCTGCACGCCAGCCAGTATCATTTGAACTGCATCGCGCCGAGACACGCACGCAATCTGTCCATTCCGGCGCGCGGGCTTTCCGGTCAAACCTACAAAGGCGCGATCTTCTGGGACTCGGAAATGTTCTTTTTCCCGATGTTCGTCTACACGCAGCCCGAGATCGCAAGGTCCCTGCTCCGCTACCGCATCGAAACGCTGCCCGGGGCGCTGGCCAAGGCGAAGGAATACGGCTATCGGGGCGCGTACTACGCCTGGGAGAGCCAGGAAGGCGGTGCGGAGGGCTGCACGAACTTCAACGTGGTGGACGTGTTCACGCACCGCCCCGTGCGCACCTACTTCCGCGACAAGCAGATCCACATCAGCGGAGACGTCGCCTACGCGCTGCGCAGTTACTTCGAGATCACGGGCGACCGCACGCTGCTTGAACAGGGCGGCGCCCGCGTGATACTGGAATGCGCGCGGTTTTACATAAGCCGCGCCGCCTGCCGTCCGGACGCCGAATATGCGGAATACGCGGACGTCATCGGGCCGGACGAATACCACGAGCGCGTGACCAACAACGCCTTTACAAACCAAATGGCGCGCCATTGCATGCAAAGCGCGCTGAAGCTGGAAGAAATCTTCGGCGACGATCCAGCTTTTTTGCGGTCACTCAAAAGGGAACTGAACTACGAAAAGGACTGGGAGCTTCTCAAAACGCTCTGCGGCGCGATCCGAAAGCCCGTAAAGAGAGACGGTGTGACCGAACAGTTCGACGGCTATTTCGCGCTTGAAGACTGCTCGCTCGAGACCGTGCGCGGGCGCCTCGCGGATCCCCGCGAATACTGGGGCGGCGATCACGGCGTGGCTGGGACGACGCAGATCATCAAGCAGGCGGACGTCATCGCGATGATGGCGCTGTTTCCGGAACTTTTCGACGACGAAGAAGTGGACGCCAACTGGGCGTACTACGAACCCCGCACGGAGCACGGCTCCAGCCTCTCCGCGTGCATGTACGCGCTGACCGCCTGCCGCACGGGGCGGCTGAACGAAGCGTGGGATATGTTCATGCGTACCGCGTCCATCGACATCCTTGGCGGCGGCAAGGAGTGGGCCGGCGAAATCTACATCGGGGGAACGCACCCCGCGTCCAACGGCGGAGCCTGGATGATCGCAGCGCTGGGCTTTGCGGGGCTCACGATGCGAAACGGCGTCCCCGAAGTGCATCCAAACCTTCCGAAACAACTGAAGCGCCTGCGTTTTCCCATCACCTCCGGCGGGAGGCGTTACATGGTGTACGCGGACCGCGAAGGCGGGCGCGTCGAGCTTCTGTGAAAATGGGCTTCGCTTCTTTGAAGCCCTTTTTCTTTTTTGATTGAAAACTTGCTGCTGCTTGCAGTGCAGAGCATTCAGCGGTTATACAGAGCCGTCTACGTTATTGTAAGCTACGCTTCCCCGCTCCACGAGAGAAACGGGCAGGATGATCGACTTGTTTTCGATCGGCTGACGGCGCAATTGCTTGAGGATCATGTCCGTCGCCAGAATGCCCTTTTTGTCCGCGTCCTGATGGACGGTGGTCAGACCCGGGATGGAGAGCTGGGACAGGTAGTTGTCGTCGAAGCCTACGATGGATTTGTCGCGGGGGACGCTTACGCCGGCCTCGTTCAGACCGGACAGTATGCCCGCGGCGAGGATGTCCGCCGAGGCGAAAACGCCTGTGATCTCCGGCTTTTCGGCGAGCCTGCGGCCGAGCGCCTTTCCCTCCTGTACGGTGATCTCCTGCGTAAAAACGAGGGAAGGATCGAAGCGCACGCCGAACTCCTTCAGGGCGCGCTTGTAGCCCGTAAGGCGCATTTCGATGACCCCGCCTTCGCGGATCGGGGGAGAGGCGAAGGCGACGGTCCTGTGCCCCTTTTCCAAAAGACAGCGCGTGGCGATATAGCCGCCCTTTTCGTCCTCGAGGCCTATGCTGCACACGTCCGGATCGTCCACATAGCTGTCGATCAGAACGAAGGGGATGCCCAGCTCCTTGACCGTATAGAAAAAGTCGTCCTGAAACATGCCGGTTATGATCAGGCCGGACAGGTGCCAGCTGCGGCTCAGGGTGGCGAGCTCTTCCGCCTCTTCCACGGCGCGGATCATCAGGTAGTAGCCTTCCTCGCGAATGCGCTTTTCGATGCTGTCGACAAAGGCGCTCAAAAACGGATCGCCCACCGTGCTGCCCGTGGTCTGGGGCGTCAGGTGCGTGATCACGCCGATGATGAACGAATCTTTATTTGCCAGAGAGCGGGCCGACATGCTCGGCACGTAATGCTCCCGCTCGATGATGGCCCAGATCTTTGCGACCAGCTCCGGCGAGACGCGGCTTTTGCGCTTGTGGATGACGTTCGATACCGTTGTGATGCTGACGCCCGCTTCGGCGGCGATGTCCTTTAGTGTGACCATATTCTGCTCCCGTCTGATAACAGGTCTGCCCCTGTTTTTTTGGACAGACAACTTAAATTTTATCATTTATTCGGCATTTATGCAAGAGCAATTCAGAAAAAAGCGAGGGCAGATCCTTGCCCTCGCTGAAGCACTCGGTATGATTTATTCGGCCGCGGCCTCGAGCTCGGCCAGATACTGCTGGATGGGCAGATCGCCGGGCTTGCCGGTCTCGGGAACAGTCATGCCGTCAAGAATGGTCTGCTGGCTGCTGGCGTCCACGGGGGAGACGGCCTCGCAGAAGCTGATCTCGTCCACCCAGATCACGCACTTGGCGAAAGCGCGGATGTGGAAGGCGTTGGTCATTCCGGGGAAGCCGGAAGCTTCCAGATCGATCACCAGATCCTGCCACTCGGTGGTGATGACGGGGTTGGTGCCGTCGGCAAGTACCAGATCGGAGAAGCGGGCAGCGTAGAACTTGGAATCTTCGGGATGCCAGTCCATGATCAGCTTGCCTTCCTCGCCGCCCTCGGCGCCCTTGACGCGGATGACCAGGTATTTGCAGAAGGAAATGCCGTCCAGCGCCCACATGTTGACGGCCTCGCCCCAGTTGCCCATCCAGTCGGCGGCGTGCGCGAAGTACTCTTCTTCAGTGTCGTAGTCTTCGGGATCGTAGGCCTTGGGCCTGTAGTCGATCTTGATGGCGCCTTCTTCGTTCTTGGCGCGCAGGTTGGCCCAGTTGTCCCACCAGATGTTGGCGCCGTTGGGGCCGTACTCGGGCTTGGCGTTGGGATCGCGGTCGTCGAAGTTGTCCCAAAGGAAAACTTCGCCTTCGGCCAGGACGGGAACCGCTAATGCGACGATCAGCAAAGCGGCCAGGACAAGGGAAAGAATCTTTTTCATGATGAGCCTCCTTGGTTGTTTTTGTGTAGGTTTAACGCTAAACCTATCAGTTGCTCAGATTATAGCAGAATGTTTGAATGCTGTCAAGCATAAATGTAAATTTTAATTCCGCCAATTTATATTTGCTTTTCCTCTTGCATCTTTTCTCCGTCGATAGTATAATATCCTCGGAACGTTTAACGCTAAACTTGCAGCAAAAGAGAGGAGAAGCCATGAAGACGGGAAAGAAACTGATCGCGGTCCTGCTGGCGCTCGTCAGCCTTGTGACGTTTACGGGCACCTGCGAATCGCCCCGTACACTGCTGACGATCTACGAAGGACCCAAAACCATGACGAGCTCCGCCGTGGCGAACGTGTCCGTGAACGGGTACGAGCTGTTCGTCTACGACGTCATGGTCAACCATGAGCACATCTGGAACGCGAACACGCAGCCGTCCTCGACGCCTGTGACCTATTTCGATTTCAGCGGCAAGGCAAAGATCGTAATCGAAATGCCGGGCCTGCCTAAGCCGGTCGAAAGCGCCGCCGTGCTTCCCACGTCCTGCGGGATCGAGCCTGTCGTGGATAATGGAAAGGTACGCTTTTTCATCACCGAGCCCGGACAGTACACCGTGGTCTTCAACGACAGCGTCAACCAGGCGCTGCACATCTTTGCAAACCCCCTCGAGGAGGACGTGCCCGACAGGGACGACCCCAACGTGTTCTGGATCGGCCCGGGGGAGTGGGTCATGGACGCCATCGTGCTCAAGGACGATCAGACGCTGTACCTGTCCGGCGGCGCGGTGCTCCATTCCATCATTTCCGTCGCGAACGCCAAAAACGTCCGCATCTGCGGCAGGGGAATGATCGACGGCAGCGATTATCCGGCCTGGAACCAGCCGGGCTCCTACGCCCGCGTGCCCATCGACCTGAACCATTCCAAAAACGTCACGGTCGAAGGCATCAGCATCGTCAATTCCAACTGCTGGAACCTAAACTCCTATTCCTCCAGAGACGTCAGGATCGACAACGTCAAGATCATCTCCGGCAGGCAGAACGGTGACGGTTTCACCTTCCAGTCCTGCACCGACCACGTCGTGACGAACTGCTTTGCCCGCACCTGGGACGACAGTCTGGTTATCAAGAACTACTCCGGTTCCACCAAGGGCATCACGTTCAAAAACGTGCAGGTGTGGACGGACCTTGCGCAGTCCATGGAGATCGGCTACGAGACCGACAAGGGCCTTACGCTGGACCCGGAGATCAGCCAGGTGCTCTTTGAGGACATCACCGTCCTGTACAACTGGCATAAGCCCGTCATCAGCATCCACAACAGCGACGACGCCTACGTGCACGACGTCACCTACCGCAACATCACGGTCGAAAACGCCTTCATGCAGGGCGACAACGGATACAACAAAGAACTGGTCGAAATGACGCTGCAAAATTCCTCCTGGTCCACCGTGCGGGACGAATTCGGCACCATCGACGACGTGCTGATCGACGGCCTGACCGTGCTCAACACCCTTGACGGAAAAGTACCCAGGTCGCGCTTTGCGGGGCAGGATGAAGAGCACCGCATAACCAACGTGACCTTCCGGAACGTCGTCATACTGGGCAAGCCCGTCACGGACCTGAAGGACTTCAAGCTCTCCCTGAACGAGTACTGCGAAGGCATCACGATCCAGTGAGAAAGGAGCGACTTATGAAGCGTGTTTTAAGCTTGCTGTGTGCCGGCCTTTTGCTGCTGAGCGTTTTTTCCGCCGGCCTGTCCGAAAGCGAGGACGACATCGAGACCGTCGTGACCGTTATCCACGCGCCCGAGCAGGAGCACCCTGAGCGGCCTGACTGCTTTCCGGACCCCGAGGACGATTTTATCCCCCTGCCGGAGACGGAGAACTACGCTCTGAACAAGCCGGTGTCGGCCGGCGCGCACACCGACGTGTACGTCAGCAAAAACGTAAACGACGGCAAAACGGACACCTATTGGGAGAGCAAGGGCTTCCCTGCGGAGATGGTCATCGACCTGCAGGGCGCCTGTACGGTCTCCACGGTCGCCGTCTGCCTGAACCCTTCTTCGATCTGGGAACCCCGCACACAGGAGATCGCCGTGCTGGTCAGCACGGACGGGGAAAACTACAGCGAAGCCGCCCCGGCGGCTAAATACGATTTCGACGCCGCGACGGGCAACCGCATCCGCATCGATTTCGAGGCGACGGAAGCGTCTTTCGTAAAGCTCGTCTTCACGATGAACTCCTCCTCCCGCACCGGCGGCGCACAGGCCGCGGAGATCTGTGTCTATTGAGATATGCTTAAATACAAGGGCATTCTATTCGATCTGGACGGCGTGATCTGTTCCACCGACGAATACCATTATCTTGCGTGGAAAGCCCTGGCCGACCGGCTGGGGATCCCGTTCGACCGGGAGCGCAACAATCTGCTGCGCGGCGTAAGCCGCATGCAGAGCCTCGAAATCGTGCTGCAAAAGGCCGACAAAACCTACACCGAGGAACAGAAGGCCGCCTTTGCGGAGGAAAAAAACGCGCTCTACAGGCAGTACCTCAGCCAAATGTCGCCCCGCGATCTGGACGAAGACGTGAAAAACACGCTTAGGACGCTAAGGGACGAAGGCATCAAGCTTGCCATCGGCTCGTCCAGCAAAAACACGCCGTTCATCCTCGAACGCATAGGGCTTGATCGGTTCTTCGACGCAGTGGCGGACGGAAACTGCATCACGCATTCCAAACCGCATCCGGAGGTCTTCCTGAAAGCCGCCGAAATGCTCTTACTCGACCCGCATGATTGCCTTGTCGTGGAAGACGCCCGCGCCGGCGTACAGTCCGCTTTAGCGGGCGGCTTCGACTGCGCCGCCATCGGCGACGCAAAAGACGACCCCCGCGCAGCATATCACCTGACCCGCCTGTCAGACCTGCTGCGCTGCGTCAGGTGATCGGAAGCAGTTGCAGGGTTTCAGAACAATACGAAAGGGCCGGCCCGGTTTGTACGGGCTTGGCCCTTTGATTTTTGTTTTTCACCGAGACCGGATCACGTTGTTTGCCGTCCCGCATGCGTTCTGCTTACAGGATCGTTTTCCAATAGCGCCTTGTAAGAAAGTCTCTTCCGTCTTCCGAAACGACGACCTTATCACGTAAGACGAAGCCGTTTTTTTCCATCACCCTCGCGGATGCAAAATTGTCGTCGTTGCATGTGATCAGCACGGGAGAAATGCGCATTTCTTTGGCCTTTTCCAGCGCCAGCGCCAGCATTTTCGTTCCGTAACCGCGGTTCCACTCCGAGTAACGTACGCCGTAGCCGATGTGGCCGCCGCGCCGCGCCAAAGCGTCGTTCAATCGATGGCGGATCGCGATTTCTCCGATGAAATACACTCTTTCGTCGTCCACGAGCCAGTATTTGTCTTCTCCCACCCGATTGGCAGGCAGGTCGCGTTCGTTTCTGTAACGGTCGAATTTCGTAAAAATATCGCACGAAGACGCGTCTGTAAAGGAATACGCGGAAACGCCGTTCTCAACGTATTCGTCGTATGCTTCTTTGTACGATCGCAGGTATTCCTTGTTCGGAACGATCAGTTTTATCATGGCGGCTCCTCTGAAAACACGCTTTGGCGATCCGGATCGCCCAGGCCGTATTCTATCATTCGTTTCGGATTTCCCGCAATCAAGGAATCGTGAACTTTTTAGGTGTGGCATAAGGCAGCCGGGCTGTGACCGGCTGCCGGCTCCGCGGGATTCCCGTTACAAAGGCGGCAAGGGCATTGACGCATTCGATGCAATATGCTAAAATGTATGCAGTATCTGAAACGGAATGTTGCACTGTGAACAGGAGGCGTTAATCGTGTTGACCAGGGAAGAGCTTCCGGATTGCCCGGTGGCGACTACGGTACAGCTGATCGGCAACAAATGGAAGCTGCTGATACTGCGCAATTTGCAGGCGCGGCCCTGGCGCTTCAACGAATTGCTGCGCTCCATACCGGGACTCAGCCAGGAAGGTGCTTACGGACAACCTGCGCGCGCTGGAGGCGGACGGGATCATCACCCGAACGGCTTTTCCGGAAGTCCCGCCCCGGGTGGAATACGCGCTGAGCGAACTGGGGTCTTCCATGCGCCAGATCATAAAGGCGATGGAGGTCTGGGGCAGCGATTATCAGCAGAAAGTGCGGGAAGCGAAATGAACCAGCAGGAAAGATGTCTGTGGCTGATCAGGGCGCTGCTCAGCGAAAATGCGCAGTATAAGGATACTGCCGTCCCTGTACAGCCTGAAAAAAGGTGGCAGTTGCTTCGCAGCCTGATGAACGTGCGAGCGCCCATGCCCGTGACGGAGGCGTTTCTGCGCGTGCAGGACGCGTTCCTTAGTCAGATGACTTTGGAAAAGGGCATCGTGGACGCAGACGCGCTGCCTGCGTGCGCGAAAGACGAAAGGCTCGTCCTCTGGCAGGGCGACATCACCGCCCTTCGCTGCGACGCCATCGTAAATGCCGCAAACAGCCAAATGCATGGCTGCTTCTCGCCCTGCCACGGCTGCATAGACAACATCATCCACACGATGGCCGGCGTACAGCTGCGCCTTGCCTGCCACGAGCTCATGCAGGCGCAGGGGCACGAAGAAGCGACCGGGAAAGCCAAGCTCACGCCGGGCTTCAATCTGCCAGCAAAGTACGTGCTGCATACGGTCGGCCCGATCATTTACGGTGCGGTGAGCGCCGAAGACGAAGAGCTGCTGGCTTCCTGTTACCGAAGCTGTCTGGACGCGGCATCACAGAACAATCTGCATTCCGTCGCTTTCTGCTGCATTTCCACCGGTGTATTCCGCTTCCCGCCGGAACGCGCTGCAGACATCGCCATCCGGACAGTCAGGGACTGTCTGGAAAGAGAAACAAGCGTCCGGCGCGTCGTCTTCAACGTGTTCAAAGACAGCGATCTGGAGATATACAAAAGAAAGCTGGCATAGCGGAGACGCCCTGCAGGAGGTCCTGCGGGGCATTTTTGATCCGCAGGCGAGTACGCGTTTTATGCGGCTGCCGGTTACAAAAAGGTGCCTATGTATAGAAAAAGTTCGTACTTGCGCAGACGGCGATACTGTGCTATTCTGTATTTGCCGCAGTGAAAGCGGCAAAGGGGGTTCCTGTATGGATAAGAAGATCATCGAACTGAAAGAAAGAATCGGGCGGGCGGACGCCGTCATGATCGGCGCGGGCGCGGGCCTTTCGACCGCTGCGGGCTTTGTGTACACGGGAGACAGGTTCGACCGGTATTTCGGCGATTTCAGCCGCAAGTACGGATTTCGGGACATGTATTCCGGCGGATTCTGCCCCTTCGACGCACAGGAGGAGTTCTGGGCGTACTGGAGCAGATACATCTGGATAAACCGATACACGGACGCGCCGAAGAGCGCTTATTCCGATCTTTTCCGGCTCGTGGAGGGAAAGGATTATTTCGTGCTGACGACCAACGTCGACCATTGCTTTCAGAAGGCCGGCTTCGACAAAAAGCGGCTGTTCTACACGCAGGGGGACTACGGGCTGTTTCAGTGCACCCTGCCCTGCCGCAAAGAGACGTGGGACAACGAGGACGTCATACGGAAAATGCTCCTGGAACAGGGCTTCGTGATCGGAGAGCACAACGAGCTCATGCTCCCGGACGGCCGGGCGGCGGCGATGCGCGTTCCTACGGAGCTTTTGCCGAAATGTCCCAACTGCGGGCGCCCTGTGACGATGAATCTGCGTTCCGACAACAAATTTGTCGAGGACAAGGGCTGGCAGGCCGCGGCTGTCGAATATGAGGTCTGGCTTACGGAGCACAGGGACAAAGCCGTCGTGTATCTTGAGATCGGCGTGGGTTACAATACGCCCGGGATCATCAAGTACAGCTTCTGGCGACAGGTCTACGACAATCCAAACGCTTTCTATGCCTGCCTGAATATGGAAAGCCTGCCCGTTCCCGATGAAATCAGGGATCGTTCCGTCATGATAAGCGGCGATTCCGGACAGATCCTGCTTAAGCTGGTTTCCTGACCGTCTCAGAAAGATTGCGCCGTGCGCAAACAATTAAATTGCAAATTCGCTTTATCGATAGTATAATTGACACAGATCACCACTGACGGAAGGAGCCGCAATTCAAGTTTATGAATGCCGCAAGTTACAGCCCTGCATGGCTGCGCGCGCTTACGGCGCCGCTGCCCGAAGGCCTTGCGTCGCCGCTCGAAACGGCCCGATTCGAGCTGAACGCCTTTTACCCCGCCGATCAAATGCCCGAAATCTGCTTTCGGGAGGAGATGGGCGATTCCTACCGGATCGAACGGGCGGACGGCCGCCTGCGCCTAAGCGGCGGAAAAACCGGCGTGCTCTACGGCGCTTACGCGCTGATCTTCACCTCCGTGTGCGGTACATCCGTTCGCCTTGGATCAAGCGCGCCGTATTACCCGCTGCGCGTCTTGTCCTGCTGGGACAACATGGACGGCAGCGTCGAGCGCGGCTATTCCGGAAACTCGCTTTGGTTCGAGGGCGGGCACGTGCGCTATGACCCGGCGCGCATCCGTCAGCTCGGGCGGATGCTGGCCGGCGCCGGCATCAACGTCCTGTGTGTCAATAACGTGAACGTCCACTACCCGGCGCAGGAGCTGATCGCCTCGCAGCTGAACGAAACCGCGGCGCTCGCGGCCGAGCTCAGGCCGTTTGGCGTCAGGCTCATGCTGTCGGTGGATTTTTCGATGCCGCTCAGTCAAGGCGTGGGGACCGCCGACCCGCTGGACGAAAACGTTCAGCGCTGGTGGCGCGAGCGCGCAAAGCGCATATGGGAGGCCGTGCCGGATTTTGCGGGCTTCATGGTCAAGGCGGACAGCGAGCACCGGCCCGGGCCCAACGCCTATGGGCGCACGCACGCCGAGGGCGCGAACATGCTGGCGCGGGCGATCGCGCCTTACGGGGGCAAGCTCATATGGCGCGCGTTCGTGTACGATTGCATGCAGGACTGGCGCGACACCCTGACCGACCGGGCAAAGGCCGCGTTTGAGATCTATAAGCCCCTGGACGGCCGCTTCGACGACAACGTCATTTTGCAGGTGAAGCACGGGCCCTTCGATTTTCAGGTGCGCGAGCCCGTCTCACCGCTGCTTCTAAGCATGCCGCGCACGCATCTTGCGCTGGAAGTGCAGCTCGCCCAGGAATACACGGGGCAGCAAAAGGACATTTACGCCATGCTGCCCCTGTGGCGCGAAATCTTCGACACCGTCGGGAAGGACAAAGTCGAAGCCTTCACGGCCGTAAGCAACCTTGGGCGGGACGCGAACTGGACGGGGCACCCGTTCGCCGCGCTGAACCTCTTCGCCTTCGGTGCTTTCGGCTGGGACCCGGACAGCGATCCCGAGCGCGTCACGCGGCTTTGGGCGCGCCTGACGTACGGACTCAAGCCGGCCGAGGAGGACACGCTGGTCAGTTGGCTTTTGCGCAGCCGGTCGATCTACGAGAAATGCACCTCGAACCTCGGTCTCGGCTGGATGGTCACGCCGAACACGCACTACGGGCCGAATCCCTGGGGATACGAGTTTCAGAGCTGGGGCACCTACAACCGCGCCGACAGAAACGCGGTGGGCGTGGACCGCACGAAAACCGGCACGAATTACGTAAGCCAATACCCGGAGGAGTTGAAACGCCTGTACGAGGACCCGCGCAGCTGTCCCGAAAACCTGCTTCTGTTTTTCCACAGGCTGAGGTACGACTGCGTCATGGCCGACGGCCGAACGCTGATCCAGCGCCTGTACGACGACCATTTCGACGGCTTCATGGAAACGGAAGAGATGGCGAGGGCACTGCTCTCTCTCCCGCTGCCGCAGGAGGACATGGAACAGGTCGAAGACCGCATGCGGCTCCAATTGGAGAACGCGAGGGAGTGGCGGGACGTGACGAACACCTTCTTTCACCGCCTGAGCGGCGTTGAAGACGCGCGCGGAAGAAAGATCTACGAATAAACAGCATCCCCGCCTTGCGTCCGGCAAAGCGGGGATTGCGCTTATTTCACTGCTTGTCGATTGCTTCCCAGAGACCCAGCAGATACTCCGCACCCAGTGCGCGGTCGTACAGGCCGTAACCCGGGCGGCCTTTTTCGTCCCAGATCATTCGGCCGTGATCGGGGCGTATCCATACGTCCGGACAGGTCTCGTGCACTGCGCGCATGATCTCGTACATGTCGAAGCTGCCCGCTTCGGACAGGTGCGCGGATTCCCGGAAGCAGCGCTTATCCAGAAAGCGCACGTTTCGCGCGTGCACCGCGGCGATGCGGTTTTTCCGGCCGAAATGCCGTATGATTTCGGGCAGGTCGTTTTGCGGTTCGCTGCCCAGCGAGCCGGTGCAAAGGCACAGCGCGTTTGCGGGGCTGTCGTGCAGTGCGACGATCTTTTCGAGATCCTCCGCCGAGTGCGCTATGCGCGGCAGGCCGAAGATCGGCCAGGCGGGATCGTCCGGATGGCAGGCGAGGCGCACGCCGCACTCTTCGCAGACCGGGATCACCGCGTCCAGGAAATACTTGTAATTTACCCGCAGTATGTCCGGTGTCATGCCTTCGTAGCGGGCGAGCGTCTTTTCGAGCTGCGCCATGCGCTCGGGCTCCCAGCCGCTTAGCGAAAAGCCGCCGCTGCCGTCGCGGTTTCGCCGCGCGAGGTCCATCGGGCCAAGGCCCTTCAAGTCCTTTTCGTCGTAGAACATGCTGAAGGACCCGTCCTCGGGGATCGGGTGGTTGAGATCCGTGCGCAGCCAGTCCAGCACGGGCATAAAGTTGTAGATGACCACCTTCACGCCCTGCCGCGCGAGCATGCGCACGGTGCTTATGTAATTGGCTATGTATTCGTCGCGCGAGGGCAGGCCGAGCTTGATGTCCTCGTGCACGTTGACGGATTCCACGACCTCGAGCGCGAGACCGGCGCCGTTGACCTCGCTTTTGAGCGCCGCGAACTCCTCTTCGGGCCAGTCCTCGCCCGCGGGCTTGTCCAGCAAGCCCATGATGCCCGTCACGCCGGGAATCTGCCGTATGTACCTGAGCGGCACGGGATCGGTGTCCCTGCCGTACCAGCGCAGCGTCATTTTCATTCCGCACACCCCATTCTTTCATGCACCGGACCCGCCCGGCGTCTTTCGCTGCCTGCATTATACCAAATCACGCAAAAAAAGCAATAGCTATTTCGGCGGCAAGCAAATCCCGTCCCGAACGTGGGCTTTACTTCCTGAAGAAAACATTGTTCTCAGTTCCTGGCCAGCATGTAGGTTTTGTATCCTTGAAGTATGAAACAACCCCGGCAAAAGCATCCCACCCCAGAATATGTGTACAGAATATTGTACGGTTATATGTCCCATTGCAAAGCTGCGACAGTGTCGCCTCTGAATTAAACTGTTCAGTCATATACATAAACAAAGAATACGAAAACGTTAGACAATAGTCTTTTTCAAAGTCTTGTATGAAATTCCCCGTATCGTCACCTGTTGTTGCCATCAAAACATCGATGACAGGCGGTCTCAGCGTCTCTTCATAGGAATAGGTACCTGCAAAACAGGAATCTATGATTATATGTACCTCTTCGATTCTATCAGTATTTGAACTTATTATACCGTTTAGCGAACTTGAAAAAAAACCCTTTCCGTTTCCTAACGACCATGCTAGAGGAGACAAAGGTTTACCGGTATTAGTATCTTCTGCCCCATGCGCAATGATTGTTATATACAGTATATCAGTATAATCTCCCTTGTAGAAAATAGCACGAAGCGCATCTTCGATGGTTTTACTTGATTTTGGCCCCTCAACGGTTTCAATCAGTGTTATCCCGGCTGCCTGATATGCTTTCTTTACCGCATTCATGCTCTTGTAACCGGAATCCTGAGAGAAATCACCCCAAATTGTGTTCCCTGCGGAATCCTTATCGCAATAAGCAGCTATGATGATTCCTCTCTTGACAACGTTATCTGTCGGCGTTGCGGTCAAATCAGCACAATAAATATCAAGAAGGCATCCATACTCAATAGTTTCGTCACCGATATGCCTGATCTGAAAGCAGTATCCCAAATTGTCAGGAACATATAGGGATTCACCACAGAGCGTAATATAATAATCCGATGGATTATCCAATGTTATACAAGTTTCACCGTCGATATTCCAAAATGCAAGTCCTCTTACTTTGCTGTAAAGGCGTGTATTAAGTGGGAAAAGCGAGCTCTCTTTCAATCCCATCACTTGAGTGATCTCATCAAATAGATAGTTGTTTTCAAATGAATCAGTTGCAGTCCATGTAATACTGATGACTGCAGCCGTCTCAATCGGAATATTGCAGGTAAAACGGCGATACTGTTCCGCAGTAGGATACTCCAATTCCCATTCTTCGCTGTTTGACAGATCAAAAGTATGATTTGTCGTATTTCCTGTAACACTTGTAACAGTTGCAGTCACGCTGATTACATCATTTGTTGTTACAACACCGTACACTTTCTCGCTGCCAATGCTGACATAATCCGGAAGAGCATCCATACACACTACTCTAATAATACGATCTGCATTCTCATCTACGTGATTTGCGGTCAGCTTTTCCGTCAGCACAAATCCTTCAATTTCAGAAACTTCGCCCTTGCTATTTTTGCCCATGCCGCTGACAAGTGAATACGCTCCACAAACGTATTTTTCCGTAACGCTCGCGCCGAGCGGGAAGTTTCCTCTGATGTAGTTAGTGCCGGGTATGCCAACAGCAGGCACACTTGCACTTATGTATTTCTGCATATTGGCCGTGCTCTGCATGACTGCAACTGTAAACGACTTCGGGCTGCCGCTGATATCGTCTCCGTTTTCTATGGTTCTCACGGGCGTGAACGTAAAGGTATATACTCCGGTTTCCGTGATCGCGTCCGAAGTCCAGTTGAATGAAGAAACACCCTCATCCGCTCCAATGGTATAAAACTGCGGGCCACTGATTACGATAGCGGTATTCGCGTCCATTGAGCCCGAAAAGGCAAAGACACTGCCCGTAGGTTCGTAAGCATAAGTCGTATAGGTGCCTTGCTGCAGTTTACTGATTCTCGGCTTTCGCACATCGACGCTGATGACACCTTCGACAGCCTCTTCAAAATTGCTGCCGTCCGAGGTATAACAAGGCGTAAGCATGTACGTGCCAGGGACTTTAGTATCGACAAAGAATGAATTAGAATCATCCAAATCTACGTAGCTCGTGCTGTTTCCAACAGTCACTTTGAGCTTCGCATTCACGGTCTGACGGCCTAACACAGCGTTTACGATGAATGCATCACCGGCAACAACATCGCTTTCGGCAAAGCTGATCTCGATCGGCTCGGCAGTTTCATATACCGTGAAGCTTTGCGAAGCGGAGGCCTGATCCCGGTTATCGGCAAAGGCGACAACTTCCACGCTGTACTCGCCACTGAACTGAATCCTTCCGCCATCCACGGTGAAGTGTGTATCTGACGTCATGCTGTCCTCGTAGGAGTTTGTGCTGATGGGATAGATGCGGCCAAATTCGCTGTATACATACACGATATAACCCTGCGCGTCCGGTACGGTGTCCCATGAAAGCTCTATATCCTGACCGACGTATTGGTCTCCTATAGGATGTATCCCTCCCTGCCACTGCAGCGGTCCGTTGCTGTTGAGGGTCAGGGTTTGCGAAGCGCTGAAGTGCGTTGCGCCGTCTTCATCGATCACCGAGAAGCAGATCGAGCGCGTGCCGCCCTGGTGGAATACGCGGTCAAACGAGCGTGTGCCGTCGATCAGCAGGAAATACTCGTAGGGCACGCCGTCCACGACGAGCTGCACGATGTCGCTGACTGTACTGTTTACGGTAAAGTGCACCGTCGTGCCGACTGTTTGGCTGTCTGCGCTCATCGTGAAGGTGACGGAATCGTCCGTCTGCGCGGAAGGCACCAACACGGCAATGCCGATATCCACGTCCTCCACAGGGGTAACGATGGTCGTTCCGGAGCTCAGTGTGTAGCCGTTCAGATGGTATTCCAGCGTATACTCCGTCCCCTCGCTCAGCCGCATCGACCAGCGCCCATTGCGATCAGTGTGGGTAAAGTTCACGGCATCCTCTCCTAC
Organism: Clostridia bacterium; assembly: GCA_017395065.1. GTDB lineage: Bacteria > Bacillota > Clostridia > Christensenellales > Aristaeellaceae > RUG14130. Next base: position 538 of record JAFPWH010000059.1, on the reverse strand, counting down.
CAGCGCAAACACATACGCAGATTCGACCGGCGTGCTGCCGATCTTAACCGTGCCGGAGATGGTGTAGGTTTCATGATAAATCGGTTCGTCATAGGGCCAGGGATCGTAGCAGACGGAGATGGCGTTGGCTTGCGCGTACTGGTCGGCATAGCTATCACGGTCACAGTAGAAGACCAGATCGGTATTGTGCCCGTAAAAAGCATTGTTTCCTATCTTTATCACTGTAGACGGTATTTCTATCGACGTTAAGCTGCCCATACCATAAAATGTATACGCCGGAATCTTCGTTACGCCTTCCGGAATACTGATGCTTGTTAACTGCGAGCATCCTAAAAACGGGGAGAGTGATCCGTTGATGTTCGTTAAACTCCTCGGGTAATTCACTGCTGTCAAGGAGGTGCAGCCAGAAAAGGCAAACTCACTTATGCTGGTTACGCTGTCCGGAATGTGTATGCTCGTCAGTGATGAACAATTGCGAAAAACATCATAGTTTATCACCGTTATTCCTTCCGGTATATTAATGCTTGCAAGATTGCTG
>JAFPWH010000058.1 GCA_017395065.1 Clostridia bacterium | reverse complement strand
TCAACTGTGATTTGACTTCTTCCTCGTTTAGGTGTATAATCTCTCCCATGGAAGTCCCTCCTGTGTGTTTTGTGTTTGCAAACTATATTCTACACCCGGGGACTTCCTTTTTCAATTGTGCGAAAAATATTATACGCTATCCGTTCAATTCCTGGGATGGCACTCTCGCTGTGATCTGCGTGTCGTCATACTGTGGATAGCAGTAACGCCATTGATCGTAGTCGTCCCGGCTGAGCTCTCCCGCCCGATATTTCTCTGCAACAGCGGCCCAAGCATGAACAAGCTCAGCTATATGGCTTGCATCCTTCCCCTTTTTAGGATCAAAACGGAATACTGCCCCGTCATCCTTCTCTGCGATGTTCAGGCCATACCGATCCTCCAAAGCAAACAAAGTATGCATTTGTCGTATTATCTCCTTATCCATGATAAAAAGACGCGTTTCTTGCGTTTACTTGAGCTTTAATCCATCGCTGAATGCTTTGCCCACGATCTCACCCACCACGCGATAAGCGTTGAAGGAAGGATCGAAAATGATGGGACGCAGCTTGCCCAGATCCACCTTGCCATGCGCGAGAATGCGGTTCTGTACGGCATCGGTCACGGCGGAATCGAGGCGCTTTCCGTCCTTCTGCCGACCATGGTCGCATATCTTGCCGCCGCGGTGCTGTTTTCCCGGGGAGGCGCAGAAAGTGCGCTAAGCTTCCTGAAGATCAGGCAAGAATCCGCTGCCGCCGCACTTCCGAGGCGGATCGATCCGGAGATTGACTTTTCTCCCGTTTTTCGCTATAATATGTGCATACTGGTAAACCATACGACACTGATTACAAAAAAAACGGGAAGCCACGCCTTCCGGACGGAGGAAAACGATGGCCGGCAGTATTTCCATAAAAGCCATGGCCGCGAAGACGAAGAGCCGTTTCCGCGCGCCCATGCTGCTGAGCGTACTGACCTTTGCCGCCGCGCTCGCGGCGATCTGGACCGTGCGCGAGTATCCACACGATTATTTTGGAAGGAGAAGCTTCAGCGATCCACTCGCGGTAACGGTCTTTGAGGCGATGCTTTCGGGGCTGTGCTTCTCTGTCGCGGGCACCTTGCTGGCGGAGGAAATGCAAAGGGTGCGCCTTCGCACTGTTCTTTCCTTCGTCGGGTTTTCTGTCGGCGCAGGGCTGTACTGTCTTTGCAGCGGTTTTACGCCAAGCGCGGACAAATGCGCCTGCCTGGCTGCCGTGGCGTTTCTTCTGTGCTGCGCGCTGATCGCACGGGGAGACAGGCCAAAGGAAGCGCTGTGGCAGGCGCTCGGCTGCTTTCTCGTCTGCGGTGCGATTTCGGCGCTCGTCATGCTGTTACTGTATCTTCTGCTCGGTGCGGCTTGGACGGCGATGTTTATTTCCGGAACCGTTTGGGAGCTTTTGGATCCGTTAGCCTACACGGCGTTTGCTTTGGCCGCCCTTGTACCGGCGCCTTTCATGCTGTTTTCTTTCTTCCCAGATCGGGATACGCCGCGGGCAAAATATTCCGGCCTGAAGAAAGTGTTGGCTTATGTGATCCTTCCGGCCTATCTGGCGCTCCTGGCGGTGCTTCTGGTTTATATCGTCGCCGTCGTCATCAAGTGGGAGCTTCCGGCGGGCCGCATGAACCCGTACGCCATGCTGGCGCTGGGCACGTTTGCGTTCCTTCACCTGCTTTTGACAGGGGAAGAGAACAGACTGTCGCGCTTCTTCGTCCGTTTCGGCGTCTGGCTGCTTTTGCCCGTGATCGTCGTTCAGGCGGTCGCAGTATTTATCCGGATCGACGCGTACGGGCTGACGCAGGCGCGCATATTCGGGCTGGCTTTCTCGGCCGCGTGCCTGATTACGGTCGCAGCGGCGTTTGGGCGCAGATACGGGCGCGTATTCTTCATTGTGAGCGCCGTCCTTCTGTTCGTGTTGGCGGCGACGCCGCTGAATGCCCAAACGCTTGCGTGCAGGAATCAGGAAAGCCGCCTGTTCGGCGCGCTTACGAACGCGCAAATGCTGGACGAAACCGGCAGGATCGTTCCAAACGAAAACGCCGCCGCAAGGGACAGGGAGATCATCTGGTCTTCCGCAGAATACCTCAATTACAACAGAGAGAGCCTTGCGGAAAACAGCCGCGCGGCGGATTACATCCGGCAGCTGGACGCAGTGAAAGAGGACTCCCAGACCGTTTCCATCCGTTTCGCCGATTTCAGCACCTCCGCGAAGCTTTTGTTCGGCTTCGACGATCCCGGTCGGAGCTGGTATTCCGAGACGCAGCGCGTTTCAGGCGTCTCAAGCGAAAGCGAATTGGAAGTGGAAGGATTCCGGCACGCCAGGCTGCTCCTCCTGCATTTTGACGAAGAGAACCAATGGCGCGCCGAGGCAGACGGAGAGACGATCCAAATCGACACATTGCTCGCTTATGCTGACTTCGAGTCGGGCACCCTCAAAGAAAACGACGTCTCCCTGCCCGGCGGGCACACCCTGCGCATCAACTACCTCGACCGCACGGAAGAGACCCCGGCAGAAGGCAGCGCCTCCGTTCGCTACACCTTGTCCGCCTGGCTGCTGACGCCGTGAGGAAAGACAGGTATTTGATAAAAGCCGCCTGACTTTGGCTTGCAAAGTCAGGCGGCCTGTAACAAAGGCAGGTCAGGTGTGGACGTACACGCGGGTTTCCCGGCCGGTGTCTTCTTCATGGGCTTGGCAGAGATATTCCCAGCCGTAGCGCTCGTAGAAGCCTGTGTGGTCCGTTACGAGATAGACCGGGGAGATGCCCTTGGCGCGCAGGTCGCCCACAGCGAGGTCGAGCAAGCGCGCGGCGACGCCGCGGCCCCTGTGCGCTTCTTCAGTGTAGACGGCGCAGATGTTGGGCGTCAGATCCTTGCGGTCGTGAAAGTCGTTTTCGATCACGCCGAGGCCGCCTACGACGGCATCTTCATAAAGACAGAGATACCAGCCGTATTCCGTCTCACCGGACAGATAGCTTTCCATGCACGAAAGGTAAGCCGAGGTCGGGACGCCCCATTTTTCATGGAACCATTGCGCCGCGGCCTGCTTCCTGCCGGGGCATTCCCTGAGCGTCACAAAGCGATATTCAAGCGCGTCCGGGACACATTTACGCATCGGGCTTTACCTCGCCGTTTACGATGGCGGCGTACACTTCCTCCGGGATCATGGGCAAAGCGATTTCGCTGAGCAGCGCCTGATCGATCTTTCCGCTTTCGGCGTATTCCCTGCCGGCCGTTTTTACCTTTTCAAGCCTCGGCGCGGTGACGGACACGGCTTCCGGCGCGTTGAACATGGGGCTCTCCGGCACGGTGATCACGGTGCTTGGCCCGCAGAACGTGTATTGAAACTGCATCACGGCCGGTTCAAAATTGTGCGCGGCGTTGGGAAAGCCGCAGCCGCAGATCATCATGTATTTCAGGCGCGAAAAATCGGCCTGCCCCACGTGCTCGTAGTGCTCGCCCGTCTTTTGCATCGCCATGCTGCTGAGCGGCATCGTGCGGTCGACGAGCGCTTTGAGCGGCGCGGGCATGCTGTAGCAGTACAGCGGAAAGCTGAGAATCAGCAGATCACTATCGAGGATCTCCCGCAGGATGTCCTTCATGTCGTCGTCGTGGATGCATGTGCCGCCGTTCAACTTGCACGCAAAGCAGCCGGAGCAGTATTCGATGTGCTTGTCGATCACGTTTATGACGTGTATGTCCTGCGCGGCTGCTTCCTGCATGCCGTCCAGAAAGGCGCGGGTGATGCACATCGTATCGCTTTTGTCTCTTTTGGGGCTTCCGTTTAAAACGAGTATCTTCATCGTTTGATCTCTCCTTTGGGTTCTTAATTCAGCGCACGGTGAACGGCGTCCATTCGACGCAGTTGTACTGCATGACGTCGTCTGCCTTCTTCATGCCGAGCTTTTCATAAAAGGGCACGGCGCGCTCGTTGGCCACGAGATAGACGGCGATGTTCTTTTCACCGCCCGCGCGCTCGAGCGCCGCCTTCATCAGGCGCCGGCCTATGCCCTGCCATTCATAGTCCCTCGCCACGCCAAGGTCCGTTACGAACAGCCAGTACGCAAAGTCTGTCACGCCCAGCAGCGCGCCTACGAGCAGCCCTTCGGCGTTTCGGGCCGCAAGGCTCACAGAGGCGTTTAAGAGCAGTGTCGGTATGCGCGTCTCAAAGCGCTCCCGCGGGTACTGGCTGCCAAGATCGGTGCGCTTGAGAAAGTCGACGTACTCCGCGGCGTCCAGCCTTTCTTCCATTATGTTTATCACGTTTGTCTCCCTCTGTCCTTAAAGTATTCCGCTTCGCCGTTTCCGATCCATTCGTCCAGAAAGCGCATTTGCTCTTCCGTGTGGAACCAGTGCTCCGCGTTTTTCATGACGCAAAGGGGCGCGCCGTGCGCCTGGGCGAAGGCGCGCATGGTCTCTGCGTCGGTAAAAACGTCGTTTTCGCCCATGAGGACGCGCGTAGGCACGTTCCAGTGCAAAGGGTGGCTTCGCACATAGCGCAGGTATTCCCACGACAGCGTCTCGCCCGAAGCCGTCTGGATGAGCCGTTTTTCCCTCAGCTTGCTTTCGCTTACGCCCGCGCGCGCCATCATGCCCCCGATCAGCTTTTCCATGTCCACGATCGGAGAAACGAAATACGCGCGGGCGATCATATCTTCGATCTCCGCGCACATGGAGAAATACGCGCCGATGCTCACGGCGACCAATATGACGCTATCGCAGCGATCGCGTATCGCGCCTAGCGCGTCCCTTATTTCCCTTCCCGCTTCCCACGGAACGGAGGCCTTCAGGTCGATCCCCGTAACCTCGCAGCCCGGAAACAGCGGGATATAGTGCCGGCATTCCCCTGCCGAGCCGCCCCGGCCATGTACGTAAAACACGCAGTCCATTTTTCGGGCGCCCTCTCACGCCTTCAGGTTGCGGCGCGCTTCTTCATTGTTTGCAAGGATCGCGCCGAGCTTTTCGCAGGTATCCATTGAGGCGCAATCGGCGCAGGTCTCGTAGTGTTTTTCGTTTACGCACTTGCGTATCTCGCAGACGGAATCGCAGTAGGGCGTCTTTACGCCCTCCACGCGGCAGCCCGTACAGAAGATCATTTCCGGCGTGATCGTGACGCCGTTCAGGGCCGACCATTTTTCGGCCACTTCGGCGCGGAGTTTTTCGTCGCCCCGGATCGTGGCGAGCCTGGCTTCACAGCTTTCGCAGTTCAGCCCGCAGCAGGCGATGTACTGATTCATGTTTTCCTCCCGAAAGAATGATATGGCTCGCTGCGCCGTGTCCGGGCGCAGGGAAACGCGGTCTGCTCCGTTTATCTTCGGAAGACGCGCGTCATGCACAGGTTCGCGTCCAATTCCGCGGCGAAATCGCCGTAAAGCAGCTTCATGCTCCGAAACAGTTCCTCGTCCGTGTCCGGCAATTCATCGCCCTCAATATAGCCGATAAAGTTGTTGAGAAGCGCATATTCGCCGTAACGGACGGCGTCGTATACGTTCCACGCGACAAGGCGCATTTTGCCCTTAAGCGCCACGTCGCCTTTTCCTTTCGCCTTTTGTACTTCATCCGAAAGCCGTTCAAGCCAGCTGCCGAGGCAGTCCTTAACGCGCGCGTCCGTTCCGGGCAGCTCGCACGGTTTCGCGCCCTCCGTCGCCGCGACGGCGAACGGCACGGCCGGGCGGGCCGCTTCGTCGAAGGCCGCGTACTTTTTCAGGCACATCAGAAACGCCGCGCCGCTCAAGTACGTGATCGGGCGCACGGGGAAATAACTTGCGGGGTCGATGAGCTCCGAAAACATCCTTTCCCTGCGCCGCGCCGCTTTTTCCGGCGCGAGACGTTCCAGCGCGGCCAGCTCCACGTAGTTTGCCGTGCCTTCGATCTGCTCGATGCGCGCCTCGTAGTCGTACTCGAAGGGAAAGCGCCCGGCGCGCGCCTTGCGCAGGGACAAAAGGCGTTCAAAAGCCTCCGGCGCGTCGTTTTCGAGGCATGTTTTCATGCAGGCCGCTTCCTCGAGCCTTACCGAAAAGCTGTCCGCGTCGTAGCGGTAGCGGACGAGGGCGGCGCGTTCGTCTGCCCAGCGCTTTTCCTCCATATCGTGCTGGAAGGCGTGCAGCATCTCGTGCGCAAGCTTGGACGAAAGCACGTCGAGGTCCTCTTCGGCATGCGTCAGATTCCAGATGGCGATTTGCCTGCCTTCGTATCTGACCGACGTGTTGCCCAGGAATTCGGAAGGTTTGCCTATGTACTTTCCTTCCGTGAACGCCCGGTCCGCGTCGTACAGCGCGAAGGGGAACGGATGAAAGCCGCCGTAGAGCGCGCCGAAATCCAGTCTTGCAAGCCGCGCTTCGACGCCGCGATAAGCCGTTTCAAGTTCCATTTTGAGCGTCTCCTTATTTTTTCACGAGCTCGGTAAACAGCGCGTCCCTGTCGAATCTGCCCTCCGCAAACCCCGGTATCTCCTTGTACGCCTTGCACAGGGCCAGGCTGAGCTCGGTGAAGATCGCGCCGATCTCCGCGTCACCGTACGTGCAGCCGCCGGTCACGATGAGGGTGGCGAAGCTGAACGCCGCGAGCCACAGGTTTCTGAAATAGCGGTCTGCGGTCGCTTCGTCCATGTTGTAGATGCGCATCAGCGAGGGCCGCGCAAGTGCCTGCGAGAGCCTGAGCGCCTCCATCGCGCCGCCGGTTTCGCTGTCGTTTCTCAAAAACAGCAGCTTGTACAATTCCGGCTCCTGCCGCGCAAAGCGGATGTAGTTCTGCCCCACGCCCAGAAAGGGGACGGGCTCGCTCAGCCCCCGCTCGACATATTTTACATACTCAGCCCGCGCAAGACCCGCAACGTCGCGCCTGACTTCCTCCATGGACGCATACCAGGTAAAAATCGGGCCGACGGACACGCCCAGCTCCCTTGCGAGCGTCCGCGCCGTGAGCGCGTCCACACCCTGCCTGCGAACGACGCGCAGCGCGGCCCGCGCGATCTCTTCCTTCTGAAATTTCACCGCCGGAGGCATCTTATGTACTCCTTTTATGAACGGATGTTTGCTAACATTTGTTATTTAACGTGCGTTATTATACATTCGTTTCCGTGCCTTGTCAAGTGGAAACAGTCAAAATGCATACGGTTTTTCAGGCGTTTCCGGAAGGCGCGCGAAACAAATTCGTCCGCCGCGCTTGCAATAAGGGCGCGGGCGATATATAATGAAGCCGATCAGAGCCCGGCAGACCGGGCGCGAAAAGGAGCCTGTTTAAGCAGCATGATTTTTGAAATCAGCCGCATCATACGCGAGGCGGGGCGCATGATGCTTTCATTCCATAACGCCCCGAGCCACCGAAAAGAAGGCCACTGCAATTTCGTGACAGACGCGGACATCGCCGTGCAGGGCTTTCTCAGGCAAAGCCTGCTTTCGCTTTTGCCGGGCAGCCGCTTTTTTGCCGAGGAACAGGAGAACGAAAAGCTTACGGGCGCGCCGACCTTCGTGGTCGATCCCATCGACGGAACGATGAACTTCATGCGGAGCCGCAGCGCCTCGGCGGTCTCCGTCGCGCTTCTCAAGGACAAAAAGCCGGTGCTCGGCGCCGTTTACAACCCGTACGCCGACGAACTGTTTACGGCGGAGGCGGGAAAGGGCGCTTTCCTGAACGGAGAAACGATCCGCGTTTCCGACACGGCGTTCGATACGGCGCTCGTGACCTTCGGCACCTCGCCCTATGACTCGGAGCTGGCAAAGAAGACGCTTCGGGCCGCCGAGCGCTTTTTACTGGAAGCGGGCGACCTGCGCCGCAGCGGTTCCGCCGCGCTCGACCTGTGCGACGTGGCCTGCGGGCGTACGGACGTTTTTTACGAATTGAGGCTGCGCCCCTGGGACGTGGCCGCGGGCTCGCTCCTGGTAAGCGAAGCGGGCGGCACGTTCGTTTCGCTGGGCAAGGACGCCCCGTACTACGACGGCCCCTGCGGCATACTGGCCGCAAACGGGCACTGCCTTGCCCGCGCGCTCGAAATCGTAGGGAGCGCGTGCAAAGACAAGTAAATGCCGCAAAGGAGAAAGACGCATGAAGATCCTGTGCTGCGACGTGCCGCTGGGGCTGAGCGCCACGTCCCATTCGCCCGAGGCCATTCAGGGCTTTATCGACGAAGGCTTTACGCATTTTGAGATCGGCATTCACGATTCGCTGCCGGACGCGGCGTCGATCGATTTCAGCCGCCTTCCCGCAAACGCCGAAACGCGCGCACTGATCGCCCGGCGGGCCGGGCGCGGGCAGGAGGAGAGGCTGACCGCGCTGCAAAACGAGCGCATTTCGAAGCTGTACGAAAACCGGCTGCGTCCCTGGAGCGTGCATCTGCCCTTCGGGCCGGGCTGGGACGTCGCGCATCCCGTCAGGGAGGAGCGCGCGGCAGTCTGCGCCTCGCTCAAAAGGGTCATGGACTGCACGGCCGATTGGGGCGCGAAGGTCTACGTGCTGCACGGCTGCCTCGAACCCGTAAAGCCCGAGGACAGGGCGCTGCGCATGGCAAGGAGCATATTGAGCTTACGGGAGCTGAGCGACTATGCGCGGGGCCTCGGCGCTGCCATCGCGCTGGAAAACCTGCCGCGCTCCTGCCTTGCGAACAATTCGGAAGAGACGCTGGCAATGAGCGAGGCGGCGGGCGACGTGCCGATCGTCTTCGACGTGAACCATCTGCTGGGTGAAAGCCACGCTTCGTTCATGCGCGCGCTGGCAAAGCGCGTGATCTCCACCCATCTTTCGGACTACGACGGCGTGGACGAAAGGCACCTGCTGCCCGGAGAAGGGATCGTGCCCTGGAAAAGCGTGGTCACGGGACTGTGCGAGGCCGGCTACAGGGGACCGATGCTGTTCGAATTGCGAAGAGGCGAAAACGGACCGTATCAGGCACGCGAGGTCCTGCAGGCCTTCCTCAAAGCGCTCGCGCGGGAGCAATAGAACAGAATACAGGGGCCATAGCACAAGTACAAAAGCCCCAGGGTGGTTTGGAGGGGCAGCAGCCCCTCCGATTTCATTCCGCAGGACCGGCTTTGCCGGTTCGAGGACAATTTTTGCGGGGCAGAGCTTGCCCTGCGGGAGCAAAAATCGATTCCTCTCAGTTTGAGGTCGATTTGCCTTTGGCAAATCGATCCCGCCTGTGGCGGGACGCACTGGTTCAAATCAAAGATTTGAAGCAGCGCGCCTTGCGCCCGAAAAACGCCGCAGCGTTAGCTGCGTGAAATTAGGGACGTATTTGCCTAAAAGAAAATGTTTCGCGGTTATTCCTGACAATCCACTTCGCCGATGCAGTTCCATACAATGCGGACTTTTTGTACGCGCTGCCCGTCGATCTTCTCTGCCTGGTGTACGATGACCTTCTCCACAAACTCGCGGATGATCTCTGCAGATAATTCATGGATGTCGGTGTACTTGCGCACAATGCCCAGAAAGCTTTCCACATTAACATTCACTTCCTGCTCGGCTGCGATCACCTGCCGGAGTTCTTCGACCCTTTCCTTAAGCGTCCTCTGCTCATCCTCATAAGCGGTGGAAAGCTTCATGAACCTCTCGTCCGTAATCTTGCCTTCGACATTGTCCTCATACAATCGCCGGATGATCGTATCGAGTTTCCGGAAGCGCTCTTCTGCCTTGTCAAGTTTTTTTCTGGCGTCCCGCAGACTGCGGCTGGCTTCGGTCTTTTTTCTCTTCGTGACCATTTCCACGAATTCATCTTCGTGCTCGCGGGCAAACGCCGTGATCTCGCGTATCCCTTCAAGCAGCAGCTGTTCCACGACCACGTTCCTGATCCTGTGGTTTGTACAGCCGTTCTTTTTCTTGCGGTAACGCGCGCACACGAAGTATTCCTGCTCGTGCGTGCCTCTGCTCTCCCGGTGCTGGTACATCTTTGCGCCGCAGTCGGCACAGTACATCATTCCGGATAGTATGGGCATTTCACCCATAGGCGTCAGCCTGCGCCTGCCGTCGCGTATCCGCTGCACGATGTCGAAGGTCTCCTGGTCGATGATCGCCTCATGGGTATTCCTGAAGATCAGCCATTCAGACGGATCGCGTACGATGAGCTTCTTGCTCTTGTACGACTTGCGGTACGTTTTGAAGTTCGCCGTATGTCCCGCGTATTCGATCTTGCTCAGCATATGGAAAACGGTACCGTCCGACCATTCGTAATCACCGGCGGTTTCCCTCGGATAGCATGTTTTCCTGCCCTTGGATCGCGCATAGCCGACCGGTGTCAGAATATGTCTCTCCGTAAAGATGTTCGCTATCCGTGACGGCCCGTAACCTTGCATGCACAGGTGAAACGCTTCCCTCACGTTTTCGGCGGCTTCCTCGTCAATGATCCATCTGGCCTTGTCGTTCGGGTCCTTGATGTATCCATAGGGCGGATGACAGCTCGTATGCTTGCCTGCCTGCCCCTTGGCTTTAATCACGGCGCGTATCTTCCTGCTCGTGTCCTTTGCATAGAATTCGTTGAAGATGTTTATGAACGGCGTCATGTCGTTTTCAGTCTTGTTGGCGCTGTCCACATTGTTGTTGATCGCGATGAAGCGTACATCGGCATTGGGGAATACCATATCCGTATACATGCCCACCTGCAGGTAGTCGCGCCCGAGTCGGCTCATGTCCTTGACGATGATCGTTCCGACCCTGCCTTCGTCCACCAAACCGATCAGCCGTTTCCAGTCCGGCCTGTCAAACGTAGTTCCGCTGTATCCGTCATCAACGAACTCGGCTATGTTTCCAAACCTGTTCTCCTCCGCGTACTTCCTGAGCATCATCTTCTGGTTGCGGATGCTGTTGGAATCACCCTGCTGTTCGTCATCGCGGGACAGCCGGCAGTAAAGCGCCGTTATTCTGTCATTCTTCGCCTGAGATTGTCTTGTCATAGATCCTCCTCTCCGACAATCTTCGAGCGGCAGCCTTATGATGCCACAGCCGCCCGTAAAAGTCAAGTGTCATTTTTCTCATATGTCTTTGCGTAAAAATGCCCCTGAGAGGCAAAGCATACCTCGCAGGGGCAAAAGTGTTATGACGCGACGTCATATTTGGATTTCTTCTCAGGCAGCCCGGCACAGGGATTAACCTTTTCTTCCGCATCGTTCAGGATCAGCTTTTTCACCTTGTCATAAGCGCTGACCTTGCCGCTAGCAAAGACGTTTTCGACGATGTATGTGGTATCGCCAATGGTTCGTTTCAATGTGTTTTTCAAGTACCGACCTCCTGCATGTGTTCGTGGAAAGCCTGCTCGTCTATGCGGCGATGCCAGCAGGACGGGAGCAGGTTCTTCTTTTCTTCAGCTGTGAGCCAGTCACACTTATAGCAGAGACAGAAACAGTCGTCATACAAATGAATACGCTCGCGCCACATGCCGGAAAGCTCCGCATATGTCGGTTTGTACTGAAGCAGGCTGCCAATACAACAGCCTTCGGCAAACAGTCGCGACAGTATTTCTTCCCTCGACAACTCCCGAACAATGAATATCGTCCGCGCGTTGTAGGAGTTGTAGCCAAACTTCGTCGCCCTGGTCAGCGGCTTTACTTCGACTACACGGGGACCATAACCTATGGCAACCACCACCTTGTCAGTGAAATGCAGCCAATGCCAGTTGTCGTCGGTGTCCGCCGTAAAGGCTTTGCCTGCTTCGTACTGAAACCCGTTCCTGCCGCACAGATTCTCATCCAAACCTTTGTAGTATGTCTTCATAATGAGTCACCTTTCGTTTATGTCCGCGGTACCCACAGACAGAGATGTGCCTGCCTGTGAATACCGCCATTTTGTCCTACGCCTTCATTTTGAGCACCTGTACGGCTTCAGGCAGGATCAGCTTGCCGTCGACGCGTTCCTTGGCGACGAAGGCCACCTGGCCCACACCGGCATAGAGCTCGTGCAGCGCGGCAAAGGAGCGCGTGCCCCTGTCGCCGATGTTGTAATAGCTGAAGTCACCAAAGGCCAGCACAGGCTGTCCTGCGGCTATGGCAGGCACAAACTGCGAGGTGTATACCGGATACCCCAGCAGCCTGTCGGGCTCGCCCGCGGTCAGCGCCGGCTGCCAGAGATAGACGCCGGAGCCGTCCTTGAGCTTGCGTATGGCGGCAAGCGTACTGTCAGCGGTGATGAATCCCGCGTTGGCCCTGTAGGGACGCTTGAGCCTGTATATGAGGTCGAGCACCTCGTCGGCGGTGATGCTGTTGCCCGCGGTCGTTACGCCCGTCTGCCCGCCCAGGGTCGCGTGGAGCAGGCCTGTAGGCTTGCTGCTGCCGTCTCCCACGAGGAACGCCTCCTCCTCGGCGTCGGCTATGGCTCTGCCGAACGCGCGGATAAGGTAGCCCTCGAGATCGTAGGCGTTGTCCGCCAGCAGCTCCTCGGAGACCTTTACGGCCACGGAGAGCTTGTAGGCGTCGAGAATGACCTGGGAGAAAGATGCGTCGGTGAACACGAGCTCTCCGTTCTCCTCGACCCAGGAAGCGGCAGGCCTGGACGCGGCGACATTGATCTTGCGCTCGCCCGAAGTCTGTATGGCGGTGCCGAGCTTCCTGAGCACGTTCTCGCCATCGAGCTTTTCAATGAGCCGGCTGTCCCACTCCGCGGGCACGAGATATCCTCCTGAAGCGTCGGTGCCCTCCATGAGGACGTTGGACACCTGACGGAAGTTGGAGCGCAGGGCGGTGAGCATAGCGGCTTTGTATTCGTTGGACGCTCTGCCGGTCCTGATGCGCGCGTCGCTGCCGGGGACATTGGTCAGCGGCGTATCGACGGGCCGCTCGAGCTCGGCGTCGAGGGTCGAGACCCTTTCCATGCGGCGGATCTCATCGCCCAGCGCTACGACTTCGGCCTCCATTCGTTCGTAGACGGCGTTGTCCTCAGCGGACAGGGTGCCGTTCCCGGTGCGGTGCGTGTCAAGGAAGCGCTTGGCCGCCTCCCACGCCTTGTTGCGGTTCTCTCTGAGATTGGTAATAGTGAACATAGGTTACCCTTTCTGCCCGTTTCTCCGGGCTCGTAATGTTGCTTGCCTTACGGCATAAAAAACGCTCCCCTCGTCGGGAAGCTATATAAAGCACAGCAGCGGCAAGGCGCCTTTTGCCGTTCCTGTGCCTTATGGCATGATTCTGCGACCCGTCAGATGGGTCGGTTCAGCAGCCGGTCATCCAGCAGTCTCGCTTTTTAGCCTTTCCAGCCTGTCATACAAAGGCTGTACGGGGATCTGGGAAACGATCTTGTTGACCAGCGCCCTGTCCGCCGCGCGCCGCGAAAAGAACAGCGCTGAAGCGGGGGCGTTTTCCTCGTGACGTTCGTTCAATAAACCGTCGGCAAAGCCCAGTTCTATCGCCTTTGCCGCATCGAACCAGGTCTCGTCCTCCATCATCCGGATGAGGGCTTTGCGGCTCAGGCCCGTTTTGATCTCATATGCATTGACAATGGATTCCCTGACCGCGTCCAGCATCTCTATTGCCTTTTCCATGTCCCTGTGATCGCCCATGGCCATCGTGGCCGGGTTGTGGATCATCATGAGGGCGGTCGGTGACATGAGAACTTTCGTGCCCGCCATCGCGATGACCGAGGCAGCGGAAGCCGCGATCCCGTCGATCTTCACCGTCACATCAAAGGGATACTCCATGAGCATGGTATAGATCCGGCTTGCCGCAACGCAGTCGCCGCCGACACTGTTGATCCAAACGCTGACGGGTCCGCTGCCTTTGTTCAGTTCCTCGCGGAATATCTCCGGCGTGACGTCATCGTCGTACCACGACTCCGGAGCGATCGTGCCGTTTATTTGGAGCACGCGCTCCGTTCCGTCATTGGTCCAGTTCCAGAAACGGTTAATATCTCTTACAGGTGCTTTTTCTTTTTTGTCCATGTGCTGACTCCTTACTCCTTGTCTGTGCTTTTGTTCTCTGCTTTATTCGCGTAGATCCCGGCATCCTCGAGGCGTATCATCGCACCCTGGATGAGGTAGTTGTCGCCGCCCTTTTCGGGCGGGATCAGGTCCATGTTCTCCAGCCTGCGCGCGTCGTTGGGAGACATGAAGCCGTTGTTGATGCCTACGGCATAGCCCTCCATGCGGCTCTTGTAGTCGCCCCTGAGCAGCCCGTCGACATTGAAACGGATCTCGTACTGCCTGCGCTCTTCCCGGCTCAGCAGCGCTTTGGACAGGGCAGCTTCCCAGCGGCATACCCAGGGATCGAGCGTGTATTTCACGAACTCGAGACCCTGCTGCTCTATGTTGCTGAAGCTGCTCTTTTCCAGGTCCCCGATCATATGCGGCGGTATGCGAAAGATGCGGGCGATCTCGTCGAGCTGGTATTTGCGCGTCTCGATCAGCTGGCTGTCCTGGGGACTCATCGCGATGGGGTGGAAGTGCATGCCCTCTTCCAGAATTCCTATCTTTCCGGCGTTCGCGCTGCCGCCGAAAGTGCTGTTCCAGCTCTCCCTGAGCCGTGATACGTCCTTGATCACGCCGGGGTGTTCGAGCACGCCCGCGGGGGCTGCGCCGTTGGCGAAGAACTTGCTGCCGTACTCCTCCGCGGCCATGGCGAGGCCTATGGCGTTCTTGGTCATGCTGATGGGGCTGTAGCCTACCAGGCCGTCAAAGCCCAGCCCGGGAATGTGCAGTACGTTCTCCGGGAACAGGATGACCGAGTTGCCCTCCAACGTCGGCGGCTCTGCGTCGTTACGGGTGTACCGGTAATACAGCTGTCCCTTCTCATCGCGCTCCACGCTCATCTTGTTGGGCAGAAGCGGATACAGCCCGATGACCTCGCCTTTTCCGTTGCGAAGCACCTGGGCAAATCCGTTCCCCCACAGGAGCAGATGGGTCATGAGGGTCTCCCGGAAGATGAAGCTGGTCATCTCCGGATTGGGCTCGTCGTGGAGCAGGAAGAACAGCGGCAGCTCTTCCGCTTTGATCCGGTTGCCCTTGTCTCCGCGTTTATACACGTGCAGCGGCAGGGAGGCAATGCTCTCCGCCAGGATGCGCACGCAGGCGTACACTGCCGTCATCTGCATGGCCGTCCGTTCGTTTACGGTCTTGCCCGCGCTGCTGGTCCCGAACAGAAAGCGGTAGCCGCTGCCCGCCGTGCGGTTTAACGGGCGTTTCCATTTGAACAGTTTCATGCGGATATCCTCCAATGCGGTTTTATTAAGTTTCCTTACACTCGTTCTTTTTGCAGGAGAAGGTCCTGCCGCCACAGAATATGCTGTTTACAGCATATTCCCAAATACTTAAAAGCAGCCACATCTCCGGATGATGGCTGTTTTTCGTTTTGGGAATCATATAAAGATCATCCCCCTGCCTTCATACACCGAGCCCGCCGTCTCATTCCGCAGCGCTCTGTCCAGTGCCATCACCAGCGCCACGGCCAGGTCGACCTTCTCCGTCGCTTTCGCCTTATCGATCTTTATGTTGCCCGCCGGATCGCTCTTTGTTACAATGTTGTCCATGCACCAGCGCAGCACGGGGTGGCCGCCGTGGGCGAGCTTCCCTTCGAGCGTCAGCCGCATGAGCTCTTTGGTGGGCGAGGACATGTCCCGGAAGCCCTGTCCGAAGGGAACCATCGTCATTCCTTCATCCGCGAGATGCTGTACGAGCATCTGGCTGTTCCAGCGGTCGTAGGCGATCTCGCGGATGTCGTAATGTTCCCTCAAATCCAGTATGAACTGTTCGATGAAATCATAGTCGACGACATTGCCTTCGGTGCTCAGGATGTATCCCTGCTTCTTCCACAGGTCATAATTGACGTGGTCCTTGCGGCTGCGCGCTTCGATCGTGTCTTCCGGCACCCATGCGTAGGGGAGTATGACATATTTCTCCGATTCATTCCTGGGTGGGAACACAAGCACGAACGCTGTCAGGTCCTGCGTCGACGACAGGTCGAGCCCGCCGTAGCATGCGCGCCCTTTCAGGGAATCTGTATCAACTGGAAAGCCGCACCGGTCCCATTTCTCCATCGGCATCCAGCGCACGGACTGCTTCACCCACTGGGATAAACGCAACTGCCGGAAGCTGTTCTCTTCGGACGGATTCTGTTTCGCGCTCTCGCAGGCCTCTTGAAGCTTGTCTATGGAGAACGTGACGCCAAGGGACGGATTGGCCAGCTTCCATACTTCGGGATCGGTCCAGTCGGCTTCGAGGGGCGCGCCGTAGATGACCGGATAAAATGTCGGGTCGGTCTTCGTCCCGTCCAGTATGGCCTGCGCCTTGAGATGCTGTTCATAGCATACGGACTGCAGGTTGTCGCCCGCTGTCGTGATGAGGAAGGTCAGACTCTGTTTCCTTGCGTCTCCCGCGCCCTTTGTCAGCACGTTGAACAGCCTGTCGTCGGGCTGGCAGTGCAGCTCGTCCATGATGCAGCCGTGCAGGTTGAAGCCGTGCTTGTTGTTCGCGTCGGCGGAGAGCACCTGGTAAAAGCTGTTGGTAGGCTCATAGACGAGCCGTTTCCTCGATTCGAGGATTTTCACCCGTCTGCTCAGCGCGTCGCACAGACGCACCATATCCGCCGCTACAGCGTATACCAGGGAGGCCTGCTGCCTGTCCGCCGCGGCTCCGTATACCTCCGCGCGCTGTTCGCCGTCGGCGCAGAGCAGGTACAGGGCAACGGCAGCCGCGAGCTCTGTCTTGCCGGATTTTTTAGCCGTTTCGACATACGCCGTGCGAAACTGCCTCGTTCCGTCCTGTTTGACAATCCCGAACAGGTCACGTATGACAGTCTCCTGCCAGGGAAGCAGACGAAAAGGCTTTTTGTAGAAGTCGCCCTTGGTATGCTTAAGACACGAGATGAAATTCACCGCCCTGTCCGCTCTGGACTGATCATAATGCGAGGTCGGCAGCATGAAGCGGGTTGGAGTATAATTGTTCATGGATGTTCCTCCCTTCGCGTTTCTAATCTGACATCGGCACACCGAGCAGCTGCTCCATCAGGTCGCTCTGGGGATTATCCGTGACCGGCTGCAGGCTGTTGGCCTGGACGATGGCGTAGATCTGCTGCCAGATGACATTTGCCTGGCGCAGGTAGTTTTGGGCGATGGATACAAACGGGCTGGTGATGGCCATGCCGGTGGTCGGGTGTTTGCTGATGAAGCCGTATTCGCTGACCATGCGCTCGATCTGCACATAGCGGCCCATTGCCATGCTGTACTGTTCGAGCAGCTGCGGGCTGATGAGGTGGTCGCACCGGCGCTGGTGCAGCCAGGTCCATGTCTCCACATATACATCCCTTGCGTAGAGCGTACCGATACGCTGTTCGTCCGACAGGTATTCCTTTACGTCGGGCATTTCCACGCCCTGTATATCCACAGGCTCCGGGATGGCCATTGCCTTCTCGCCTTCCTGGATCTGCTGCGCCAGGGGGCGTTTCTTTCTTCCCGCGCCGATACGAGCACCACCGCGATTCGTTCCGTCTTTTGACATAAGCGTTCCTTTCTGAAAACATTGAGTCCCATGTATCACCGTTCTGGGTAAGGGAGAGCGTTAGCTCCCTTACCTACCGTAGGTGGTACATACGGAAGTATGTATATATAGTGCGGTTTTCCGTTCTCTTTTTGAAAGCCGTTTTGAGGCCATTTTGGATGAAGCACCGAGCTTCTGTTCGGTATAAACGAACGTTTGAATTCGGGCAGGGGCTATTCCCTTGTTTGAATAACCCGTCGCATACACGAAGGAGGGCTGCGGTCTCCTTCGGATACATTTCAGAGATTTGACCCGCCCCTCCCCGTCTTTCGCCGTTTAAAGCGGAGCACTTCTGCACGGCAAAGTGGGAAAGTCCTTTTGCCCACTGGGCCACAGGACTTTAGCGCGGCAAAGCGCAGAAGCGCAGCCCCGGGCGGCCCCGGCGCGGGGCGGGCGGCTTTTGCCCCGGGCGGCCCCCGG
>JAFPWH010000057.1 GCA_017395065.1 Clostridia bacterium | reverse complement strand
CTACGGAGTGAGCGCGTCTTTGCTGCCGTAAAACGCTGTATTCCGTGTATCCGCATCGCCCCTGGCGGCAGGTTGCCGCCGCTACGGAGTGAGCGTGTCTTTGCTGCCGTAAAACGCTTTATTCCGCGTATCCGCATCGCCCCTGGCGGCAGGTTGCCGCCGCTACGGAGTGAGCGTGTCTTTGCTGCCGTAAAACGCTTTATTCCGCGTATCCGCATCGCCCCTGGCGGCAGGTTGCCGCCGCTACGGAGGGAGCGCGTATTTGTCGGCTTAAAACGCTGTATTCCGTGTATCCGCTTCGCTCATGGCGGCAATTGCGTTTTTTTTCTGTTTCTACTTCATCCCCCGGATCATCGGCCACCCATCCACGGCGCTGTCGCCGTGGATCTGCCAGACGATCAGGCCGCCGAGGCCGCGGTCCTTGATGTATTTTATCTTCGCCTTTACGGATTCCTCGCTGTCGTAGGTGTGGAAATGCAGATAGCTTTCTGAGTCCGGGTCGTCGTTCCACAGATACGCGGCGCAGGCTTTTTCGTCGTAGACCGCGTGCCAGCCCTTTTCGCCGTCCGGGACGGCGAGCTGTTCCAGCTTATGCAATTCCTTCCACTCGGTGTCGCCGCCCCAAATGGGCTTTGCGGCCGCGCCGACGGGGTTCGCGCTCGGGCGGTAGAGCTGCCAGGCGTGGCTGTAGAACGGGGAACCGATCGCGATCCTGCCTTCCGGGACGCCCTTGGACAGCAGGTATTCCACGGCGGCGTCCGCGCTCGCGGCGCCGTAGAGCGGGCTCTGGTGGCCCGTAAAGCTGTTCCAGGAGCCGGCAAGGTCGTATGTCATCAGATTGATCCTGTCGACGTAGGGCCAGAGGGCCGCGTAATCCTGCCTGGACAGCGTGCCGCTCGAAGCGCCGGCGCAGACGGTTATGATCTTCTTTCCTTCGCCGAAGCGCGCGTCGAAGGCCTCGCGCATTTCCTTGAGTAAAAGCGTGTAATTGGTCTTATCGTCGCCGAGGACCGGGTTTCCCTCGTCGCCCTCGCCGCCGGCCCTTGCCACGCCCGGGTATTCCCAGTCGATGTCGATGCCCGAAAGGAAGGGATATTTCTCCATCGTCCGGATGCAGCTTTCGATGAACGACGCGCGGCCTTCCCCAGTCAGCGCCATCTCGGAAAAGTATCCCGAGTCCGTCCAGCCGCCGATCGAGAGCAGGATCTTCGTGTCCGGATGCAGCGAAGAATACTCGGCGTACTGCTTAAAGTGCGAAGCCGGGTTGCTTTCGTCCGTGTCCGCCCAGGGGTCGGTGGAGACGATCGCGTAGCCGCCGTCTTCCGGCACGATCTTCCAAAAGGCGTGGTTTATGCAGTCGACGTCGTCCCAGGGCAGGTACTTCACCTCGGCCAGCGCGTCGGAATACACGTTCCAGTTCGGAAAATAGACCGTCAGCTCCGCTTTTTTTTCCGAAAGCGCGCCCGCGGCGGGCATGAGGAAGAGGCACAAAGACAAACACAGCAGTTTTTTCATTTTCTTTCTTTCCTCTCTTTCTTTTCTCCGACGGGCTTTATGAGCCTTTGGCTCAGAAAGCGCTTGAAGCGCTCTACGCTCTTTGGGCGCGTCTTTTCGTCCTGCCAGCCCATCAGCGCGTCGACATAGCCCAGAAACTCCATCACGCGCCGCCCCATTTTGGCCGCGCCGAAGGGCGTTTTGGCCTTGAAGCCTTTGACCCTGAAGCCCGTGCGGCGGGCGAGGAGCCTGGCCCTTCGCATGTGGTAATCGCTGGTCACCAGCGCGCAGAGGGAGCCCTTTTCGACGAGAGGCAGCGCGTTTTGAAAGTTTTCGGCGGTGATAAAGGATCTGTCCTCCGTTACGACGCTTTTTTCCGCTACGCCCATGCCGCAAAGCAGCTTTTTCATCATTTCCGCTTCGCTTATGCCCACGCCCGCCGCGTCCGCGCCGCAGGCGACGATCAGGGGCGCGCCGGTTTTGAAATACACGTCGCGGGCCTTTTCCACGCGCAGGCGCATTTCCTCCGGCACGCCGCCGCCGTCCAGCATGCGTATGCCGGGCAAAAGGACGGCCGAAAAACGTTTTGCATTCTTCATTTCGTTCCCTTAAAAGAGCCGCGCTCCGACGAATTCCATCGGAGCGCGGAAAATATGCGGTTTATCAGAAGTATCTTCTTTCGATCTGCCTTGCTTCGCCGAGGATCTGCCTGATCAGGTTCTCCAGTATGGACTCGAGCGCCTCCTCGGGGATGGGCTCGGCGTCCACGTGCTGGGCCGTTTCGGAAAGCACTTCGCCCTCGAACGTGCCCTTGAACATGTTGATGACGTTCGTGCCGCTTACCATGTTCAGGTAGACCTCCGCGTAGACGCTGTCGGCGTACCCGAAATCAGTGGTGTAGGCGATGCCCGCGTCGTACTCCATGAGGCCGTTGGCCAGGTAGAATTCATAGTGCGTAAGGCCGTCCTGCTCCCAGAAGCGGATGCCCAGCGTCACGACGTTGGTCTGGCCGTTGGCGGTCACGGTGATGACCCACTTGAGTTCGTTCTCCGTAAGGAACGCTTCGCGCACGATGGTCGTTCCGTCAGAGGTCGTGATCGTCAGCTTGCCAAGCAGCAGGTTGTAGATGGCCGGCCGGCCGGGCGCGAGCTCCAATACCGCCGTTGCGACGGTCTGGCCGTTTTCCTTCACCGTGGCGGTGTAGATGTCGTTTTCGATCACGCCGTCTGCGGTTATGTTGAGTTCGGGCGTGGTGAGCTGCGCATTGAACTCCCAGGTCTGAATGTCGAACACGGCGCTGAGATCGTACACGCCCATCAGGCGGGACTTAAGGTCGATCACGTCGGTCACGGTGATGTCGAGCTGGAAGTAGCCGTCGATCGTCTGGCCGTCCTTCATCAGGTCGAGCACGCAGTTGATCACGGTCGCGTATTCACTGGTCTGCACGTTGGCCTTGAGGTAGGCGCCGGCGGGGCTTCCGTCGATCAGGTTGGTTTCGACGGCGGCGTCGAGTCCGTTCAGTTTATCGAAGGACAGGCTGGCGTTCAGGTAGTTCTTCGTGCCGTTCTGGTCGACGTCCACATTCATTTTCGCCGCGATCTCGCAGTTTGCGAAGTCGATCCTGGCGTCCGCGTCCATGGCCATGTTCATGGGCGAATAGGCGTTGTTTACGTTGACGTTCAGTTCTTCCTCGACCGTCAGCACGCCGCCGACAAAGGTGAGCTCTCCGTCGTAGTCGAGCTTGCTTTCCGGCGCCGTGATTTCGAGGCCGTAGTCGAGCTTGTTGTTTTCGTATTCGAGTTCGGCTTCGATCTGCGCGCCATCGAGTTCGCCCTCGAGGCCGAGGTCGAGCTTGCCGTCTTCGTAGTCCGCTTCGAAGGCCAGGTCGTACTTGCCGTCCGCGGTCGCAAAGTCGACGTCCAGATCCAAAGAGCCGTTCTGCGTGCCGATCTCCGCCCTGATCCTGAGGGCGAAGCTGCCGTCGAGCTTGAAGTCGGCGATGCTCGCCGCGTACTGCTTAAGCATTTCCTGCTCGGCACTGCCGTCTGCGCTCAGGCCCAGCAGCTGCCACGCCTTGGTCGTAGAGAGGGTCGCAAAGACGCTCGCGTCGTTCGCCACGGCGGCGATGTACGCCTTGAACGCCTCGACCAGCTGATCCTGATCGGCCTCGAAGAGGATGACGTCTCCGCTGTAGCTGATCATGCCCTGCATCATCATGACGCTGACAAGGCGCATGGCCTCGGTGCTCAGAAGCCCCTGCACGATCTGCATGTCGTCTTCAAAGTCGGTAAAGAGATAGTAGATCACGCTCAGAACCGTTTTCTCTTCGGCGGTGAGGGTCTTGTCCAGCGCGGTCTGCGCGGCGCTCAAGAGCTTGTCGTAGTCGATGCGCACGAGCTGGTTTCCGTCGCCCAGGACCAGCGCCTCCTTACCGATCTGGAAAAACGCCTTTACGGCGTCCTCGCCGCTGAAGCCGTCCAGCGTGAACTGGTAGCAGCCGTCCTCGTCCGTGAGCGCTTTCAGGCTCAGGTCGAGCTCGGTCTTGCCCTGCGAAGAGGCGGTCACGCGCATAAACACGCCCTCCGCCAGCGCTGACACGCTCATAACGAGCAGGCACAGCGTGAGCACAAGTGCCAATACTTTCTTCATAGATTTATCCTCCCGTAAAATTAACGTTCCGCACGGCTCAGCCGCGCATTCCTCACATTTTACGCAGCCATTATACCACAAAAAGAAAAGGATTGCAATACAAACTCTGTAAAAGAGGGCCAAAAGAGAACGCGCGGAAGGCTATTCGGCTGCGCCCTGCTTCAGTATGCCGGCCCAGTTCTGCCTGCTGTGCAGGAAGCGGACGACGTCGACGCGCCGTTTCTCCTCCTTGATCACGTAAAAGACGAGGTATTCCTTTACGGTCACGAGGCGGACGCCCCATTTTTTCAGGACCGGATCGTCGACGAGCGCGTATTTTCGGGGGAACGTTTCCAGTTCGCCGAATCTTCTTTCCGCTTCGGCAAGAAGCCCGTCCGCGGCCCCGGGATTCATCAGAACGCGGTCGATGTAATCCACCGCTTTTCCAAGATCGTCCTCCGCCGACGAAGAGAGGAAGACGTCGTATTTCATCCCTTTCTGCCTTCCCGGATGCTTGCCAGCGCTTCCGATACGGGGCGCGCGCTGCCTGCCTCCGCGTCGTCCAGGCCCTTTCGGATCAGTTCGTACAGCTCGAAGCGGCCCACGAGCGCCTCGTACGCCTCTATGCTCATGACCGCGAGGTCGCCTTTGCCGTTTTTGGTGACGAACACCGGCTCCCCGTACTTATGGCAGAAGGAGGAGATATCGGTGTAATTGTTGCGCAGGTCTGCGCTTGAACGGATCGCCGGCATTTGCCTGTCCTCCCAATTGTTTGATAAAGAAATTATACCTTAATTTCTTTATACTGTCAACGAAAAAATGCATTTTTCCCACGGGGGCGACTTTTGGATCATTTTGTGGTATAATGCCCTCATACAGATTTTCGGAGGGATGAGCCATGCGCTTTGAAATGTACCCAACGATCGTGACGCCCTACGGGGAGGACGGGAAGATCGACTATGAAAGCCTCGGGCGGCTGATCGATACGTTTGCGAGGATCGGCTGCGAGGGCGTCTTCGCCGTGTGCCAGTCGAGCGAGATGTTTTTTCTGAGCGAGGAGGAAAAGCTGAAACTCGCGGCTTTTTCCGTATCGCGCTGCCGCGAAAGAGGCATGAAGTGCGTGGTCTCCGGCCACACGCAGGACGGCGTCGAAGCGCAGATAAGCTACCTGAAACAGCTCGAAAAGCTTGCGCCCGACGCGATCATACTGGTCTCGAACCGCCTGGCAAAAGAGGACGAGGGCGACGAAAAGGCGCTTGAAACGCTGAAAACCGTCCTTGACGCGCTTTTGCCCGAAACGCGCCTCGGCATGTACGAATGCCCCTATCCCTACAAGCGGCCTCTCACGCCCGCGCTGATCGAAGCGATGAAAAAGGACGGGCGCTTCCGCTTCATAAAGGACACCTGCTGCAAAATCGACGAGATCAGGGCGCGGCTGAAGCTCATCGAAGGCAGCCCGATCAGCCTCTGCAACGCGAACATGGCGACGCTCCGGGAGAGCGTGCTTTCGGGCGCGGCGGGGTATTCGGGCGTCATGCTGAACGTAAGCCCGGAGCTGTTCTGGCTTTTGCACGAAGCGGCGAAAAACGGCGAGGACGCGCGGGCGGAAAAGGTCTGCACGTATCTTTCGATGCTCAGCACGATCGAATACCAGAACTACCCCGCAAACGCCAAGTTTCTCCTGATGCGCAAGGGCCTGTGCAAGACGGCGGTCACCCGCACGGGCAAGCCGCCCCTCACCGAGAGCCAGCAAAAGGAGCTGGTCGCGCTGGAGGACGTGAGCAGGAGGGCGTTTTTTGCGCTGCTTAAGCGCGCGCCGCACAAGCTCGTCTGCGGCTATGACACCTGTTTCAACGAATGCCACGCCTCAAGCGTGCTGCCGCTTGCGGGCGGAAAGACGCTGATAAGCTATTTCGCCGGCGAGTGCGAAGGCGCGGGCGACGTGGGCATCTGGCTGTCGGTGTACGAAAACGGCGTCTTCCGCGCGCCGAGGCAGATCGCCAAGGTAAACGGCGAAGCGCACTGGAACCCCGTGCTGTACCGGACGGACGAGGGGATTCGGCTGGTATTCAAGGCCGGCAGAACCATTCAGAACTGGGTCAGCCATACCTGCCTTTCCAAAGACGGGGGCGAAAGCTGGTCCGAGCCCGAAAGATACCCGGACGGCAATCCTGCGGGCGGGCCGGTCAGAAACAAGCCGCTGCGGCTGAAAAGCGGCGCTTACCTCGCGCCGGCGTCCGACGAGACGCTCGAGCGCTGGCAGCCCAGGATCGATTTTTCAAAGGACGGGCGCATGTTTGAAAAGTACGCGCTCATCCCCGTCTGCCGCGATCCCGGAAGCGAAAATTTCCTTCCCGGCAAGGGCGCGATCCAGCCCGCGCTGTGGGAGGACGAAAGGGGCGTCCACGCGCTGCTCAGGACCACGGCGGACAGGATTTACCGGTCGGACTCCGCCGACGGCGGCAGGACCTGGTGCGAAGCCTACCCCACCGCCCTCCCCGGCAACAACAGCGCAATCGACGTGTGCAGGGTCGGCGGCAAGCTGTACCTCGCGATGAACCCCGTCTCCACGAGGGAAAGGACCCCGCTGTGCGTGCTCGTCTCCGAGGACGGCGGGGACAGCTTTATGCCCTTTATGACGCTTGAGGACGGCGTCATCGACGACGCGCACGCAAGGACAGCCGGCTTCGCCTACCCGTCGATCAGCGAAAGGGACGGGAGGGTGTACGTCAGTTTTACCCATAACAGGAAGAGCATTGGGCTGGCGGAGATATAAAAACCGTAGCGGCGGCAATCTGCCGCCATAAGCGAAGCGTATATGCAGAAACCGGCGCATAAAAGCACCAAAGACGCGTATACTCCGTAGCGGCGGCAACCTGCCGCCATGGGGCGCAGCGTAAACGAAGAAAACAGCGCAAAAAAGCACCAAAGACGCGTATACGCCGTAGCGGCGGCAACCTGCCGCCATGAGGCACGGCGTAAACGAAGAAAACAGCGCAAAAAAGCACCAAAGACGCGTATACGCCGTAGCGGCGGCAACCTGCCGCCATGGGGCACGGCGTAAACGAAGAAAACAGCGCAAAAAGCAACAAAGACGCGTATACGCCGTAGCGGCGGCAACCTGCCGCCATGGGGCACGGCGTATACGCAGAAAAACCGCGCTTTACCCCGCGCCGTTTCGTATACGCAATGCCCATGGCGGCGTAGACGCCGCCGCTACGGTGAATAACGATGCTGTGTCACAATCCCGTATTCAATGCGTATACGCATCGCCCCATGGCGGCAGGTTGCCGCCGCTACGGAAAACGCCCATGTTGTGCGGCAATCCCGTATTCCCTGCGTATACGCATCGCCCTGTGGCGGCAGGTTGCCGCCGCTACTGGAAACTGCTGTTTTGTACAAACATCGCGGCGGCCTTTCGGCCGCCGCGTCTGTTTCTTCCTAACCTTTTTTCTCTTCTGCCCTCACGCGTTGAACGCCTCGTAAATCGCCCTTACCGCCTTGTCGAAATCCCCGGTGTCCACGCCTACGATGATGTTCAATTCGCTGGAGCCCTGGTCGATCATGCGCACGTTTACGCCGGCGCGGTGCAGGCCGTTGAACAGCTTTGCGGCGGTGCCGGGGGAGCGCACCATGCCCACGCCCACCGTGGCGATCAGCGCGATGCCGCCGCTGATCTCGATGTGGTCGGGCTGGCAGACCTCTTTGATGCGGTGGGTGATCTCGCCCGCCCTGTCCTGAATTTCGCTGTCGGCGACGACGACGGAGACGGTGTCGATGCCGGTGGGCATGTGCTCGATGGAGATGTCGAAGTCCTCAAGGACGCTGAGCACCCTGCGGCAGAAGCCCTTTTCGCTGTTGAGCATCGCCTTTTCGATCGAGATCAGCGAGAAATTCTTGTGGCCGGCGATGCCGGTGATCGCGTTCTGAACGCCCTCGGGGGTCTTTTCGAGGATCATCGTGCCCGGGTGCGCGGGGTCGTTGGTGTTTTTGATGTTGGTGGGGATGCCCGCCTTGTGCACGGGGAAGATGCTCTCCTCGTGCAGCACGGTCGCGCCCATGTAGCTGAGCTCCCTGAGCTCTGCGTAGGTCAGGTAGCGTATCTCCCTCGGGTTTTCGACGATGCGGGGATCGGCCATCAGAAAGCCGCTCACGTCCGTCCAGTTTTCGTAGAGCTCCGCGCCCGCGGCCCGGGCGACGACGGCGCCGGTGATGTCGCTGCCGCCGCGGGAGAAGGTGCGTATCTCGCCGTTTGGCACCGAGCCGTAAAAGCCGGGAATGACCGCGTGCTCGTGCTTTCTGAGCTCGCTGCCCAGCAGCTCGTTTGTCCATTCCTCGGCGAAGACGCCCTGCCGGTCGAAGCGGATGTAGTTTTTGGGATCGATGAAATCCCAGCCCAGATACGCGCTGAGCAGCACGCCGTTGAGATATTCACCGCGGCTGGCCGCGAAATCCGGCGTCGCCACGCGGCGGATATCCTTGCCGGTCTGGTCCAGCAGGCCGTCGATGTCTATGTCCAGCGCCAGGTCGAAGGCGATCTGGCGGTATCTTTCCTCTATGACGGAAAAGGCGCTTTGAAAGTCCTCGCCCTTCTCCACCTGACGGTAGCATTTGTATAAAAGGTCGGTGATCTTGCTGTCGTCCTTGAAGCGCTTTCCGGGCGCGCTGGGGACGGCGAAGCGCCTGTCGGGATCGCTCAAAAGGATCTGCTTTACTTTTTTGAACTGATTGGCGTCCGCCAGCGACGATCCGCCGAATTTTGCGACTTTGATGCCCATCGTGTCCTCCGTGAAATATGCGGCTGTATGAATAAATAACCGAAAATACAGTATAGTCCATTTTCGGCTTTTTTTCAACGCCGTCGGGCTTAAATTAACCGCAAAAAAACGTCCGGGCGCCCTGAAAACCGCACTTTGGCGCTGCCCGCGGGACATTCGGCTGTGTATCAATTCATGAAAACAGCTTGCCGGCACAGATGCCGGAGGCGCATGCTCTGTGCGGACGAATTGACGAAGGTGAACGGAGGCGTCGGCGAGACCTTCCACGGGCTCTGCCTCGCCGCGGACGTCATCCGCGACGCGTTCGGAATGGACGTCGCCGTCAGCCGGATCCGCAACTACGTCATTATGTCCCCCGAGGCCGTCGAATGGTTCAAAGCCGGCGGCGGAGAATACATGTTCCAAATGCTCGTATGGGCGAAAAAAAGCCGGTTTTGGGTGAAGAAGAACTGAGGGAAAAGAAACATATTTGTTGCGTATACGAAGGAAGTTTGTTTTGAGAAGCAGCATCGCGGGTCTTTGTAGCGGCGGCAATCTGCCGCCACGGGCACAGCGTAAACGCAGAAAACGGCGCAAAAAGCAACAAAGACGCATATACGCCGTAGCGGCGGCGTCCACGCCGCCATATTTATTGCGTGTATGAAGGAAGTTTGTTTGGAGAGGCAGCATCGCGGGTTTTCGTAGCGGCGGCAATCTGCCGCCATGGAGAGAGGCGTAAACGCGAAAGACAGCGCATAAAAGCAACAAGGATGCGTATACGTCGTAGCGGCGGCCTTCAAGGCCGCCATATTCATTGCGTATACGAAGGAAGTTTGTTTGAAGAAGCAGCATCGCGCTTTTCCGTAGCGACGGCAATTTGCCG
>JAFPWH010000018.1 GCA_017395065.1 Clostridia bacterium | reverse complement strand
TCTTTACTTACATTATACTCAAAGCACTCTCACTTTTCAATACCTTTAGGGTTTTTTCATCGGTTTATTTTGTGTTATGTTAATTATATATGATTTTTGTGACAATATTTAGACTAAATCGTTCGCTTTCATAATGTATACTTTATGGTGACTCGTTCTCGGTATGACGTATGCCGTCAGAGATTCCGATCCATACCGTTGTCCAGCACCGATTAGTGGATAACATCAATGAAGAGAGTTATCGGATAAAACCCTCTAAACGACCGTCTCTGCTGCTTTTCAGTCTGCAGCAACGGCATGTTTATTACGCCGGAAATGAATCGCATTGACGCCACAAAGGCGTAAATGTCCATCAGTATGTAAGATATCTGCCGTGTTGTCATCCTTTCGACGTTCATGGAAATGATCTTTGGGTCAATCTTACTGGTCATTTACCTTCTTTACGTCAAGACCGGAGCGTTTATTGCTCCGGCTTTGGCTCCCTTTCCTGCAACCTCTGAGTCTATCACAGAAGACCTTTTCTGTCAGCAATTTAAGGAAGTTTGTTTCGCAGGCTCTTTAGTGACGTTTCTTTCATAGCCTTTCAGTTTCCTCCGTCGCCTATAAAATGTTGTCTCTGTCAGGCCACTGCGTTTGAGTGCTTCGCGAAATAGAATCTTACCTGATTCCCAGTCGTTCACGATCTGAGTAAAGTTTTCCGGGGTTTCTTTGGCTGGTCTTCCAAAGTGCACACCCCTGGCTCGTGCAGCGGCAATGCCTTCGGCTTGACGTTTCTTGATGCTTTCTCGTTCACTCTGCGCAACGAAGCTAAGGATATACAAAACCAGGTCTGCAATGAACGTACCCATTAGATCCTTGCCGTTCCTGGTATCTAAGAGAGGCATGTCGATTACACAGATGTCAACCCCGATGTCTTTGGTCAGCACTCGCCAGTGACGTTGGATTTCCTCGTAATTCCTTCCGAGGCGATCAATGCTGAGAACATAGAGAAGATCGCCGGGTTTGAGCTTCTTCAGCATCTTCTTATACTGCGGACGTTCAAAGTCCTTGCCAGACTGTTTGTCTATGAATATCTGCTTTGGATCAACCAGCTTCTCTCTCAGCGCGATCAACTGCCGGTCCTCATTCTGGTCCTGACTTGAAACTCGAACGTATCCGAATGTAGTGGGCATAATCAAATCCTCCTTTATGAAAAACAGAGTAGCAACAACAACCGCTTAACCGTGCGTTTCTCGTTGCTGCTCTTGTCAGATTATAGTATACTATTTTCGAATACTATTCTGACCAGGAGATACTGATTATGCGTACATCTACATCGTGACTATACTTTTAGTAAAGGTTTCCTTCTTCTGCCTTACTCTTTTGGTCTGACATATATTGTGTATCGACATAATTCAGTCAGACCTGCCCTTCTTTCTGACACAATTGACAAGGAAGATAGTTGTTGATATAATACCCATACTGCTTTACTGTTACTTAAAAGGAGAGTTTGAAATGCGTTATTTTCATAAGATAGCTATAACGCTGCTTGTTTTTTTGTTGGTTGAGTGTTGCGCAGGTTTTGCATTAGGTACTACTCTGTCATTACCGCTTCAGTTACAAGTTATAGAACCAAAAGCTTTTTTCGGCGATACCTCACTGGATGTTGTAGAAGTTCCTCTTGGTACCAAACGGATAGAGAGCCTTGCTTTTGCGAACAGCAGTATACAGTTGGCCATTTTGCCCGATACAATAGAATATATTGCTGATGACGCATTCCAGAATACACAAGTGACTATTCGTGCGAGTGAAGGTTCCTATGCCCATAGGTATGCAGTGCTCCATAATCATAATTGGGAAGATACTTCAAGCGGACTGCCTGATAACGTCACCTATCGCGCACTGCTGATCGGCGAAGAAAACTTCAATCCAATCTGCACTCGCAACCGTGGAGACGTGAACCTTATGCATAGCATCATTTCCGGAAGAAAGGGTGGCACCGGCAGCTCCTACACCACTGTAAATTGCCAATATAACCTGACACCCATCGGCGTGCAAAGCGCAATTACCAGCACCTTCTCAGGCGCGGATTCCGATGATGTATCATTATTCTTCATCGCTACTCACGGCGATGTCTATTCCAGCGATGCATATGCCGGAGCGCTCGCCACCGTCGACTCGTCTGGCAACGAGGACTACATACTGCTTTCGCAGTTGGCTAACTGGCTCAATGCTGTGCCCGGCAGGGTAATCGTGATAATTGAATCCTGTGGTTCTGGTGCAGCAATATATCAAGAAGGTGTAAGTGAAAACTCAATGAGGAGAGTGTCCGACAACAGTGCAGCGTTCGCCTCGCAGATCATAAGTGCCTTCGCATCCGTGGACAGCAGTATTACTTCGGAAGAGCAGTACATATATGATGCAGATGGAAACATTATGCACGTTGAATATAACACAGGCGAGTTAAGGCAGTCCAAGTTCTACGTGCTCGCGGCGTCCAGATACAAGGAGCTTAGTTGGGGCACTGAGAGCGGCCCCTACAACTTCTTCACTTATCACCTGACCAACGGCGTGGGGACTACCGCTAACATGCCGGCTGACGCCAACAGCAACGGCGAGATTACAATGCATGAACTGTTCACATACATCAAAACCAACTGTGATCCGATGCAATTTTGGGACAGCAGTACAGGCGCCTATGTAAACCAGCATGTACAAGTCTATCCCACCAACAGCAGCTTTGTTTTGTTCAAGCAGTGATTTCTGGCGATTATGCTGTTTGGAACGATCATAATTCTAAGCCGAATCAACTACGCTTTTGTTGGAGTACAAAGTTTAAGGGAGCATCTGTCAACACCGCAATAAACTCGTTTGGACGCAGAACGCAGGGCTGAAAACTTAATCCGCGAGAGTCCCTTTACAATGGGGGTTGGTGCGGGTAGGCTGTCTGGCCAGGACAACCCTGCGCAGCGTGGTTGGCCCGTTGTCCTGAAAACCGCACCAGAGGGCCCCATTGTCAAGGGAACCGTGGATAAAATTTTCAGACCGTCGGCAAGGGGGAGGGAGAACCGTGGAGCCCTTCTGCTCGCATTTTGGAGTCCCAACGCTCACATTCCGAAGCCCCTTTTCAAAGCCCCAACGCTCACGTTTCGGAGCTCTTTTTCAGGGTGAGGCGCGCTGCCTGCGAATAGATTGAGACAGACGGTAACTCTCGCCGGAGAAGATCACTATGTGAGAATGGTGGATGTCTCGCAATCTCGCGCACACGACTGCCAGTAACGCCATACTCCCTTCATTTACCTGTTTCATGACTGCCTCCGTTCAGTACTCGCCGACTTCGATGTGCCTTAAAAAATCACCGTTTGCTATCATAAGGGGATTGATAGAATATCCCTTGTGCTTCAGAACCCGGAATTTAAAGTCGAGCAGTTCTGGAGGTACACATAGTGTCTTTGCCGCTCCGAAGAAGGTCATGTCCTGATTGAGCACATCCAGCACTTCCTCGCTGTCCAAAACAAGTTCGGCGGCAAAGACGTTTGCTTCAAACTCGCACTGGTCGTTCATGCCGAACAGGTCAAAATCGTGGAAGCCTCTGATGGCCGTAAGCTTTCTGTGCAGCACCATGTGCCCGATCTCGTGTGCCAGTACGACCTGGCGGATATCGGCATTCAGTTTTGAGTTCAGCAGGATGATGGGAATACGGCATTTGACCATGCTCATGCCCTTGAAGTCGTCCACGCTCATGGCTGTGTCGTGGTCAATGACCGTGATACCCATTTCCCTGCTCAGGCGGTCAAGATCGTCCTGCTGGTATTTCCGCTTAATGCGCAGGGCCTTGCCCGAAATATCCTCGTAATTGATCATCTTTCTTAAATCTCCAATCAACACACCAAATCAAATCTACCCGTCTATTTACCCTCAGATGACTTCTTACTGTTAGGAGTAAACTTCTTCTTTGCTTCGGTCTTTGCTGTAACATATGCGGTCATGATGGCTTCGAAGAAAGCGTCCTTGTCTTCCTGGGGAATCTCGCCGCCGGCGAAGAACGCGCTGTTCCTGTCGAGCAGCTCGGCAGCTTCCATCGCGCCCTTCGATCCGAATCTCTCGCGGGCCATCCGTATGTTCTCCTCGCGTGCGCGTCCCTCGTTGGGATCGTCGCAGTCATCGTGGGTCAAATACAGTTCGGTAACACCGAGGGCTTCAGCCAGCTTCCGGAGGATTCCCGGACGGGGCACGGAAGTACCGTTTTCGTATGAGAATATGGACCGCCTCGTGATGCCGGTCTTCTCGGCAAGTTCCGTCTGACTCATGTGCGCGGCTGAGCGGGCTTCCTGCAGCTTCTGTGGTAACGTACTCATTCTCTGCCTCCATCTTGAGAAAAAATTTTTTGAAACTTCCCGTTTGCTCTTGACGAATCGGAGATCATCTGATACAATTCGTGCTGTCGTTTGGGAAACTACTGCAATTATATTTCCCATCATTGTATTTGTCAATAGGTTTGCGGGAAAAATATGGAAATTTTTTCGGAGTGGGAACAAAATGAGAAACGAGAGTGTCATATTACACAGCGACCTCAACTGCTATTACGCAAGTGTCGAGATGAACGAGAATCCGGAACTCAGGGGTAAGAAGATCGCTGTATGCGGTTCAACCAAGAACCGGCACGGCATCGTGCTGACCGCGAGCTATCCTGCCAAGCGCTGCGGCGTGAAGACCGGTATGGCCAACTGGCAGGCGCAACAGGTCTGCCCCGACCTCATAATGGTAGATCCGCATTACGACCTGTACCTGCACTACAGTAAGATCGTCCGTTCTATCTATAGAAGATACGCCAACGATATCGAGCCGTTCGGCA
Source organism: Clostridia bacterium (assembly GCA_017395065.1). Classification (GTDB taxonomy): domain Bacteria; phylum Bacillota; class Clostridia; order Christensenellales; family Aristaeellaceae; genus RUG14130. The sequence goes on along the minus strand of JAFPWH010000018.1, from coordinate 37,429 downwards.
TGGACGAGAACTGGATCGCCATACACGGTTGTAAAGACGTGGCGACCGACGGATATAATATTGCGGAGGAAATCCGTCAGACTGTAAAGGAAGAAACCGGCCTGACCGTAAGCATAGGTGTTTCCTTCACAAAGATCTTCGCCAAGCTTGGAAGCGATATGAAGAAACCGGACGCCGTGACCGTGGTAAGCCGGGAAAACTATAGGGACACTGCCTGGAAACTACCCGTATCCGATCTGCTATATGTTGGCCCTGCGACGACGAGAAAGCTGCTCAAGTACAACATACACACCATAGGAGACCTAGCCAATGCCGATCCTAACCTTATATTCCGCAACCTGGGCAAAAACGGTGCCATGCTGTGGAACTTTGCAAACGGCACAGACTACTCACCGGTCATGCCGCAGGACTATGTCAGTCCCATAAAGACCATCGGCCACGGCACGACCTGTGTGCGCGATCTGGATACGAATTATGAGGTGTGGCTGGTCCTGCTGGAACTGGCACAGGACGTCGGTCATCGGCTGCGCATGCATGAATCTACGGCAAAAGGAGTGGAGATAGCCGTGCGCGACAAGGATCTGGGCTGGTATATGTGGCAGATGCCGCTGCCGTATCCCACACAGAGCCCCTTCGAGATCGCGCAGGCCGGATATGCTTTGTTCCGTCAGCAATATATGTGGGAGAAACCTATCCGTTCGCTCACCATCCGCGGGATCAAGCTCATCAGCGCCAGCGCATCGGTTCAGACCGATATTTTCAACGATTTCAACCTGAGGGAAAAGCGTCGGAAGCTCGACGATGCGATCGACGAACTCAGAGAACGCTTCGGGTACAGGGCTATTTTTCCCGCTTGCCTGAAAGACGGACTCCCAGTGGCCAAGGACAGGTGCGAAACCGTGCCGATGCCGAGCCCAATGTATAGATAAATAGAAATGCAATATACATCTTATATATTTGAATAATATTTCAATAATTAACTAATAAATATAAGTCAAATCATTTAACATTCAAATTGATGTAACAGTACTTGACAATCCATTCAATCAAGTGTAGAATATATGGCGAGGTGATGGGAATGGCAAAGGCATTTGACAGGCAGAGGATGCTCAGCAATATCAGCAAGATAATCCAGGATCGTGGAATAAAAATCGGTGAACTCGAGAATAATGTGGGCGTTTCGGCTGGTTACTTATCTCGCTTGAGCAAGGAAGAGAATAAAACCATTCCAGCTATCGATATCATTTGGAAGATTGCAAAAGCGTTGAAAGTTAACACGGAACTGCTCATTGAAGGCAGTTTTGAACATGAAACTGAAAACCTGAATTACATGACGAAATTTGTTCAAAAGCTTTTTGAGCGAACTGTTTCTGGTGAACTAGATTGGAATTGCTATCACATAGGCGATATAGCATCCGCTATTCGAGGAGACATTCGCATCGAAGTACCGTTCATAGAAACCGATCCGGATCACATCTTTCAGGATGAATTGGACGATTTGAGAATGCAAGGTGTAACTTATGGGACAATAACAGCCCATGAGCATACACGTGTTCGTTCATATTCCAGGCCAACTGCATCCTTATCGGTGGCTGGGCCAACATTTTATGTACATCTTGATGACCAACGAATGCTGCATATTATCAAATACGTCGAATTGATGTACTTTGATGCTGATGAAGATTCTCCCGGCTTTCCAGAGCCTGTTGACTGGTATGAACTTGTTTTAGACGAGCCGTATCACAGAGAAACCGAATCTATATGCAATACACTTGGAACTTGCGTAGTTCTGCGCCCGGATATTGAGAAACTATACCAGCAATTGCGTCAGCATGAGTATGATCTTCGAATCAATAAGAATGTGAAGAAAGTAATCGATAGCTTTATGGCTGATGATGAACTGCCATTTTGACGAACATGTCAGAGGCTCCAGTGCTGCTTCCCCTTCGAGTACGCAGTCGGCGCGTATTCAGAAGGGTTTACTCCCGAAAGCCGACTGACGATGCTGCAGGTTAAAGAGCGAAGGAGATGATAATGATGAGTAATTGCGCGGCAATCGTATTATCCGCCGGTGCATATTCTCTCGGTTCAGACATGCTGAGAGACGCCATATTGGAGATTATCAACGCTCAGCATTCTCCAGACGAACAGCTTTCTTGGGCTGAGTACGAGATGATGATAGCCGAGGAACGGCTCTGGTCGGCTGCTGCTCGTCAACAGGAGAGAGAGTCACAGGTAAAAGCGGAACAGAAGTCCTTTGTTTTGGTAAAAGCCACCGAGGCTACCATTATTGCTAAAATGCAAGAGTTGTCACGGTGCAGATGGCATGCACCGGTGAGACAAAGCCAAGGTGATCCGGATGTTACTCGTATGGCTGAATCCATGCCTGTTCCACCGACGTTCATGAATCACATGGGACTGGAGGCTGCATGATTCATGACGAAAATAAGGAGAACAGTAATGGAAAAATACACGATCAAGACTTCAAGCAAGATAAACTCCAAACCAACGCATAATGAGCTGCAAGCACACTGCATCATATGTGGTAAAGAACTCGGTTCTTACACTCCCCCTTGTAATGGGCACAGGTTCAAATGCCCAAGATGCAAAGCCGAGCTTGAGCTGCATACGTCATTGAACGAATCAGGAGTTTGGGCACTCAATTGCTGCGTACTATCCACTAAGAGTACACGTCCAGCAAACACATGAACCACAAGGTCCCGGAAGAGTACGAAAGCCGAGCATGTCATTGAGCACGGAGGGCTTCGCTTAACCGGAGGATTTGCACAGGTCTGAAGCCGCCTTTGAACGGCAGGAGTCCGGCAAATAGAGTCCAGACAATACAGATAAACTGTATTTCTCTGGCACCCTATTTGCCGGGCTCTTTTTGTTTTGGTATTTGTTCCCCACACCTGGCCATCGTCCCTGACGAGGGTACAAGCAAACGATTTTCAGGCGTCCCCCAAACGACCGTAACGGCTAATTGCTTGAGCCGCTGCAAGACCAATCGTGGAGAAATTCACATGGCAGGCAGCGTTATTAAGCTTACTCTGAAAAGCCGGCAATTTCTCCACACGTGCAAGACGCGAAAGGAGAAATTGCAAAATGAAGGACAATCAGAACACATCAGGACCCAATCATTGCCGCATCTTCGACAAGACCCTGAAAACCTGGATCGACGTTCCCGACGACTTCTTCCGGGAATATGACCGTGAGCGTACCGCCTGCCGGAAACGAATGCAGGATCATGGTCGCTGTAACTGTCCGCGGAATAAGTGGTGGCTGTGCGATACCTTCTGCGAGGAATGTGAATTTCGTTGCGCCGGTGATCTGCTCTCACTGGACGCACCGGAGGGCGACGGCAGCGCCACCATATTGGATCAGAAGGAAGCAGACGGACCCCGACTGGAAGACCTCGTTGCCGATCAATTTGTCCATACTGCTTCTGACTTTTTCATCCGGTTCGATCTCGCGCAATTTGCAAAGCAACGAATATCCCGTATTCCGGATAACTCATCTCTTGTTGGCCGGCTTTTAAGCACAGATGCTGCATTTGCCTTATTCCAACAGGTAAGAGCTGAATAAGCATATCCTTATTGAAATGAGGAAACGCTTCAAGCCCATACTGAGAAACCAGTGGCAGGAATTGCGGATTGTTGGGGCGTGCCTATGGGGTGTGAAAAAGTGAGCATCAGAGCGCGCTCGGTGCGCAAATGGGCTCGTGCCCGCGCACCCAAATGAGAGCATTGGAGCTCCAGAGAACGTAGCATACCGAGCCCTGGGAGTCAAGGGCTACGCAAGTGGCTTCGCCACCCTTGACACCCAGTTCCCGGTATGCTCCCCGGCAGCCAAGCCGAACATGGACAGGCCATGTCCGGCCTGCGCACCACTCACGACTTCACCGATGTTGGCAGGTGCTCACCTTTTTGGGGCCCTTTTGCTACACGTTTCGATTGACAAACACACTGTTCTGTGGTATAGTTTTATATTTGAATGTGGTTGAATATATAGTATTCAAGTATATCGGTATATGAAGATATGACCGTTCATTGGGAAAAGAATTAAGGAACTGCATGATACGGAGACGGCAACGCGGCTTTGGAATTTCGTTTGAGTTCTAAAGCTTTCTACTCTGTACAGTGGATTTCGCTTTGCGGCAGACCGCGCGGAGAATGCACTGATAGTTATATAAAAAAGATCGGCAGGCTGTCAGAGCATGAAGCCTTGAGGCTTCAGATACAACGGGCATTCGTGGAAAAAAAGCGCCCTTATCCAAATATCAAAAAGCTTATCCGCGTTTTATACAAGAGTCACAACCAATAACCGCCGTTTGAAGGGCGTCCGTACAAACAGCCGGGAGACGGGAAGGAAAAGCGAAAATGATCAGCGTAATCGTACCAATTTACAAAGTGGAAAAATACCTGCGCCGTTGTGTGGACAGCATTCTGAACCAAAGCTATACGAATTTTGAATTGCTATTGATTGATGCCGGCTCGCCCGACAGCTGCCCTCAAATCTGCGATGATTACGCGCATCAGGATGAGCGCGTCCGTGTTTTTCATAAGCCGAACGGCGGCCTTTCGGACGCGCGGAATTACGGGCTGGACAGGATGAAAGGAGACTATGTTACATTTATAGACTCTGATGATTACGTAGGGTCTGATTATCTGAAAATCCTGTTGGATTTGATTGAGGTTTACAATGTTCCCGCCTCCGCCGTGGCGCACGTGTGTATATTTAATAATGAAACCGCCTTCGTCACGTCAGCGGATACCCGCTGCACGATTCCAAACGCCGAAATCATGAAGGCTATGGCTGAGGGCCGGATTATATTCAGCGCCTGGGGCAAGCTTATGCGCAGGGAGCTTTTTGCCGAGGCTCGTTTTCCTGTGGGATACCTGTTCGAAGACAACCTTTTGATGCCATACATACTCTGCGGCTGCGAGGCCATCGCATGCAGCGCTTCGCAGCAATACTACTGGCTGAAGAGGCCGGACAGCATTATGGGAACCGTTTCTGAAAAAAGGTGCTCGATTGGGAAGAGGGAATCGACCGTTTGCTTGATTTCACCCGTAAAGAGTATCCTCAGGCCATAAAATACACCGAGGGCTGGGTAGCCTCTGTCATTTGGCATATCGCAATCGATCAGCTGGTTTTCACGGACATGTATATGGAGCACGCCCGCCGCATCCGGGAAAAATACGGGGTTATACTGAAAAACAGCTGGAAGCTGCCGGTAGTCAGCCGCGCAAGAAAGCTCAAATCCACACTGTTTATGCGCTCTCCCGCCTGCTACCGTCTTATGAGGAAGCTCTGGCGGACTGTCATGAGAAAATGAAACGGGCGGCTTTTGCTTTGAATATGCTGTTCCGGGTGTGAAAGCCTGCAAATCCGCGGTGTAAGGCAGGGAAACGGCGTCAGAACCGAGATGTGAAAAGGGTGTATAGATGAAAATCGAGCGAACGAAAAATGCCGCGAGGAATATCGCCTTTGACGGGCTGCTGAAGCTGCTCAATATGGTAATCCCGTTCATTCTTCGCTCCGTAATGCTGTATTATCTGGGCGTTCAGTATCTGGGGCTGAACGGTCTGTTTCGTTCCATTCTGTCATTTCTGAATCTGGCTGAGCTGGGCGTTGGCAGCGCCATGGTACAAGCCAATCGCTGAGGATGACCGGGAATCCATATGTGCGCAGCTGCATCTCTACCGCACGCTGTACCGGGCGATCGGCTTGATTATCGCGGTGATCGGTCTGGCGCTGACGCCGTTTTTGCGCGGGCTCATAAACGGCGACATCCCGCAGGACATGAACCTGTATATTCTCTATTTCATGAATCTTGGCAGCACGGTGCTGACGTACTGGCTGTTTGCCTATAAACGTTCATTGCTTGACGCCCATCAGCGCACCGACGTAGTAAGTAAGGTAAGCCTGTGCATCCAGTTGGTGGAATACGCGCTTAAGCTGCCCGCGCTGATCGTATTCAGAAGCTATTACATCTTTCTGGTCATACAGCTGCTGGCGCAGGTGACCATCAATATTGTTACCGCCGTACAGGTGAATAAGATATACCCGAATTATCTGCCGCAGGGCCGTTTGCCCAAAGCGGCGGTAAAGGACATTGTGCGGCGAGTTCGGGATCTGTTCACCTCTAAATTTGCCGGCGTTGTGTTCAATTTTGCCGACACCATCGTGATTTCGGCGTTCATGGGTCTGGCTGTGCTGGCAGTGTATCAAAACTACTTTTTTGTAATTACCGCACTGCGCACATTCATAGACGTTATAATCGTAGCCTGCATTGCGGGGGTGGGCAACAGCCTTGTGACTGAGAGTGTGGAGAAGAATTACAACGATTTTGCCCGCATCACGATGCTGTTTGGCTGGATTATGGGAATGGGCAGCGCCATGCTGCTGTGCATGTATCAGCCCTTCATGGAGATCTGGATGGGCACGGAAAACATGCTTACATATAATTATGTAATCTGCTTCGTGATCTATTTCTATACAATGGGCATGAACAAAATAATCAACATGTTCAAGGACGCCGCGGGTATCTGGCGAAAGGACAGGTTCCGTCCGCTGGTGGCTGCGTTGGTAAATCTGGGGCTTAATCTGGCCACTGTGCGATGGCTTAAGCTGTACGGAGTGCTGCTGTCATCAGTAATTGCGATTGTTGCGGTTGAAATTCCATGGCTGTTCCATAATCTGTTCCGCGAGGTGTTCTCACGCAAATACCTGGGTCAGTATGTGAAATTTTTCTGCGGGCTGGTGGCGACCGCGCTGGCGTCCTGCGCGGGATCATGGGCGTTGTGCGCGCGTCTCAGCTTGAGCTTGTGGCCTTCGCTTATCCTGAACGCCGTTATAAGCTTTGCTGTACCAAACATTATTTTCTTCGCCGTATACGGACGAAGGCCGCTGTTTAGGGAAAGCATCGCCCAAATCAAGCGCGTACTGCTGAAAAAATGAGCGTGAGGAAACGGGTCGGCCGTGTAAAAGAGTGCCCGTGCGAATGAGTTTTTTCGGTTTTTAATGAAAAGCCGGAAAATTACTGAACCGCAATGGTTCAGACAGATACATGGCAGCTGTTTCGGTTTACTGTTGCATATAAGGATAAAATAGTTTATAATACAGATTATTAACAATGGAGAAGTGGTGACCCCCTGATGATGCGCGGCAGAAAGAATTATATCGTACCAATTGCGGTAGTCGGCAGTCTGATGCTCACGATTATTCTGGTTGCGGGAACGATATGGATGGGCTCCCGTGCCAGACGCGACACGGAAGAGGCAGTTCGCTTGGTAAGCCTTCTGTATCTGGACGAGCTGGCAGGCCGAAGGGAACAGGTTGTAGAGGACAACCTGCGGGAAAAGATAGAGACGATCAGAGTAGCCATCGACCTGATGACTGAGGAGGATATCAGCGACAAGGCGCATTTAGAGGCTTATCAGACCAGCATGAAGCAGCTCTACCATCTGGATAAATTCGCCTTTGTGGATACGGATGGCCTTATATATACCTCAACAGGCACTCAAAGCAATATTGACGAATACAGCTTTGATTACCAGACGCTTTCAGAACCCGAGATATCCATATTCAATTCGGAAAGCCAGGATAAGCGCGTCATTATCGCGGTGCCGGTAAATATTCTCTTTGAAGGGAAAACGCTGTCCGTGTGCTTTATGGAAATCGATATGCAGGAAATGCTCTCAGGCGTCTCTCTTATTACGAACACCGGCAACGCTACATTCTGTAATATTTATACAGAAAGCGGCGCCGCCCTGACGGATTCCGTGCTCGGCGGTCTGGCAATGGAGGACAATTTGCTTGAAGCAATGAAGGTTGCAACCTTCGAAGCTCCCTATTCATACGATAGCTTCAGGCAGGAATTTCAATCCGCGACGCGCGGCGTAGTTTCTTTCACGTTCAACGGCATCAGGGAAACGCTTACATATATTCCCGTAAGAGGAACAGACTGGCAGCTTACTTATCTGATACGGGAGAGCGTCATCAGCGGCCGTATCAGCTCCATATCGGAAGGTACGGTAAGGCGAAGCATCATCCAGTCGGCGATGACCGTTATTGTCATGCTGCTGATGTTTGGCTTCATTGTTGGTCAAACCAAAAGAAACAGCAGGCTCCGGCTGGAACAGCAGACGGCCGAAACAGAAAGCCGTGTGAAGCGGAATGAACTGGAGCGCCGTCTGGCTCTGCAGGAAAAGCTTTTGGCAAAGGAACGCGAGCGGGAGCAGCAGGACAAGATGATTGCAGCACTTGCCGCAGACTACTGGAGCGTTTATTATCTGGAGCTGGATAAAAACGAGGGCGTTTGCTATCAGGCTCACACAGATCTGGACGCGCCGGGCTTTGCCGTGGGAGAGCATTTTACTTATCTTTCCGCCGTGACAGCCTATGCAAAGCAGTACATAACTGAGCAGTGCCGGGAAGAGTTTCTGCGCTTCATACAGCCGGATTCAATCCGCGAGGGACTGAAACGGCAGCGTGTTATTTCTCATACTTATATGGTGAGGCGCCGCGGGAAAGAAAGTTATGAAACCGTGCGCTTTGCGCGTGTTCACAATGCGGGCGATCAGGGTGAACAGCATATCGACGGTGTCGGAGCTTGCTTTGTTGATGTGGACGCGGATATGCGCAGCGCCATGGAACAGCAGCAGGCGCTAAGCGACGCATTGACAGCAGCGAAGGAAGCCAACAAGGCCAAAACCGCTTTCCTGTCCAACATGAGCCACGAGATCAGAACTCCCATGAACGCCATTATCGGTCTTGACAGTATTGCGCTGAATGACCCGGATATATCACCGAAAACCAGAGAATACCTGGAAAAAATCGGTGACTCCGCCGAGCACCTGCTGGGGCTCATAAACGACATTCTGGATATGTCGCGCATCGAATCCGGGCGGCTCACGCTTAAAAATGAAGAGTTCTCTTTCAGAAAGCTCCTGGAAGCGATCAACACCATGTTCAGCACCCAATGTCAGGAAAAGGGGCTGGTGTACCGCTGCCGTCTGAACTCAGAGGTGGACGATTATTACATTGGCGACGACCTGAAGCTGCGTCAGGTGCTTATAAACATACTTGGCAACGCCGTCAAGTTCACTCCCGAAGGCGGCAGGGTAGAAATGCAGGTAGAGCGAACCGCTCAATATGACGGAAAGAGCACTATACGCTTTACCGTATCCGACACCGGTATCGGTATGAGTAAAGATTACCTGCCGCTTCTGTTTGACACGTTCTCACAGGAGGATGCCTCAAATACGAGCAAATACGGCAGTACCGGTCTTGGCATGGCCATTACAAAAAGCATCGTGGAGATGATGAACGGAAACATCGAAGTAACAAGCGAGAAAGGCGTCGGTACAACCTTCTTTGTCACGGTTACCCTCTCCGATTCCGGGAAAACAGACCTTCAGGGCGAAGAAGAAATAAACCCGGGAGAAATGACGGTACTGATCGTAGATGATGACCCGATTGCCTGCAAGCACTCGCAGCTGGTGCTGGAGAAGGCCGGTATTGCTTCGGATTTGGCAACCTCGGGCAAGCAGGCAATAGAGATGGTAAAGCTGCGCCACGCCCGCAGAATGCCATACAATCTGATTCTTGTGGACTGGAAGATGCCGGAAATGGACGGCGTGGAGACCACGCGCAGGATCAGAACGGAAATAGGTCACGAATCCGCTATCATAATTCTAACAGCATACAGCTGGGACGATGTTCTGAATGAAGCGCTTGCGGTGGGAGTTGACTGCTTCCTTCCAAAGCCGCTCTTTGCCGCGGCGGTTTTGGATGAATTCAAATCAGCGCTTAAGCGAAAGAACATCGCGGCCAAAAAGGAAGAGGCCAAGGCGGACCTTAGCGGAAGGCGCATCCTTCTGGCGGAGGATATAGATGTAAACGCTGAGATTATGCTTATGGTTCTGCAGATGCGCGCTATTGAAACAGACCGCGCTGAAAACGGCAAGAAAGCTGTAGAACTGTTTGCCTCACATCCCGAAGGCTTCTACGACGCGATTCTGATGGATATGCGGATGCCTGAGATGGATGGGCTGGAGGCTACGCGTGCGATCCGCGCCATGGACAGGGCAGACGCCGGATCTATACCGATTATCGCGCTGACAGCTAACGCTTTTGATGAAGATGTGCAGCGCAGCATGCAGGCGGGCATGAACGCCCACTTGTCCAAGCCGGTACAGCCTGAGCTGCTGTTTGAGACGCTTCAGAGCCTGATCAAAGCCTGACAAAACCGCGACTAAGCTGAATACGACCATGAAGAAGTATATTCAGATCAATACAGAGAAAGAAAGGAAGGCCTCGTGAAAAAGATTCTGTCACTGTTCACGGTGCTGCTTCTGATAATGACAGGCATATGCATAGAATCGTCAGCCGGAGCTGACTTGGGCGGCAAGACTCTGGGCACAGACGTGCCTTTTGAGGATATCACGGATTTCTATCAGCACCGCGCTCCCTTTGGTGAGCCGCCGGTTGTATGCAATTACTTCTACCATGAAGAAATCACAAAATCGGCAAAAAAGGGGAAGGGCACACAGCGTGAATCCGAATAAACGGTGACGGGACTGCAATGACGGGTTAAAGCATGGGAAAACGCAGTGATGGTTATCGGCAAATCTAAGCTGCGCTTAATACTGGTAAATAAGCCATGTGGCAGGGCGCATTCGCATACCCGGCAAAACCGAAGGCGCTGGATGCGCGGCGTGACGGACAGCAGGTTAAATTTAGTTTTTCTGTTGAAACAGCCGCAATAAACGTTATAATAGCAACATGTCCGAGAGGGCTAAATAATAAAGAGAGGTATAGACTGTATATGAAGAGAGTATTGGCGTTCGTTCTTTCTGTTATCATGCTTTGCACGTGCTTTCAGGCACTTGCTGAGGAAGCTCCCGTATTTGCCACAATTGGAGAAGCGGCGGATATTGCGGAGGCGGCCATGGAAGAATACGGACGCTTCTATTTTATGGCCGATGACGGTCATGTGGTCGTGGTCGTAAAGCATGGAGAAAAATTCTACCGTGTCGTTGGCGTTTTGGACGAGAAAGCGAAGGCGCTTTACGACTCTGCCGACAGCTTCGAAGCCTATGAGGCGGCGGACGAATATGCCAAGACCCTGCCGGTTGCCTACATCGAGGAGTTGACTGCAGAACCGCTGGATCAGGCCGCGATTGACGCGATGACGGGCAAGACCGTGGCGGAGCTGGAAGAGGAGGGCTTTGCGCTCGAATCCTACGGCAGCGGCGGAACAGATATGACTGCTACGCTGGTTTATGGCATGTATTGCTATGACGCCTTGCTCGACATGAAAATAGAAGATTATCTGGAAACTGATGAAGTGGGCGATGCCAGGGTCGTAAGCGTACGGCTTCTCGGTCCTGCCGACCGCGCAATGTATCTGATGTACCATGCCGACGGCACGCTGGATCCCGACGCGGCGGCGCAGTCCTCGGCTGAAGACTTCTTTTCCGGCGAAGACAACGCGGTCTTTATGGCAATCATGGAGGCCATCGCCGCCGCGGAGAACGGGGAGGAGCTCGACTGGCGGGCTTTGCTTGAGAAGATTGTCGAGCTTGCACCCGAAAAGGAAGATGAAATCCGCGGCATGCTGGAGATGATTCCCGGACTGACTGTCAGCGGCGAAGCTGAGGGCGCGAATTAAGCAGACGGAATATGCCTTAAAACACAAAAGAGACAACCGCGAAATGCAGCTGTCTCCTGTTTCTTTTGTTTACTGAAAACCGGATGTCTTAGCCATGGCCGGGCTGCTTTCAGGCGACCTGGCCATGAACGCGTTTATCCTTCTATCATGATGGTCTTTTTCTCAGGAAGCTTCTTCTCTTCCTTCTTCGGAATATTCAGGCTCAGCACACCATGCTCCAGCTTTGCGCCAATGTCCGCCTCCGTGAGCGCATCGCCCACATAGAAGCTTCTCTGCATCGTACCGGACCAGCGTTCCTGACGAATGACCTTGCCCTTCTTCGTCGTCTCGTCCTTGTCAAGACCCTTCGCAGCGGTTATGGTCAGATAGCCGTTATCCAGCTCCAGCGTGATGTCTTCCTTCTTGAAGCCCGGCAGATCTATATCTACTTCGTAGTGATCTTCATGCTCATGCACATCGGTCTTCATCTCACGGGCGGCGTTCTTGCCGTACAGCCGACGGTCCATCCGCCGCATTTCCCGATCCCAGTCACCAAAAAACTCGTCAAACAGATTTTCACCAAAGATACTCGGCATCAACATAACTCTTACCTCCTTTGACCCTCTTGCGCTGTTCGCGCACCTGCTGTCGGCGTTTCCGTCGTTGCAGGGGTGTGTGTCGGCGTCGGTCTTTGTATGTTGTTACCCTGAACCTCCGGGGCTCTTTCTTTCCTTCCCTCTCGGTTCGTATTATATTATACTCATTTTGTTAGCACTGTCAATAGGTGAGTGCTAATTGTGCAGTAAACAGTGAGTTAACATTCTGCACAATTATATGCATAAATCGTGCATAGAATTATGCATGTATCGATTCGCTCATGAAACAGCGTGAAAAATGTTGGACTGATATCCGGATCCATCCCCAGAATGATCTCCATCGCTCACAAAATGTTCCGCAGTCATATATCGGATATTGATCATGATTATAGTGACGCTCCAAACATCCTGATTTCTTCCAGCTTTGCCTCCGACAGGCCTGGCGCATAGGCCTGGGCGGTGATGACGCCCATATCCTCCAGCCCCAGATAATCCAAATAATCTCCTTTGTAGGAGAACAGCGCGCCCTCATACATGTCCGGATCGCCGGAGACCAACAGCATGGCGACCCTTGTCAGCTTCATGGGTTTCTTTGGATAGAGCATAGCGTAGAAGCGGTCAATGCAGCACTTCAGCTGGCCCGTCAGCCCGTGGTAGTAGATGGGAGAAGCTATTACCAGCATATCTGCTTTCTGAAGCAGATGATACACATTCTGCATATCATCCTTCTGGACGCACTGACCGTTCCCCTTGCCGTGACAGTATTCGCAGGCAAGGCAGCCGCGAATGTTCAGCCGACACACATCCGTCACGTCCCATTCGTGCCCGGCCTTCTCCAGCCCCTCACAGAAAGCGCCAATCATCCGTTTTGTGTTGCCCTTCGGACGAGGACTGCCATTCAGAATCAGTATTCTCAATTATTTCACCGCCTTCACATGAATCGTTCCAGACAGGCTGCCGATCTGCTCTATGCCCTCCACGGCCTGACCCAGAATATACAGGCCTGGATAGGAGCCGAAGCTGTCATAGAACATAACCACATTGCCCCAGGGCGAGAACAGCGCCAGCCCTCCGGCCTCACTGCCGCCCTCGATGCCCTCTGCTGTGTCAACTGCCTGCGGAGGATGAAGGATCTGTTTCAGTACGTGCCGGGCAATTCGCTGATCCACCGGCTGAATCCCATAACCAAAATACTGCTGACCGTCGCGATCTGCGTGGCCGCGTTCATGACGGACAGCCTGATCTGTCTGGCTGTACTGCTTGCGATCGATCCGGGGATCGGATTGATCGCGGGCGTGCCGAAAAAGACGCTCGATATACTCAAAGGGCTGCTCAAGATAGCTGTCTTTCTGTTCGTATTGCAGGCGCTGCTCGCGCGGAAGAGAATGCGCAGTTGTGTTCTAATACTTCGTATGATCCTTGTTTTTCTTTTCTTTCAAATACTTTTGCAGATTGACGAAGAACGCCGCGATCCAGACGACGGCTCATATGAGATGCATTACAAACAGAGCAGTATTTGGAATAAAATCCTTGTCAATGAAGTCAAGTATAGCTACAGTTCCCCATAAAGCACCTGCCAAAGCGACTATAGCCAATTTGATCACAGTTTTTTCATTTTTTATCCTCCAACAGTTTTGCATCGTTGTTGCTTTTTCCCCCTCATCTCAGATTGCGCGGAAGAACAGCGAAAGGCAAACTGCAATGGTCAGCGCGCATTCTCCGGCTATATCAAGCGGCTGTCACGGCAGCGATCAACTCCTCAAGCACTTCCCGTGCTGCGTTTGTCTCATCGCTTTTGCTCCACAGGTCTATATTCACATAGCTTTGTCCGTCATAGTACCAGAAGGACCAGGCATTGGGATTGGTTTCATCAGTCGTTTTATAATAAAAGTATTTAAGGTTTCGATCAAGATCATACGCACTTTCATCCCTCTGCGAATGACGATAAACTATGACTGTCAGCAGTCCGTAATAATCTGAGGTCCTTATGTATTTTTCAAATTTGCAGTAATCGTCTTTGCACTCCGTTTCGGTGAAATAACCGAGCGTGGAATACTTCTCAGGCGTCTCGTGCATCGCATCAAGCATGCGCCGGAGATCGTTCTTCGCAGCTTGTTCGAGCGGATACAGTTTTGCGGTGTCGCTGTTATTATGAATAATGCCGATCGTTACTATTGCTCCCGCAATCAATAACAGCACCAGTACAAACGCAAAGATCATCTTGTTCTTTGCAGTTTTCATATAAGCGTCTCACTCCTTTTGCAGCATGAATCGTTCTCAATTATATTACACTATATAAGACAATTCTCGTGCCCATTCCGAGACAATTTTTCTGTTAATTTTTATTTAAATCTTTGGCCGCTTTTTCAACTCTCAAAGCAGTCCATAAACACTTGACGTTATGTGTATTCGGGCGGCGGTGTCATGCCGCGCTTTTACGCGCCGAAAATGCCGGTTATGAAGATCTCGACGCCGATGCCTATCAGGATCACGCCGCCGAGAATGGTGGCTTTCCGGGAAAGGCGGGTCCCGAAGCGCTGGCCGATCCTGAGCCCGAAAAAGCAGAGCACGTATGTCACGGCCGCGATGATCAGGCCGGCCTCGAGCGCGTGCCCGAAGCGGTATCCCTCGATCGTAAAGCCCACCGAGAGCGCGTCGATCGAGGTCGCAACGCCCTGAACGAAGAGCGTATAGGGCTTAAGCACGGCACCGTCGCTGTCCTGTGCGTCCTTGCTCCGGATGCCCTCGATCAGCATCTTGCCGCCGATATAGAGCAGCAGCGCAAGCGCGATCCAGGGGACGACCTTCTGAAAGGCGGCAAACGCTTCCGCGATGCTGCGCACACAAAACCAGCCGATCATGGGCATGAGGAACTGGAAGGCGGCAAAGGTCAGCGGGATCGCTGCCCGCATCCCGCGCGAAAGCTTCGGCGCGCTCAGCCCGTTCGCCAGCGACACGGAAAAAGCGTCCATCGCAAGCCCCACGCCGAGCAGGGCGCTGTTGAGTATAAAGAGTGCTTCTGTTTCCATGCGTTTTCCTTAAGTTTCCGTACTCGAACTTTATACTGCCGATTATAGCACACTCCCTCCCCCTTCGCAAGCCTCACGGCAAACGGCGGGCGGGAACGTGATTGCGCGCGGGAAATCCTGAAGGCATAACCAGGAAGCGATGCACTTCCGGCAGCGGAACAAGTCCAACGGGAGCCCCGACGGACGGAGGCAGAACTCATGCTTGCGCACGCACAGATCATACAGGCGCCGGAACGAAGGAACAGGCCGATATGGTGCTCAGCACTAACTCCTGCAGCGGGATCGACGATCTGTTCACACACATCGGGCCGGACAGGAAAAGCTGATCGCCGGTCAAAGGGCGGAAAATCCTACCGAAGACTCCCGTAGGTGCTTATCCCCTTCATGATGCCGCGCACGATGGGCACATAGCGGTCCATCGGCGCGTCTTCGGTGATGCCGATGATCAGTCTGCGCGGGTCCTTCGCCGCCTCGATCAGGCCCAGCGTGTCCTTTACGATCTGTTCTTCGTCGTGCATCTGCCAGGCAGACGGGAAGTGCAACGACAGCAGCTTGTCGCCGAATATCCGCGTCGCCTCGTGAACGCCCGGGCTCATGACCGGGTCGTACGCTTCGATATAGTCCAGCTTCGATTCCGCGATCAGATCCATGATCGGCGCGTTGCAGGCGTCAAGGTGCGTGCCGAGCTGCTTTCCGGCGGCGTGGATCACTTCGTACGCGTCGGCGTATTCGCGCATGTAAAACCGGCGAAAGCCCTCACGGCCTATGATCTCGGGCGTGGGGTTCCCGCCCTGATTCACGATCTCGAAGGGATCGTTCGCCGTGATCGCATAGGTCTGCCGGTATACGCGCCGCATGCGGTCAACGAGCTCAAGGAGCCTGTCCCGGTTGTCCATCCATTCGTAGCAATACGTCTCCGGCCCCATGATGTAGCCGAGCAGATCGGAGACCGGTTCGTGCGGCAGGTGCGTGCGCACGAGCACCGAAGCGTTTTTCGCGTCCTCCTCGCAACTGTCGGTAAGTGCTTCGTAATCGGGCACCGCCTTTTGGTGATCAAAGACGTAAAAGAGCTTGTCGTAATCTTTTTCGTCCTTGAACGGGTATTCCCGCGTCCAGACGGTGATCTCGTCACATTCCTCCGTTTTTGTCAGATCGCCAAACGGCGTATGCGTGACCGTGCGAAGCATGCTGCGCCCGCCGGGGAGCCCGCTTCTTTGCAGGTCGACAGACACATCGCCCTCCTGCACGACGCGGTAGGACGATACGCGGCGTATGCAGCAGATGTCAAGATCCATGAGCTGCCGTTCGTAGGGCCGCCCCTTCACCTTTGTTTCATAGATCGTAAACGGCACGTAATCCGGCGTTTGCCGGTGATACACTGCCCTTACGCGCTCCGACGGCGTCATACGGATACCCTCCCCGAAAGCCTGATCTTCTCAAAATGCGAATAAACGTGTGAAAGCCCTTTCGCTTTTCAGTCGAAGGAGACCGAAAGGTCGTACAGGACGAAGGGCTTTTCGGCGCGGAATCGAAAGACCGTGCAGCCGTCCTTCAGCCTGTCGGTTCGGAAGACGTTTTCGCCGGGAACGAGCTTCTCCGTCTGCCCTTCGAAGCTTACGCTCGCACAGGCGTCGTCGTCGACCAGTATGCGGACGGTCGCGTTTCCGGCGGCGCTGGCGATGAACATTCTTATGTCTCTTTCTCCCTGCACGGCGACGGGAGACACGGGCGTGAGCGTGCAGATCTGCTGAAACCAGCGATGGTACGGCGCGCCGCCGGCGATGGTTCCGATGCCCCGGTAGCTCGCGTAATAGCAGCGGGGACTTGCGGCAAGAAGCGAAGGGTCGGAAGCCTGCCTTATGAGCTCGTGGCGCTGCCTGACGTCGGGCTTTGAAACGTCGCTGTCGAAGATGTAATTGAAAAACAGTATTCCGTCGCAGCCCTGCCCCAGCGCGTCGCACACGCGGGCGCGCATGACTTCGGGACGGTTGCGCTCAGGCGCGACCTTGCCGGCGTTGGAGGGACGGATCTCGTCCAGCGAAGCATAGACCGGCACGCCGTAGCGGTGCCCGAGGCGGCAGCTGTATTCCCAGTCGTTTAACTGAACGTAGCCCGTCGTGCACAGCAGATCGATCAGGCCCGTGCGCAGCCAGTCCTCCACGTCGAGCCCCAAAAAGCGGGAATAGCCGACGTCGTCCGGCACGCGGACAGACAGCAGCTTTCCATGGGAACGGACTTCCGAAGAAATGCGCTTTACCAGTTCGGTCATGAGGCCGATCTCCTCTTCCGTCGCGTGCTCGCCGCTTGCGGGCGTCGGGAAGAAGACGGGATGCCGGAAGAAATCCAGATGCACGCCGTCGATGTCGTAAGAATCCAGGACTTCTTTGACGAAGCCGAAGGCGAGCTCGCGCACGAGGGGCATCGCGTAGTTGACGGCCGTCCTCGCGCCGTGTCTCGGATAGCGGTCGGGCGAACCCAGCAGGCACTCCGGGTGCTCGTTCTTGAAACGGTTCTGGCGGAACGACAGGTCAGAATAGTACTGGCCGGTCCCGTCGTGGGTGTCGTTCATGCGCATGCCCCAGAACAGCTCGATGCCCTGCTCCCTGCAAAAGCGGGAAACGTACTGAAGGCAGTCCGTGCCCAGGTCAAGCATTTCCGAAACGCGGTTGTACTGCAGATACGGCTCCTGCCCCACGCGGACGGTGCCCAGCGCCGTGCGATGCGAAAACAGGCCGAAGCCCGAGCTGATCGTCGTGTAAAATAACGTCGTGGCCTTCGTCGACGGTAGATTTATTAATCTTGCCGCGATAAAATCTTCGTATGAAGCGCTTTTGCAGCCGAATACGTCTCCGCCGTCGTTGTCGACGATGATGCGTTTGGTCAGCATGAGGATCACTCCCTTCCCCATTATCATAACACGCATCGGACAAACTTTCAATGCCCACGGGAACAAAAGGAGAAACAAATGAACAGAAGACAGGTTTTTTCGGACATCATGGCCCACAGGACGCCTGAAAAGGTGCTGCTCGATCTGTGCGGCTGCCCGCTTGCCGAGATGGTCGAGGAAGCGGAAAGGCCGCTGTTTGCGCTTTTAGGCTACGGCGGGAGCCGCGAAGAAAACCGCGAAAAGCTGTTCCGCTTTCTCGACATCGACACCCGCGGGGTCGGTCACATACTGCGCCCGCCGAAATCGCAAAAAAGAAAGCTGAGCGATACGGCCTATGTGGACGAGTGGGGCATGGAAAGGCACTATACCGGCCTGTACTGGGAGATCGTGACGCATCCGCTCAGGGACGCCGAGATCGAAGACCTCGAAAAATACCCCTGGCCCGACCCGGATTCCGTTCCACAGAGCGAGATCGACGAGATCGTTTCCAAAGCGAAGTACCTGCACGAAAACACGGATTACGTCGTCTGCGCGTCGCATCCCGTTTACGGCATCTTCGAACTGGGCTGCTGGATGCTCGGCTTTGAGGAATTCATGGTGCGTTTGATTACGGATGAGCCCTTTGTGCGGCGCTTTTTCGAGATCGTCACCGCCTATCAGAAAAGGGTCATCGAGCGCTATTACCCACCGCTTTCGCCCTATATCGACTTTACCTCCAGCGGCGACGATTTTGCCACGCAGCAGGGGCTGTTTATGTCTCCCCGCACATTTGAAAGCCTGATCGCGCCGTACTTTGCCGAAAGGATCGCATACACCAAAAAGTACGTGCGCTGTCCATACCTGCATCATTCGTGCGGCAACGTATCCGCACTGATCCCGCAGCTAAAGAAGTGCGGCGTGGACATTCTGAATCCCATACAGCCCGCCGGAAGCGACATGGACCCGCAAAGGCTCAAGGCGCTTTACGGGAAGGACATCGTCTTTCACGGCGGTCTGGACACGCAGCGCGTGCTGCCCAGGGGCACGGTCGAAGAAATCGACGCGGCGGTCGATAAGCTGCTTAGCGTCATGCAGCCCGGCGGCGGATACGTCTTCGCCGCGGCGCACAACCTGCAGGGCGACGTACCGCCGGAAAACATCATCGAAATGTTCCGCGCGGCGCGGGCCTGGAAGGCAAAATAAAAGGGGCGTTTACGCGAAAGAAGCCAAAGCTTTCACGAAGTCCCTGTGCGGCTGCCCTGCCGGGCAGCCGTTCTTTTGTGCCGTTTACCCATTTGCCCGGCTTGTTTCTGCCGCATGAACGTCACAGATACTTGCGTATCTCGTCCGCCACTTTTCCTGCCAGCAGGCGATAGCCCGCTTCGGTAAAATGCACCTCGTCCGCAAAATATTCAAGCGGAAAATCCGCGGTGAACGCCGCAAGATCGTTTACCGGAACGCCCAGTTCCGCCATGACTTGTTCGGCTGCGCGGTTGTAGGCGGCGATCTCCTCATTGCTGCGCGGGCTGTTCATCTGCTCGTATCTGCCCGGGGCGACCCCGGTCGTCGTGGCGAAGATGACCTGCGCCGTCGGAAAATTCCTGCGGATGCAGGCGTGCACGCGGTAGAGCCACGCGGCGTATTCCTCCACGGTGCTGTAGGGCTCGCTGTCGCGGAAAAAGTGCGCGCAGTCCCAGTGGCCCGTGTTCCAGTGCACTACGTTTACTTTTCCGGGATCGCCGGAAATGTTTTTCCACAGAGGGAGGCTGACGTACGTGTAGCCCGCAAAACGCCCGTTGTCCTCGGGATAGAAGACCTCGGCCGTGCCTTGCAGCAGCTCGCGGACGTACTCGTCATAGCCCATCCGTATGGAATCGCCCAGCAGGAATACTTTTTTCATAAACGCTTCGCCTCACTTGAATACGTGATTTTTCGTTTTTAAGGCAGTATGCGCACGACGGGGCGCACGGTGTAATGGTCGTAATTGACCGAGTTTCCGAAGATGCCGACCTCGGCAAAGTCGTTGACGTAGGCGGCGCGGTTGGCGTCGTCGCCGGTCGAGCGCAGCCACCACCAGCAGCTGCCTTCCCCGTTCAGGTCGTACTCCGTGCTCTGTTTGGCGCCCCGCGCCAGGGCGTACTTCGTCGGCACGCACTTCATGACGGCGTCTTCGCCGTAGAGGACGTCCACCTCGTCGACGCTGAGCAGCCACACCCTGTCCTCGGTCTGATATTCGCCGATGACCATGTAGTGCGGCGTCTCCTCGTTCTGTACCGTGGTCACGAGGAGCTTTTCCTGCTCCTGCGCGTCGAAGGCGGTTTTGAAAAAGTCCTCGTTCAGCCATGCGCGGATCCGGCAGGTCTTCCACGCCACAGGGGTGAGCTCGGGATTGTAGGGCAGGCAGTCCAGCGCGTATTTGCTCAGAAGGACCACACTGCCGTCTTCCCGCTCTTCCAGAATGATCCACTCGATGGGCTCCGCGCCGTTTATCGGGTCGTCGTCCTGCTCGTAAGAGCCGAACACGAGCGTCTTGCGCGGCGGTTTCGGCGTAGTGGGCACTCTCGTCACTTCGGCTTTCCTGCCGCCCGCTTTTTTCTTGTCTCCGCAGGACGCAAGGGTCAAAAGCAGGATCAGCGCAAGCAAAACGCACAGGATCCTTTTAAGTTTTCCGTTCATCGAAACAACTCCTCTGTCTGTTTTATCACTTCTTCAAAGTGACGGTCTCTTCGTTTCCGCGGCCGTTTGCCGACTGCCGGCGTATCCTGTCCGCACAGGCGATGATCTTTTCCTTCCATTCGTCGTCCTGCGCGTCGAGCTTGTAGGCCTCGAAGCCGTGCAAAAGCGCGCCCGAACAGATGACGTCCTCGTCGTCGACGTGCAGCGAGATATGGTATCTGGCGGGCATTTTCTGAGGCAAGGGCGTAAGACTTTTGGACTGCACCTCCCGCTTGTGCCTGTCGCCGTTCACGATCCCGTCGAGGCGCACGCCGTAATGGCGGAACAGGCGGCGGATATAGCCGTCCGAGCGGAAGGAGGACGTGTAGATCCACACCTCGTACCCCAGCTTTCGCAGCGTGCGGATCAGGTCGGGCGTTCCCAGGCGCAGCCGTTCCCTGTAAAAATACTTGAAGGGAAACCGCAGCGGCGGCTCCGTCTTGTGGGTCCCCGGCGAAACGAACAGCACCTCGTCCAGGTCGAAGGAGGCCCGCATGCCGTCCTTCTTTTGACGCTTTCTCATCGGCCGCCCCCGACGATATCCATGATCCCGGCCGTCCAGCCGGCCCCGGGATCGCGGATCGTACAGACCTCGTATTCCTTTGAGCCCTTGCGCGTTTTGAGAACGGAATCGTTGTCTATGTGAAGCGTGCAGGCGTATTTCGGCGCGAGCATGGTCTCGAACTGCGCCTTTGCGTCGCCGTGGGAAGCCTTTCGCGCCGCGCCCGTCACGATGCCCGTGACCGGTATGCGGTAGTACCTGAAATAAGCGCGGACGTACTCCAGCGAATAGTACTTCGCCGTGTAGACCCAGATGTCGTACCCCTGTTCCTTCAGGAAGTGGAACAAGGCCGGGATGCCGCGCCTGAGCCGCTCTTTGTAGATTTTGCCAAACGGAAAAGGCAGTGGTTTTTCGATACATGGATCCGCGCCCGTGCGGAACACCGTCTCGTCGAGATCCAGCGTCACACGCCTGTCGGAGTTTGTCCGTTCAAGCATCCTCTGAACGTCTTTTTTCTGCGTAAGATTCACGATCTGTATCGGCAGCTTTTTGAGGCCGACCGCAGACGCCGCCGCCCAGCGGTGGTGGCCGTTCAGGATCATGTAGCCGTCCGGGTTGGTCTTTTCCACCAGGATCGGACTGCCGAGGCTGCCCGGAAGGGAGGAGACAGAAGCGCCGCCGCCGTAATTACCGTAAGCGCTGACATACTCGGAAAAGACAGCATTGTTCGGCCCGACCTTCGGGGAGCAAAACTCGTCGTTCGGGTTCGGGTGCAGTTTTGACAAAGGGGCCTTCGTCGTAAGCAGCCTGCGAAGGAAGCCGGCCTTTACGGGATAATAGACGCCCCTTACTTTGCTGAGCTCTTTTTCGATAAAGCTTTCAAGATGCGTATCCGCCATAAGACCAAGGCGCCCCTTCCCTTTCTCTTTCGCCCGGGTTTGATCGTATCCGAATAAATTATAGCATATTTATGCGTTTTCCGCAACACGCGGAAGCAAAAAACGTTCCGCCGTATTTTGCCTTCCCTTAATGTAATATTTCGGTATTTTCGGTATTTTTTGTCGGGAAACGCTTTCTTTTTTCCGGAAGGCAGCGTATAATATGCACTATCTTTTTCCCGCAGCAGAGGTGAATGCTTTGAAAGAATATGTCATGGGCAACGCCGCGCTGGCGCTGGGCGCGCTGAGCGCGGGCGTGGGACTGGTGGCCGGCTATCCCGGCACGCCCTCGAGCGAGATCATCGAAACCGTTTCCAAATACCCCCACGCGGGCGTTCACGTGGAGTGGTCCGTCAACGAAAAGGCCGCCCTGGAGGTCGCCGCAGCTGCCGCCTACAGCGGCGTAAGAGCCCTTGTGACCATGAAGCAGATGGGCCTGAACGTGGCCAGCGACCCGCTGATGTGCGTGTCCTACGTGGGCGTAAAGGGCGGGCTGGTCGTCGTGAGTGCAGACGATCCCGGCCCTATCTCCTCCCAGACCGAGCAGGACAGCCGCCGCTTTGCGGACTATTGCCGCATACCGGTGTTCGATCCCGCTTCTCCCGAGGAGGCTTTCCAGATGGTGCAGGACGCATTTGAACTGAGCGAAAAGTATTCGACGCCCGTCATTCTGCGCCCGACCACCCGCGTCTGCCACGCCTACGCCAGCATCGAAGTGCCCGAAACGTACGCGCCGAAGGAAGCGGAGGGCTTCGTGAAGGACTCCAAAAAGTGGGTCATTTTCCCGCGCCTGTCCTACCTGAATCACGGAAAAATCGAAGCGCGAAACACGGAGATCGCCTCTTTGGTCTCCGGATACGGCTATAACAGCATCGAGGGCAGCGCGGGCGAAAAGGCCGTGATCGCCTCCGGCGTGAGCTACGCCTATGTGAAGGAGTGCCTGAAGGGGCATCCCGAAGTCAGGCTTGTCCGCGTGGCGACCGCTTTCCCCTTCCCGGAGGAATTCATGTTGAAGGCCCTTTCGGGCGTAAAGGAAG
The DNA here is from genome assembly GCA_017395065.1 of Clostridia bacterium. Classification (GTDB taxonomy): domain Bacteria; phylum Bacillota; class Clostridia; order Christensenellales; family Aristaeellaceae; genus RUG14130. Next base: position 14,087 of record JAFPWH010000018.1, on the reverse strand, counting down.
CGCTGTGCTTCGAGGAGCTCAGCCCCTACATCGAGGAGCAGCTTTTGAAGCTTGCAGGCAAATACGGCCTGAACGTCCGCGTGCGCGGCAAGCTGGACAATAGCCTTCCGCACAACGGCGAATACTCCGTGGAGCTCTGCGCTTCGGCGCTCAGCCGCTTTCTCGGGATCGAGCTGGGTCTTGAGCAGATCGACATATCCGACGCGCCGGCGCTGCCCGTTCGCCCGCCGGTACTGTGCGCGGGCTGCCCGCACAGGGCGTCGTTCTACGCGGTCAAGCGCGCGATGCAGGGCAAAAAGGCCGTCTTCTGCGGCGACATCGGCTGCTACACGCTGGGCAATGCGATGCCGCTGGACATGGTGGACACCTGCCTGTGCATGGGCGCGGGCATCACGATGGCGCAGGGCTTTTATCACACGGATAAGGACAGCGTGTGCTTCGCCTTCGTGGGCGACTCCACCTTCTTTGCAAGCGGCATGACCGGCGTCGCAAACGCGCTGTACAACGAGGCCGACATCGTTTTGATCGTGCTGGACAATTCGACCACAGCCATGACTGGCCATCAGCCGCACCCCGGCACGGGGCGCAATATGATGGGCAACGTCGTGGATGTAATCAGCATCGAAAGCGTATTGAAGGGCATGGGCGTAAAGACCGTGCTGACCGTGGATCCTCTTGAGCACGAGGCGGCTGTCGAGGCCGTAAAGACCTGCGCCGCGCAAAAGGGCGTAAAGGCGATTGTTTTCAGATCCCCCTGCATCGCCCTGAGCAAGCCCAAGGGAAAATGCCTTGTCGACGCAGACAAATGCATCGGCTGCAAAAAGTGCGTGCGCGAGCTCGGCTGCCCCGCGCTGACCGTTAAGGACGGCAAGGTCTTTATCGACAGAAATCTCTGCACGGGCTGCGCGTTGTGCGCCAAAGTCTGCCCCGCAAACGCCATCGGAGGTGAAGCGCATGAATAAAGACATACTCATCTGCGGCGTGGGCGGTCAGGGCACGGTGCTGGCCAGCAAGATCATCGCCGCGGCCGCCATGGACGAGGGAAACAGCGTCCATTCCGCCGAGACCATCAGCATGGCCCAGCGCGGCGGCTCCGTGACCAGCCACGTGCGCATCGGGGAAAACGTGTTTTCGCCCCTCATCCCCTTCGGCAGCGCGGATCTCCTTTTGGCCTTCGAGCCCGCCGAGGCGGTGAGGAGTCTTAAGTACTTAAAGCCCGAGGGCACGGCCGTCGTGAACACGTCCGCGACCATGCCGGTGACCGAGAGCCTGCGCGCAAGCGGCTACGACGGCAAGAATATGGCGGAATACCTGAAGACCAAGTGCGCCTGCATCTTCGTAAACTCTGACGAGGTCTGCGCGCCCTTCGGCTCCAACAAGTTTTTCAACATCATACTGCTCGGCATCGCCGTGGGCTCGGGGAAGCTGGGCATAAGCGAAGAAACGATGCTTAAGCAGATCGCGCAGCGCGTGCCGCCCAGGTTCGTCGAGGTGAACCGGCAGGCGTTCGAGGCAGGGCTGAAGATAGGAAAAGGATAGATCATTCCCGTTGGGAAGACCCGGGTTTTACCACTATTCATAAAAGGAGCGTACGCATGAAGATCAATCAAACCCAGCTTGAACTCGTGGACAAACAAATCAAGCGCATCCTCGCAAGCGGAAATTATTACAGCGAGGTCTATAAGCGCGCGGGCATCACCGGCGTAAATTCCTACGAAGACTTTTTAAAGATCCCCTTTACCGACAAAGCGGACCTGAGAAACGCCTACCCCCTGGGCATACAGGCGGTGCCGGACGAAAAGATCGTGCGCATCCATTCCTCCAGCGGAACGACGGGGAAGCCCGTCATCATCCCCTACACCGCAAAGGACGTGGACGACTGGGCGACGATGTTTGCCCGCTGCTACGAGATCGCGGGCATCACCAACAAGGACCGCATACAGATCACCCCCGGTTACGGCCTGTGGACGGCGGGTATCGGCTTTCAGGCGGGCTGCGAGAAGCTGGGCGCGATGGCAATCCCCATGGGCCCCGGCAACACCGAAAAGCAGCTGCAGATGATGATCGACCTTCAGTCCACCGTCATCTGCGCCACCTCCTCCTACGCGCTGCTGCTTGCCGAGGAGATCAACCGGCGCGGCCTGAGAGACAGGATCAAGCTCAAGAAGGGCGTCATCGGCTCCGAACGCTGGAGCGACGCAAAGCGCGCCTTCATCGCAAGAGAACTGGGCATAGAGCTGTACGACATCTACGGCCTTACCGAGATCTACGGCCCCGGCATCGGCATCAACTGCACGGGCGAGACCGGCATGCACGTCTTTGACGACTATCTCTACACCGAGATCATCGACCCGGCGACCGGCGAGGTGCTGCCGGACGGCGAGGAAGGCGAGATCGTCATAACAACCCTGGTCAAGGAAGGCGCGCCGCTCATCCGCTTCCGCACGCACGATCTGAGCAGCATCATGCCCGGTCAGTGCCATTGCGGTCTGAGCTACCCGCGCCTCACCACCATAAAGGGCCGCAGCGACGACATGTTCAAGGTGCACGGCGTCAACATGTTCCCCAGCCAGATCGAGGAGATTTTGGGCGAGGTGGACGGCGTGTCCAGCGAATACAAGATCGACATCGCCCATGACGATCTCAAGAACCGCGACATCATGATGATCACCGCCGAGGCGGACGGCCGCGTGGACTTCCAAAAGACCGCCGAAGCACTCAAGGCCCTGTGCAAGTCCCGCTTAAGCGTCACGCCCAACGTGGCCATCGTTTCCCTCAACACCCTGCCCCGTAGCGAAAAGAAGACCCAGCGCGTCTTCGATCACAGGGGAGACTGAAGATAAGCCGGCGCGCTTATCCGATCAAAAAACCAATCGCGGTCCGTTTGGATCGCGATTGGCTTTTTATGGGGCATAAGAGCGGCTTTACCACCACAGATACACGAATTTCGAGCCGTCTTCCGTCACGAAATGTACGTTGAACGAAAGCAGGTTCAGCGGGTAGCAGCTGCCGTCGCTGACGTTTTTCAGGAATTCCCTGTAGTCCTCCCAGTCGGCAAAGCGCAGTCCGACGGCGCTTTTTCCCGAGGCGCGGGCGCCATTCACCAAAGTATACATGCTCGTTTTCCACGCTTTGCCCAGCGTACGGCCGTTGAGCACGTAATAGTTGTCCTCCATGGACAGTGCCTCGGGGAAAACGAAGCGGTAATGCGTCTCGGCCTCATCCCAGGAACGCGCCTTTTTGATTTCCTCCGTCGACAGATTCAGATACGGATAAAAGTCCTCCTTCATTTCCGCGCTGTCCCAGTCGTCCCAGGTCGGGTCGTAATGATACCAGCGGCCGTTGATCTCGACCATGAGCCACATGTGGCCGTTGCTTCCGGTCGGGGCAGCGCCAACGTACCCGTAGACCGCAAGGCACGGAATGCCCGACATGCGCAGCAGGTACATCGCGCCCATCGTGTAACCCACGCAGTTCGCGCCGCCCTTGACCAAAGACGAATAAGCCGTGTGCCCTTCCTCCGAGCCGTACCAGCTTGACTTGTTGTCGTAAGTGCAGCTGCGTTTTATGTATTCGTCTATGGCGAGCTGCGTTTCATAGCCCGAAGCCGCTTCGCCGTCAAGCTGCCCGGCGGCGGAAGCACACGCCTCGTTATACATTGCGATCTTTTCGGGATTTGCCGCGAGGTACGCGTCGCCCGGCTTTTGCACGAGGCTGTAGGAGCCGCCCAGCTCCGTGCCGTAGAACATGAGCTCCGGGCAATCGTTGCACAAAACCATGTTCACCCGCGCCCGCTCCAGCGTTCCGTATTCGCCGATCTGATAATTCCACAGTGCGCCGTCGCCCGTCGCAAGGGCGTCGTAGCGCGCCGAAAAGAGCCTCTTCTCGGCCTCGGAAAGCTGCGCGTAATAATAGTGCAGTTCCGGCGCATAGGTGTTCCAGAGCGCGGATATCGGTTCCGTGGAATAAGGCTGCTGCTCTGTTTCGGCGCTTGCGGGCAAAACGAGCATCGCAAGCAGAAGGAGAATCCCCGTCAGGCGTTTTCTCATGGGTGCCTCCGTTTCGGTTTGCGGCGGTCGCGCAGGGACAGGTCTTACACGGCTTTACGGGATACGGGATCGTTTAAGCGTTGATCAGGTATTTTGCGAGGATGTAGCCGGTCTGGCCGTTGTAGGTGCATTTGACGAAGGAACCGTTTTTGACGCAGTTCGTGACCTTCGCGCCAAGCGGCACCTTGGCGAGCCTTGTCGCGCTCGTCGAGGGAGAAAGCCTCAGCGACACCCAGTATTCGCAGCCCGCCACCCGCTGGTCGGGCAGCGATACGTTTCCGGTGTTGGTCTTTTTGAGGTAAGTGCCGAGGATATAGCCGGTCTTGCCTTTATATTCCACCTTGACGAAGCCGTTCGAGGCGCCGCCCTTGGCGATCACGTACGCGCCCAGGGGCACTTTGTCGAGGCGCTTTGCGCTCGTATCGGGCGTTTCGCGCAGCGATACCCAGGTGTAGCAGTTGACCACGCGCGCTTCGCCGCTAAGATCGTCCGCCGCGGAGGCGTTCTTCAGGTACTTCGAGAGGATGTAGCCGGTCTTTCCGTTGTAGGTGCATTTTACGAAGCTGCCTTCGAGCACGCAGGATTTCACGGTCGCGCCCAGCGGCACCTTCGCAAGCCTCTCAGAGGAAGTGTCGGGATACGCCCTGAGCGATACCCAGGAAGTGCACTTCGTGACCTTCTGGTTCGGCAGCACCTTGGCGTAGGGAGACTCGGAAGTGGTCTTTAAGTATTTTGCGAGGATGTAGCCGGTCTGGCCGTCGAAAGAGCACTTTACAAAGCCGTTCGAGGCGCTTTCGCAGTCGGTCACGAGTTCGCCAAGCTGCACCTTTACGAGCCTTGCAGAAGCGGTGTCGGGGTTTACGCGCAGGGAAACGTAGGAATTGCAGTTGTATACCTGCATGACGGCGCTGACGCCGGTCGCAAACGCGGGCACGACGCAGATGAGCAGGCTGAGACAGAGCAATACGCAAAGGAATTTTTTCATAGATCAGACCTCCATAAATCCGTTTGACCTTTAGACGGCGGCGCGCCGTCCGTTTGTTCCGTCTTATCCGCGTTGTTGTTTAAAGCTTAAACGATTTGCAATAACCGACATCGAATTGAAAAACATGGGCGCGCAGTCCCGCGAAACTTCGGTTCCGGCGAAAGCACATGACAAAGCTTGCCGGCAGGATCTCGGCTGCCGGCAAGCTGTTTTCTTTATTTGGTTTTTATTTGTTTTTCGTTCGGTTCGGGGCTTATCTGCGGACCCAGCCTACCGCGCCGCGCAGGCTCACGATGATCCAGTCGCCTTCGACCTTCAGAACCGGCAGGGTGGTGTTTTTGTCCAGCAGCGCGATCTTGGGGGCCGAGGTGGAATTCCAGGCGTACACCGTGGTTTTGTCGCTCGAGCGGTACCAGAAGGGATCGACTGCGATGTAATCCGCGTTCACCCAGCCGGAGGGAGAGTTTTCGCTGTCGCCCAGCACGCAGCGCGCCCATCCGTTGGTTTGCTCGGTCACGATGATCGTGCTGCCGTAGGGAATGGTCTTAATCGCCTTGGCGGAAGTGCTCGCCTTTTCGCGCAGCGTCAGCTTTTCGCAAAGTACAACGGCCTGAAGGCCGATCTGCCCTTCGCCGCGGGGGGCGATGAGTTCCGCAGAAGCAGCGCCGACAGTACCAAGGATCAGAGTCATTACCAGCAGAATAGAGAGCCAAACAGTCTTTTTCATTTTTATTTTCTCCTTTTTCTTCAATAATCGTTCGATGAGCTTTTTCATCTGAATTATTGTTTTTTTCGTCCCGGTCTCTGACCGTTGACACCTGTTTATACGCTCTCCCCTATGGCATGGCAGTATACGGTTTGTTAAGATTGGAATTTTATGAAGGGCGCGATCAGAGCGGCCGCGAAAGGGACGCAAGGCGCGCCCCGAGGCGACCGTTCTTCAGGTCCTCCAGGTCAATCACGTCGATGTCCAGTTCGTGCGCGCGGTGGCGGGTGATCAGCTGGCATTTGGAGGAGCTGACGACGGCGGCCCGGGCGATCCTGCCGCCGAACCGGTCGCGCAGGATCGCAAGTTCATTGAGCGCCTCGGTGCGTATTTCGCCGGTTTTGCAGCTGATGAACACGGGCATGATGCCTTTGCTCGCCATGACGTCGAGTTCGTTGGTGATGTTGCCCTGTCTGAGGTCGCCTTCCCAGTCCACGACCACCGAGGTGCACACGTCGTCGAACAGCCCCGTGTCCAGACAGCCCTTATATACGTAGGTTTCGAGTACGCTGCCCACGTCCCTTAGCCAGAACCTGATCTGCTCGTCTTTGAACGTAAAGCGCACGCTGTCGCCGCCCGGGAAGCTGAGGTCGGTCAGGAAGCCAAGGTCCTGCAGGGCGCATAGGACGTCGAAATCGATGCGGATCATTCCCCTGTCGCCCTTTACGGACGCGGGGCTGTCCACCGTGAGCGAGATCTTGCCGCCGCTTGGCGCGCTGGCCCGCTGCATCCAGCCGATCAGCGCCGTCCATTCGCGCCGGTACTTCAAAAACAGTTCGAAGAACGGATCGTAGTATTTCATGTAGCGGCCGAGCACCGCGTTGTCCACGCGGCCCCGCTTCACCGCGCCGCCCGCCATCACGAAGCAGTCCTCCACGCTCAGGCTGATCGTGCAGTCCATTTCCCGGCCGAAGGGCGCTTCGTGCACGGAATAGAAGCGGTTGTGCTTGCGGGAATAGGTAAAGGCGGGCGTTCCGTATCGGGCGCTGAGCACGCCGGAGGCGAACAGCGCCTGATCCGTGCCGCCGGTTATGTCGAGCACCGCGCCGGGGCAGTTGTCCGTGATCTCCGTAAGCGCCTTGAGCATGTCTGCCGTGTCGTACATATCGGCGCCGAAAAAGCGTATTTCGCCCTCAAAGCCCTTGGTTTTGAGATAGCGGCGGATGACCTTTTTTGCGTGCTCGTCCTTTGAGACCGCGTGCGGGCAGAGGTACACGACCCTCTCCGGCATGAACACCTGGGGGCTTAAAACGTTTTCGAGCGGGCGCTCGTCGTAGAGCTCAATGAGTGTCTGCATCATACTTTGCCTCTTTTGTTCAACAAAAACATACCCACTGTTCAAGTGGGTATGCTTTTTGAAAGATTACTCAGTTCTCTTCCTTGGCGTCTTCGACGGCTTCAGCAACTTCCTCCGCGGCCTCGGCGACGGTCTCAACGGCGTCCTCGGTGGCTTCGACAGCCTCGGCCACTTCCTCGGCAGCCTCTTCGACCGCGTCTTCGTCAATGGCGTACTCGTCGCTGATGTCATCGGTGTCGGAGGAGATGGACTCGTCCTCGATGACCGCGCGGACGCTCAGGGAGATGCGCTTCCTCTCGGGATCGACGTCGAGCACCTTTACGCGCACGATGTCGCCCACGTTCAGGGCGTCTTCCACCTTGGCGATGCGGCCGGGCGCGCACTGGGAAATGTGCACCAGACCGTCAAGCCCGCTCTCGAGCTCCACAAAGGCGCCGAAGGTGGTGATGCGCACGACCTTGCCCTCTACGATGCTGCCGACTGGATACTTCTCTTCGGCGACCGTCCAGGGCTTGGGCATGGTGGCCTTGCGGCTGAGGCTTACGCGCTCCTTCTCGGGATCGAGGTCGAGGATCTTGACCTGGATCTCGTCGCCCACGCTGACGACCTCGGAGGGATGACCCACTCTGCCCCAGCAAAGGTTCGTTACGTGCACCAGACCGTCCACGCCGCCGACGTCCACGAACGCGCCGAAATCGGTTAGACGGCGCACGATGCCGGTGACCACCGCGTCCTTTTCGAGCTTGGACCAGATCTCCTGCTTGCGGGCAGCGGCTTCCTCCTGAAGCACGGCCTTGCGGGAAGCCACGATGCGCTTCTTGGCACGGTCGAGCTCGATGATCTTGAGCTTCATTTCCTTGCCGACGAACTGCTCGATCTTATCTACATAGCGGTTGGCAAGCTGGCTCGCGGGCACGAAGGTGCGGATGCCGTTCACATCGCACAGCAGACCGCCCTTGACGGCTTCCTTGCCGACGGCTTCGATGTATTCGCCTTTTTCGTTCTTGGCTTCGATTTCATCCCAGAGCTTGCGGTTGATAATGTTTTTTTGGCTCAGAAGCACGAAGCCTTCGCCGTCGTTAACCTTGACGACCTCAACCTCAATTTCGTCGTCCACTTTGACATCGCCGTCACAAAGGTCAGACTTTTTGAGCAGTCCGTCCATCTTATATCCGATGATGCTTACGTGTACTTCGTCATCCGTGATCTGCAGTACCTTGCCGACCACCGTCTGACCGGGACGGAGCTGAATCATGTTTTCTTCCAGCTGGGTGGCGAAGTCCGCTTCGGGGGCATTTTCCTGAGCGGTCTTGTTCTCGTCAACAGTGTTGACCTTGTTCTCGATGTCTGCCATGTATGCTACAACCTCCTCATATTTACGGCGGGGCGTTGAAGCGCCCGCAGTAATACCAACCTTGTCGCCTTCGGCGAAAAATATATCTTCAAGCGCGTTTGCGCCTTCGATCAGATAGCTCCTTGAACAGGCGGCCGAAGCGATCTCGTACAGCCGGTTCGTGTTGGCGGAAAGACGGTCTCCCACCACGAGCATCACGTCGCTTTGTTTTGCCAGGTGCTCGCATTCGGCCTGCCGTTTCTGTGTGGCGTCGCATACGGTGAGCCTTGCGTCCAGGTTTTTTACGCGCTTTTTGAGCGCTGCGACGATGCTTTGGTACCTGTCCAGCCCCATCGTCGTCTGGCTGACCGCCAGGGCGCTTTCGAGTTCGGGGATGCTCTCGGCCTCCCGCTCGTTTGCCACGACGAGCGCGCCGCCTTTTGCCCAGCCTACGATGCCCTGCACCTCGGGATGCTCCCTCTGGCCGGCCACGATGATGTCGACGCCGGCGTCGGAAGCCGCCTTGACCATGTTGTGTATGGCCTTTACGTAGGGACAGGTCGCGTCGATCAGGCTGTATTTGCTTAAAAGGCGCTCGTACTCGCTGCGGCTTACGCCGTGGGAGCGAATGATGACCCTGCTGCCCGGCGCTATGCCCTCCGCTTCGGAAAGGCTTTTTACGCCCTTGCTTTCAAGCTCGCTCACCGCGTCCCTGTTGTGGATCAGGGGACCGATCGTGACGGCGGGCGCGTTCTTTTCAGCAAGCTCCACCGCCCGTTTCACGCCGAAGCAATAACCCGCCGACGCGGCGACCGTTACCGTCAATTTTACGTCACCTTTCAAGGCCCATACTTATTCATTATAATATACTATATAATACCAAAAAATTCCTGCATAAATCTACACAGGAATTGATATTTAACGTATATTTAACTACCCTTGCTGCTTTTTTTGCCCGCCGCTCCTCTTTTTGAACAGCGATCCGAAGCTCATCTTGCGCTTGTGCTGCTTTTCCTGCCTGATATCGTCGTCTCCGTTGAGGCGGGAAAGCGTTTCGTCCAGTATGACGCCCACGAAAGCGCACACGGGCACGCCCAGGATCATGCCGAGGATGCCGAACATGTTGCCGCCAACGACGATGGCGACCAGTACCCAGAAGCCGGAAAGGCCGGTCGAGTCGCCGAAAAGCAGGGGCTTTAAGACGTTTCCGTCTATCTGCTGAAGCACCAGCGTAAAGATGATGAACGGAAGCAGAAGGGGCGAATCGGTCAAAACGATGATGACCGCGCCGATCACGCCGCCGATGATCGGGCCGAAGGTGGGCACGAAGTTGGTCACGCCGAGGATCACCGAGAGGATCAGGGTGTAGGGCGCGTCGACGATGGTCAGGAAAATGAAGTTGATCACGCCGATGATGAGCGCATCGATGATGTTCGAGCTCAAAAAGCCCGTCATCAGGCGGTCGCCCCTTGTGAGCACGCGGTTGAAGCGTTCGCTCTTTTCCCTGCCGATCAGCGCCAGCTCCACGCGCATGAAATTGCGCTTTATGTTTCTCATGTCGAACAGCGCGTAGGCGGTCAGGGAGATGATGATGATGATGTCCACGATGACGCCGGCGACGCTGGTGACGATGGTGATGACGCGCTCGTAATTGCTTTCGAGCCATTCCATGAGGGATCTGATCACTGTTTCGCTGCTGCCGATGAACTCGTCGATGCTTTCTTCGGAGACCTCAATGAACTTGAGGCTGCCGGCGACCTGCTTGATCGTCGTCTTCAGGCTTTCGAGGTACGAATCGAAATTGGTGATGAAGTCTTTGATGGACGCGGCGGCCCGGGGAATGATGATCACGAAGGCCAGGACGATAACGACTAAAAGCAAAACGAGCGCGCAGGCCGCGGCGATGCGGTCCCGGGTGCCTTCGCTTTTGATGCGTTTCGGGAGACTTCGGGAGACGAACTTCGTGAAGGGGCGCATGAGATAGGCGATCGCAAGCCCCCATATGACCGAGCTCACATAGGAAAACAGCGTGCCGAGCCAGCCCAGGATGAGGCCGAAATTCAAAACGGCAAACAGCATCAGCGCCGCGCCGAAGCTGATGGCCAGACCCGACGAGACTGTTTTTTTGTCTGAATTCTTGAACAGCTTCATTTTCCGTCTCCGCCGATTTATCGAATGTATTTTCATTATACCGCCTGCGCGGCGCAAAATCAAGTGGCCAGGCACAATGTTTTATTATGTTTTTTTGCTTGACTTGACGGGCGAAAACGTATTATAATTCTGTCATCAGGCAAATCATTGCATTCGGAGGACGATTTATGGATTATAAAGAGCTTGCCGACAGAGTACTGAACGTGCTCAAAAACGCGGACGAAAACGACGAGTTTCAGGGCCGCCTGAACATGAAATCCTGGGACTGGCCGACGGGTGTTGCGCTGTACGGCATCTACAAGACCTGGCAGATGAGCGGGGATAAGAGTATACTGAAGTACCTGACCGACTGGTACGAGGACATGCTGACCAACCACGAGCCGCCGCACAGAAACGTAAACAGCGTCTGTCCCTGCCTTACGCTGACCTGCCTGTATCAGGAAACGAAGAACGAAGCATACCTGCCCGTGATCGAAAGCTGGCTTGACTGGGTGCTCAATGAAATGCCCCGCACGGAGTACGGCGGCCTTCAGCACTGCACGGTGTGGAACAAGCACTACCAGCAGCTCTGGGACGACACGCTGATGATGGTCTGCCTGTTTTTGGCCAAGGCGGGCGTCGTGCTGAACAGGCCCGAATTGATCGACGAAGCCGAATACCAGTTCCTGATCCACGTGCGCTATCTGCAGAACGTGAAGGTGGGCCTGTTATATCACGGGTGGACGTTCGACTGCCGCCACAACTTCGCAAACGCCTTCTGGGCCAGGGGCAACAGCTGGTATACCGTCGCCGCGATCGAGCTGTACGACATCACGAAGCGCGAAAACGCCGCGATGCGCATGATCAAAACCGCGTGGCTCGACCAGGTGCTCGCGCTTTGGAAGTTTCAGAGGGTAAACGGCCTGTACACGACGCTGATCGACGTCGAGGAGGTCTACAGCGAGACCAGCGCAACGGCCGGCATCGCCTACGGCGTACTGAAGGGACTGCGCCTCGGGTGGCTAAGCGAAGATAAATACAAGGAGATGGCCAAGCTCGCAAGCGACGCCGTCATCGGGCAGATCGACAAGGACGGCGCTGTGCAGGGCGTTTCCTGCGGAACGGGCATGGGGCACGATCTGGAATACTACAAGAAGATCGCCGTCTCCCCCACCGCTTTTGGGCAGGGACTTACCTTCCTGATGCTGACCGAGCTCATGCAGAAATAAGGCCGTAAGCATGAAGAAGAAAGAGTTTTTGCGCACGGTCAAATACGCGCTGGTCGCGGCGAGCGCGGGCATCATACAGATCGGCACCTTTACGCTGCTCAACGAGGTCGTTTTCAGGCAGAAATACTACTGGGCGAGCTTCTTCATCGCACTGCTCCTGAGCGTGCTGTGGAATTTCACCATCAATCGCCGCTATACCTTCAAAAGCGCCTCGAACGTGCCCAAGGCGATGCTGCTGGTGCTGGCCTACTACGCGGTGTACACGCCGCTGAGCCTGTTGCTGGAGGATTATCTGACCGATCAACACCTGCTCAGCGAAATATTTCACTTAACGCCCGCCCACCGGCCGAACTGGAACGAATACCTCGTCACCGCCATCAACATGATCATCAACTTCGTGACCGAATTCCTGTTTCAGCGCTTCGTCGTGTTCAGGGACTCGATCGACACGAACGATCTGGCCAGGAAGGAAAACGGCGAAAAGAAATAGTCTTTGATCCGGCACATAGAACAGACATTGGTCTGTTTTATGTGCTTTTTAGTTATGAACTTGTAACTTGCCGTATATTTGACACTTGCGCGCTTGACACAGGCACGGCGTATCGCTAAAATATACGGGTATTGTTTGATTTCGGAGGCGGACCATGGACATATTCCAGAAATGCTATGACTTCACCAAGGCGGACGAATACAAAAAGCTAGGGCTGTACCACTATTTCCATGCCCTGGAGTCCCGTCAGGATACCACCGTCATCATGGAGGGCAAGCGCCGTATCATGCTGGGCTCCAACAACTATCTGGGGCTCACGGTGCATCCCGAGGTCATAGAGGCCGGCGTAAAGGCCTATGAGAAATACGGTTCGGGCTGCTCCGGTTCGAGGTTTTTGAACGGCACGCTGCAGTTGCATCTGGAGCTCGAAAAGGAGCTGGCCGAGTTTCTGGGCAAGGACGGCATCGTCACCTTCTCCACCGGCTTTCAAAGCAATTTAGGCATCATCTCCGCCATCGTCGGCCACGGCGACTACGCCATCTGCGACGCGGAAAACCACGCCAGCATCTACGACGGCTGCAAGCTGAGCTACGGCAGGATGCTCACCTATCCCCACGCGGACATGGAAGCGCTGGAAGCGCAGCTTGCCAAGATCGGCGACAAGGGCGGAAAGCTCATCATCACCGACGGCATCTTCTCCATGGGCGGCGACATCTGCAAGCTCCCCGAGATCTGCGCGCTGGCTGAAAAATACGGCGCGCGCGTAATGGTGGACGACAGCCACGCCCTCGGCGTGATCGGCAAGGGCGGCCGCGGCACGGCCAGCCACTTCGGGCTCGAAGACAAGGTCGACATCATCATGGGCACGTTCAGCAAGTCCCTGGCGTCCCTCGGCGGCTTCATGGCGGCCAGCGAAAGGGTCGTCAACTACGTGATGCACAATTCCCGCCCGTACATCTTCTCCGCGTCCATGCCCCCGGCCAACTGCGCGGCGGCGCTGACGGCGCTGAGGATCATCAAGCGCGAGCCGGAAAGGATCTCGCGCCTTGCAGATCTCTCCGCCTACGCAAGGCAGGGCTTCAAAAAGCGCAACATCCCGATCATCGAGGCGCGCACACCGATCATCCCCGTGTACACCTACGAAGCGGAAAACACGCTGATCAAGGCGGCCGAACTGTACCACGAGGGCGTGTTCGTAAATCCCGTGCTGCCCCCCGCCACACAGCCCGGCAACTGCCTGCTGAGGACCAGCTACATGGCGACGCTCACGTACGAATTGATCGACGAGGCGCTGGACATTTTCGACAAGGTGTTCAACAAATAAGCGCCCTGCGCACGTTATACAAAGTGCACCGCGGAGTTTTTCTTCCGCGGTGCGCTTTTTGAGCCGTCTTTTCCTTTCTTTCTCGGGCGTTTACAGAGAGTATGCAAAAACTGCCGGAGCCTTTTCGGGACTCCGGCAATTTCGGGTGTTTATTAAGCTCAGTCGCCGATGATCTTGGTGACGACGCCGCTGCCTACGGTCCTGCCGCCTTCGCGGATAGCGAAACGCAGGCCTTCTTCGCAGGCGATGGGAGTGATCAGGGTGATCTCCATGTCGATGTTGTCGCCGGGCATGACCATCTCAACGCCGTCGGGCAGCTTGATGTTGCCGGTAACGTCCGTCGTGCGGAAGTAGAACTGCGGACGGTAGCCGTTGAAGAACGGGGTGTGACGGCCGCCCTCTTCCTTGGTCAGTACGTAAACCTGGTCCATGAAGTGCGTGTGCGGATGGATGGTGCCGGGCTTGGCCAGAACCTGGCCGCGCT
>JAFPWH010000017.1 GCA_017395065.1 Clostridia bacterium | reverse complement strand
TGTGCCCGCCCTGATTCCCGCGGCCAGGCCTTCGGCGATGCTCATGCCGATCGGAATGAACCGAGTCGCAGGAGAATGCGCGCCCAGCGGGTTTCTGACCGCGGCGTCCAGGCTGTCGGCAACTGCGCTGCCTGTGCCTGTAAAATCGTAGCCCTTGAGCCTGCTTTCAATGCCTTCCCCAAGGCTCCCGCCGATCTCGCCGCCATTCGCGCTCAGATCCACATCGGCGAGAAAGTCTTCCCCGAAAAAGCTCATCAGCGTCTGGTATTCGGCCATGAACTCCTGCTGCTCCGTGTTGAGTACGCCGCCTTCGCCGATTATCGCGTCGAGTTCGGCCTTCTTTTTCTTCCACAGAGCCAGATACTGGTTTATGTAGATATCTACGACGTTCGCGCCTTCGTCTGCGGACATTTCCTGCAGCGCTTTCTCAGACGAGCCCAGCTTTTCGGACAGACGCGCGTAATCTGCCAGGAACTCGAGAGCCTGATCCATGCTGGCCTTTTCAACATACATTGGAGAAAAGCCGTTTGCGACATACCCGCGCATACCGCTGTACTCGCCCTGAAAGTCTGTATAGGCGGCAATGAACCGCTCGTACACTTCTGGTACTTCGATTCCGTATTCCTTCAGCACATCGACATACTTACGCATATCCTTATAGTAATTATCCCACGCCGAAAGGTCTGTGCTTTCCATCAGCGCGTTCGCCTTGCTGACATATGTTTCGTAGTCAATAGCGCCCTGCTCCAGCTGCTCGTTCAGCTGCCGGTATTTCGACGCGTTCCGGAGTGCCTTCTCTGTATTCGTTTCGGCAGTGCCTTGCGCGGTATCCTTACTGAAACGGCTGCCGTTGATCCTGGAATCATAAGCGGCGGCTTCGTTTCGTGCCTGCTGATAAGAAGTGAACGCGTCAAGATAAGCTTTTTCCTCAGCGGTCAGTTCCCGGGTGAGCGCGCGCAGTTCAGCTGCCTGCCGGGCGTAGTCGCCCCAGCTCAGGTGCTGCCCCTGTTCGGCGATGAGCGCCGTATAATCCGCGCTTTCCTCCCTGGCCTCGGTGACTTCTTTATTCATCTGCGTGAGCCTGTTCGTCATGCTGCTAAGGTTCGTCGTCCCGTATTGCGCGCCCTTAGCCATGGAGCGCAGGTACTCCGGAAGGTCGGTAGCCTTTATGTTGATGCCCACAGCAGCAAGCTCCGCAAGCGTACGGTTTACCAGCTCCATATTCTTACCGCTGGCGTTGGCAGCCTCCGTCGCGTCAGCCATATCGTTTAAGAACTGTACGGCCTCGTCTCCGTAGGCGGAGTAGGAGTTGGTACCTTCGTTCACGGCGCTGGTCAGCATCGCGGTGGCTTCCGCGAATTCCGTGATCTCGTGCGGCGTCAGGTCTTTGGTGAAGAAGTCCTGCACGTCGTTGATTGCCCCGCCGACCCAGTCGGCCGCGTCGTTCAGCGCGCCTATGAAGCCGGTATCGCTGTCGCCGAACCAGTGCATTTTGCCGCCCTGGGCTTGCCAAGAGCGATACTTGTCCCATTTGCTGGTGAGCTTTTGGTATACGTCGGTATCGGGTTTAAAGCCATCGTTGAAATCCTCAAGATCCTCGTCCGTGGCGTTTGCCCACTGCGGCTTGACCATCACGTGGTACACGCCGCTCTCGTCCACGCCCACGATCAGGCTGTCGGCGGTCAGCTGCTTAAGCACCTTGGGGGAAACCTTCAATGGCATGCCGTCCGCGCCGTACACAGCCAAAAGCCCCGCGTCGTATTTCTCCTTCAGCGCGGCTTCCCAGCCCTCGCCCAAAGAAACGGACGCTTTCAGGCCAACGGAAGTCGTAAGCTTCACCTTGGGTCCGTTTACCGCTTTCCACGTTTTGAGCGCCGAAGCGTCGATATCGCTCAGCGTGACCGTAGCGGTCACAGATGGCGTAAGACCCGCCGTGTTTGCCCCGCCGCTTATTTCAGCGTAAGCCTTTACCAGCGCCAGCAGGCCGCTCGGGCCGTCGAACGTGGAAACGAAGTTCTCAGGATCGGCGATATACCCTTCCACCATGGCATGAAGCCCGGACGGGTCGGCGAACGCTGCGTTAAAGGTCTCGGGGTCTTCCGCGTAAGCTGAAACCAATGCAATCAGCCCGTTGGGATTGGCAAAGAACGCGTTGAAGCCTTCCGGGTCCTGCTGATATGCGCTGACCAGCGCCACCAGCCCGGACGGGCTTTTAAAGAACGTGTTGAAGTTTTCGGGGTCGGCTTCATACGCTTTTACCAGCGCGTTCAGCCCGGACGGCCCGTCGAAGTACGCGCTGAATTCCGGATCTTTCGCATACTGCGCCACATACGCCTTCAATCCTTCAGGGCTGGCGAATGCGTCGCTGAAGCCATTCGGGTCTTTGGCGTACATGCTTACAAGCGCGATAAGACCGGTGGGGTTTTCAAAGAAGGATTTAAAGTTCGGGTCTTTGGCATACATCTTCACATATGCGGTAAGCCCCGAAGGATCCTCGAACAGAGAACTGAACGTAGCAGCCTTTCCATAGCCGGTCACATAAGCGGTCAGACCGGTGGGATCATTAAAAGCCGCGTTAAACGCTGACGGGTCTTTGGCATAGGCAGCCACATACGCCAGCAGCTCAGCCGGGCCTTCGAATGTCGATACGAAATTCTCCGGGTCCTTTTGGTACTGTGTTACCAGCGCGCTCAGCCCACCGGGAGCGGTAAAGTAGGAACTGAACGTGTCCGGGTCTTTGGCGTAGGCCACGACCAGCGCAGTCAGCTCCGACGGCGCGTCGAACGCGCTGCTGAAGCCTTCGGGATCTTTCCTGTATCCTGCTACAAGGGCGTAGAAGCCACCGGGATTATCTATGCTGCTTTTGTCCGCGCCGCCTTCCTTTTCCTTATAGCCCTCGATAATCGCGTCAGTGAATACATCCGCGCCGGGATCTGCGGCAAACGCTGCCCAGGCTTCTTTCGCGCCTGTCATGTCGAGGTCGGTGGCGATCTTCAACACTTCCTCGCTCAGCGCGTCCCCGAACATAGTCCTGAGGGGATCGAGGTTTTTATCCGTATTCATACCCTGCAGCAGCGTGTTGATCTGCTCCAGCTGGGTATAGGCTGTTTCAAGAAAGGAGACGTCCACACCGGTCAGGGTGCTGATCTCATCATAACTAAGCCCCTGATCCCTGAGCGACTGGATCTGTGTGACGAGACCGTAGAACTCCGCGATGCTGCTTTCGTCAAGACCTGCTATAAAGTCGTTCAGATCTACGACGCTTTTTTCGCCGCGGCTGTACTGGGAAAGCAGCGTGACCAGCTCGGACATCTGCCCATAGGTCTTTTGGATGCCCTCGCTGTTCAGCACAGGCGTGATTGCCCTGCCCATGACGCGGGCGTACTCCCTGCCCGCTTCCAGGCGCTCGTTGTTGTACCATTCATTCAGCTGCGCCATCGCGGCTTCCTTTTCAGCTTCGTCGGTGATGAGCTGTACCAGGGCATAGCGGCTGTCGTACTGCTCGTCCAGCGCTTTGTTTACCGCCTGCATGCCTTCGGCACCGGCAAGAAGAGCGTCCTTATATACGTCTACACCTACTTCTTTGCCCTGTGCTTCCGCACGAGCAATGGCGGCGTCCATGCCCGCTTCGAGTTGGGAAAAGCCGTCCGTGTCCGCTTCGGAGATGCGGTACTTTATCTCGATCTCCTCACGCTTAAGCAGCAGGCTGTTGAGTTCGGCTATATCCTCATCCGTCAGGAAATACTCCCGCCGTTTAGTGAGCAGCTCTTCTACCCGGGTGTCCAGGACATTCAGCTCGGCCATGTCGGCGCGTATTTGGCTGTTGAGATTGGTAAAGCCTGCTTCGGATGCGGTATCCGCCATGCCCGAAAGTGTGTCCCGTGTCGCTCCGGTGAGTCTCTTAAAAGACTCTACGTAGCTCTCTACCGTTCCTTTGGCTTCGATCGTATTGTCCGACCATTCATCGGTCAGCGATTGCAGCCAGCTCTTCGTGCTTTGAATGTCCTTTGTGAAATCCTCAGCAGCGAGGCCGAATGCCTCCAGCCCTTTGGATTCCGAATAAAACGTGCTCGCCTGATTGTTCTTCCAGTCCTCTGCTGTGTCGTTCAGCTGTTTAAGCGCCTCGCGGGCCGCTTTCGCTCCGCTGGCGTAATCATATAAAGAAACAGCGCCGTATACCGCGGCGGCCGTAAGCGCGAGCATGGCTACCTTTGAGTGTCCGATCACTGAAAGCAGACCCCTGAAACCGCCGCCCGCCATCGTTATGGCCGCGGACAGCTTTCCAAAAGCCGTGAACAGCTTTCCGACAGCGCCGGCGATATAGCCGATGTTTTTGATCAGTGTCCCGGTTATAAGGATGACCGGGCCGAGGGCAGCCGCGATAGCCGCCCACTTGAGGATGCTCTCCCGCTGGCTCTTGTCCAGACCCATAAACGAGGTGATCAGGTTGTTGGCCTTTTCCATCAGGCTCTCGATCGTCGGCGTAAGATCGCGTCCGATCTGCCTGCCCGCAACGAGCGCCCTGTTTTTCAGGTTGGTCAGCTTCGCGGCGAGGGTATCGTATTTCTTTGCGGCAGAGTCTGCCAACATCGTGTTTTCGTTCCAGGCATCGATGGCAGTCTTCTGCGTCGCCGCAAACAGCTCAGTAGCGTTAGTCGCGCGAAGGAGGGTATCCCTTAAACGAATCTCGCTGATGCCGATTTCCTGCAGAGTAGCGATTGCAGACGCGCCCTCGTCGCCCAGCTGCGCCAGGCCCACAATGAAGCGCTGGAACACCTCGGCGGGGTCAGCAGCCCACATACGCTTAAACTCGTCCTCGGTGAGCCCACACACTTTTGCAAAGTCGGTGAGCGCCTGCCCGCCTGTCGCCGCGGCCACTTCCATTTTGACAAGCGCTTTAGAAAACGTCGAGCCGCCCATCTGTGCCTCCAGGCCGACGGAGGAAAGTGCAGCGGCGAAGCCTACGATCTGCGCTTCGGATAAACCCACCTGCTTTCCGGCTGCAGCCAGGCGCTTGCTCATCTCCACGATCTCGCTCTCGGTCGTTGCATAGTTTATACCGAGGGCGACGATCGCGCTGGAGAGGTTTGTGAACTGATCGTGGCTCATGCCGGTAATGTTGGCGAACTTCGCCAGCTGCGTAGCGGCTTCATTTGCCTCGAGGTCTGTGGACGCCACGCTCAGGTCGATCATAGCCCGGGTGAAATCCATGATATTTTCCGTATGAATGCCCAGCTGTCCGGCGGTAGCGACGACCTCGGCGATATCGTCGGCGGAGGTAGCCACCACCGTGCTCATCTGCTCTATTTCGCTATAGAATTCTGTGAACTGTTCTTCAGTTGCGCTGACGGTTCGGCGCACGTTGGCGAAGGCTTTGTCGTAAGAGATAAGCGCCTTGACGGAAGCGGTGGCAGCGCCTACGATGGGCGTCGTGAGATAGCGCAGCATCATCCTGCCGGTACGCTGCATGGTGCGGCCCAGGGTAACACATTTCTGTGAAAAGGCCGTCAGCGCAGCGCCTGCCTGTGTCCACATGGAGGACATCAGCGCGATCTGCTTTTGGAGGTTTCGCAGTTCGGCTTCCGTCTCCCTGAGCCTTGCCTTAGCGTTATTCAGTTCCGTCTGCGCGCGCACCACGGCGGTGCGGTTGTTTTCGAGCGCCTGCGTTTCTTCCCTGACCTGCCCGGTAAGCTTGGTTATTTCTGCTTCAAGGGCGGCTTTTCTCTGCAGCAGCGTCTGCTCCGCCTGTGCGGCCCGGCTGGCCTGACTGGCGGCCGACGCTCTCGCCGTCGCCAGCGTTTTCGTCATCGCCTGCAGGGATGCCATCTGGGAGCGCTGCTTGCTGAGCTCCGCGTTGAGGGAGGCAAGCCTTGCCCGGTACGCTTCCGTCTGGCTGTCGCCCGCGCCAAGGGTGGAGAAGCTGTGCTCGTACATCATCTCCGTCGCGGCGATCTCCTGTTCCAAAGAGACCATGGACTGCTGCAGGGAATTGATGGAGTTTATATTCTGCTGGTAGGCGGCGTCCACGCTGGCGTAGACGGCGGCGGTACGCTCGACCTCGGCGTGCTGCCGTGCGATCTCTGCGTTGAGCGGGGCCATCTGGGCTTTCGCTTCGGCGAGGCGCGCGGAATACTTGGCGAGGTAGCCTTCCGTCGCGACCATTTTAGCGTTGGCCTCGGAAAGGTGCGCGGCGTACTGCTTAACGGCCGCGCTCTGCAGCATCTGCGTCTGCATGAGCATTTCCGCTCTGGCCATCTGCCCGCTAAGGCTCGATTCGAACTTTGCCACGCCCGCGCCCGCGAGACGGAAAGAGCTCTCCGCCTCCTTGATGGACGCGTTGATGGCGCGCATATTCCGGGTGAACTCGCCCGCGTCAAGGCTCAGCGACACCACAAGGTCGCGTACTACATCACTCATGAAACAACCTCATTTTTTGAAATGTTTAACTTGACAGCTAGTGAATGATAGGTATAATATAATTAACCCCTTAAATTTAGGGGTTACGGAGGCTTAAATGACTCGAGAATTTATATGGACAACTGCTTTCCTTTCCGGATGGCATCGGTGCGGGTTCTCCGACGACGACCTGGTACGGTTGGAAGATGATTTATTGGCTGATCCTAAAGCAGGAGATGTTATCCAAGGTACAGGAGGCGCGCGGAAGTTTCGCTTTGAGTTTGAAGGTCGTGGGAAAAGCGGTTCCAGCCGAATCATCTATGTAGATTTTGAGATTGGTGAAAAGATCTGCGGCTTAGCCGCTTATGCCAAGTCCGACAAAGCAAACCTTACACAAGCTGAGAAGAACGCGATCAGGAAAGCTATCCAGACACTTGAGAACTATTATAACCGACCGGTAAGAAAAGAGGAATGACAGATGCCCAAAGTATATGATGATATCATGGCTTCCCTGAATGAACTGATCGAAATGGCCGAAGGCAAGGAAACCGGCGCTATTATCCACAAAAGAACGGTAGCAGATCTAGATACCTTTACTCCTCAGCAGATCAAAGCCGTTCGTACAGGAACCGGAATGACTCAGAAGACTTTTGCCGCATGCATAGGCGTATCCGTCAAATCTATTGAAGCATGGGAAGGTGGCAGGAGTCATCCCGACGGACCGGCCAGAAGGATACTTGGACTTATGAAAACCAATCCTCATTTTGCTGAAGAGATGGGCATACTGCTTTCACAGTAACGACGAGTACGTTCAATCAGAAAGATGAATCACGGTTTCAGCCCCGGCCACACCTGATCAATGGTGCTCGGTCGGGGTTCATTCTTTTCTTTCTCCCGCCGGGCGTTCCATGCACGGAGCCTGATGTAGCCCACCATGTCCATTTCGTCTATATCCTTCATCCGCCAGCCGCTTTCCAGCAGGGCGTTGTAGGTGCTGTAGATGTATTCCGGCAGCGTCAGTCGTTCTTCTCCGTCGCTGTCGGCTTCATAGGGAATTCGCTCAGTGCCTCGGTCGTTGCAGTCTGCACTGCCATCAGCGCGACCGGGATATCCACCATCAGCCGGTCGGCGGGATAG
>JAFPWH010000016.1 GCA_017395065.1 Clostridia bacterium | reverse complement strand
CCGCCATTGTAGCGGCGGCCTGCAAGGCCGCCATGGGCGAAGCGTATACGCAGATAAACCGTCAAGCGGCAACACACCGCGCTTGCACCGTTGCGGCGGCAATCTGCCGCCATGGGCGAAGCGGATACGCAGATAAATTTGTCAAGCGGCAACACACCACGCTTGCACCGTAGCGGCGGCCTACAAGGCCGCCATGGGCGAAGCGGGTACGCACGAAATCGCGCTTCACGCCCCGGGGCGGAAGGATGATGGCGGCGTAGACGCCGCCGCTACGGAGAGGTACGGGGCCGTTTTGACAAAACCAGGGCGCAGTGCGTATACGCAGCGCCCTGTGGCGGCAGATTGCCGCCGCTACGGAGAGACGGGGCCGGTTAGCCAAATCTGGGGGTTGTGCGAATACGCAGCGCCCTGTGGCGGCGTAGACGCCGCCGCTACGGAGAGATACGAACACATTTTTCACAAAAACATAACTACTGCTTTAAGGAAATTTAATCATGAGCCGAAGAGACAGAGAGGACAGTTACGTCAGTTCCTTCCGCGTGACGCTGAGCGTGATATTGGCGCTGATCGTGCTTGCGGGCAGCGTCATGGTCATGTACCCTTCGCTTCTGTACAGGACCGTGCCCAAGGAACAGGTGGACAAGCTCACCTCGGACGAAAACGTGCAATTGGACGAAGAGAAGCTGGGCTTCGACGCTTTTCCCCTCTATCCCGAGGTGGAAAACGTCGTCAGGGACTGCGCGCCCTACATCCGGGACGCGGCCGCCGAAAAGCCGGACGTCTGGGGCATGATCAAACGCATCCCGGAAACGGAAGATTTTTCGCAGAAGCTGTACTCGCTTTTGCTGATCTCGCTGATTTCGATCCCGGTGTACATGCTGATGCGGCTTCTGATCTACAACGCGATCTACAGCCGCATCGACGAGGGGAGCTTTCTGCTTTTGCTGCCGCTCCGGGGCGTCGCCTCGGTCGCCTGCGGCATAAGCTGCGTGTGCGTAAGCTGGGTGTTTTACAATACGGTTTTGTTCAGTAAGCTGATGAACGCGGTCATGGAGTGGCTCAAGGGCTTCGCCGCCGAAAAGGTCGCGCTGCACGGAACGAACGTGTTCATGCTGGTGGTGCTGCTTGCGGCGGTGATCGCGCTGATCAAGTTCACCGTCTTTCGCGGAAGCTTCGGAAGGAGCGCGTTTCTTGGCATCTTCCGCGGGCTCATCTTCATGCTGTGCTTTGCGTTCGTGAACGTCTTTATCTCCGACTGGACGTGGCGCGTGGTGCTCTTCGGCGCGGCGCTCATACTCGTCGCGGGGCTCACGGAAAGGCTGTTCGACCGATGATGAACGCGATCATTGAGGTCGATCTGCACGGCCTGAACGTCCGGGAAGCGCAGGAGGCGCTGGACGAGGCGCTCCGAAACGCCGATCAGACCGTCTACCGCGTGCGCGCTGTGCACGGCTTCAACAACGGCACCGCCTTAAGGGACATGATCCGCGCGGAATACCGCTGGCACATGAAGGTGCTGCGCATCTGCCCCGGCCCGAACCGGGGGCAGACCGATCTCGTGCTCAGGGAATACTGATCTGTACGGGGGCAAGGCATGGCAAAGACCGTAAAACCGCTCAGGCTCCTGACCGCGCTGCTTTGCGCGGCTTGCTCGGCGCTGCTGATCTGGCAGTGCCTTAAAATCTTTTTTGCCGGCGGCGAAACGCCGTACACGGCCCAAAACATATCACGCGCGCTCAAAGTCTGCCTGCCCGCCGCGTCGCTTCTTGCGGCCTCGGCGGTTTTTACGGGCATACTCAGCCTGAAATACGGCTCGCCGAAGGAAAAATTCCGGCCCGACAGGCAGTACCTTCTTACGGCGGCGCTTTCGCGCGCGGGCGAAGCGGGCGGCGAAGAAATACGCAAGGCCAGACGGCGCGTCTTTTTCGTCAAAGCGGGCGGCGCTTTCTTAGCGCTCGTTCTGCTGATCCCCTTTGCCGCCTACCTCATGGGCAAAGCGCATTTCGAGACCTGGGATCTGAACGCGATGGCGCTTTCTCTCCTCAAAAACGCGCTGCCCTGGGTCTTCGCCTCCGTGGCTGCGCTGATCCTCACGTATTATTGGACGGACAGGGAAGCGGCGAAGCTTCTCGAAAAACTGAAAAAGCAGCCGAAAACCGCCTTCACCCCGGAGCGCGAAAACCGGTTTGAAAACAGCGTTCTCTATATCAGGCTCGTCCTTTTGCTCGCGGCCGTTTTGCTGATCGCGCTGGGCGCCGCAAACGGCGGCGCGAGGGACGTGCTCGCAAAGGCCAAAGCGATCTGTATGGAGTGTATCGGTCTTGGATAAGGTAAAATCAAAGCCCGCGTTCACGCGCAGGCTCGTGCAGCTCTACGCCGCGCTGCTGTACAACTGCCACGTAAAGGGCTTTCTGAACGGCACGATCTTCCGCGGGAACTCGAAGGTGCTGTGCGTTCCGGGGCTCAACTGCTATTCGTGCCCGGGCGCGGTCGGCGCCTGCCCGCTGGGCGCGCTGCAAAACGCCGTCGCGGCCTCGGGGCAGCGGGCGCCCGCTTACGTGCTGGGCATCCTTTTGCTCTACGGGCTGCTTTTGGGGCGCACGGTCTGCGGCTGGCTCTGCCCGGTGGGGCTTTTGCAGGAAGTGATCTATAAGCTGCCCACGCCCAAAATACGCAAATCGAACGTCACGCGGGGGCTGAGCATGCTGAAATACTTTATCCTCGCGGCGCTGGTCTTCGCCGTGCCGTTCTGGTATTCGTATCAGAAGCTGCCGCTGCCGGCGTTTTGCAAATACGTCTGCCCCGCGGGCACGCTGGGCGGCGCGATCCCGCTTTTGCTGCACCCGGGAAACCGCGGCATGCTGAACGCGCTGGGCGTTCTGTTCACGTCGAAATTCGTGATCCTCGTCGCGATCCTGCTTCTGTGCGTGTTCCTGTTCCGCGCGTTCTGCCGCTTTCTCTGCCCGCTCGGGGCGCTGTATTCGCTGTTTTCGCGCGTCTCGGTGCTGGGCGTAAAGACGGACAAAGCCAAATGCACACACTGCTCCGTCTGCTTAAACGTCTGTAAGCTCGACGTCCGCTACCCCGGCGACAGGGAGTGCGTGCACTGCACGGAATGCATAGACGCCTGCCCGACGGGCGCGATCTCCTTCAAAGCCGGAAAATTCGTTCTGCGCGGAAACGAGGGGATCCCCGAAATGAAAGCCGAAGCGAATAATAAGGCAAAGCCCAAGCTCTGGAAGCGCTGCCTGCTCGTCGGCGCGATGACGCTCCTGCTGGGCGCGGCGTTTTGGGCGGCGAACCGCGACAGGGCGGACGCGCAGAACGCTCCGGCCGCATCCGAAAATACCGTCGAAACCGTAACCCCCGCGCACGTCGACGAGAGCGTGCCGGTGGGCTTCGACCCGGGGCAGCGCGCCCAAAACTTCACCGCGCCGTTAAACGGCCAGGAGGGCACCTTCGAGCTCTACGCCTGCGCGGGCAGGCCGGTCGTGATCAACTTCTGGGCCACGTGGTGCACGCCCTGCTGTCTGGAGCTGCCGGCCTTCGATCAGATCGCGCGGGAGTACGCGGACGAGGTCACGGTCGTCTGCGTCCACAGCGACCTGATCACCGACGACATAGAGGAATACCTCGCCTCCTACGACTACGCGCAGCTCTTCGCGCTGGACGAAACGGGAGATATCATCGCTTCCTTCGACGGGTCGCTCGCGCTTCCGCAGACCGTGGTCGTGGACGCGCGCGGCGTCATCACCTACAACGACATGGGTTCGATGACCTACGACAAACTGAAGGGACTGGTCACGGAGGCGCTTTCGAGGCAAGACGGCGCTTCCGAAGAATAAATACACACTTCGTCAGGAGGGTTTTACTGTATGACAAAGGGTTCATTCACACTGCCCGGCGAGTCCGGCTACGAGAAGCTGACGCTGGAAATGGCCGAAAAATGGGGCGCGGACTGCATACGCGACAGCGACGGCACGGTCTTAAGCGACGAGATACTCGGCGCCGGCATACCGATCTATTCCACGATCTGCCTCGTGCGCTCGATAAACGCCTGGGCTAAGCAGCACAGGCAGTTTCTGCAGCGAAACTTTCTGATGAGCAAGCCGGTCATGGCCGAGGGCGAAACGCTTGAAATCGACCCGATGGACGGCTATTTCGATCAGCAGTTCGTCATAAACCCCGACGATGGCACGGATCTTTGGCAGGTCTTCGACAGGACGGGCGGCGAAGAGCTCACCTCCTGGAAATGGGACGGAAGGCGCGTCAAAATCGAAAACGCCGTGCCCTACCATTTCTACACGGTCAATTTCCTTGCCACGCGCATCTGGGAAGAGATCTCGATGTACAACCACATCACCAACGACTGGGGCGACAAGGAGCACCTGATGGCCGTGGAGCCCCGCTATCCCGAGACGCAGAAGGCGCTGCTCGATTTTCTGGACGGATGGCTCAAGGACCACCCGCACACGAGCGTCGTGCGCCTGACCTCGATGTTTTACAATTTCACGTGGATCTGGTGTTCGTCCCCGCGCCTGAGGGATTATCTGAGCGACTGGGGAAGCTATGATTTTACGGTAAATCCGCTCTCTCTCAAGGAGTTCGAAAAGGAATACGGCTACCGGATGAAGGGCGAAGACTTCATCAACATGGGCCGCCACAACCCGACGCACAACCCGCCGACGAAGAAATTCCGCGACTGGATGGAATTTACGGGCGCTTTCGTGCGTGAATTCGGAAGGAAGTGCGTGGACCTCATCCATTCCTACGGCAAAAAGGCCTACGTGTTCTACGACGACAGCTGGATCGGCATCGAGCCCTGGAGCGGCAAATTCGGTGAGTTCGGCTTCGACGGGCTGATCAAGTGCGTCTTCAACGCATTCGAAGCGCGTTTGTGCGCGGGCGTTAAGGAAGTAAAGACCCACGAGCTCAGGCTTCACCCGTATCTGTTTCCGACGGGCCTTGGCGGAGAGCCCACGTTCCTGCCCGGCGGCCATCCCGAAAAGGACGCGGCGCGCTTCTGGGCGTGCGTGAGAAGGGCGCTTTTGAGGGTCAGGATCGACAGGATCGGCCTGGGCGGCTATCTGCACCTGACGCAGGGTTTCCCCGAATTCAACGACAAGATCGCGTCCATCGCCGACGAATTCCGCTTCATCAAGCGCCTGCACGAAAAGGGCAAGCCTTTTTCGACGGGCATCCGCGTGGGCATACTGCAAAGCTGGGGGAGCCTGAGGACCTGGAACTGCGCGGGCCACATGCACGAGCATCCGGAGCTTCCGCTCAACCACATCCACGAGGCATTAGCGGGCCTGCCGGTGGAGCTTAAGAGCGTGAGCCTCGAAGAGGTGAAGAAAAGCGGCGTTCCCGGGGACGTGGACGTTCTGATCAACGCCGGGCGCGAGGGCGACGCGTGGAGCGGCGGCGACGTATGGAAGGACGCGGCGCTCAAGACGAACATTTACCGCTTCGTCGCCGAGGGCGGCGCGCTGATCGGCGTAAAGGAGCCCGGGTGCGTCAGGAACGCGTTCCGCAATTTCGCGCTTTCGGACGTGCTGGGCGTGGACATCGAAAACGGCAGCACGATCTGCAAGGGCAAGTACGATTTCGAGCTGACGAAGGACCACTTCATCACAAAGGATCTGAAGGGCGAAGCGTCCTTCCACAACGCCTCCTCCGGCGTGTACGCGCTGGACGGGGACACCGTCGTGCTCGACGCCGACGGCAAAGACGTGCGCGTCGCCTGCAGGCAGTTCTTCGGCGGCCGCAGCGTGTACCTGAGCGGCTTTACGTACTCCTTTGAAAACACGCGCCTGCTGTACAGGGCGCTGCTTTGGGCCTGCCGCAGGGAAGAAGCGGCGGACAGCCTGCTGCCGGACGACACGGCCTGCGAGTGCGCCTACTTCGAGGAAGGCAAGACCCTCGTCGTCATCAACAATTCCGAAGAGCCTAAACGCACCTGCGTCAAAACCCCGGACGGCAAAGAATACACCGCCGAAATCGAAGGCGCGGGCATTTGGGTAAAAGAAGTATAACCCATCCGTAGCGGCGGCAACCTGCCGCCACAAAGCATAGCGTACACGAACCGCACCCCCGCAAGAAACCAAAATTCGCGCCCATCCGTAGCGGCGGCAACCTGCCGCCACAGGGTGAAGCGTATACGAACCACAACCGCGCCAGAACCCCAAAACCCCGCCCCCACCGTAGCGGCGGCGTCCACGCCGCCACAGAGCCCCGCGTATACGAAATCATGCCGCGTAAAACGCCATTACCCCGCACCCCGCGTCTCCCATGGCGGCCTTGAGGCCGCCGCTACGGTGAATACGCAATTTCCGACGTTTACCGGAATACCCGCACCCCGCGTCTCCCATGGCGGCCTTGAGGCCGCCGCTACGGTGAATACGCAATTTCCCGCGTCTGCCAAAAACATTGCAACATAACCCACCCCGCCCCCCACACGACCATGAACACGAGCGAACTGAAACGAAATCTGAACCTTTTGCGAAAAACGCTCTCCTCCTGCCTGATCCGCCTTATGCTTCAGCCCCTGAAGTGCCTGCCGGTCAGGCGAAATCGCGTGCTGTTTTCCGCGTACATGGAAAAGCAATACGCCTGCAACCCGAAGTACATAAGCCTTGCGCTGCAAAGACTCTATGGCGGCAGGGCCGAGATCGTCTGGGCGTTCCGGCGCCCGGAGGATTTCGCTTACCTGAAACAGCAGAATATCCGCGTGACCGGCTCGAACAGCTTTGAATTCGTAAAGCTCGCCATGACCAGCAGGGTCATCGTGACCAACACGTACTTCAAGCCCTCCCTGCCCCGCAGGAGGGGACAGCTAATCGTCAACACCTGGCACGGCGGCGGGGCGTACAAGCGCGTGGGCAAATACGTGGAGATGCCCTTGATCGAGCGCCTGAACACGCGCCTTCGCGAAAGCGGGATAAAGTTCTTTCTGTCTTCGGGCCGCTTTTTCACCGAAAACGTGATCCGCGATTCCTTCAGCTTCACGGGGGAAGTCCTCGAAAAGGGCATGCCGAGAAACGACCTTCTTTTGGCCCCGCGGCAGCCGGAAAAGACCGGATCGATCCGGCGCGCGATCGGCCTTAAGGACGGTGAAAGGCTGGTCCTCTACGCGCCGACCTACCGGCGGGACACGAAAAACCACGACCTGGGGCTGGATTACAAGCGGCTCACCCGCGCGCTGGAAACGCGCTTCGGCGGCAAATGGCGGGTCGGCTACCGCAGCCATCACGTCAGCATGTACAAGGACGCGTCGTTTTTGACCGAAGGCGCGCTGGATCTGACGGCGTACCCGGACATGCAGGAGCTTCTGTACGTTTCGGACGCGCTGATCACCGACTATTCCTCTTCAATCTGGGACGCGGCGCTTGGCGGCGTCAAGGCGTTTCTGTACGCGCCGGACCTGAACAGCTATCTGACCGAGCGCGATTTTTACACCGACATACACACCTGGCCGTTCCCGCTGGGCACGGGCATGGAAGAACTCGAAAGCAACATCCTGCGCTTCGACGAACAAAAGTACGCGCGGGACGTAAAAGAACATCTTGAGGCGCTGGGCTCGTGCGAAACGGGCAGGGCTTCGGAATACGCGGCGGAACGAATCGCCCGCGAATTGGGTTTGGAGGAAAAAAATGACAATCAATGAATACCAGATGCTGGCGATGACCACCGCCAACAAGGAACTCAGCAGCACGCAGATGCTCGAAAACGGCGTGATGGGCCTGTGCGGCGAGGCGGGCGAGGCCATCGATCTGGTCAAAAAGCACCTGTTTCACGGCCACGAGCTCAAAAGGGACGAGCTGATCAAGGAGCTGGGCGACGTGGCCTGGTACCTCGCCGAGAGCTGCGCCGCGCTGGGCGTGGAGCTGGAGGAAGTGCTCACGCTGAACATCGAAAAGCTGAAAAAACGCTACCCCGAAGGCTTCGACAAACAAAGATCGATCAACAGGACGGAGTAAAATCCCAACGCGGCGCAATGCCGCCACAAAACACCGCGTACACGCACCAAAACCGCGCCAAACGCCCAAAAATCCCGCCCATCCGTAGCGGCGGCAACCTGCCGCCACAGGACATAGCGTATACGCACTGTAACCACGCAAGAACACCAAAATCCCGCCCATCCGTAGCGGCGGCAACCTGCCGCCACAGGGCATAGCGTATACGTACTGTAACCGCGCCAGAACCCCAAAATCCCGCCCTCACCGTAGCGGCGGCGTCCACGCCGCCATACAACCCCGCGTATACGAAACGACGCCGCGTAAACCGCCCACACCCCCGTACCCGCAACGCCCATAGGACGGCCTTGAGGCCGCCGCTGCGGCGAATACGCCATTTACCACGCTTGCCGGGCGACACTGCACCCCGCGTCTCCCATGGCGGCAGATTGCCGCCGCTACGAAAAATACGCAATTCCCTGCGCTTTACGAAACACATCCTAAACCGCTTAAACCGTCAAAAATCGCGCAAAAATCACGCGATCCCGCCCTCACCGTAGCGGCGGCAACCTGCCGCCACAAAACCCCGCGTATACGAACAATACATCCGCAAGAAACGAACCATCCCGCCCCCCAAAATCCCACACACGAAAGGAAGTACGCCCATGTCTTTCAATTACGAAACCCAGGTATTCGACCTCCCCGAGGACCTGCAGCGCGCTAAGATGAACGGCGATTTCGACGCGCTGGGCGAGCTTATCGACCTGCGCCTTCGGG
>JAFPWH010000005.1 GCA_017395065.1 Clostridia bacterium | reverse complement strand
CGCACACTCGTATTGAGAGCATCCAATCTGTCGCTGTTCGCGACGATATCGGTAGCTGTAATCAGCCAGTTGTATTCTAACTGTTTGTTATCTATGGCTTCGAAAACAGCTTTGAGAAATGTATACAAGTGGCAACTATCTCTGTCAATCGCTGCGTAAATCATATGATTACCTCCAGACAATATCTGGGATCGTTCTAAGTATTGACCGTTTGCTTCCTTAAACTGATCAAGACCTTTTCCGCACCCATTCCGTGACACTTTTCCGGCTCATCTGCGCCTCTCCTTCGACACATATTGCGCGGGAAAAGAAGGGTATTGGAAGCTTCGACAAGGCTAATAGCATTGCATGACTACCCAAACCGACTCAAAATTTCTTGCCGCCAGATCCTCATCGGTGATCCACAGATAGAGCCTGCCGACATCGCCCCACATCATATTACAATCCTTGTTGCTGTCTACCTGAAGCAGCAGGTCCCAAGGGCCGGTTTTTCCGGTTTCCTTTTCACATTCCTCTTCCATACAAAACTGGATGTTATCTGAGTGTCCGAGCAACTTGTTTGCATTCGGTGCTTCTTTGTATGTCAGCGAGAGATATTTGTGCCGGCAATCATCACTGAGTGTCAAGGTCTTCCCTTCAGAACTGTATAAATCAGGCAAATCGAGTGCATCGTCAAAGCACATACGCGCAGGTTTGAAGAAGAAACCCTCTTGAATGATGCCATCCGGCACTGGTCTGCGCGCTAATTGAGAAGTATCGCCGTCGAAATAGAACACAGTCCAATCAGAGCTGTCATTTGGCGCGCACCCCCAATATGTTTTCTCAGAACAATCATAAAAGAAATAGAGCATGCCATGATCAGGGAGTTTATTCTCCTTATCATAAGGCTTTACTTCCGCGAAATCGATCTGACATATGAAAGACAGCGGAGTACTATCAAATTCATGTCGTAACCAGTTTGTGCCAAACGGTAAATCAGGCATTCCACCCATTTTTGATGCGCCAATCGGTATGTTCTCGTCGCTTTCAGGCATCAGTGCAATATGTATGGAGCCTTTGGCTAATTTGCTTATTTCCTCACGGTATTCTGACAAACCGAAAGAAGCCAGCGTTTCCTCTACGTCTTTCAGTGTTCTCATTGTCGGCACGTCTCCCTTCTCGGCAGAAACTGAATAAAAGAGTATTGAGAGTGAAAGCAGTAGTATGATCTTTTTCATAACAGGATACCTTTCCTTTCAGTTCAGTATGTCTCCTTCGCCCTGCGCGGGAAAACGGAGATGGGGGCAATTACACTATACAAGCCCTTTTCCGCGCCCATTCTGTGACACTTTTTCGGACCAGCTGCCCCCTTCGCCACGGATTGCGTGGGAAAACGGAGAGAAAGCAATGCAATTTACACGATCGTCAGAACCGTCACGGATACTGCCCTTTATTTCTCCACATACCCAGTGTAGCCGGTCAGTTCCACCAGCGCCTGACCTTGCGGACCGCAAATCCACTCGAGTAAAGCCCGTGTATTGTCATCCGCATCCAAACGGGTTACTGCGTAGAAGCAATCAGCCAAAGGATAGCTGCCGTTTTCTATGTTTTCCCGCGTAGGACTGACACCGTTTACGCTAAGCAGCCTTATGCCCACGTTAGGATTCATTACCGTCGCATAAAAGCGGAAGGAATATCCGATAGCATTTTTGTAGTTGCGATAATCCGCAGTCTTTCTGATGACGCCGCCCATATCCCCGATTACATCTTCCTGCTCCGGCTCCATGATCGGCGTGTCGCCCATCAGCTTAACAAAAGTGCTCTGACTGCCGCTGCCTTCCTCGCGCTGAAAAGGACGTATAGCTCCCAGTTTTTCTACGCCAAGCTCGTCCCAGCGCGTAATCTTACCCGACCATATGCCGCGTATGTCGGCTATGCTTACGTTTTCAAGAGGGTTTTTCGCGTTTACGTAGAAGACAAAGGCCTCCTTGCCTATCGGCGTAAACACAAGCTCCACCCCTTTTTCCCGGGCATAATCCACTTGAGCCTGGCTTGGCGCAGCGCAGAAAACTATATCACAATCTCCGTCCACGATTTTTTCGTATGCCCATGCAGTTGTGCTGCAATCGAGAACCTGATATGTAATGGCATCTTCCGGATAAACTGCAGCCGCAAAAGCGGCATATACGGGATAAAGCGCGGTTGCGCCGTCCATGCGGGGCAAGTCTTCCGTGAGCTTGAGTGAAGCCTCATCTTCAAGATGAGCAACGCGGGAGTTTTCAATGTTTGGCCTCCACTCCCGCCAGTTGGGGGTGTCGTCTATCTTTATACTGCTATTGTACCACTCTATACCTGCAAAACAGCAGCCTGTAATCAAAAGAGCAGCAGCTATCAAAACAGCCACCATCTTCTGCACAAAAAAATCGCGGCGACCAGCGAAAAAGCACCCAGAAAAAGTGAAATTGTAAGTACAATGTTCTTTGTCTCCGGATAAAACAGTATGCTGATCAGCGCATAAAAGCCTCCCACGATAAATATGAGTCCCAGTAGTATCCTGCCGGCAATTATGCTGCCCGTGCCTGGTGATTTGTGATTCTTCATGTTTACCTGCCTCATTTCAGAAATATCGGGGACGGTTTAAATTATTAACCGTTTGCTTCCTTTCACTAATTAAGTCATTTTTCGCGCCCATTCCGTGACACTTTTCCGGCCCATCTGCCCATCCATTCCCTCGCCTTGCGTGGGAAAACAGGGAGGGCGATTTGGTTTTGCGATTACACTATATAAGACAGTTTTCAAGCCCAAAACGAGACAAATTCTCTGTTAATTCTTGTTTAAATCGTTCGCTTTACCTATATTATACCATTTTCCACCTGCTTTTTCAATCCAAAACGCAAAAACCCCGGGCAAACGCCCGGAGCCGTCATAATCCCGGCTTGTCAGCCCTTCTCCCTGCTCCCGCTTTTCCCGGGTATACTTGCTGTTGCTGCCCGGCATAGAATCCCTCTTCTATGCATATTTATATCACGAGCCGCTGACCGTTTTTCGTACCGGTCCAATCCGCCGAAAGGAATCTCTATAAGGTTGCTATGAATGAACGGGTAACGTACTGCCCCGGCGCCGTTGTGGGTCGTGTCGCCGTTTACAGATTTATTTCCAGCCCGTCCGTCGCAAGCAGCGCGGGGATGTCGGGGGCGATTTCCTTGAGCAGCTTGCAGCAGCTCTCAAGCCAGCGCCTTGAGTAGTGGTTGATGCAAAAGAGCTTCGGCGGGTGTTTTTTCAGCGGTTCGAGGTACAGTGTCGCGTCGAAATGGGCGCATTCCGCGACCGCGAGGTCGAGGCCGTCCTCTGTCACGAAACGCGCGTAGTCGGCGATGGGGCCGTCGCCGCCCCGCATGTCGCCCGTGAAGAGCACCCTTTTGCCCTCCGCCTCGATCAGATAGGCGTACGCCCTGTCCCTGTGCTGCGTGGCCGCCGCCGTGACCCGGATCGTTCCGTCGTCGTACAAAAGCCCTTCCTTCACCTCTTTAAAGCGCAGCGTTTCCCGCAGGCCCTCGCAGGTCAGCTTTACCCAGCCCTTCAGCGCGTCCAGCATTTCGATCTCGGGCAGAAAGATCAGCGGGTCGGCGTCCTTGAAGCGCCAGGAGCAGATGTCGGCAAAGGGCACGAGGCCGTTGGTGTGGTCGCCGTGCACGTGCGTGATGAACACTGCGCTCACGTCGCACGGCGTCAGGCCCTTGTCGATCAGCAGCGGAACGGGGTCCGTGCCGACGTCGATCAGGTATTTTTTATCCGAGACCTCGAGCAGTATGCAGGAGCAGCGGCGGTTGGGTTCGGGAACGCCGTGGCTCGAGCCGAAAAAGGTAAGCTTCATCTGTGTTTCCTCCGTGCCGGTTTATTTGAATTCGAGCGTGAAGGTGCTGTCCATCGGGGTGTCCGCCGTCATCGCGACGGTGAAGCGGCCGCCGTCCGCGGGCACGCTGCCGCGCATGTTTTCGGCGTGGGTGTGCTTCCGTATGCCGCCCCTGATAAAGAGGGTCGCGCCGTCGTCGCAGCGGTATTCGGCCTCGGGCGCGCTCTGAATGACGTAATCGCCCTTTTTGGTCCGCAGAAAGACGCCGTCCGTCACGTAGCTCTGCCCGGCCTCGGCGATCACCTCGAACTTGGTCAGCACGCTCTCGACGCCCTCCGTCAGTACGTGGATTTCGGCGCCGCTTTCCAGTATTTTTACCGACACGCGGAACACGAAATCCTGCATCATCACGTCCGGGCGCTTCGAGTGATCCATTTTGTGCCAGTCGCTGGTCTCCTGTCTTTCGGGCAGCGGGCCCTTGTAGCCCCAGCGGCGGCGATAGGTAAGATAAGCCGTGTCGCCGTCAAAGTTCATTTCCTCGGCCACGAACTGGCCCTGCGCGTAAAACGTGCCGCACAGGCGCAGAAAAACGTCGTGCCGGCCGTACTTTAGGAGCGCGAAGTTCGGGTTGTTCTTTACGAGGGTCAGGCTGAAGGGGCCGCGCCTGTGGCGAAGGATGCCGCTGTGCGTAAACAGCTTCGTGTAGTCCATGACGGGCCTTTCGGTATCGGCCGCGTCCCAATCCTTTTGCAGGTTTTCGTCCATCAGCGCAAAGGGCAGGTATTCGAAATACGGCGCGAGGCCGACGCCGGCTTCGATGCCGGCTTCGCTTAGGCGGCTTGCGCTCTGGTCGAGCATCGCGTCCGCCACGAAGCGGAAGACGGGGTCGCCGGTCCTGAGCGCCATGAACAGATACAGGCCGTAGTAAATGCGCCAGTCCGGCATTGTGCCTGCGTCCTGCCGCGTGGAATTCATCGTGTTGATCGTCAGGTCGGGCTCCACGAATTTCAGGATCATGCGGAGGTTCTTTGCGGCGATGCCCGGCATCTCCTTCATGCCCATCACTTCGCCGAGTATGATGAACGCGCGGTCGCAGATGATGGAGTAGGTGCCCGAGCTCCTCTCGGTAAATTCGCCGTCCTCGTCCTGGTCTATGCCCTCGCCCAGCAGCTTGTTCATTTTATCCAGACAGTCTTTTCGCGAAAGCAGACTGTAACACATGCTCAGCGCGCTGGCCATGACCCAGCGGTGGTTGGGCGTGTGAAAGCCCCCGTTCACCATGCCGTCCGCGCAGTGATCGAGGAAGGTAAGCAGCTTTCGGTACAGTGCGTCCTCCTTCGGCGTGTGCGCGCTTTTTGCGCGCATCAGAAGCACGGCCGGGGCCAGCAGCGTAACGATGAAGGAGGTCTGCGCCCCGTCGTGAAAGTTGGTCTCCAGCAGGTCGAAGGTGCCGTCGCTCTTCTGCATGCGAGAGGCGAAGTCAAGCGCGCGCCCGCACCTTTCCAGCAGCATTTCGTCGCGGTAATGCTTGCTGCCCGGCGCGTAGTAGCCCAGCAAAAACTCCCGCGCGAGGCCCGCGCCGCTCTCCCCGCCGTAATAGGTCCTAAGGGGCGAAATCCCGGCCCCGTACAGGGGGCTGTCCTCGTTTTCGCACTGCGAAGCGATCGTGCGGTCCATGCCGAGGTTCAAAAGCTTGATCTTATATTCCAGGTGCCGGTTCATGGCTCGGGCCTCCCGTCGTGTGTCGTCTCTATCGGGGCGATTTTGTTTTCCTGGCATCATTATAATACAAATTTCTCCCGTTTTGCGCTTTTGAGCGTAAATTAACATAAAGCGCTTTACAAGGCCGCCGGGCGGGAGTATACTCGGGGCAGGATAAAATCTGACGCGCGGGACCGATAGCGTCCCTGGCGCGGGGAGACGGTACATGGACGATACGGCATTGGGGCTGATGAATCTGCTGGCGCCTGACCTAATGGAGGCGCTGGTCAACCGCGCGCTGGTTCTGGAGCGCATAAGCATCCTTCAGCCGGTGGGCAGAAGGGCGTTGGCCCAGCGCATGGGCATTCCCGAAAGGGAGGCGAGGATGCTGACCGACCTTCTGCGCGAAGACGGGCTGATCAGCGTATCCCCCGCGGGCATGACGCTTAGCGAGCGCTCCTACGAGATACTGGACAGCGTGCGCGAGCTCGTGCGCTCGAGGACGGGCCTTGCTTCGCTGGAGGCGCAGCTGCAAAAGCTTCTTGGCATCGAGCGCGTGCGCGTGGTGCCCGGCGACGTGGACAGCGACCCCGGCGTGATGGACGAGGTCGGGCGCGTGGCCGGCATGCGCCTAAGAAAACTGCTGATGCCCGGCATGATCCTGGCTGTCAACGGCGGAAGCACCGTGCACAGCGTCTCCCGCCACATCCCCCGCGGCGCAGACATGGACGTGACCGTGCTCCCCGCAAGGGGCGGCCTGGGCCGGAGCGCCGAGACGCAGGCAAACACGCTGGCCGAGCAGATCGCGCTCAAGCTCGGCGGAAAGCACAAGCCTCTGTACCTGCCGGACAATCTGCCCCAGAGCGCGCTCAAGGAGCTGATCAAGCTTGACGAGATCCGCGAGCCGCTGGAGGAGATCAAGCGCGCGGACGTGCTGCTCTACGGCATCGCCCGGGCTGACGAAATGGCCCGGAACCGCCTGATGAGCGAAAGCGCGATAAGCGACCTCGTAAGAAAGGGCGCGGTTGCCGAGGTGCTCGGGCACTGCTTCGACATAAACGGCCGGCTGCTCGCCTCCGCCAGCGGCCTCGGGCTGCCGGAGGACAGCTTTTCGAGGATCCCCGTGCTGATGGCCGTCGCGGCGGGCCGGCACAAGGCCGAGGCGATCCTGGCCGTAAGCCGCCACCACAAGAACACCTGCCTGATCACCGACGAGGGCGCGGCCAACAGGATCCTGGAGATCATCCGCTCGGAAAAGTGAGCGGGCGGAGAAAAGAGCCGTTCTGCGCATGCGCCGTTTTGCCTAAGACCCATCAAAACGCGCTTTTTATGCGGCTTTCTTTGCGGTTTTTGTGCTTTTTCAAGCCCAATTAACGCAATATAACTTTTGCGCGGCCCCACTTTGTGGTAACATATAGACATCTTCAACAAAGAAGGAGAGTACACCATGAACAAAAAGACAGTCAAGGACATCGACGTAAAAGGCAAGAAAGTATTGGTCCGCTGCGACTTCAACGTGCCGCTGGACGCTGACAAGAACATCACCGACGAGACCCGCATCAACGCCGCGCTGCCCACGATCAAGTATCTGCTCGAGCAGGGCGCCGCGCTGATCCTGTGCAGCCATCTGGGCAAGCCCAAGGGCGTTGTGAATGCCAAGTATTCTCTGGCGCCCGTGGCCAAGAGCCTGAGCGAGAAGCTGGGCTTCGAGGTCAAGCTCGCTCCCGACTGCGTGGGCAAAGAAGTTGAAGAAATGGTAAAGGCACTGCCCTTCGGCAAGGCCATACTGCTTGAGAACCTGCGCTTCCACGCCGAAGAAGAAGCCAACGATCCCGCTTTCGCAAAGCAGCTGGCGGATTTGGCCGACGTATACGTAAGCGACGCCTTCGGCACTGTGCACCGCGCGCACGCCTCCACCGCGGGCGTAGCCGCCTACCTGCCCGCCGTTGCCGGCTTCCTGATCGGCAAAGAGCTGGACTTCCTGGGCAACGCGGTCGAAAGCCCCAAGCGCCCCTTCCTGGCGATCCTGGGCGGCGCGAAGGTCAAGGACAAGCTGGGCGTTATCGGCAACCTCCTCGAGAAGGTTGACACCCTCATCATCGGCGGCGGCATGGCCTACACCTTCATGAAGGCGCAGGGCGGCAAGATCGGCGACAGCCTCGTGGACGACGAGCGCCTCGAGCAGGTGCTGGGCTTCATGAAGAAGGCCGAGGAAAAGGGCGTAAAGCTCCTTCTGCCCGTGGACACCGTGATCGCGGACGCGTTTGAAGGCTACAGCGCCATCAAGACCTGCAAGGCCGGCGAAGTGCCGGACGGCTGGCAGGGCCTGGACATCGGTCCGGAGACCATCAAGCTGTTCTCCGATGCCGTCAAGGAAGCCAAGACCATCGTTTGGAACGGCCCCATGGGCGTGTTCGAGAATCCTGACTTCGCCAAGGGCACGCTGGCTATCGCCACGGCCATGGCCGAGAGCGACGCCATCACCATCATCGGCGGCGGCGACAGCGCGGCTGCGGTCAACCAGATGGGTCTGGGTGACAAGATGAGCCACATCTCCACCGGCGGCGGC
This sequence comes from Clostridia bacterium, assembly GCA_017395065.1. GTDB lineage: Bacteria > Bacillota > Clostridia > Christensenellales > Aristaeellaceae > RUG14130. The sequence goes on along the minus strand of JAFPWH010000005.1, from coordinate 59,324 downwards.
GCCTCTCTCGAGTTCCTCGAGGGCAAGGTCCTGCCCGGCGTAGCCTGCCTCGAAGACAAGTAATTGAAATGAATCGTTGATTCATTTCAATCAGGGGATTTGCAGTTTTTGCTAAAATCTCTGCGGAGATTTTCGGGCGCAAAAACTGTAAGGAAAGGATTTTTACTCCCGGCGGGCAAGCTCGCCTGCGTAAAAATCCATCCTCGGACCGGCAAAGCCGGTCCTGCGGATTGAAGGTCGGAGGGCGCTGCCCTCCGAACCTCCCTGTATTTCGTTTTAATAACACACAGAGACCTTACAGGAGGAACTATTTATGCGTAAACCCATCATTGCCGGCAACTGGAAAATGAACAAGACGCCCGAAGAGGCGGTCGAGCTCGTCAACGAACTGAAGCCCCTGGTGGCCGACGCCGCCTGCGACGTGGTCGTGTGCGTGCCCGCCGTGTGCTTTGCGGCCGTAAAGCCCCTTATCAGCAAGCGCGGCTGCAAGATCAAGCTCGGCGCGCAGAACGTGCACTGGGCCGACAAGGGCGCCTACACCGGAGAACTCTCCGCCGACATGCTCAAGGCCGCCGGCGTTGAATACGTCATCATCGGCCACTCCGAGCGCCGTCAGTATTTCGGCGAGACGGACAAGACCGTCAACAAGCGCACCGTCGCCGCGATCAATGCGGGCCTCAAGCCCATCGTCTGCGTCGGCGAAAACAAGGAAGAGCGCGAGCAGGGCTACACCGATACCATCGTTTCCTATCAGACCCTGATGGCGCTGACGGGACTTACCAACGAGCAGGTCGAAGGCACCGTGATCGCCTACGAGCCCGTGTGGGCCATCGGCACCGGCCTCACCGCCACCGACGAGCAGGCCAACGAGACCATCGGCGTCATCCGCCAGGCCATCGCCGGCAAGTACGGCAAGCGCACCGCGGCCAAGGTCCGAATCCAGTACGGCGGCAGCATGAAGCCCTCCAACGTAAAGGGCCTGATGGCGCAGCCCGAGATCGACGGCGGCCTGATCGGCGGCGCTTCGCTCAAGGCTGTCGACTTCAGCCAGGTGGTGAACTACTGATGGCCACGTACGCTCTTGTGATCATGGACGGCTTCGGCAACGGAAGCGACGACCCGTCCACCAACGCGATCATTGCCCAGGGCACGCCCAACCTCGACAAGCTCAAGGCCGCCTATTCCGTCACCGAGATCGGCGCCAGCGGCGAAGACGTGGGTCTGCCGGACGGGCAGATGGGCAACAGCGAGGTCGGCCACACCAACATCGGCGCGGGCCGCGTCGTGTACCAGATGCTGGTCAAGATCACCAAGGACATCCGCGACGGCGTGTTCTTTGAAAACAAGGCCTTAAAGGGCGCGATGCAAAACTGTCTGGACAAGGACAGTGCGCTGCACCTGATCGGCCTGGTGTCTCCCGGCGGCGTACACAGCCACATCAACCATCTGTACGGACTTATCGAGATGGCAAAGCGCAGCGGCGTAAAAAAGGTCTACGTCCACGCGCTGCTCGACGGCCGCGACACGCCGCCCGCCTCCGGCTGGGAGTACGTTCAGGAGCTGGAAGACAAGATGCTTGAGATCGGCGTTGGCAAGGTGGCGACCGTCATGGGCCGCCTCTACGCCATGGACAGGGATTTTGCCTGGGAGAGAGTCGAAAAGGCGTACAATGCGATGGTGCTGGGCGAAGGCAACAAGGGCACTGACGCGGTCAAGGCCATCAAGGACAGCTACGAGGTCATCGACGAAAAGGGCAAGCACCTGACCGACGAATTCATGCTGCCCACCGTGATCGACGAAAACGGCATGATCAGGGCCAACGACTCCGTCGTGTTCTTCAACTTCCGCCCCGACCGGGCAAGGGAGATCACCCGCGCCTTCGTCGATCCCGATTTCACGGGCTTTGCGCGCAAAAACGGCTTTTTCCCGCTCAAGTACGTGTGCATGACCCAGTACGACGCGACGATGCCCAACGTGGAGATCGCTTACCCGCCCGAGAGTCTGGACATGACGATGGGCGAATACCTCTCCAAGTGCGGCAAGACCCAGCTGCGCATCGCCGAGACCCAGAAATATGCCCACGTCACCTTCTTCTTCAACGGCGGCGAGGAGCGCGTGTTCCCGGGTGAGGACAGGATCCTCGTGCCCTCTCCGGACGCCAAGGAGGTGCCCACCTTCGATCTCAAGCCCGAGATGAGCGCCTACGAGGTCACGGACGCCGTCGTGCCGCTGATCAACGAAAGCAAGTACGACGTGATCATACTGAACTTCGCCAACTGCGACATGGTGGGCCACACCGGCATCATCCCCGCCACGAAGAAAGCGGTCAAGACCGTGGACGAGTGCGTGGGCAGGGTCGCCGAGGCCATCGTTAAGCAGGGCGGCAAGCTCATCATCACCGCCGACCACGGAAACGCCGATATGATGATCGACCCCGTGAGCGGCGAGCCCTTCACTGCGCACACCACCAACCCCGTGCCGGTGATCGTCGTGGATCCCGCAGACCCCAAAAAGCGTCTGCGCAGCGGCGGCAAGCTCTGCGATCTTTGCCCGACGCTGCTCGACCTGATGGGCATGGAAAAACCTGCGCAGATGACCGGCGAAAGCCTGATCGTCCACTGAAAACCGTAAACGGAACCGGGCGCCGCGAACAAACGCGGCGCCCGAATTGTACCCGAAAAGAAAACGCGAAACGCATTTTTGCTTGACAGCGCGGCCCCGCGCGGCTATTATTACAATAAGAACATTCGTAAGAACGCCCAATTGAAAGGAAGGCAGCGATGAATACCGACGTGCGACTGCTGAATGAAAAGATCCGCCTGATCATAAACGGCATCACCTCCACGGACAACCGGGCGGCCTTCACCAACCGCGAGGGGCGCCATTTCATGGACGACTGGGACTGGTTTCAGGGCGTCGCGCTGTTCGGCCTGTACGAATACTGCCGCGACAGAAACGACGAAGGCGTGCTGAAGTACCTGCTTGACTGGTTCGACGAACACATAAAGCGGACGCCGCCGATGAAAAATATAAACAGCATGTGCCCGCTGCTGACGCTGTCCTACCTGTACGAGCTTACGGGCAGGAAGGACTATCTTGCCCTGTGCGAGGAATGGGCCGAATACGCGATGACGAAGCTTCCGCGCACCGAAGAAGGCGGCTTTCAGCACGTAACCATCGATTCGGACAATTATATGCAGCTGTGGGACGATACGCTGTACATGACCGTTCTGTTCGTCGCCCGCATGGGCACGCTTCTGAACAGGGACGAGTACGTTCAGGAGAGCGTGCGCCAGTTCCTTGTGCACATAAAGTACCTGAGCGACACGGCCACGGGCCTTTTGTTTCACGGCTTCAACTTCGACGGCCGCCATCACTATGCGGGCGCGCTGTGGGGCAGGGGAAACGCCTGGTTCACGGCAGGCCTCGTGGACTATCTTGACATCGCTAAGATCCCGGAGGGCGTGCGGCTGTTCCTTCTGTCCACGCTGGAAACGCAGGCCAAGGCGCTCAAAAAGTATCAGGATGCGAGCGGCATGTGGCACACGCTGATCACCGACGAAAGCTCCTACCTCGAGTCCTCCGCCACTGCGGGCTTCAGCTACGGGCTCATGAAGGCGGCGCGCCTTGGGTATCTGCCCGGGGAATACGCCGAGTGCGGCCTGCGCGGCGCGCAGGCGATCCTCGGCCGCATCGACGAAAACGGCATACTTTCCGACGTGTCTGCCGGCACCTGTTTGAGCGGCAGCCTGGACTATTACCGTTCTATCCGAATAAACGCCCAGCCCTACGGCCAGAGCATGGCGCTTCTCATGCTGATGGAGGCCGTAAAGCGGGCGGAGAAATGACAAAATGATCTATTACGAAGACGAAAAACTGACCGTGCGCGACATGGAAAGACCGGACGCGCAGGTCTTTACGGACGAACTCACGGCGCAGGGATGGCACCCGGAGGTCGAAGGCTACTTTTCCAGGCTGAAGGACCGCGCCGAGGGGAAATGCGTCTGCCTGACCGCTGCGTATGAGGGACGGCCCGCCGGCTACGTGTACGTGTACCTGCGGGCAAGCGACGGCCCGTTTATGGGAAGCGGCCTGCCCGTCGTCGTCGATTTCAACGTGCTGAAGAAATACCAAAACAGAGGCATCGGGGGCAGGCTGATGGACGCAGCGGAAAAGGTCGCGGGCGAATACGCGGATGCCGTGTGTCTCGGCGTCGGACTGTGCAGCGAATACGGCACCGCGCAGAGGATGTACGCAAAACGCGGCTACGTCCCGGACGGCTCCGGCGTCTGGTACCGGGGCAAACAATGCGTGCAGTACGAAACGGTCTGCACCGTCGACGACGACCTGATTTTGTTCCTTTCCAAAAAGCTGCGCTGACAGCCCGGCCGGGCCGAAAAACGCCCGGCGCCCGCAGCGACCTAAATACCCAAACGTTTCCCGCGAGGAGGAAAAAGCCCCGATGGCAGCAAAGACCCGCGACATGACGGTCGGTTCGCCCGCAAAGCTCGCCCTGAGCTTTGCGCTGCCGCTGATGCTGGGAAATGTCTGCCAGCAGTTCTACACCATCACGGACGCCGCGATCGTCGGCCAGTTCGCGGGGCTGGACGCGCTGAGCGCCCTGGGCAGTGCGGACTGGATGGTGTGGATGGTCTTCGGCGTCATAAGCTCCGTGATGCACGGTTTCGGCATCCCTATGGCGCAGGCCTTCGGCGCGGGGGACAGGGCAGGGCTCAAGCGCCTCGTGTACACCGCCGGCTTCGTGAGCCTCGCGATCTCCCTGTCGTATACCGCACTGGGGCTGATCGCGATCGATCCGCTGCTGAAGCTCCTGGGAACGCTCGATTCGTTGTTCAATAAGGCGGCGGCCTATCTGTACATCATGGTCTCCGGCGCGGTGCTGACGACTGGCTACAACCTGCTTTCCTCGATCCTGCGGGCGCTTGGCAACAGCCGCGCGCCGCTGATCGCGATGGTGGCGTCGAGCGCCGCGAACATCGCGCTCGACCTGCTGTTCGTGTGGGCCTTTCAATGGGGCGTCGTCGGCGCGGCGGCGGCCACGCTGATCAGCCAGGCAGCCGCCTGCGGCGTGTGCCTCGCTTACGCGCTTAAGATAAACGAGCTTCGGGGAAACGACGTCGCGCTCAGGCTCTACAGGCCGGAGGCCGGGAAGCTTCTGCGCCTGTCGCTGCCGATGGCGCTGCAGAGCGCGATGATCGGCGTGGGCGGCATGGCGCTTCAGAAGGTGATCAACGGCCTGGGCAAGGAGTTCGTCGCGGGCTTTACCGCGACCAACAAGCTCTACGGCATCATGGAGGCCGCCGCGGTCGCCTTCGGCATGGCGGTGGTCACCTACGTCGGGCAAAACCTCGGCGCGAAAAAATACGGCCGCATCCGCGACGGCATGAAGCGCTTCGTGCCGCTTGGCATACTGATGTCCGGCGTCATGACGCTGGTACTGTTCCTCTTCGGAGAAACGTTCTTAAGGCTCTTTATCGAAAAGGGCGCGCCGCCATCGACGATGCGCGTGGCCCTCAGGTACTTAAAAACCATGGCGGCGACGCTGAGCGTACTGTACTTATTGTACGTGTACCGCTCCGCGCTGCTTGGCATCGGCAACACCTTCATTCCCATGGTTTCCGGCTTTGCGGAATGCTTCGTGCGGGTGGGCGTGGCCGTGACGCTCACGGCCCTTGCGGGCAAAAGCGGCATCTACTGGGCGGAGACCTCCGCCTGGAGCGCCGCGATGCTGATCCTGCTCGTTTCATGGTACGTTAAACAGCGCGGTCTCGAAGGAGAAGCGCCGAAAACCGAATAAGGTCAAATAATCGCAAACCGTATACGGAAGGGAGAATTTGTATGAAACGCGTCCTTGTGCTGCTTTTGTGCCTTAGCCTTCTGAGCTTTTTGCCCGCCCTTGCGGAAGGGACGAGCGAATCGGATGGGCTGCGCGAAGAGAACGAGCTTCTGAAAGCCGAAAACGAGCGCCTCCGCGCGCTGATCGACGCCTACGCCGATCCGAGCGTGATTGTCGCCTTCGAGGGCGGCTGCGTGCGCTTCGAGGAGGTGTACGCCTACTATACCGAGGTCATGGGGTACTACAGGGAGCTGTACGAGTCGCTGGGGATGGAGTACGAGGAGGACCCGGGCGAGGCGCTGGAGCTTCAGCAGCTGTTGGCGGTCAACCTGAGCGATACGATGCTGCTGGGCAACTATTTTGCCGAAAAAGGCATCGTGCTGATGACCGAGGAAGAAAGAAACGCCGTCGTCGCCGACGCGGAAGCGTACTTCGTAAGCGTCGAGGCCGAGGCGAAGGAATACTTCCTGTCCGAGAGCGAAGACGAAGCCGAGGCCGACGCACTGACGCAGGAATACCTGATCGAAAACGGGCTGGACAGGGAAACGCTGGTAACGGACGCGCTGAACGAAGCCGAAAGCCTCGCCGCGAAGAAGGCGCTGGTGGGCGAGGTCACTTTAAGCGAAGACGAGATCCGCTCGGCCTACGAGCTGGCCGTGGAGAGCGCAAGGGAGTATTACGCTCTCTATCCCGAGGAGTACGGTTTCGACTGCATGTATTCCGATACGCCCATCGCCTACGTGCCCGAGGGCTACCGCCGCGTGCGCATGGTCGTCATCCCATTTGACGACGCGGACATGGCCGCCTACGACGAGCTCTACATCGAAAACAACACGCAGGGCCCCGAGGCCGATGCGCTGTTTGACAAGCTCATGCCCGAGGCCATGGCCGTGTACGAAAGGCTCGAGGCGGGGGAGAGCTTCGACGCGATCCGCGAGGAATATCCCAATACGGAATACTACATGGACGAGCTCGGTTCGGCGGAGGGCTTCGCGCTTTGCCAAAGCAGCGCCACGTTCGAAGAGGACGTGACGAAAGAGATCATGGCGCTTATCCGCGTCGGCGCAGTGACGCAGCCGCTCAGGAACGACTGGGGCTTTGCCATTTACCAGTATCTGGGCGAGGTGGAAAGCGGGGAAGTGCCCTTCGAAACGATCCGCGACGGCCTTGTCGAAAACGCGTTGACGCAGAAAGAGGACGAGCTCTACGAACAGATGCTCGAGCAGCTGAGACAGGATAAGCACCTGATCTACTTTTTCGACAGGCTGAACTGAGGCGGCCCTTGAAAGGAATACCGGCATGAAACGGATATTTGCCGCGCTTTTGATCCTGAGCCTTCTGCTGCCGGCCCTGGGCGAAGGAGATTTGAAACCGGGCGACAGCGTGCTTTTCGGGCGCTACGAACAGGACGGAATAAGCGAAAACGGCCCCGAACCCATCGAGTGGGTGGTGATTTCGGTCAGTCAGGATGACGCACTGCTTTTGAGCAGGTATGCGCTGACTGTCCTGCCCTACAACGACGTCTACAAGCCCGTAACCTGGGAAAGCAGCCTTCTGCGCGCCTGTCTGAACGGCGAGTTTTACGAAACGGCCTTCGACGAAGACGAAAAAGAGCGCGTGCTGCTTTGCGAAGTGAACGCCGACCGCAACAGGCAGTACGCCACGGACCCCGGAAATCCCACGCGGGATGCCGTCTTCCTGCTCAGCTACGCCGAGGTGCTCAAATACCTCTCGCGCAACGATCTCAAATTCTGCCGTCCCACACGGTACGCCTGCCTGACGGCGGGCAGGGCCGAAAACGGCGAATGCTGCATCTGGTGGCTGCGCTCCCCGGGCATGAACCCCTCCTGCGCCGCGGCGATCAGCGCCAACGGCATGCTGCAGAACGGAAAAGTGGATTATCCCGCCTACTTCGTGCGCCCGGCGATCAGGATACCAGCCTGTTGGGACGAATGACCTTGCACCAACGCCGTTGCCAAAGCATAAGACAGCATACTTCCTCCGAAAAAGGAGGAAGTACGAAAACCGTCGGCAAACCCCTGCCCGTACAGAACACGGGCGGGGGCTTTGATTGAAGCGTGAAACCCTGCCGGCAGGGACGTTGTGGCATACCGCGGCACCGTTTGCCGTATTCCCGGAGACTTTTCCGGCTGTACGACAATGCACGCTCCGTTGGAAGGAATCTTGCGAAAGCTTTGTTAAAACTCTGCTTTTTGCTTGCCAAGCGGGACGGCGTTTGATATAATAATAAATGCGCATCCTTGCCCTGAGGGAACCAATCAGGGCCTTAAGTCCATAAGGAGGTTTGGAAATGAACAAATACGAAGTAATGTACGTCATCGACACCGCGATAGAAGATCAGGCGCGCGCCGACGTCATCACCCGCTTCTCCGGCATCGTCGAAAACAACGGCGGCAAGGTAGAGCGCGTCGATGAGTGGGGCAAGAGGCGTCTGGCCTATCCCATCAACTACAAGACCGAGGGCTACTATGTACTCATGTACATGAGCGCGCCTTCCGATCTCCCCCGCGAGCTGGAGAGAAACTTCAAGATCTCCGACGCGATCCTGCGCTATCTGGTGACCCGCCTCGAGGGCGAAATCCCCGCCAAGCGCGAACCCCTCAAGCCCTACGCTCCCCGCGAGGCCGCCGAGGTGAAGGAAGAGGCCGCCGAGCCCGTCGAGGTCAAGGCCGAAGAACCCGCCGAGGAAGCCCCCGTTCAGGAAGCCGAAACCGAAGCGCCCCAGACCGAAATCGAATAACAATCGCGTAAGACCGAAAGCAGGTACAGTATGAACAAGGTCATTCTCATCGGCAATTTGACCCGTGACCCGGAAATGCGCACGACCCAGAGCGGCGTGAACATGTGCACGCTCGGCTTGGCCGTGCAGAGGCGCTTCGCCAATCCCCAGGGCGTGCGTGAGGCGGATTTTTTCAACGTGATAGCATGGCGCCAGTTGGCCGACTTATGCGGACGCTACCTTCAGAAGGGCAGAAAGATCTGCGTAGTCGGCTCCATCCAGAACCGTACCTATGATGCGCAGGACGGCAGCAAGCGCTATGTAACCGAGATCATGGCCGACGAAATCGAGTTTTTGTCCTCTCCCGGCGATACCAATCGCCCGCACGGCGAAAGCGTGCCTGCAAGAGAGGATGCCCTTTCGCCGGAGCCTGTCCAGAACACGAGCTATCAGCCTTCCCAGATGGTCGAGGCCGAGGACGACGAGCTGCCGTTCTGACACTTGCACGGTCACAGCTTTAAGGAGGAAATACAATGTCTGAAGATAGAAACGTGCGCCGCCCCCGCGGTCACAAGCCCCGCAGGAAGGTTTGCCTGTTCTGCGTCGACAAAATCGAGCACATCGACTACAAGGATATCGGCCGTCTTCGCAAGTTCACCAGCGAGCGCGGCAAGATCCTGCCCCGCCGCATGACCGGCGTTTGCGCCAAGCACCAGCGCCAGCTCTCCGTCGCCATCAAGCGCGCCAGAGCCATCGCGCTCATGCCCTACAGCGCAGACTGATATACGCCTTAGCTGCAAAGCGGAATGGAACCGAACCGGTTTCGTTCCGCTTTTTTTGCGCCGCGCCGGAAAACAGCCGTTTCGGGTATTGACAAATCGCGGCGCGGATGCTAAACTTTACTCGGTTGAAAATTAGTCGGACGGTATCGAGTAAATGAAATTTTTCGGAAGAGAGAGCGAGCTCAAGCGCATACGCGCGCTGATCGACAGGCCCGAGCTCGCGGCCGTACTGATCTACGGCCGCCGCCGCGTGGGAAAGAGCGAGCTGATCCGCCAGAGCCTCAGGGAAAGCAATACGCGGAGCATCTACTACGAATGCAGGCAGACGGCGCAGATGAGCAACGTAGCGAGCCTGACGGAGCTGATATGCGAAGCCTTCGGCCTTCCTCCGCTGCGCTTCGGCGGCATGGAGGAATGTCTGGACTATCTGTTCAGGGCGGCATCCGACAGGAGCCTTGTGCTGGTGCTGGACGAATATCCTTACCTCAGGGAAAGCGTTCCGGGGCTGGACAGCGTACTGCAGGCGCTGATCGACCGCTACGGCAGGTCCTCGCATCTGAAGCTGATCCTGTGCGGGTCCTTTACGGACGTCATGAAGTCCCTGCTCGCCAACGACAATCCGCTCTACGGGCGCATCGATCTGACGATCGACCTAAAGCCGATGGACTATCTGGAATCGGCCCTCTTTTACCCGGACTTTTCCGCCGAGGACAAGGTGCGCCTGTTCAGCGTTTTCGGCGGCATACCCTATTACAACAGGCTGATCGACGGTGCTGCGTCCGTGCGTGAAAACATAGCCGCGCTGATCGCTTCCCCGGGGGCACGGCTGGAGAACGAGGTCTCCATGTTCCTGCGGTCGGAGATATCCAAAATCACGAACGCCAACGAGGTGTTTGAAACCCTGGCGAAGGGCTATTCGCGCTTCAACGACATTCTTTCCCAATCGCACGTCTCGTCCAGCCCCACGCTGGCCGACGTATTGGACAAGCTGACGCGCATGGAGCTCGTGGAGAAGCAAACCCCGATCAATGACGAAACAAACCGGAAAAAGGGCGGCTACTATATCTCGGACCAGCTGTCGGGCTTCTTTTACCGCTACGTCTTCCGCAACGCTTCCCGGCGCGCGTTGATGGACGAAAACGTGTTCTGGGAACGCTATATACAGGAAGATTTCGAGAAATACTACGTTCCCAAGGCTTTTGAGACGGTATGCAGGCAATACCTGATTCGGCAGAACCGGAAGGGACTTTTGCCGGAGGTCTTTGACAGGATCGGAAAGTACTGGTACGACGACCCCGCAAGCAGGACCAACGGCGAATTCGACGTGGTGACGAAGGACCCGAAGGGCTACGTCTTCTATGAGGCGAAATTCCGCAAGGGCCCTCTCACCGGGAGCATGATCCGTGAAGAGATCGCGCAGGTTGAAAAAACGCAGCTTCATCCGTATCGCTACGGCTTCTTTTCGCGTTCCGGCTTCTCCGCTTCGGAAGCGGACGAGCGCGTGACGGCGATACCGCTGGAAGCCGTGTACGCAAATTGACGAGCCTTCGGCGACAACGATTTGGGAGAAGACGATGGACTATCCGAAAAAGGGCAGGTACCGCCATTTCAAGGGCGGGGAATACGAGCTTTTGTACATCGCGCGGCACAGCGAGACCGACGAGAGCATGGTCGTGTACAGGGCGCTGTACGACTGCGGGGAGACGCCGCTGGGCGAGCGCATATGGGTGCGCCCGCTGTCCATGTGGACCGAGACCGTGACGCGGGACGGCAAGAGCTTTCCGCGCTTTCGCTACATCGGGGACGAAGAGGAAGCGCCCGGTGAAACGGCTTTCGCGCAGGACGCAGACCCGACCGGAACGCCACACATCGAAGAGATGCGCGCGCCGGAAACCGATGAGGCGTATCCCGCTCCGCCTGAGAGTGCGGACGCCTACGAAGATCTGATCCCGCCGCCGGAAATGAGCGGCGTGCCGTACGAACCCTACGCTGACGCGGGCGCGATCCCGCAGCCGGCAGAAGATTTGGGTGACACAGGCGGCACGGCGCGGATCGACGAGCCGGAAAACGTGCTGCGCAGGGTATTCGGCTACGATACCTTCCGCCCCGGACAGCGCGACATGGTAGAGAGCATCTTGAGCGGGCGGGACAGCCTTGGCGTCATGCCGACCGGCGCGGGCAAGAGCCTGTGCTATCAGATCCCGGCGCTGTGCCTGGGCGGGACGGCCATCGTGGTTTCGCCGCTTATCTCGCTTATGAAGGATCAGGTGGCGCAGCTCAGACAATCCGGCGTCGCGGCGGCCTACATCAATTCGTCGCTGAGCGAACAGCAGCAGGAGGCGGCGCTGAGCCGGGCCGTGCAGGGTGCGTACAAGATCGTCTACGTCGCGCCCGAGCGCCTTTTGACGAACCGCTTCCTTTATGCCTGCCGATTCATGCCCGTAAGCCTCGTGGCGATCGACGAAGCGCACTGCATCTCCCAATGGGGGCAGGACTTCAGGCCTTCCTATCTGGACATACCGAAATTTCTCTCCGCGCTGCCGCGGCGTCCGCGCTTGTGCGCGTTTACCGCCACCGCGACGCTGCAGGTGCGGCGCGACATCATTCGGCTGCTCATGCTGAACGACCCCTATCAGCTGGTCACGGGCTTCGACCGCCCGAACCTCTATTTCAAGCTCGTGCGCGGCGGCTCCAAAAAGGAAAACCTCTTAAAGCTCATGCGGGGCTACAGCGACATGAGCGGCATCGTCTACTGCGCGACGCGCAAGACCGTCGAGGAAGTGTGCGCCTGCCTGATCGAACAGGGCTACAACGCCACGCGCTACCACGCGGGCTTAAGCGACGAGGAAAGGCGCGCAAATCAGGACGCGTTTTCGATGGACGAAAAGCCCGTCATGGTAGCCACGAACGCCTTCGGCATGGGCATAGACAAAAGCAACGTGCGCTTCGTGATCCACTACAATCTGCCAAAGGACATCGAAAGCTACTATCAGGAGGCGGGGCGCGCCGGCAGAGACGGCCTGCGGGCGGACTGCGTACTGCTGTTTTCGGGGCAGGACATCGTCACCCAGCGCTTCTTTATCGACCATCTGGGCGAGGAGGCGGGCCTGGACGCGAAGGAGGCCGAGCAACTGAAATACGCGGCGCGCCAAAGGCTGAACGCGATGGTGAATTACGCCGGCGGCACGAAGTGCCTGCGGCGCGCGCTGATGGAGTATTTCGGGCAGGAGGCGCCCGAAAAGTGCATGAACTGCGGCGTCTGCGACGGGCTGAACCGGACCGTGAACGCGACGCGCGCCGCCATGGAGGCGTACGGCCTCATAAAGCGCCTGCGCGTGTCCTACGGCGCGGGCATGCTGATCGACATACTGCGCGGCGCAAACAGCGAGGCCGTGCGCCGGCGGAAGCTCGACGCCCTCGAGGGCTACGGCGCGCTTTCGAACCTGAGCCGCGCGACGGTCTCGGACATCCTCGAGGCCATGACCGACGCGCAGGTGCTCAAACGCACGCAGGGCGACTATCCCACGCTCGTCCCCGGGGAAAGCGCGGCGGAATTCGAAAAGGGCGAAGTGAAGATATTCATCGCCAAGACGGAGGAGAAGCCCCGGGGCAAAAAGCGGGTCAAGGCCGAAATCTCAAACGCGGACGCGGGCCTGATCGATTCCCTCAAGGCGCTAAGGCGCCGGCTTGCCGCGGCGCGGGGCGTTCCGCCGTACATGATCTTCAGCGACGCGGCGCTTGCCGGAATGGCGCAGGCGCTGCCCCGCACGAAGGGCGAGTTTTTGCAGGTGTCCGGCGTGGGCGAGAAAAAGTGCCGCGATTTCGGCGATGCGTTTTTGAACTGCATTGCCTTGTGGATGCGTGAGCACGAGGAGGGGGAGCGCACATGAGATTTTGCGTCGTAGGCGGCATAAACCTGGACGTCACCGGCTGGGCGGACACGGGCTTTCGGACTGGCGACTCCAATCCCGGACAGATCCGCTTTTCGAGGGGCGGCGTGGGCGGAAACGTCGCGGTGTGCCTCGCAAACGAAGGCCACGACGTAAGTCTGGTCAGCGTGCTTTCAAACGACGTCTTCGGCGCGTTCCTGCGCTGCGAATGCGAAAAAAGCGGCCTGGACCTTCGCTGCTGCGTGACCTCGGACGCGCCTTCCTCCGCGTACATGGCGGTGCACGGGCCGGACGGCGAGCTCGTGATCGGGCTGAACGACATGGCTTCGATGAACTGCCTGACGGCGGACAGGCTGCACAGGATGCGCAGCTTCATAAACGGGCACGACGCGGTCGTCTTCGACGCGAACCTCAGCGAAAGCGCGATCGAAGTGCTGTGCGGCGACGCGGACTGCCCCCTGATCGCGGACGCGGTCAGCGCGGCGAAGTGCAAACGCCTGATGGGCGCGCTGCCGTACCTGAGCGCGCTGAAATTGAACCTGCTCGAAGCGCAGACGCTCGGCGGCGAGCAAACGCCCAAGGACGCGGGTCAGGCGCTTTTGCGGCGCGGCGTAAAAAACGTGTTCGTCTCCCTCGGGCGCGAGGGCGTGTATGCCTGCGACAAAAACGAGGACGCGTTCCTGCGCCCCCAAAAGCAGCTCGACCGCCCGACCTCGGGCGTCGGCGACGCGATGTGCGCGGGCATCGCCCAAGGCGTCGCGATGGGCCTCGGCGCGGTAAAATGCGCCGCCCTCGGCCAGGACGCCGCCTTCCGCCTGCTCTCCGGCCGCTGATTTCAAAGGATTTCAGATTCATCTCGACGGGCGACGAATGCACGAAATTCGAAAGCCCCCGGGCCAGCCCGGCAAAGAACGTCGGTTCTGCTGCGACGTTCTTTTTTGCTGCATGGGCGTGCACATATAAACTCCCTTAAAAAATATCCCGCCATGCCGAAAAAGTCCCTTGAAAAATATTCGTTTTACGGAACGGGAAGGCCCCCCTTCACAGAAGCTGTGATTGATATTAACCGTTCCATAAACTCATACGGGCGGGCTTCGTGGTATAATGGAGGCGGTGAATAATCTGCATCGAGGCATCGTTTCATGAGAATAATCCTTACGGGCGGCGGTACGGCGGGACATGTTACGCCCCATCTGTCCATCATCCCCATGCTGCAAAAGGACGGGCACGAGATCCATTACATCGGCACCGAGGATGGCATGGAGGCCGGCATCATATCCAAGCTTGACAACGTGACTTATCACGCGATCCCCGCGGGAAAACTCAGGCGCTACCACGACTGGAAAAATTTCAGCGACATGGCCAGGGTAATCAAGGGCGTGCGCGAGGCGCGCAGGATCATCCGCGAGGTTAAGCCGGCCATCGTCTTCTCCAAGGGCGGCTATGTGGGGCTGCCGGTGGTGGTGGCGGCGGGCGAACTGAGGGTGCCCGCGCTGATCCACGAAAGCGACATGACCAGCGGGCTTGCCAACAAGCTGAGCCTGCCCTTTGCGAAGGCGCTGCTTTGCACCTTCCCGGAAACGGCAAAGCAGACCGGCAAAAAGGGCGTGTACGTGGGCTCCCCGATCCGCCAGGAGCTGTTCGAGGGCGACCGCGAGCGCGGAAAGAAGATCTTCGGCTTTGACGACAGCAAACCGATCCTGCTGGTCATGGGCGGCTCCAGCGGCGCGCAGGCCATCAACCGCGCCGTGCGGGGGATACTGAACGAACTGACCGGCTGCTTCCAGGTGCTGCACATCTGCGGAAGCGGAAATTTGTTCGACATCTACGAGCGCACGCCCGGCTATCAGCAGACGGAATATCTGTACGACGAAATGGCGGACGCGCTGGCCTGCGCCGATCTGGTCGTAAGCCGCGCGGGTTCCAACTCCATCTGCGAGCTGCTTGCGCTGAGAAAGCCCGCCCTGCTGATCCCCTATCCCAGCGGCGCGTCGCGGGGAGACCAGGAGGTCAACGCCGCGTCCTTCGAGCGCAGGGGCTTTGCGCGCGTGCTCGAACAAAAGGACCTGACGGGCGAGACCCTTATGGAAAAGATCGTGGAGGTCTACCACGACCGCGGCGAGATCATAGAGTGCATGCGCCGCGAGCCCGCCGTAAACGGCAGCGCGAAGATCGTGGAATACATCTACAAATACGCAAAACCCGAAAAATAGTTTTCTTGATCATAAAAGACAGCCCCGGCCGGAAAGCGCGGCCGGGGTTTTGCTGCGGCGAAAACATGGAACGATTTGTGCGAATAACAAGACTATTGACGGGTTCGAATCCCCTATGCTCCATGAAATAAGGACTTGAGGCAAATTGGGAAGAAAACTGAGATTTTCCCCCTTCCGACGCCAACCTTGACTGCGGCCCGCGCGGCAACCGGCCATGATCCGGCGACGGGCGACGAGGGTATCGGGCAAAGACGCCCGCCGCCTTTATTGATTGTACCCGCCGCGCGAACCGCCGTCAAGGTCAAGCTGCCGCACGCGGCAGTGGCTGCTTGGTACGTACTCCAACAGGTTACGAGGCTCCGAGCTCATAGGGTATCGTCTACACTCGCAGATTATCTGATTAAATGTGCGAAAAAGTATTGACATAACCCTTAGGCGCGCCGCAGCCCGTGGCGTGAACCACGCAAATCTTTGCTTCTCGGATATTCAGTTGTGTGGTCCCCATCGGGGAGCATGGGTATTATACCAAGGATGCGAAAAATGTCAAGAAAAAGGGAGTGCCCTGCAGAAAAATCTGTAGGGCATTTGGGAATACAATTTCTGCGTTTTGACTACATGCTCTCATTAAGCCGCTTCGTCCTCTTCTGCCATTGCAATATCGGTTATTTCTTTCAGCTTTTCCTGTAGGAGCTTTTTGTCGGGCAGTTTCAGTGTATAATCCGAGACCAATGTCGGTGAAAGGCTGCGGCTTAATGCGTATTCTACAACGGTATCATCTTTGCTGGCGCAGAGTATCAGCCCCACGCTGGGGTTTTCATTTGGCTTTTTTACGTCACGGTCCAACGCTTCAAGGTAGAAATTGATCTGACCGATATGCTCTGGTTTAAACTTTCCAATTTTCAGTTCGATAGGAACAAGGCAAGACAATGCACGATTATAAAACAGCAGATCAATGAAAAAGTCTTGCCCGCCAACCTGTACACGGTATTCTTCTCCGATGAACGTGAAGTCCTTCCCGAACTCTAGTATAAACTGCTTTAGGTTTTCAACAATAGCCTTTCTAAAATTGCGCTCAGAATACTGTTCCGGTAAATCAAGAAACTCCAGAACATAAGTGTCAAGAATACTGCTACGAACACTTTGCGGGACTAATTCTGGTGGCTGTTTCCCAGCAGAGAGCATGTACCGTTCGTAATAAGCGCTATCAAGCAGCCTTTCAAGTTCACGAGAGGAGTAATGCTCTTTTGCGGCTAATGCTACATAAAAGTCACGCTCTTCCTTGCTTTTGGCCTTTGACATAATCATGAGATGGTTTGTCCAACTGATTTGTGTCAGCAGTGCAGACACAAATTCATCTTCACGGTATGTCTCATAGAATTGCTTCATTCTATATAATCCACGGCGAGTAAAGCCTTTCACCGTCGGAGCAACG
This sequence comes from Clostridia bacterium, assembly GCA_017395065.1. GTDB lineage: Bacteria > Bacillota > Clostridia > Christensenellales > Aristaeellaceae > RUG14130. The sequence goes on along the minus strand of JAFPWH010000005.1, from coordinate 42,410 downwards.
TTGGAAATATAGGTTGCAACTTCATCTATAACTTTATCGCCGAAGGAAGATTCTGCGCAAAGCCCCGAAAGGTATTCGCCCACATCCCAATACATATGGATAAGCTCTGTGTTAACAGCTTTTAGAGCCCGACCTTTTGCGTTTTCAATAATTGAGATAACTGCGCCGAAATCATTTGTATTTGAAACCAGTTCTTTTGACATAAGGTCACCCTCTCCGGGTCAAATATAACCCATCTCTTGGCAATACTCCTTGAGTGCTTTTTTGAAAGCTTTCAATTTAGCTTCATAGCCCCGATGCTCCGTTATTAGGCGGCTTACGCTCATCTCGTTGCAAATAAGCAATTCGTTTGTGGAAAGCTTAAACGTCTGAATCATTTGCTCGACGATAAAGTCTTTGGGATCATCGTACCCTTCGTACTCGCCTTTACAGAAGCTTAGAAGGACTTGCCCATACCATTTTCGGATTAACCGATCCATACGCCGGTGAATCACACCCATAGAAGAAAGAACACTGCTTACCTTTACATCATAGCTTTCTTCCGTAAGGATTTCAAATTTGCCGGAAGCGTGCGCCATATCGTTTCTCGTATCAACAAGATCCTCGACTAAAGAAATCTGTGATCTATCCAGATCAATGATTTTAAATAACTTTGCAATCTCTTTTTCCGGCATCAGGCTATATACGAAAACAGAATCCGCCTCCTCTATTTTGAGATCCCGCTCTCTGCCGTTGTATGCACGGGCAAAAACGATAGCATCCCTGTATCGATCCGGTTCAATTTGCCCGATTTTCCACGCTGTACAGTATATGTACGTCATATATAGCAAATGGACGCCGAAATAAGCAAACTGGTATTGCCCATATTTGTAGTTTACTGCGATGAGGCTCGTAATGTTCTGCACATAATTTACAATATCTTCTTCATCTTCCGGGTTAATTGGCAGATAGCTCAAGATCTCTTGTAGATGTGGTACTTCTGTATAATCCACAGTATCCGGCACCATTACTCACCCCATATTTCTTTAATGCGGTTTTCAATTTTTGCCGAGAACACTTCAATCAGCTTTTTTGAAGGCTCAATCAAAGACTGTTCATAGTGAATCTGATCCAAAATTTTTTTCTGTTCTTCCAAGGATGGAACAGGAATCCGATATTGCTTGACATAGTTTATGTCTATGCGCTGCTGCCCAGCCGTTCCCGTCATAAACGACTTGCCACCATCAATGAATTCTGTTGTATTGATGTGGTAGAAAATCCATTCAGGATAGACCACCTCAGGATTGGCACGAATAACGATATACTCCGTAGAGCCAAATCCTATACTGTTTTTCAAATTGCGAGCAATTCCAGCCTTTCCATTTTCAAAACAAGGTGTTATTTTTGCCAAAAGGACATCATTATCTCTGAAATAAGTAAACCCAGACATAACTTCACCAAGTCTTCGCTCTTCTGTCACATCAAAAGAAGCATCAAAAATGTTGATTGCTGCCATAGGAACGAAAGACACGAGTGTATCAGATGGCAATTCTTTAACTTCATCCTTAGAAGGCTTAAAGGTCACAATATCATCAAGGGCTTGATAATTGTCAGACTTACACGATATTTTTGGGTTATAATTATTGATTACAGCTTTTGCACCAGCAATAATCTCATGATAACCATCAAGCTCGTCTATTATTTGCCGTTGCTGCTCAATAGAAGGAAGAGGAAATTCAAAATTATTGAGATCCTCAAATGTTAAGTTTGAAATATTTGTTGTTGTTTTTGCAACGGATTTAAAATAATTTTTCGCTGGAGTTGACTGTAAAATATTAAACAAATATTTTGGCAACACTTTTGTATAGTCCGGGCGAATAAGTCCCATAAATGCTCCAAAAGTAAGGTTATCATAATTACGATCAACATAAGTAACTCTTCCCACTAAGTCCAAACTGTTTGCTAAAGAAATAAGAATGTCGTCTTTTGCAACCATTTTTTCTTCTTTACGGTATGAGTTATCAACATAAGCAAGATAATCAAAATCAATGCCGTCGCTTTGTGCGGATCGTGTTGTTATTACCCTTATTGCATTATCACAGATAGTTTTTTGTGCGGATTTTGGAAAAGATATACCTCTAACAAAATTGGCAACAGCTCCCAAAGTAACAATCTCGTACCTTATATTTTGCGTTATGGATTTATCTCTATATCTACTACCGACTAAAATATACGAATTATTGCGCACTTTCTCAAGCGGAATTACTTCAAATCCCGCTTTAAGCATATCCTCTGTCTGCTCGTTATCAAGCTTGCGGTATTCCTCATACTTGGATAAATCGCTGGGTGTTTCAAGCTTGCGGCGATGATTATCCAAAGTATATCCGTCACTCTTTACATCGAAATACCAATAATCCTTTTTCTTATCGGAAGACTTGATTTTCTTGTTTACTTTTGTGGCATAGATAATGTCGGTTTTTACGCCTGTATAGGGCAGAAACACCCCTTGGGGCAGAGAGATTATACTTTGAAGCTCACAATGATTTAATAAATACTCTCTTGTTTTTGCCAAGTCTTTACGGAATAAGAACCCTTCCGGAACAACAAGGGCCATTCTTCCATTATCGGAAGCGCTGTTAATTGCTTTCATACAATGCTGAACGCAAATGCTATCTCCATTGGTGCTTGGTAGATCATAGAGATTACCATGTTTTGTTTTCTGTGAATACGGCATATTGGCAAGAACAACATCGTAAATACCGCTGTATTCACTTGAATATTCTATATTACCATCAGCATCACGAACGATATTTCCTTTTTCATCGTATTTGATTTTATCAATATATGTGGGATTTGCCAAACTGTCCTGCATATGGATGTTGCTATGACCGTCGCCTGCAAGAATCATATTCATTTTTGTGATTCTGGCAGTATTGGTGATTTCGTTTCCGTATATTGTTTCCTCGCGGAGGATTCGCTTTAACTCAGCATTTCCTGTGCCCATATTGCGCTCAATATGACGGAAGGACTCAATCAAGAATCCGCCCGTTCCACAAAACGGATCGTAGATTTTTTCTCCTATTTTGGGGTTAACAAGACGCACCATAGTCTTAACGATATGGCGAGGAGTAAAGTATTCACCGAGATCATTTTTAGTTGCAGTTGATGCTTTGAGAAAATACTCAAAAGCGTCGCCCTTTACGTCACTATCAACATCAGTAAGCGTCAATGGATCAAGCTTGTCCATGATCTCTTTCAGGATAGTTTCATCACGAATTGTGAGTGGTGTAAATATCTCGGTTTTGTACAGTTTATTCAGACGAGAATAGACCGTATTGTTTATATATTCAATACGGGCAGACGGAGCTATATTCTTAATACTGTCCCAACTACAAGAGGCAATATCAAAGTCGGACTTTATCCCGCTTTCTTTCTTGATCTGTTCATTTTCACTAACCAGCTTCAAAAATAGAATGTTGGCAAATTCACCGAAGCGTTCAATTCCAGCACGTAACCCATCTCCGCGAAGCATATTGTTTGCTTCATCAAAAATACGAATCAGTTCTCTTCTGTCGTATTGTACTTTGGGGCTTACAGTGTTAACCTCATAACCGGTTAAGAAACGCAACGCCAATGCTTCACGGATAAACTCATCAACTTCTTCGCCATTCAAGATCGGCGGCCGGTTTGCAATCGTGTGGAAGGACTTACAAAAAACGCCATCTGTTGCAAAGACAAGAGGAGCGCCCAGCGTCCTCGCATAACCTATACCTTGTTCAAGGGCATCATCAATCCGAGCACCCTTCTTTTTGGCTTCAATTACAATAAGAGGTTTATCGCTGCCTTCGGAATAAAGCACATAGTCTGGACGCTTTCCGCCCAACAATTTATGCTCTGCCTCTGATCGAGGTTGCTCAAAATAAACATTTTTCCCATTCCCGTTTAATTTCCACCCTAAACTCTCGAGGCTATTATCAATAAGAACCCTCGTATCTGCTTCTAATGGCATCGTATTCGTATTCATTTTTCAGCCTCCTGACTGCCCATTTTCTTCAGCTCGGCATTTGCCTTCTCAGTTAGAGAGTATTTCCCGCGCGCACTAAGCTGGACAAGATAACCGTTTACCTTCAGTTCGCCGATAATGGCGTTCACCTTGGTTTTTGTAAAATGCAATATGTCGGCGATTTCCTGTTGAGAAAGCTTTATGACCTGTTCGCTGTTTACAGGAATCTGTCTGGTGGCCATACACTCTAAGACTCTGTATTTATCATTTACGAAGAATTCAGACATCGACAACTCCCCCAAGATATTCAGTATAAAAATCATACCATATCAGTCCTGGAAAATCAATATATGGGACGAAAATATTGCCCGATTATTTCAATACACAATATCTGGGACGGTTCTAAGTATTGACCATTTACTTCCTTTACGCCTTCTGTATCGCATAATAACTCAGCCCAGTCGCTGCCTGCAGCTGCTTGATCGTTACGCCTTTTGCTTTTAGCTTGCTTAGCGCTCTTTCCTGCTCTTCCTTTGTCAGGGCCTGAAACCGGGTCACACTGTCTGCGCCGGTGAGATGCCGAAGCTGCTTTTTTATATCTTCGTCGCTCGGTTTGCGCTTCGGTTGTGCGCCGATGTCCAGACACAGATCGCGGTTGGGCTCGTCTGTCCATTCCTTGAAGCGTTCCGGACTCATCAGTGAAAACAGCAGGGACGTGTCCGTGCGGTTTGCTTCGCCCAAATACTCACTGCAGCTTGAATACTTCCACTCGGCGCAGTGCTTGCACAGCCTCGCTTTCAGCGGGTTTTGATGGATGTATCTCAGTACGGTCAAAAAGTATCTCTCGTCCGGGACGGTCTCGCTTCGAAACCGCTCCTGAAACAAGGCACCCACGCGTCCGTTTTTCACATTGTAATGCCGCACATAGCCCGTGGCCATACGTTTAACCGTACTGCCGATGGGTTCGTGCCCTTCTTTGAGCAGCAAATGCAGATGGTTGCTCATCAGGCACCACGCAAACAGCCTTGCTTCGCTCTTTATCAGGCTTTTATCCAGTGAGGCCAATAAACTCTCCCGGTCGTCATCGTCCTCGAAGATCCTCTGCCTGTTGATGCCCCGGAGCATCACATGATACACGCCACTCTCAGAAACCGTCCGCTTCGTTCTGGGCACACCTTTCACCGTCTCTTTTTTTATTTGCAGCTATTATACAGAAAGATACCTTCGCTGTCAATCGTCTGAACCGTCCCAGATATTCCCTTTGTTGATTGCTAACTGAAATTTGGTCGTTTATTATTGTGCTGTCCACTCGATTTCGAATTCATAATCATCTGAAAACTTTTCTTTAGAAATTGAACAGGAGAATCTAAATTTGTTAGCACATATCTCTGTATAGTTCATGCAAAAATATGGGATCATTGTACTCGGCATTAGATGTTTAGTTGGAGGCAAAGCCTTAAAACGTGAATCAAGTAGCTTATTCTGGAGAATGATCGCGTGAAAAAAAACACAAAAAACTCCAGTTTCGGATAGCAAGTTGACCATGAGCTCCGGGTTCTTTTCATCATTATTCGTACTTAACATGGTAGCTTTTTTTCTATGGTATATTTTCCCGGTTTGGTCAATTGTCTCACCATCACTTAAGAGATAGCCTTTCCCCATAGGTATGAAGATTGTTGGAGTAACACGTTGTAATGCTGTTTTTCTTATAAATCTAACTGTCAATGAGTATATTGTATCTGGCTTAATGTGAATAGCCATTGCACGAATAAACGGATAACCGAACTCTTCGCTATAAACTGTGTGTGTTTGTAACCACACCTTTTCCGATTCAGTTAGTTTTCTTTTTTCCAAGAGATTTTTCCTATAGATTATGTCATCCATCGGGCACTTATTTCTTTCCATAGTGTTCCTCCATATGCAACTTGTGTGTAAGAGCATCAAAAATAAAGAAGGAATCGCCCTCTCTACCATACGGATGATGGAGTTCATATGGACATCCGAACTGATCTTTGGGAGATTGTCCACGATAAGTGTAGTTTTTAAATTCATTAAAACCATATATGCTCTCATTGATCCAGAATCTTCTGTTCACAGTACTCCATGACGGCTTTTGACCTGCACAAACCGTCCCAGATATTGGTGAACCGTCCCAGATATTGGTAAAACACAATGCCGCATCGACGTCACCGTAGCGGCGGCAATCTGCCGCCACGTTCTCCCAAACGGGATATGCGCCGGGGACGGCACCGGTGCTGTGGGGACGGGATGACGTCGTCTCGAGGCCTATCGATCTGCGTATACGCATCGCCTATGGCGGCAGATTGCCGCCGCTACGGGGATGCGATTGCCTCAAAACGGATTTTCGCACAAACCGTCCCGGATATGTCAATCAGCCTTGAGCCCGTAGACCTTCAAATTTGCGTATTCGCCGATCATCGGCGCCAGTTGTCTTAAGCCGATGCAGCCGCCCTTGAGCAGGGGACCGAAGGTACGGCCGTCGTCCTCAAAACGCAGCACCTCCAGCCCGTCCACGGCGAAACTGATTTCGGAGCCGAGCTTCCTCAGGGTCAGCGTGTACATTTTGTCCGCGTCGTCCGCGTCGGGGATGGGGTCCGCGCCCTGCGCGACCAGATAGAAGCCGTAGCTCTTTCGCAGATTGCAGGTGTGGAAGCGCCTTTCGTCCGGCTCCTTGCGCCTAAAAAACGAAAGGTGAAAGGCGTTTATGTCGCCGTGGTGGTACTGCGCGTATTCGCCCGTGCGCTCCCCGAGCGCGGGATCGAACAGGCTTTGACCTTCCCTGCCCGCCGCGGCGAAAAACAGCATCGCAAGCCCCGGCTCGCGGATCGGCCGGAACTCGATCTCCAGCTCGAAATCGGCGGGAAAGACCTTCCTGCACCACAGCACGTAATTGGCCTTCTGACCGAGGGCGGCGCTTTCGGCGTTTTCCAGCCGGAGACGGCCGTCCGGAAAAGACATGTTCGCCCTGCCCTCGAGCGTGAAATCGCTCAGGTCGCCCTCGCAGGCCAGGGGATTGGAATACAAAAGCTCTTTGCGTGAAACGTTTTGCATAGACACAGCCCTCCGCATCCTTTATCGAAAACATTATAGCACGAAACAGGGCAAAAAGCCAGCCTTTCGGCTTGCCTTTTCCGGCGCTGCCGTTTATAATGAAGGCAAAAGCGTACCGAAAGGGGGATTCATCGATGCGGATCCATCTCATGGAGAACCGGAAAGCGCGCGGATTTACGACCTTCGGCGGCTACTGGCCGAAGGGCAGCGTGCGCGGGAGTGAATTTACTTATACCGACGCAAACGGAAAGGACGTGCCCCTGCAAAGCGAGATCGCGGCGTACTGGCCGGACGGCAGCGTAAAGTGGTCGCGCCACGTCGCGCGCGCGGAGGATATGGGCCCTTCGGGAGAGCTTTCGCCCGGAAACGGCAGAAAAACCGAAGGACTTAAGCTCACCCAAACGCCCGAAGGCTGGACACTCGAGGGTGGAAACGCGCGCGTCGAAGTGCCCAAAAGCGGCCCGTCTCTTGCCGTAAATTACGCGCGGGACGGCAGGGAGGGCTTTGCGTCGGTGCGCCCCGTGCTGCTTTTGAGCCATGAGACGCGCAAAGACGGCGACTGCCGCACGCAGACCCGCGCGCTCGGCGCCGAGATACGTGAAAGGACCGTCGAGGCCGAAGGGCCTCTTGAGACGGTTTTCCGCTTCGACGGCGTACATCTTGAGGATGGGGAGGAGAAAATGCCCTTCCGCATCCGCATGAGCGTGCGCGCGGACGGGGAAATCGTCTTCGACGACACCTTCTTTTATAAAGGAGAGCCGGAAAAGGATCTGCTCGCGGGCTGGGGACTGCGCTTTGAGACCGCGCTTTGCGGCCGCACGTATCAGCGGCACGTCCGCTTTCTGACCGACGGCGCGCCGTTTCACGACGTGGCCACGCAGCTGTTCCACTGGAGAAAGCGCCTGAGCCGTGAATTGCTTTGCGCGCAGATGAACGGGGAGACCGTGCCGCAAAGCGCGGAGCTGGACGAAGCCGCCTCGGACTTGCCCCTGTGGGACAGGTTCGTTCTGACGCAGGACAGCGACAGGCACTTCGTCGTTTCCAAGCAGACGCGTGCCGGAGGCTGCCTGCTCAACGGGATGCACGGCTCCCGCGCCCCGGGCGCGATGGCGCTTAGCGATCCCGACCGCACGCTGTGCTTCGCGCTCAGGGAATTCTGGGAGAAGCACCCCGCGGGACTGGAGATCAGCGGACTGTCCTCGGACAAGAGCGCCTGCACGGTCTGGTTTTATTCCCCTGAGGCGAAGCCCTTTGATTTCCGTCATTACGACGTGCGCAGCTACCCCATGGGCAATTACGAGGGCTTCGACTATTCGCGCCCCGATCCCAACGGCGTCGCGGTCACCTGCCGCGTGAGCGTGCTTCAGCAAAGCGGCTTCATGCCGGACGAAGAATTGAAGGAATTTTCGGAGGAAGTGCGAAGGCCCGCGCTCTACCTTGCCGATCCCGAATATTATCACGATCACCGCGCCTTCGGTTACTGGAGTCTGCCAAAGCGCGAAAGCGAAGTGCAGAACTGGACGGAGGACCAGATGCTCGCGGCGTTTTCGTTTTACGAGCGCGAGGTCGAAAACCGCAGCTGGTACGGGCTGTTCGATTACGGCGATTTCATGCACACCTACGAGGCCTGCCGGCACATGTGGCGCTGGGACGTGGGCGGCTTTGCCTGGGACAACACGGAGCTTACGCCGACGTACTGGCTGTGGCTGATGTTTTTGCGCAGCGGCAGCGAGCGGGTCTACCGCCTGGCCGAGGCACTCAGCCGCCACTGCGCGGACGTGGACATGTACCACTTCGGCTACATGCGCGGGCTCGGCTCCCGCCACAACGTGCGGCACTGGGGCTGTCCCTGCAAGGAGCCGCGCGTCTCGATGGCGGGACACCACAGGCCGCTTTACTACCTTGCGGGCGACAGGCGGATCGGCGACTGCATGGAGGACAGCCTGGGCGCGGCCGCCTCTCTTGCCTCCATGCCCTGGTACGTGCGCGAGGACGGCAAGGTGCACCTGCGCAGCGGCCCGGACTGGGCGGCGCTGGTTTCCGACTGGATGTGCGCCTACGAGCGCACGCTGGACGATAAGTGGCGCAAAATGATCGAAAAAGGCATAGACGATATCGAAAAGACCCCGCTGGGGCTGACCTCGGGCCCGGAATTCGGCTTCGACGCCGATACGGGCGAACTGACCTACACCGGCGAAAAGCCTAAAAGCGGCATGCACCTTCAGGCCTGCATGGGGGAGACCGAGGTCTGGCTCGAGACCGCAGACATGCTGGAAAGCGAGAAGCTTAGCGAGATGGTGGCGAAAAACGGGCTGTATTTCTACCTTCCCAAAGAGGAAAGAACAGTAAGATCGAACGGCCTGCTTTCCGACAGGGAATTCGGAAGCCCGATCTATTCCGCCGAAATGCAGGCGTGGGCGGCAAAACGCATGGGTGACAGGGTCATGGCGCGAGGCATATGGCGAAACCTTATGAGCCTTTTGTATTCCAAAGCCAGCCGGGACGGCTTTCTGCCCGTGCCCTACGCTTCCCGCACGGACGGCACGGCGCTTACCGAAATACCGTGGATCACCACGAACTTTACTTCGCAGTGGTTTTTGAAGCTGATCCTCGTCAGGGAATTCCTTCCCGAAAGCGAATACGAAAGCTTTGCCGACCTTGAAGCGGACTTTGAAAAGCATCCGCCCGCCTTCCGGCTCTACGGCGCCTGACGCGCTTGACAGAACAGGTGTGGTAGTGTACAATTGAGACATCAAAATATTGCGAAAGGGTGATCTTAATGAAAAGGGCGATTCTTCTCGCATTGGCTTTGCTTCTGTGCGCGGGCCTCGCGCTTGCAGAGAAGCCGGACTACAGCGTAAGCGGCAACGTGCTCAATTACGACTTCGACAAGGACGGCGTCAAGGAACAGATCGAGCTGACCGTCTCCAACGACTGGCAGGCCGGCTATGTCACGCTGAACGTCTCGAGGAACAACGTGGTCCAGAGCCATTTCCAGATCCTCTCCTTCGATACGACGGCCGGGCAGCCCGAGACCCAGCTCAAGCTCTTCCCCTTCGTGTACGGCGGCGAAAACCTGCTGTACGTGGAGACGCACGTCGCGGGCGCGGAGAACGTGTACTCGATGTGGTACGTCGTGAGCTTTAAGTACAACACCATCAATTTCCACGCCTTCATGTACGATCCCGGCTGGTCCAGCGGCGTAGCGCTCTACGCCGGCAGCGATCCTGTGGATTCGCAGACGTACATGCTCTACACCGCAGACTACTCCAACTACAGCGGACAGGACTATCTTAAGGCGATGGGCAATCGCTTTTCGGCTTACGGCATCACCTTCCGCATGGAGCAATTGCCCTTTAAGGGCTGGTACAGCGCGGCGGTACTGGACGTACTGCCAAACGGCGAGTACGCGCTGAACTTAAGCCACTTCAAGCTCAACACCGTGACGACGACGACCGGCTCCGGCAGCAGCGGCGGCGGCTCTTCCTCCTCCGCAAAGAGCAGTACTCCGAGCGGCGCGCTTACGATCAACATCACCGGCAAGGTAAACGTTCGGACGAACTACAACACCAAGGCCTCCATCGTGACCGTGCTCAGCAAAGGCGCGAGCGTGCCCTACGACGGCAGGACCTGCTTCGACGAGCGCGGCGTCGCGTGGCACTACGTAAAGACGAGCGTGGGCTACGGCTGGGTAAGCTCCAAATACGCCAGGAACGCCGTATTGGACGCGGTGATTCCCAAGACGGCGCCCAAAGGGACCGTCGAGACCACGGCGAGCCTGAACGTAAGGGGCGGCCCCTCGCTCAACGATTACACCGTCGCCCAGCTCAAAAAGGGCGCGAAGCTCACCTTCCTCGGGGAGATCGAGACCGACGACAGGAATGTTCCCTGGTTCAAGGTGGACTACAACGGCTATACCGCGTGGGTTTCCAGCAAATATTCCAGCCTGAAATAGTGAAATACACGAAAAATTACTTGCATTCTGTTTGTTTTGTGGTATAATAAAATGCAGTATGTTGTGCACATATCAATAGTATAATAACAAGGGGAGAAGCAAATGAAGGACTACAACGCCAGGAATATCCGCAATGTCGCCGTACTTGGGCACGGCGGCGAGGGCAAGACCACCCTCGTCGAAGCGCTGCTTTACACAACCGGAGCCATAGACCGCCAGGGCAAGGTGGAAAACGGTACCGCCACCACAGACTACGACCCCGAAGAGGTGCGCAGACAAATTTCCATCTCTGCCGCGCTTGCTCCCTGTGAGTATAAAGATACAAAAATCAACCTCGTGGACGTGCCAGGCTTTTTTGACTTCGCCGGCGAAATGATGGGCCCGCTGACCGCCTGCGAAGGCGCGCTGATCACCGTGGGCGCCGTGGGCGGCCTGGACGTAGGCGCCGAAAAGGCGTGGACGCAGTGCGACAAGCACCACACCTCCCGCATGATCGTCATCAACAACATGTCCCGTGAGAACGCCAACTTCGAAAAGGCGCTCAAGACCATCACCGACAAGTACGGCACCCACATCGCGCCCATCGAGGTCCCGATCGTCGAAAACGGCCAGTTCACCGGCGTGGTCTGCGTGCTCGAGAACAAGGCCTTCTCCGGCGAGGGCAAGACCCTCAAGGAGATCCCGATCCCCGCAGCCCTCAAGGACGAGGTCGAAAGCTGCCGCGAAGCCATCATGGAAGCGGCCGCCGGCGCGGACGAGGAACTGATGGAGAAGTACTTCGAGGAAATGGAGCTCTCCACCGAAGATACGATGCTGGGCCTTCGCAAGGGCATCGTGGACGGCAGCGTAGTGCCGGTCGTGTGCTGCGACTCGCTGACCCGCGTGGGTCTTGCAAAGCTGCTGGACAACATCGTGGACCTGCTGCCCGCCCCCGCGGACAGGGTGCTCAAGGGCGTGAACCCCAAGACCGGCGAAAGCGAAGAGCGCACGGTCTCCGAAGACCAGCCCTTCTCCGCGCAGGTCTTTAAGACCCTGGCCGACCCGTTCGTGGGTAAGCTCAGCCTCCTCAAGATCAATTCCGGCGTTCTGACCGGCGACATGACGCTGTACAACGCCAACGCCGAAAAGACCGAGAAACCCGGCACGATCTACTACATGCTGGGCAAAAAGACCAACGCCATCCAAAAGGGCGTGGCGGGCGACATCGTGGCCCTGGCCAAGCTGGTCAGCGTATCGACGGGCAACACCCTGTGCGATCAGGCCAAGCCCATCAAGTACCCCGAGATCGAATTCCCGGCTCCCTGCATCTCCATGGCCGTCTACGCCAAGAAGGCGGGCGAGGAAGACAAGATCTTCACCGGCCTTAACCGCCTGATGGAGGAAGATCCCACCATCACCCTGACCAAGGAAGTGGAGACGACCGAGACCCTGATCAACGGCCTGGGCGAGACCCACATCGACGTGGTCACCAAGAAGCTTGCCAGCAAGTTCGGCGTGGACTGCATACTGCAGGATCCCAAGATCCCCTACCGCGAGTCCATCAAGAAAAAGATCGACGTGCGCGGCCGCCACAAGAAGCAGTCCGGCGGACACGGCCAGTTCGGCGACGTCGTCATCGAGTTCCGTCCCAACGACGATCCCACCAATCCCGACTTCGTATTCGAAGACGCGGTCGTGGGCGGCGTCGTGCCCAGGAACTTCATCCCCGCGGTCGAAAAGGGCCTGCGCGACAACATCAAGAAGGGCGTGCTCGCCGGCTTCCCGGTGGTCGGCCTTACCGCCAAGCTCCACGACGGCAGCTACCACCCCGTAGACTCCTCCGAAATGGCGTTCAAGACCGCCGCGCGTCTGGCCTTCAAACAGCTGGATCAGGCGTCCCCCTACCTGCTTGAGCCCGTGTACCGCGCGCTCATCACCGTGCCCAACGAATACGTCGGCACCATCATGGGCGACATGAGCAAGCGCCGCGGCACGATCAGCGATCAGAAGACGCTGGAGGACGGCGAGGTACAGCTCGAGGCGCTGGTGCCCCAGAGCGAAATGTTCAAGTACGCCACCGACCTTCGCAGCATGACCCAGGGCAGAGGCTCCTTCTCGATGGAGTTCGTGAACTATCAGGAAGTTCCCGCCCAGAACGCCAAGAAGATCGTCGAAAGCGCCAAGAAGGACGAAGACGAGGAAGAATAATCACAACGAAAAAAGAGGCATCCGCCCGGGTGCCTCTTTTGGATTTTTGGGAGGAAATTTCATGCTTAAAGTTGCAATGGCCGGTAAATGGCACGTACACGCCGAAGGATACGCGCGCGATTTCAACGCCCAGCCGGATTCGTGCGTCACGGCGGTCTGGGACGACGACGTTCGGCGCGGCAGCGCCTGGGCCGCTCAGATCGGTGCCGCGTTCTTCGAAAGCTACGACGAAATGCTCGAAAAGGGCGATTTCGACGCCGTGTGTGTGACGAGCGCGACCTCGATGCACAAAGAGCTCATGCTGAAGGCGGCCGCCCGCAAAAAGCACATTTTCACCGAAAAGGTGATGTGCCTTACGGCCGCCGACTGCGACGAGGTGATCCGGGCGATAAACGGAAACGGCGTCGTCTTCACGATCTCCTTCCCGCACAGGTGCTTTGCGCAGAATTTGTACATAAAGCAGGCCATAGAAAGCGGCATGCTGGGCAAAATCACGCTGTTTCGCACGCGCAACTGCCACGCGGGCGCGCTGCAGGGCTGGCTTCCGGACTACTGGTTCGACCCCGATACCACGGGCGGCGGCGCGATGATGGACCTTGGCGCGCATCCAATGTATCTGGCCAACTGGATGCTGGGAAAACCCGTCAGTGTCGTAAGCTCGTTTAAGCGCGTGACCGGCCGCGAAGTGGACGACGACGCGGTGAGCGTGCTCACGTTCGAAAACGGCGCGAGCGCGATCGTCGAGACCAGCCTCGTCGCGCCCTTTACGCCGCAGATCTGTGAGGTGTACGGCACAAAGGGCGTGATCCTGAGAGAAGACAAACGTCTTCGCGTCAGGACGAACGACGCCGAGGGCTGGATCGAACCCGAGCTGCCGGAAGATATGCCTTCGCCCCTGAGACAGTTTACCGACAGCGTGCTCTACGGCGCGCCGGTCCGCTTCGGAACAAAAGAGGCCCGCACGCTCACGCTCATGATGGAAAAAGCCTACGAGGCCGAGCGCGAGGGCAGGCGGGTCGAAATCCCGTAAACGCCGCGCCGCACAGGCAAAAATGCAGGGACTGCCGCGCAGCCCTTGCATTTTTGTTGAAAGGGTGTTATAATCGCTTTATCAAACAGCTTTGGAGAGATTATGAAATACGATGTGATCATCAGCTTTCGGGGCAAGGACGAATACGGGCTGAGCGCGCCCGAAGCGGCGCTTGCGGCGGAAATCAAGAAAGGGCTCGAGGCCGAAGGGCTGCGCGTGCTGAGCGAAGACGCGCCCGGTTTAGACGAAGCGCGCGTAATGCTCGCCCTCGCCGCGGGCCGCGAAGTTTTTCGCACGGACGGGCTGCTTTCGCGCTGGAAGGGCTTTGCGGGCGCGGGCGGCGAGTTGATCATGGTCTGCCGCTACCTCTATCCGGAAGAGCTTCCGCAGGAATTCAGGCAGCAAAAATACGTCGACGCGGGAAAAGTGGGCTATATGCGCACGCTCTTAAGCGAAGTCCGGGCCGCGCTCAAAGAGAGCACCGAAAGCAGCATGGGCGAAGCCGAGGAGCAGGCGCAAGAAGCGCCGGCCGCCGAAAAAGAAGCGGCGGCGCCCAAACCCACCGAAGCTGCGGGCGCGCCCGAAACTGCAAAGGTACCTGAACCGGCGAAGACATCTGAACCTGCAATCGCATCCGAACCCGCGAAAGCGCCCGGGACCGCTTCACCGAAAGAAGCGGCGGGCATTGCAAACCTCATGCTGGCGGCGCGCGAAAAGCTGGAGGACGGCATGTACTTCAAGGCCGGGTTGCTCGCGGACAGCATCATAAAGCAGCATCCGGACTACGCGCCCGCCTATGTGCTCAAGCTTCTCGCGAAAATGAATTTCAGAAACGAGAACGAACTGACGGGCAGCAAGAAGGTGTTCGAAACCGAGCCGGAGTGGCAAAGCGCGACGGAGCACGCCACGCAAAGCCAGAAACAGATCTATGAAGCCTTCCTCGCCAAGGCGAAAGAGAATCGCTTCGACGCCGAGCAAAACGAGATCTACGAGCGCGGACGCAAGCTCTACATGGACGCTAAGACCAAGGTGGAGCTGGACGCCGCGAAGGCGGAGTTTACGAAAATACCCGGCTACAGGGACAGCGAACAGATGCTTTCCGCCTGCGAAGACGCAAAGAAGAACATCGACTACCGGGAAGCGGAAAAGCTCGTAAACGAGGGCTTGTACGAGAAGGCCGCCAAGGCTTTCAAGGCGCTTGGCGAATACGGGGACGCCCCGGCGCGCGCCGAACAATGCACGGCGATGATTCGTATCCATAAAAACCAGATCAAACAGGAAAGGGCAAACAAATGGTACGAAGCCAGAACCATACTGATCTCGCTTTTGATCGTGGCCGCGCTCATCGCGGCGCCCATCTGTTACGTGCAATACATAAAACCCGGCCGGGACTACAAAAAGGCCTTGCGAATGATGGACGATGGCTCGTACACTGACGCGAGGGATCAGTTCGTAAAGCTCGAGGACTTCAAAGACAGCCGCGAAATGGTCAAGGAATGCGATTACCGCGCGGCGGGGAAATACCTGCAGGAGGGCAGATACCTTCAGGCCTACTTCCTCTACGAAAGCATTTCCGGCTACAAGGACGCTTCGACCATCGCGTCGGAGAACGAAAACATCCTTAAGACCCTCGATGACTGGGAGATCGGCGGGCGCGTGGAGCTCGGGATCTATCCCAAAGACAGCGGAAAAAGAGAGCTCTATTCCAGCGTCTCCTTCGAACTCGACACCAAAAACGTGGAATGGGGCGGCGGTACGGGCAGCGCGAGCCAATACCCGACCGGCGTGATCAACCTGTACGACCGGGTCAAGAACACCGAGGGCGCGGAGCCCATCAGCTGGATCATACTCGACCGATTCGCGGACGGGACGGCGCTTCTGATCAGCGAATACGCGCTCGACGCAAAGCCCTACGGCACAGAGCAGTTCACGGCGAACTGGGCGACGAGCTCCGTCAGGATATGGCTGAACGACGAATTTTACCGCTACGCCTTTGAAGACGTTCCGGGCGGCGTGATTCGCAAAACCGGCATCAATGTCGAAACGAACACCAGCTATTCCTATACGGTCGAAGACAAGGTCTACCTGCTCAGCAGCTCCGAAATCGGCAAATACAAAAAGACGCTGGGAACGCTTGCGTGCAGCGCGACAGGTTACGCCAAATACAAGGGCGCCTCGGTCGACGCCGCGGGCATGGCGTCCTGGTGGCTGCGCTCGGAAGGATACAGTCTGTACTACGTCAAAAACGACGGCACCGCCGTCCGCGTGACGCTGCAAAAAGACGCCACCGAGCAGACACAGGACGACCGCTGCGTAAGGCCCGCGATCCTGGTGGACACCTACCTGGCCGGCTCCGCCGTCAACTGAGCAAGCATTACCGAATACCGATCGAAGACAAAAAAACAGGCACGGCGGCCGCGAGGCTTCCGTGCCTGTTTTTTGAATCGTTTGTCACATTTCAAAGACCCTGATCCCGTTTTCCCATGTGGCCAGCGCGGCCTCTTCGGGGTCGATGCGCCTGATTTCGGCCAGCTTTTCGCACACGTATTTCACGTAGGCGGGTTCGTTGCGCCTGCCGCGCAGGGGAACGGGTGCCATGTACGGGCAGTCGGTTTCGATCAGCAGCCGCTCGAGGGGGAGGTTTTCGGCGCAGCGCGTCAGGATCGGCGCGTTTTTGAAGGTGAGCGAGCCGGAAAACGAGATGTAAAACCCCATCCTTATGTATTCCTGCGCGCTTTCGAGGCTGCCGCCGTAGCAGTGCATGATGCCGCGGAGCTTTATGCCGCGCTTTATGCAGCCGCTCAGTATCTCGTACGCGTCGCCGTGCGCCTCGCGGATGTGCAGGATCACCGGCTTGTTCAACTCGTGCGCGAGCTCCAATTGGGCAAGGAAGACGGCCTTCTGCGTTTCCCTCGGCGAAAAATCGTAGTGGTAGTCCAGACCGATCTCGCCCAGCGCGACGATCCTGCTTTTGGCCATCATGTCGGCGACGCGCTGCTTTACCTCTTCGCTCCACGCGTCCGCCTCGTGGGGATGCAGCCCGTAGGCGCCGTAGAGAAAACCGTATTCGTTCAAAAGAGACAAAACGTCGGAGCCGTCATTTTGGGCGTCACCCACGACGACGGCTCTTTCGACGCCCGCTTCGCGCATGCGCGCGACCACTTCGGCGCGGTCGGTATCGAATTTCGGATCGTTTATGTGGCAGTGTGTGTCGAACAGCTTCATATCAGTGCGCGTACTTGACCCAGTAAACGTCCTTTGCGTTCGTGCCGCGCTTTACGGAGGAGGACTCCAGAGAGCTGGGGCGCTCGTAGTAATAGCAGAAATAGTAGCCGGCCTGATACGCGCCCTCGGCTGTATTCTCCATCGCAAGCAGCGCCTTGTGGTACACGGTGTAGCGCTGGCTCAAATCGTACCACAAAAACTTGATCTGCCCTTCGAGGGAATAGGGGTTGTAGTTGTTCCTTTCGCACCAGTCGGTCAGAATCGCAAAGCGCGAGGTGCTCCACTGGCAAAGGCCCTGATAGCCGCTGCCCTTGCCGGAGGTGGGGCTGAAGTTGGACTCCTGCTTGATGCTGGCCAATATGCCGCAGGCCACGGCCTCGTTGTAGTCCGTGCGGGAGGTGAGGTATTCGTAGATCTTCTGCTCGTTCGTCGTGGAGGCGTTCAGAAAGATGTCGTCGGTCGAGGCGTAGGTGGGCGCGGGCGTGGGCGTTGCCGTCGGTTCGACAGTGGGCGTGGGCGTGGGTGCCGCGGCGCTTAAAGTGAGGCCGCTTTTGGGCGTAAAGCCCGTTTTGCCCTTCAGGCTGATCTGCGCCCAGCTGTCGTTGTACGCCAGCACCTGAAGAGGCGTGTCCTTGGAAATGTAGCCAAGGTATTTGCCTGAGGTACTCGCTTTGTCGTAGACCTTGATCTTGTCGTTCGTGACGGCGTCGAGCGGCTCGTCCGGCCTGGTGTAGCCGTCCGTTTTTTCGGTGGGCGCGGGCGTTGCGCTCTCCGCCGTCGGCGCCTTTTTCAGGTACGCCCAGCGGCAGTAGCCCCACTTGCCGTTCAGCTCGATGTAGGCCCAGCTGGAATTGTACGCGTAGACGTTAACGACGGTGTTCTTTTTGATGGTGCCGAGCTTCGAGGAGGACGTGGAGGCCTTGGAGTACACCCGAAGCGACGACGCGGTGACCGTCGCCTGAAAATCGCATTCGACGACGTTGCCGCTGAGCGTATAATCCGTTTTTCCGCGGACGGAGATCGGCGCGGTGGATTCCTCGGTCTGCGTTTCGCTCAAAAACGCCTTTTGGATGTAGGCGAGGTTTCCGTCCTTTTCGATCATCGCCCAGGAGCCGGAGTACATCAGTACGTTCACGCGCGTGTTGCGCTCGATCTTGCGGCTGGCCGAGGAGGTCGAGGGGCGCGCGTAGACCTTCGTGGCACGGTTTACGTAGGCGGTCTCGTTGATGGGGCTCACCGACTTCAGATATTTATTGTAGATATAGCCGGTCTTTCCGCCGCCGGTCACCTTGGATTTCGAGCCGTCGCTCTGCAAGACGGTGACGAGCTCGAACTTATACAGATATTTTATGCGGCTGTTCATGCCGGCGGTCTTGTACAGCGACGCGCGGTTTACGCTCACGAACGCGTACAGCCCGTCGTTGTCGGCCCTGGCGAACACGGCGCTGCCCAAAAGGAAGGATAGGCACAGCACCGCACAGATCAGTTTCACAAAGCGTTTCATACATATGCCTCCGCGCATAGTATTTTGTGAACAAAGTATATCATAAGTATTGCAATTTGTCAAGACTTATTAAACATTTATACATATTGCGTTCGGGCGTTGAAATGGGCGCGGAATTGATGTAGAATAAAACCAAATACGGAAGACGGGAGTGAGACGATGAAGGAGCAGCTCGGGGTGGCCGATTTTATAAAGAACATGAGCTTCGAGGGCTTTTTGCTGGTCAAAAACGCCCAGCAGCGGAGCTCCATGAACGGCTCGAAATACCTGGACATGACGCTGTGCGACACCACGGGCGAGATCAACGCCAAGCGCTGGGACGCAACGGAGCTGCCGCCCGAGGTCGGCGA
Organism: Clostridia bacterium; assembly: GCA_017395065.1. Classification (GTDB taxonomy): domain Bacteria; phylum Bacillota; class Clostridia; order Christensenellales; family Aristaeellaceae; genus RUG14130. The sequence continues at coordinate 23,105 of JAFPWH010000005.1, read as the reverse complement.
GGTGCTCAAGGTGCGCGGCATGGTGCTGGAATACAACAACCGCCTGCAGCTGAGGGTAGATAAAATGCGCTCCTCCGCGCCGGCGGACGAAGTGGACATCAACCGCCTGATCCCCACCGCGCCCAGGCCCTCGCAGGACATGCTGGACGACATCATCGACCGCACCGACGCGATGGAAAACAGGCAGCTCAAGGAACTGGTGCTGCGCATGATCGACGACGCGGGCGACAAGCTGCAGACGATGCCGGGCGCGAAAAACCTGCACCACGCGCAAAAGGGCGGCCTGCTCAACCACACGACCACGATGCTCAGGGGCGCGGGCTTCCTGTGCGAGCTGTACCCCTTTCTGGACGCAGATCTTTTGGCTGCGGGCGTGATCATACACGACCTGTGCAAGATCGACGAAATGCAGTGCGACGCGCTGGGGCTGGTGACCGACTATTCGGTGGAAGGAAATCTGCTGGGCCACATCGTGATGGGCGTAAGCAAGCTGGACCGCTTCGGGCGCGAGATCGGCATGGACCGCGAATTGCTGGTGATGCTCGAGCACATGGTGCTTGCCCACCACGACCTGCCCGAATACGGCTCGCCCAAGCCCCCGATGTTCCCGGAGGCCGAGGCGCTGCACATACTGGATCTGCTCGACGCGCGCATGTTCGAAATGAAGCTCGAGTGCGAAAAGGTGAACCCGGGCTGCTTTACCGAGCGCATCTGGTCGCTCGACCGCAAGCTCTACCGGCGCAGCGGGCGCTTGGAGAGCAGCACGAACAATCAGGATCAGACGGGAAATAGTGCGCAGTGAAAACGCTGGTAGTCGCCGAAAAACCCTCCGTGGGCAGAGACATCGCCCGCGTGCTCAAATGTGCCGGGCGCGGCGAGGGCTGCCTTACGGGCGAAAAATACGTCGTCACCTGGGCCATCGGGCATCTGGTCTCCCTGAAGGAGCCGGACGAGCTGGACGCGAAGTATTCCAAATGGAACGTATACGACCTTCCGATCCTGCCCGAAAAGATACCGCTCAAGGTATTGAAACCCACGGCGTCCCAGTTCAAAACCGTGAAGGAACTGATGAATTCCCCCGAGATCGACCACATCATCTGTGCGACCGACGCCGGGCGCGAGGGTGAACTGATCTTCCGCTACATCTACGAGCAGGCCGGCTGCAAAAAGAGCTTCAGCCGTCTTTGGATCTCCTCGATGACGGACGCCGCGATCCGCGCGGGCTTCGACAGCATAAAGCCCTCGGGCGAGTACGACGCGCTGTACGCGTCCGCCCGCTGCCGGTCGGAGGCGGACTGGCTGGTCGGCATGAACGCGACGAGGGCGTTCACGCTGCGCTACGGAAGCCTTTTGAGCGTGGGCCGCGTGCAGACGCCGACGCTTGCGCTGATCGTAAAGCGCGACAGGGAGATAAGCGCATTCAAACCCGAAAGCTACTGGGAGGTAAGGGCCGACTACGGTTCCTGGCAGGGCGTATGGTTCGACCCGGAGACCAAAAACACGCATATAAACGACGAAGCGAAGGCCAAGGCGATCGCCGCCAAAGTGAAGGGCAAAACGGCCGTAGTCACCGAATACAGGGCCGAGGAAAAGCGCGTGCCGCCCGAAAAGCTGTACGATCTGACGACGCTGCAGCGTGAGGCCAACCGCAAATTCGGCTTCAGCGCGGAAAAGACGCTTTCCGTCGCCCAGGCGCTGTACGAAACGCACAAGCTCATCACCTATCCAAGGACTGATTCGCGCTTCCTGCCGGACGACATGAAGCCCAAGGTTTCGCAAACGCTTTCGCGCTTGCCCGAGCCCTACGCTGCCATGGTCAGGGCAGTAAGCCCCATAAAGACCGCGCAGCGGATCTACGACAACGAAAAGATCAGCGACCACCACGCGATCGTTCCCACCGACAAGGTGCCGGACCTGAGCCGCTTAAGCGCCGACGAAAGCAAGATCTACGACCTCGTGGCAAGGCGCCTGATCGCCAACCACTATCCCGATTACGTCTACCTCGCCTGCAGCGTCGTGACCGCCTGCGAGGGCGAAAGCTTCAAAAGCAACGCCTCGACGCCCGTTTCGCAGGGCTGGCGCGCTCTGTACAAGGCGGACGCGGAGGACAAGAAGAAAGAGAAGGACTCGGACGGCACGATCCCGCCTCTGAAGGAGGGCGACGAGTGCCCGATCCTGAAAACCTCCGTAAAAAGCAAGCAGACCAAGCCGCCGGAGCACTACACCGAGGACACGCTGCTCAAGGCCATGGAGAGCGCGGGAAAGCTGATCGACGACGAGGAGCTGCGCGAAAAGATGAAGGACTCGGGTCTCGGAACGCCGGCGACCCGCGCCGCGATCATACAGCGGCTGATCGCCGTGGGCTACATAAAACGGGAGCGCAAGGCGCTGCTTTCGACCGAAAAGGGCCAAAAGCTGATCAGCGTCGTGCCGGAGGAGATGTCCTCCGCCGTGACCACGGGCAAGTGGGAGAGGGCGCTGAACAAAATGGCGCACCTGAGCGACAAGGCGGAGGTCGCCCTAAAAAGAGAAAAATTCATGCAGAGCATACGCAACTATAGCGCGTTTTTGACCGACTTTGCCAAAACGAAAGCCGCAAACGTGCTCTTTCCGAGGGAAGAATACAAAAAACCGGCTGCGAACGGAAGGAAAAAGGACACATGGAAAGCAAAATCAACCGGGCAATAGCCGAGGCCGCGGCGAGGATCAACGCCTTTTCGAGCGAATGCGGCGCCGTTGCCTATCCGGACAGGGGACTGCCCGACAGAAGCAAGGTCATCGAGATCACCGAAAGGCTCAGGGGCGTCATGTTCCCCGGCTACTTCGAGGCGCCCTCGGCCAGGAACAACGTCTACGCCTCGGGCTACAAGCTGACCAAGATCTGTGAGGACCTGCGCCTTCAGCTGCGCAGGGCCTTCGGCGCGGACGACGAATCAAAACAGCAAACGGCCGAGGAGGCGCTCTGCGGCTTCGTGGAGGCGCTCCCCGAGGTCCAAAAGCTTCTGGCGACCGACGCGCAGGCGCTCTTTGACGGCGACCCCGCGGCGAATTCCGTGACGGACGTGATCTTTTCCTATCCGGGACTGTTCGCGATCACCGTCTACAGGCTGGCGCACGTGCTCTGCCTGCTCAAAGTGCCGCTCATCCCCCGCATGATGACCGAGTACGCCCACAGCCAGACCGGCATCGACATAAACGCCGGCGCGCGCATCGGCAGCTACTTCTTTATCGACCACGGCACCGGCGTCGTCATCGGCGAAACCACGGTCATCGGCGACAACGTAAAGCTCTACCAGGGCGTGACGCTGGGCGCGCTATCCACCCGGAAGGGCCAGCTGCTAAGCGGCACAAAGCGCCATCCGACGCTGGGCAGCAGGATCACCGTGTATTCCGGCGCGTCGATTTTGGGCGGCGACACGGTCATCGGCGACGACTGCATCATCGGCGCGAACGCCTTCGTGACCGGCTCCGTGCCCGCCAACACCCGCGTCAGCGTCAACAGCCCGGAACTCAACTTCAGGGAAAACCGCCCGGCCGTCTGGGAAAACGTGTAGCGCGGCGAAAGGACGAAAACCTTCCGGGGCGGCCCACGCGGCCGCCCCGATATTTTTGCAAAGAAGCGGCAAAAAACTGCATATATTAAAATATAGTTAAGAATTTAACTAAAATTTCGGCCATCGAGGGCAAAAACGTGCACAAAAATTCCGTCAAAGCTCAAAATTCGGCATATTTTGGCTTGACAGGCGCTTATGTTTATTGTAAAATACGCATATCCGGTAAAATATCTGAATAAGGAGAGACGCATATGAAGACCTTTGAGCTCAAGCTGAATCGGTCGCGCTGCATCAGTTTCATTATCGCGGTACTGTGCATTGTGCTGATCGTGATGATGCTCAGCCCCTACTTCACCTTCGGCAAGAGGACCACAACGCTGATCCCCGCGGGTGAAAAGGGCGACGGAACGCAGGACATGCTCTTTGGCAAGACCTGGGTGCTGGAAGGCGCCGACGAGAACGACGAAGATTATAAGAAGCTCATCGTTTCCGCCACCGGCAAGGATTCCAAGCTCCAGACCAACAACAAGCTGCGCGTGAACCAGAAATTCGCTCTGGACGCATTCAACACCGCGCTTGAAAACTACGACACCATCGCCCAGAACTACAACGATTGCCTCGATTATGAGAATCAGGCCTGGGAAAAGTACAACGAGATCGGCAAGATCTGCAACCAGCTGGCCGCCAGCATGGGCAAGCCGGCCTTTGAGCTCAAGCAGCGCAGCGCCGAAGAGGAAGCCGTCGTAGAGGAAGAAGCAAGCGAAGAAGGCGGCGAAGAAACCGCCGAAGCGGCCGAGGCAGAGGAAGATCTCGTGGCGCTGAGCCAGGAGGGAGATCCTTACGCCGAGGAATACAAGACGCTGACCACCGCGATGCGCACCGCCAACCGCCAGCTCGAGACCGCCATCAGCTCCCGCCAGACTGCAAAGCAGTGCCTGACGCAGGCCAAGGACGCGCTGGACAAGGCGTATGAAGCCTGCCTTGCCGTCTACAGCTACGAGAAGAACGAAAACGGCGAGTACGTGCCCATGACCGAGGGCGCGATCGATCCCAGCCTCGAATGGGTCAAGATCAAGAGCAGCGAATACAACAGGGCCCTGACGACTGAGTTCGCCGACGACCATCTGGCCGCCGTGCTCAGCGTCAAGGACGACGATTTCAAAAAGTGGTACGTGGCCGAAGGCCAGTTCGCCGCCGAATACGCCGCGAGCCTGGGCGTCGGCGAGGACAGCATCCTTGACGCCGCGCTGGAAGCGCTGCTTGCGGGCGACAAGAAGGACGCTTTCGTCGAAGGCTTCGTAAAGCCCGACTCCGGCGAATTCACCAAGTTCATTTCCGACAACGAAGCCAAGATCGTGGACGCCGTCTACGAGGCAAGGACCGCGGATCTGGGCGCCGCCGACTACGAGGCTTACGCCGTAGCCAACGCCGATAAGTTCAGCGCCTACGTAAACGAGAACAAGGCCGCCCTGACCGAGAAGCTCTACGCGGACGCCACCGACAACGCAAGGACCAAGGCCGCCTACATCAAGGACATGAACACCCTGCTGTACAAGGCCTTCATTAAAGAGAAGTGCCAGAGCGAATTCGCGGCCTACCTCGCCGACGCCTCCAGAAAGAACGAGCTGAGCGATGAGCTCTACGCCCAGTACGTGGACGGCGAAGACAAGAACATTCCCGATCACTACTACAGCGATTTCGTGACCGCCAACAAGACCGCCGAGTACAAAGAGTATCTGGCCGAGCTGGCCATCGCCGGTGCGGACGCAAATCTCGCTGCCGAGCTCAAGAAGGTAGCCGACGCGCAGAAGCAGGTCATGTATCAGGGCAACCTGAGCATCATGTACGAGGACTTCGCCAAGGCCAACCTGGACAGCTTCAAGCAGATGCTGTATCAGAACTACGCCGACAAGGAAACCGTCGAGTACAAGCTCTACGCCGAGGCCAACGCCGAAGCCCTCAAGGCCTGGTTCGAAGACGCCGCCAACGGTGCCGCAGACATCTACGCCGAAGCCAAGGCTGCCAAGATCAAGGCCGCCGACAAGAAGAAGGACAGAGAGGCCTTCTACCAGAATCACTTCAAGACCCTGAGCGCCGAGCAGAAGGCCGAAATCAAGAAGAACTTCTTCGATTTCATCAAGGGCGATCTCAAGGACGCCGATCAGACCAAGATCTATGAGCAGATGAACGCTTCCATCCTCTCCCGCATGAGCGCAGAGGACAGAGATGCGATCGTCTACGGCGAACTGGACAAGATGCTTGCCGTCAGCAACGCCGCCTACGCCAAGGCCAAGAATGCCGCGAGCAAATCCGAGACCGCGCTCAAGAACGGCCAAGCCAGCAAGACCAGCAAGAAGGCCGAAAAGACCATCGGTCAGATCCAGAAGCAGATCGACAAGGTAAGGCCCATCTTCGACGACGTAAGGCTCATCAGCGCCAAGGAAAACAGATACAACACACTGATCGCCAACGAAGCCCTCAAGGATCAGGTCTTCGCCACCTTCATGGAGGACCAGACCGACCTGTTCGACAACGCGCTGATCAAGAACTACTACCAGGACGAAGTCAAGCAGGTCTACTACGAGACGATGAACCTGGCCGCCGCGGAGGGCAAGCTCGATGACCTCGACGCGATGATCGAGGACGCCAAGAAAGAGTTCCTGCTCGAAAAGAAGGACGAGCTCAAAGCCAGCGGTCAGATGGACGAATACTACGAGAAGTTCATCAACGAACTGCACGTGGCCGACTTCAAGGATTGGCTCTACGACCATCAGGAAATCGACGTGAAGGGCACCGGCGCCGCCGCGACCGAGGAACCCGCGGAAGAAGCGCCCGCCGATGAGACCGCCGACGAAGCGGCCGCCGAGACCACGGACGAGCCCGCCGCCGATACGGCCGATACGACCGAAGAACCTGCGACCGCTGCGCCCGCTTCCAAGCTCTCCGCCAAGGAAGAGTACATGGCCGGCATCAAGGATCCCAACGAATTCGAAGCCGAGCAGACCGAAAGCCTGATCATGGAGAGCACCGCGCAGGTCAAGTACACCAAGCGCGCCAACGAAGACGTCGCCACCGTGACCATCGAGTTCGAGAACGGCGAAAAGAAGGAAACCACCTTCTCCACCGAAGTCAACTACGACAAGATCGAAAAGGTCTCCATACTGGGCTTCGTGGCCTTCCCCGAAGACTACGCCGCCAGCTTTGAGAGCACCGTAGCCGATTACAAGATCGCCTCCTACAGCAGAAACAGCGTCGTGCTCGTTCCGATCATCCTGCTGATCCTGCTGGTCGTGGGCATCGTGCTGGCGTTCGTCTACAGAGACAGCTTCGCCTCCGGCATCTGCCCCGCCGCCGCCGGCATCATCGGCATACTGGGCTTTGCCTTCAGCACGTTCCTGAAGCTGGGCAGCAGCAGAACCGCGTTCATCGTACTGTTTGCGATCCTCCTCGTGATCAGCTGCATCCAGATCTTCCTGTGCATCAAGGACAAGAGGGAAGCCGCCAAGAACGCGTAATCGACTTAAATCACGTAATCCCCGCTGCCCGCGGTTAAGCCTGAAGCTTCCGGGCAGCAAATGAACCGGCCGCGCAAGAGCAATCGAGCTCCTGCGCGGTCTTTTATTATGCACGGAAGGTATTGTGACAAAATGAGACAGAGCGAAACATTTATGAAATAAATTTTAAAAAATCGGAAACCAATTCGCGCGCCCGTGCGTCAAACGTTCAATAACATACGGCAAACGCCGTTGAAGGGGAGATCGGTTTTGAAAATGAAGGGGAAGCTTTCACTGTGGCTTACGCTGGGCGTGCTCGCGCTGTTTCTGACGGCGGCTGTCGCGGAGACTGTGGTGCCTTTCGGCCGTCCGGCGCTCTACAGCGGCGTCAGCAACAATTTTCCGACCTACGGCAGCGGAGGCAAGCACAGGGGGAACGATATTCAGGGCGCAAAGTATTCGGCGATCTTCGCCGTTCGCAGCGGCAAGGTGCGCTACGCGAAATCGGACGGCTCCTACGGAAACATCGTGTCCGTTCGGGACAAGGAGTTTCCGAACCTCGATTTCCGCTACGCACATCTGGATTTCATCGTCGCAAAACAGGGCGCGGACGTGGAGGCGGGCGACCTGATCGGCTACATGGGCGAGACCGGGAACGTTACCGGCGTCCATCTGCATCTGGAATGCGCCTGGAAGGGCAACGCCACGACGGGCTTCAGCGACACGAACCTGAACACCTGCTTTACGCGAAAGAGCGGCTATCCCGCAAACGCCTACTACATGAAGAACGATAAGCCCGTCGTAAGTTCCCTGGACGCGATCAATTACCGCCTGTCCTACAACGCGAACAAGCCGCCGGAGGGAACGCTCCGAGCGCAATTCTCCTATCCCGCGAACTTAAAGACCGGCAGCTCCTGGATACTGAAGGGCGCCGTGATCTCACCCAGCAAGCTGAACTACGTCGACGTCTGGATCGAAAACGCCTCCGGCAAACGTGTGGCCGGCATGACGAAGGCGTCCAATCCGAACAATTTCTTCTTCGACATCCATTCCGTCGATTCGCAGATCAAAATGCAGAACGTTTCGAGCGCGGGCACGTACTATTACTGCATTTCCGCAAAGAACGAAAGCGGCGACGTATTGAACGTAAAACAGGCCTTCACCGCCTCGGGAAGCGCCACCTCGGAGAAGATCGCCTCTTATAAATCGACCGCGTCCCTGCCCGAAGAGCCCGTCATCACCGGGGCGACGTACCCGACGACGCTCAGCAACGGCCAGTCCTTCGGCTTAAGGGGCACGGTCAGCTGCAGATACCCGATCGCGGAGATCCGCGCGAAGGTCATTAACCGCGTGACGAAGGCCGTCATCTTCAACGTGGCCGTGACGCCCAACGCGAACACCTACGCCATCGGAAATCCCACCAGCGAGCCAATCAACGACAAGCTCGCCTTCAACAGCTCGAAGTGCTATGACAGCTATCTCAATTACAGCCTGACGGTCACCTACACAAAGGACGGTGTGTCGCTCAGCAAAGTAGTGCTGGACAAAAACTTCAAGGTCGGTTCGCCCGCGGGCAGCATCCCCGTGGATTCGGTCGCGCTCTCCCCGGCGAGCGTCACGCTCAGCAGGGGCGAAACGGCACTGCTCACGGCGAAAATATCGCCGGACGACGCGGGCAACAAAAACGTCGCCTGGTCGAGCAGCGACGTAAACGTCGCGAGCGTTTCAAACGGCACGGTCACGGCGGTCGGCCCGGGCAGCGCGGTGATCACGGTGCGCACGTCCGACGGCGCGAAAACGGCGAGCTGCCTCGTGACGGTGCGCCCGATCACGGGCAAATGCGGCCAGAACGTCACCTGGACGCTCGGCGGCAGTCCCTGTACGCTCTCGATCGACGGAAGCGGGCCCATGGACGATTACGCCTCCGCGGCCGATCAGCCGTGGTACGAGTTCCGCGGGAAGATCGCGTCCGTAAAGGTGGGCGGGACCGTGACGGCGATCGGCGAAAGAGCCTTCGAGGAGTTTTCGGCCTTGACGAGCGTGCAGCTTCCCGCTTCGATTGCGCGCGTCGGCGCAAGAGCCTTCCGGCTCTGCGGCGCGCTCGGGCAGGTCGCTTTGCCGGACGGCTGTACTTTCATCGGCGCGCAGGCCTTCGACGGCTGCTACGCCCTGACCTCCTTCAGGCTGCCTGCAAGCCTCACGTACCTCGGCGCGAGGGCCTTCCACAACTGCAGGCTCGTCGAGCGCTACGACATCCCCGAGGGCGTTCAGGCGATTTATTCGAACACCTTCATCAACAATTACGCGCTGAAGACGATCACCGTTCCTTCTTCGGTTACCTCGATCGCGCCCGACGCCTTTGAAAACTGCGCCGGCTTTACGATCCGCTGCTTTGCCGGCAGCGCGGCGCACGCATTCGCGCGGCAAAACGGCATCGACTACGTTCTGATCGACACCGCCTTTACCGGCGCCGACTTCACGCTGCCCAAGGCGACGAAAACCGTCGCGGACAACGCCTTTGCCGCTATCGGCGCAAAGCGCGCGCAATTGCCCGAAGGGCTCACCGCCATCGGCAAAAACGCGTTTGCAAACTGCAAAAACCTCACGGCGATCTACATTCCGCAAAGCTGCGATCAGATCGACGAAAGCGCCTTTACAGGCGTAAGCGGGCTTACGGTCTTCGGAAAGAGCGGCTCCTTCGCCGAAACGTTTGCAAACCGACACGGCTTCGACTTCGTCGCCGTGCGGTAAAGACACATAAAACACAAAGGGGCTGCTAAACAGCCCCGCAAAGCACCAAGGATTGAAGTCGGAGGGGCTGCGCCCCTCCAAACTTCTCCTTGGGTTTTGCACTTATATAACAGTCACGATATTTGTTTTGCGCCGTATCGGCGCTCTATTTTATTTCCTTTTTGGCGCTTATACCAAGAATGTAGTCGGCGCTCACGCCGTAAAACAGGCAGAGCGTTTTCAGATGGTGCAGCGGCAGCTCGTTCACGCCGTTTTCGTAGCGCGAATACACCTGTTGTGTAGTATCGAGTACCTTTGCGACATACGATTGCTTCAGGTCGTTGTCTTCCCTCAACTCGCGTATTATCTCATTCCATTGTTTCATGCTTATCACCGAAAGGATTTTACACACACCACATTCGGCGTATTGACATTTACACCAAATGTAGTGTATAATTATATAGAAAAAATGAAATGGAGGGGCGGCATATGAAGATAAGCGGACGAAAGAAAATAAAGCTGGTTTTGGGAATGCTGATTGCAATTTCAATAATATGTATTGTTAATCCAAACTCATATTCTCATATTATTGGTGCATTGAGCCTTTTGCTGGATATACTTTTTTATATTTCCGTATATATTGGGATCAATGGTTCTGAAAAGAATTCCATAAATCAAAGGATGGCGGGAATTATTGGGTGTTGGATATTTAGACTTTTGATACTTCTAATTTATGGATTATTATTTCATATGTGGCTAAGTATTGATGCCCTAATCGAATTGAGTTCCATAATAATAATCGTTTCTTATCTTTCTATATCCGTGCATTATAATGGTAAAAGCTTTAGCATAATATCACTTGTACTGGCAGCAATATGGATACTATACATTGCGTATCTATTCTTACTTTACCCGAATGATTTTATGTTTTCCGATGTCCGCGGTATCCTTTCTTTTATATCAATATATTTTCAACCATTACTCGGATTCAGTCTTTTGTTCTTTGCCTGCCTGCCAAGTGACCGCAGAATCAACTCAAAAGATAACAAGCCAAAATCGGAAATCGAAAAGTATCTTGATGAATTAAGGAGGAAATGATCATGTTCGAGAATGTAGGACGCAGCATTAAAGGAGTGGCGAAGGCAGTATGCACTATAAGCATAATTCTATTCATTATTTTGGGAATAGTTCTCATTATCATCGGAGCCGACATGCGTGATGGTGTAGTTCTCATAATCACAGGTGTAGCTCTGTGTGTGATAGGGCCTTTACTCTGTTGGGTGGCCACTCTCACCCTCTACGCTTACGGCGACATAGCCGAGAACGTGTTGGCCATGGCGAGCATTATGGTGAGAAACGAAAAGAGCAAAGAAACTGGGCTAAGACAAGATAGAGAACGCATGCTTGAACAAGAGCGCATAAGGCAGGACGAAGAAAGGCGACAAGCAGAGGAACGCAAGAGGGAAGAACAAAAGAAAATAGAAGAGGAACGCAGACACGAAGAAGAGAAGAGAAAAGAAGAGGAGCGTAGGTGCGAGGAAGAGAAGAGAAAAGAAGAGGAGCGCAGGCGCGAGGAAGAAAAGAGAAAAGAGGAAGAACGCAGGCGTGAGGAAGAAAGAAGAAGGCAGGAGGAAGAACAGAGAAAAGCAGAAGCAAAAATACTGGAGATGAAAAAGCGTGCAGAATTACAGCAGGAAGTAACGAATAATCTGAATGAGCAGATAGAAATCGGAGAGAAAATAGCAAAGCTGGGAGAAAACGAACCTGAACGTTCTACCTACGAAGAAAAGCTTAAGGAGCTAAAAGCAGCATATGATGAAATGATAAATTCATTGTATAAGAGCCCTGAAAAAGAACAGGACAGCCAAAAAGAAAAGCAGATAAAGAAAGAACAGACAGAGCAAAAGCAGATAAAAGAAGAGCAAATAAAAGAGGAGAAGAATGACGGCGTCGATCTTCAGCAGGCAAAGGTAAATAATTACAACGCGCAAAGAACGCTGTACCAAAAAATCATAAAAATGGATAAAAACGATCCAAAGCGCAAGGAATTGGAGAATAAGCTTCTGAATCTCAAGAAAGAATACGAGGATATGAACGCCTGAGACCTTTGCAGCGGCAATTTCCGAAGACGTATGAAACAGTGAAAAGCGGGCCGTCACGGCTCGCTTTTCCATTGAATGATTTCGTCAAGACGCTTTCGTATTTCTTTCTCTTTTCCCTGATCGGTCGGCAGGTAGTATCTCGTCCCGGCCAGGGAATCGGGGAGGCAGGCCATTTTGGCGAGCTTTTCCTGCGTGTCGTGGGCGTAGATGTAGCCCTTTCCGTAGTCCAGCTGCTGCATGAGCTGCGTGGGCGCGTTCCTGATCTGCAGGGGCACGGGCTCGGCGGGTTTTTGGCGTATGTCGCCGCGGCTCAGCCCCACGGCCCGGTACACCGCGTTGGATTTCGGCGCCATGGAAAGGTACACCGCCGCGTGCGCAAGGTGCACGTCGCACTCCGGCATGCCCAGATACGTGCACGCCTGATACGCCGCCACGGCCACGCTCAGCGCCGCCGAATCCGCCATGCCCACGTCCTCGCTGGCAAAGCGCACGATGCGCCGCGCGATGTAGAGCGGGTCCTCGCCCGCCTCCAGCATGCGCATCAGCCAGTACACCGCCGCGTCCGGGTCGCTGTTGCGCATGGACTTGTGCAGCGCGCTGATCAGATTGTAGTGCTCCTCGCCCTTTTTGTCGTAGAGGAGGGAGCGGCGGTCGGTGCATTCGCTTACGACCTCGCGCGTCACGTGCACGCGGCCATCCCTGTCTGCGGGGGTGTTGATCACGGCCATTTCCAGCGTGTTCAGGGCGCTTCGCGCGTCGCCGTTGGCAAAGCGGGCGATGGCGCCCAGCTCGTCTTCGGAGACGACCACTTCCATTTCGCCGAAACCGCGCTTGTCCTTCAGCGCATGTTTCAGCAGCTGTATCAGGTCTTCTTCCTCGAGCGCCTTTAACACGAACACCTTGCAGCGGCTGAGAAGGGCGCCGTTGATCTCAAAGGAGGGGTTTTCGGTCGTCGCGCCGATCAGTATGATGCTGCCCTTTTCTACGTAGGGCAGAAAGGCGTCCTGCTGCGCCTTGTTGAAGCGGTGGATCTCGTCCACGAACAGGATCGTCTTTATGCCGTTTCGCCGGCCGCTCTCGGCCTGCTCCATCACGGCCTTGATCTCCTTGATGCCGCTGGTGACCGCCGAAAAATCGATGAACGCGGCCTTCGTGCTGCGGGCGATGATGCGCGCAAGCGTCGTCTTTCCGACGCCCGGCGGCCCCCAGAAGACCATCGAGGAGATCTGATCCTGCTCGATCAGTTTTCTGAGCATTTTGCCGGGACCGATCAGGTGCTTTTGACCCACGTAGTCGTCCAGCGTTTCGGGGCGCAGGCGGCTTGCGAGGGGGCCGGCCAGCGGCTTTTCCTCGCCGCCGAAGAGGTTCATCTGTTCCATTCTGAATGCCTTTCGTAAAAGGGCTGCTTTTTAGGTACCTATTTTACATCACGTCGCCGTCAAATGCAATCCCCGTGGGCTTTTCAATCCCAGCAAAAGGCCTCGGCTGCGCGGATGCCGTCCACCGCCGCGGAGGAGATGCCGCCCGCGTAGCCCGCGCCTTCGCCCGCGGGGTAGAGGCCCCTTAAGCTGCTTTGCAGGCTTTGTCCGTCCCGCACGATCCTTACGGGGGAGGAGGAGCGCGTCTCCACGCCCGTCAGCACCGCGTCTGCCGCCGCAAAGCCGTGCACACGGCGGTCGAACTGTGCAAGGGCGTACTTCATGTCCCGCGACACGAATTCCGGAAGGCACAGGCCAAGGTCCGTCCAGCTGACGCCGGGAAGGTAGGAGGGAGGGACGCTGCCGGCGGAAAGGCTCTTTACGCCCTGCAAAAAATCGCCGACGAGCTGAGACGGCGCCCTGTAGCCGCCGCCCGCCAGCTCGTAGGCCGCCCTTTCCCATTTTCTTTGAAAATACACGCCGGAGAGCACGTCGTCCGAGCCGAAATCCTCGGGGCGCACGTCGACCAGCACGGCGCTGTTGCAGTTGGGCTTGTCTCTCAAAAACTCGCTCATGCCGTTGGTGACGACGCCGCCTTCCTCGCTCGCCGAAGCGATCACCTGCCCGCCGGGGCACATGCAGAACGTGTACACGCCCCGGCCGGAGGGGGCTTTTACGTTCAGCTTATAGTCTGCCCGGCCCAGCGCGGGATGGGTGCAAAACCTGCCGTACTGCGCCCTGTCCAGCCACTTTTGGCTGTGCTCTACGCGCGCGCCCATCGAAAAGGGCTTCTTTTCCATGTATACGCCCGCGCTTTTGAGCATCTCGAAAACGTCCCGCGCGCTGTGGCCGGGGGCCAGTACGACGCCGCAGCAGGGAACGTCGCCCTTGTCCGTCCGCGCGCCGACCACTCTGCCGTCCTCGACGATAAGGCCGGTCAGCGCCGTTTCGAAGCGCACGTCGCCGCCAAGGCGCTCAATCTCGTTTCGTATGTTTTTGACCGCGAGGGAGAGCCGGTCCGTGCCCACGTGGGGCTTGGCCTCGTAGAGGATCTCCTCCGGCGCGCCGAACTCGTAAAGGGTCCTGAGCACGTGCCTGAGCCGCGCGTCCTTCGTGCCCGTGTTCAGCTTTCCGTCGGAAAAAGCGCCCGCGCCGCCCTCGCCGAAGAGCACGTTGCTCTCGGTGTTCAGTGCTCCGGTCCGGAAAAATTCGTTTACGTCCCTTTTTCGCTCGTCCACGGGCTTTCCCCGCTCGAGCACGACGGGCTTAAGGCCCCTTTTGCAGAGCGTCAGCGCGGCGAAAAGCCCCGCGGGCCCCAGACCGACCACGACGGGCGGCTGCGCGGGCGGGGCAGCGCAGACGCTCTCCGTCCACGGCGTCTCCTCGGGCGCGATCTCCGCGTTTTTGGGCATGAAGACGGGCTTTCGCTTAGGCTCGACGTCCACGGTCACGACGAGGCGCACGTCGCTTTTGTCGCGCGCGTCCACGCTCTTTTTGGAAAGCCTTGCGGTCACTATGTCCTGCGGTTTCAGCTTAAGCGCCCTTGCCGCCGCGTCTTTCAGGGGCAAAAGCGCTTCGTCCGGCGTCAGGGAAAGGTTTTTCAGTCGTATCATTTCAGTTCCTCCGCGGCGGTTTTACCGGCCAGCATGCCGCTCGCCCAGGCCCATTCGAGGTTGTAGCCGCCGCAGGGCCCGGTCACGTCGAGCATTTCGCCTGCCGCGAAGAGCCCCTGCACGCGCCTGCTGCGCATCGTTTCGCCATCGAAATCGCGCGTGTCCAGCCCGCCCAGCATGACCTGCGCCTGGCTGAAGCCGCCCGTGCCGGTCAGGGGGACGCGCCAGGAGCGCAATTCCCCGATCAGCGCCTCTGTCTGCGAAGGCGTAAAGCTATCGGCACGCTGCACGGGGGAGATGCCCGCCCGCTTGAGCGCGCTGAGGGCGATCAGGCGGTTCACCGCGCCGGTCAGAAGCTCCTGCGCGCTGCGCGTTGGATGCGCGCATATCCTGCCTTTTATAATGTTCTCCGCTCTTTCGCCCAGCGGCGACAAAAGCGCGTGCAGCTTTTCGCCGCGGCTGATGAGCGGAGAAGCGATAAGGCTTAACTGCATCGAAGCGATGCCGCTGAGCGCGTCGTCCTGAAACAGTATTTCGCCCTTTTCGCGCTTCAGGACCTCGTCGTTTCGGCACAGGCAGATCTCGCCCCGCAGGCGTATGCCCTTTAAGCCGCTGAGATGCTGCCTGTCGGTTTTCAGGCACGTGAGCGCGGGATATACGCGCGTAACGCGGTGGCCGAAAGGGCTGAGCAGGCGCGTGAAGCTGTCGTTTTCGCCGAGACCCTTTCCCGCCTTGCCGCCCGTCGCCAGAATGAGCCTGCGGCAGGAAAGCGCCCTGCCTTCGGAATACACGGTAAAGCCGTCCCGGCGCTTTTCGATCCGCACGGCCGCGAAATCCGTGATCTCGCTTACGCCCTTTTCACGCAGGTTCAATCGCAGCGCGTCCAGTACGGCGCTTGCCTGATTGACGCCGGGGTAGACGCGCCCCTCGTCCTCCGTGCTCAGCAAAAGCCCGAGCTCTTCCCAAAACCGACCGTATTCTCTTTTGTACAGGGAAAGCGCGGGCGCTATGAAGTCCGCGTCGCCCGCGTAGTCTTCCTTTTCGGCCCTCTCGTTCATGAGATTGCAGCGGCCGTTGCCCGTCGCCAGCAGCTTTTTGCCGCTGCGCGGCTGCGCCTCCAGCACGCCGACCTTCAGGCGCGGATTCGTTTTCGCCGCGGAAAGCGCCGCCGCAAGGCCCGCCGCGCCGCCGCCGACGATCAGTATATCGCTGTCCATCGCTTACGGAAAAGGCCAGTCAGGGCTTCCAGAACAGCAGCTTTTCGCCGCGCAGCTTGTTGACCGCTTCGATAAAGAAGTAATCGGCGTAGTTCATCGTCATCTGCGAATTGGGATCGTCGCACCAGCGCGCGGCGCAGCGCGTGAAGATCGCGGGGTCGTCCTTTTGCCAGTTCGCGTCCGACGCCTCCTGCGCCCGCAGGATGGCGATCGCCGCGTCGAAGTAGCGCTGTCCCGCTTCCTTTCCGAGGCAGGAAGCCAGCTCGATCAGGCCGCACGCGGCGATGTTGCCGGCGGAATCGTCCTTGAGGGGCGGCTCTTCCGGCTGGCGGAAGTCGGACGGCGGTATTTTGTCGTCCGGCAGATGCGAAAGGAAATAGTCCGCCACGCGCTTTGCTGTATCAAGATATTCCGCTTTTCCGCTGTTTAAGTAGCTCAGGGTAAAGCCGTACAGCGCCCAGCTCTGCCCGCGCGACCAGCTCGAGCCCGAGGCGAAGCCCTGCCCGGCGGGATTGTCCAAAAAAGCGCCGGTCTCGGGATCGAAGATCACAATGTGGTTGCAGGAACCGTCCGGCCTTACGAAGTATTTGATCGCCGTATTCGCGTGCGCCATCGCGACGTTTTTGAAGCGCGGGTCACTGGTCTTACGGCTTGCCCAGTACAGGATCGACAGGTTCATCATCGTGTCGATGATCGCCCAGCCCTCGCGCCCGGGATTGTTCCACGCGCGCAGAAAGCCCAGGGGATTAAAGCGCCCCGCCAGCATGTTCGCGGCGAAGAGCACGCGGTCGAAGCTGTCCCGGTTCCCTTCCAGCGCGAAGCGCACGCCCGAATGGATCAGCCACATGAAACCCACGTCGTGATCCAGGTCTTTGAAGTCTTTCAGCGCCTCGTCCAGCATGCCCTCTGCGCGCACGGCCTCTTCGCGGAAGCGCTCGTCGCCGCTCATCAAGTACATCTGCCACATCGAGGCCGGCCAGAAGCCGTTCGTCCACCAGCCGATTTTGCATTCCTGCCACGCGCCGTTTTTGGTGGTGTAGGGCATGAAGCTGACTTCCCGCGCCTTTTGCACGCCGAAGAGCATTTTGTCCCTGAGCTTTCCCGGGATATCGTCAAGCCATTGCCTGTCCTTGAAAGCGGCCGCAAAATCATAGCGTTCCATAATCGAACCGTCCTTTCAGAAAGCGTCGTATTTTCTGCGTTTATGTTGCCATATCTTCGCCCATATGTCAAGCGGTTTCGGAAAAAAGATAATGCGGTCGGCGCATGGGATAATTGCATATTTACATACGCGGTTCTTGTATAATCCTCTCTTTCGTGCTAAAATAGGGCAGATGAATATGCGTAAAGGAGCTTTCTTCTATGAAATTAGGTGTTGTGGGTCTGCCGAATGTGGGCAAGAGCACACTGTTCAACGCGATCACCTGCGCGGGCGCGCAGGCGGCGAACTATCCCTTCTGCACCATCGAACCGAACACCGGCGTGGTGGCCGTGCCGGACGAAAGGCTGGACGTGCTCAGCGAAATGTACCACCCCGAAAAATACACCCCCGCGACCCTCGAGTTCGTGGACATCGCGGGCCTCGTCAAGGGCGCGAGCAAGGGCGAGGGCCTGGGCAACAAGTTTTTGAGCCACATCCGCGAGGTGGACGCCATCGTGCACGTGGTGCGCTGCTTCGAGGACGAAAACGTCATCCACGTCGACGGCAGCGTCGACCCCGCAAGGGACATAGAGACCATACAGACAGAGCTGATCCTCGCGGACATCGAGACCGTGAGCAAGCGCCTCGAAAAGGCGCAGCATCTGCTCAAAAACGGCGACAAGAAGTACGCCGAAGAGGTCGAGGCGGCTGAGATCGTGCTGAAGCACCTGGACGGGTTAAAGCCTGCCCGCACGGCGCCGCTGAGCAAGGAGCAGACCGAGATCGTGAACGGCTGGTTCCTTTTGACCTCCAAAAAGGTCGTCTACGCGGCCAACATCGGCGAAAACGACGTGGGCGAGGGCAGTGAAGACCTCCCGATGGTCAGGCGCGTAAAGCAGATCGCCAAAGACGAGGGCAGCCAGGTGCTGGTCATCTGCGCAAAGCTCGAAGAGGAGATCGCCCAGCTCGACCCCGAAGAAAAGCAGGAATTCCTGGACGAAATGGGCATCGGAAAGAGCGGCCTTGACCGACTGGTGAAGCTCGGCTACGAGCTGCTCGGCTACATCTCCTTCCTGACCGCCGGCCCCAAGGAGGTGCGCGCCTGGACCATCGTAAACGGCACCAAGGCGCCCCAGGCCGCGGGCAAGATCCACACGGACTTCGAAAGGGGCTTTATCCGCGCCGAGATCGTCTCTTACGACGACCTCGTCCGCGAGGGCAGCATGGCCGCCTGCAAGGAAAAGGGCCTCGTGCGCAGCGAGGGCAAGGACTACGTGATGAAGGACGGCGACGTGACGCTGTTCAGGTTCAACGTATGAAAGGGAAATGCATCTATGGACGACAGAATGATAAGCGGCGAGGGCTCAGGCACCCCGGACGAAACCCTGCGGGAAGATATGCGAAAGCTCCTTCCTGACCCGGAAGAGATCGAGAACATAAAATACAAAACCGGCGATTCCTGTGCCTGCAGTCTCTGGGAGTTCACCTTTCCGCAGGCCAAAGCGCGCGGAGACTGCATTTCGTACAGCGCCAGATATGTCAGGGGTTCCGATCAGCTGGATCGGCAGACGAAGATCGTGTTCGCCGCGTCTCACCATCCGTTCATCGAAAGGTTTTCGGGCGATCCCGCCCGCTGCGCCGAAAAAATGGCGCGGTTCTTCTCCTACCGCCCCATGTATTACGAGCTGTTCCGCGACATGCTTTTCGTCTCCTTTGGCAGCGGATACGTAGAAAGCGGCTTTTTGGAGACGAGGGACTGCGTCGGCTACAGGCAATCGTACTCGGAATCCTACCACGACGGCGGCGGCTCGGGCTCAAGCACCTGGTTTCTTTGGCCCGCGAAGGCCGAAATCGGCGCGAACGAACTGTTTGGCGACAGCGTGGTCAATCACGCGAACGTTCCGAACACGAAAGGCATCAAGGTGCCCGAATGCAAGGGCTATTGGTTTGAAGGCGAGCGTCTGTTCGTGGTCGATCCGTGGGACATCCCGGGCGTTTTTGAATTCTGTTACGCCGTGAGCGAGCAGTACGACTGGGATTCCGAAACGGAAAAATGGAGCATCGGCGTTCGTCCCTGAGGCTGCGCAGCATCGAACAAGGAAAGGAAATCTTGCAGGTTACCCTGCTGAATAACCGTCTATGACAGCATCCGATCAAAACGCCGCGGCGGACCGCGTCGAACTCCTCGCCCCGGCGGGCTCCTTTGAGGCGCTTGAGAGCGCGGTGCGCTTCGGCGCGGACGCGGTGTACCTGGGCGGGCCGTTTTTGCAATTGCGCGCGGGCTCGGCTGGCTTTTCCATGCAGGACGTGGAAAAGGCGGCTTTGTACGCGCACGCGCACGGCGTAAAGCTCTACGTCGCCGCAAATTCCTTCGTCTATCCCGAAGAGCTTTCAAAGATCGCAAACTACGCCGCACAGCTGAAAGCGATCGGCGTCGACGCGATGATCGTAAGCGACCTTGGCGCGATCCGCGCCGTAAAGCGCGCCTGCCCCGGCATGGAGGTGCACGTGAGCACGCAGGCCAACTGCATGAACCACGAAAGCGCACGCATCTATTACGAACTCGGCGCAAAGCGCGTTGTCCTCGCGCGGGAGACGAGCATAGCGCAGATCAGGCAGATCCGCGAAAACATCCCGGACGAACTCGAACTGGAGGCCTTCGTGCACGGCGCGATGTGCATGGCGTATTCGGGCAGGTGCATGCTGAGCGCGTACCTGACCGGCCGCTCCGCCAACCGCGGCGGCTGCGCGCAGAGCTGCCGCTGGAAATTCGCGCTGACCGAGGAAAAGCGCCCCGGCGAATACTTTCCCATCGAGGAGGACCCGGACGGCGACACGCTGCTTTCGAGCTACGACCTGAACGCGCTGCCCGTGCTGGACGAGATCCTCTCCGCCGGCGTCACCTCGCTCAAGATCGAGGGCCGCATGAAGACGGCCTACTACGTTGCGGGCGCGGTGGGTGCGTACCGGCGGTATCTGGACGGCGCGGACAAGGCGGACTGCCTGAAGGAGCTCGACGCCATCAGCCACCGCCCCTATTCCACGGGCTTTTATCTGGGCGAGATCAAGGACTCGATCCACGCGCCCGCGGGCTATTTCAAGGACTGCGACTACGTGGGCCGCGTGCTTTCAAGGCAGGGCGACAGGATAAGCGTGCAGCTCAAAAACAAGCTCGTGTGCGGCCAAATTGTCGAGGCGCTGGTGCCCCGGCGGGCGGCGGTACGCTTTATCGCGCAGGCGATTAAGGATGCAGGCGGCGAAGACATCGCCGAAGCCCGCGTGCCGGACAGCGTGTTTTCGATGCGCGCGCCCGAGGGCGTCGGAGCGGGAGACTTTCTGAGGATACGGCATGAAGAAAACGATGGATAGAGCGGATGTCACGCTGCGCGAAGTATCGCCGCGGGAGAAGCTTGACGAGCTGATTTCCCTTTCCGAAAACTGGGAAAACGAACACAGCTGCCACGGTTACCGAAAAAACGGGCCGGAGGACATACTGCCGTACCGCGTGTTCCTCGCCGAAAACGGGCGCGGCGTCGCGGGCTATCTGTTCGGAAAGGTCTGCATCGCGAAGGAGGCCTCGTCCGTACTGCCCAAGGGCACGGCGTATTTCGAGGTCGAAGAGCTCTACGTGATCCCGTCCGAGCGTTCAAAGGGCATCGGCGGCAGGCTGTTTGCATATGCGGAAGAGTGCGTCCGCGCGGAGGCGGAATACGTGCTGCTGAGCACCGCGACCAAGAATTGGCGGGCGATTCTGCACTTTTACATCGACGAAATGGGAATGGACTTCTGGAACGCAAGACTCTTCAAAAGGATAAGGGGGAAGGACGTCTGAAACAACTGAGCGGCTTCATGCACGGCGTAAACCTGGGCGGTTGGCTGAGCCAGTGCGACTATTCAAACGACAGGCTCGAAAACTTCATCAAAGAGGAAGACTTTGCCGTCATCGCGTCCTGGGGGCTGGACCACGTGCGCCTGCCCGTGGATTACAACATCTTCGAAGGCGGCAGGGACGGCTTTCGTTATGTCGACCGCGCGGTGAACTGGGCTGAAAAGAACGGCCTTCATCTGATCGTCGACCTGCACAAGACCTGGGGCTTCTCCTTCGACATGGGTGAGGCCGAGAGCGGTTTTTTCGACAGCCCCGCGTATCAGGAAAAGTTTTATTCCCTCTGGAAGCGCATCGCCGAACGGTACGGAAACAGGCCCGAAAGCATCGCCTTCGAGCTGCTCAACGAAGTTACCGACAAGGCGTACATGCCCAACTGGATGCAGATCGCAAAAGAGGCGGTAAAGCGCATCCGGGCCTTCGCGCCGGAAACGAAGATCCTTTTGGGCGGCTACTGGAACAATTCGGTCGAGGCCGTGCCGGACCTGAGCAGCCCCTTCGACGCGAACGTGGTCTACAACTTCCACTGCTACGACCCGCTGATCTTTACGCACCAGCACGCGCCCTGGGTGCGCCATGCGGACGTGAGCCGGGACGTGAGCTACGGGGAAAGCG
Source organism: Clostridia bacterium (assembly GCA_017395065.1). Taxonomy (GTDB): domain Bacteria; phylum Bacillota; class Clostridia; order Christensenellales; family Aristaeellaceae; genus RUG14130. The sequence continues at coordinate 1,335 of JAFPWH010000005.1, read as the reverse complement.
GCGCGACGAGAGAATACTTCGAAGCCCGTTTCGCCCCCGCGATCGAAAAGGCCGAAAAAGAGGGCGCCAGCCTGTACTGCGGCGAATACGGCGTGATCGACCGGGTAAAGCCCGAGGAAGCGCTCAAGTGGTTCAAAGCGCTGAGCGCCGTCTTCGACGCGCACGGCATCGGCCGCGCCGCCTGGAGCTACAGGAGGATGGATTTCGGACTCAGCGACCCCCGCATGGACGGCGTAAGGAGCGAGCTCGTCAAATACCTGTAAATGATCCCCGCAAACGGATAAAACCGTTTCCGTTAAGCCTGGACGCATCAAAGCGCCCGGGCTTCGTTTTCGGTCGATTCGGTTGATTTTTGCCGCAAAGATGGTATAATAGGATCATCGTTAGATACGCAAAATACAGCGAAACGACGGAGGGAACACCGATGCTCAGGGATAGAATACTCGAACAAATGAAGCTGTCCGTGGACAGGGGCGAAATGGCGGGCTGCAGCATGGAGCTGCTAAGGGGCGGCGAAAGCCTTCTGCGCCTCGTGTGCGGCTGCGCCGACCTCGAAAAGCGGACGTCCGTGACCTACGACAGCATTTTCCGCCTATACAGCCAGACAAAGCCCGTCACGGCGGTCGCCGCGGCGATGCTGATGGAGCGGGGACAGCTGGACGCGGGCTCGTGGGTGAGCGATTTTCTGCCGGGCTTCAAAAACCCGCGCGTCTTCGTTAGCCCCACCGAGACCCGCCCGGCAAAGCGGAACGTCACGGTCGCCGATCTTTTCAACATGACCGCGGGCTTAAGCTACCCCGGCGGCATGGACGCGGAAGCGGCATACGCGAAGCTGTTTTCGGACGATCAGGAAGAAATGAAGCGCGGCGGCGGCCTTACCACCGTGGAGCTCGCAAACGAGATCGGAAAGCTCCCCCTGGCGTTTGACCCCGGCAGCGCGTACAAATACTCCACCTGCGCGGACGTGCTCGGCGCCGTCGTGGAGCTCGTGGACGGGCGGCCCTTCGGGCGCTTTCTGAAGGAGGAGCTGTTTGACCCGCTGGGCATGAAGGACACCGCGTTCTATGTGCCCAAGGAAAAGCAAAGCCGCCTCGTGACCTGCTACAAAAGGACGGACGGGGGCCTCAGGGTCTTCGACTCCCTGCACCTGTGCGTGGGCGATTATTCGCGTCCGCCGCGCTTCGAATCGGGCGGCGCGGGGCTGGTCTCCACGCTGAACGACTACGCGAAGTTCGCCTCGATGCTGCTGGGCGGCGGAAGCCTCAACGGCGTCAGGTACTTGAGCCCCCGCACGGTCGAGTGGCTCACGGCGCCCTTCATCCCGGACTTCATGAT
>JAFPWH010000056.1 GCA_017395065.1 Clostridia bacterium | reverse complement strand
CGACATCATCCCCTACGACAAGGCGGATGAGTACATGAAGGCCTACGCCAAGAAGAGCTACGCCAAGAAGGGCGACGAGGTCGTCAAGATGAACTGGGCGGCCATCGACGTGGCCATCAGCGGCCTGAACGAAGTGAAGGTCCCCGCCGAGTGGGCGACCACCACCGAGGGCGCAGTGCCCGTAAAGGTCGAGGCCACCGAGTACTTCGACAACGTGATCGCTCCCATCCTCGCTCAGGAAGGCGACAAGCTGCCCGTGTCCGCGTTCAGCGTGGACGGCACCGTGCCCACCGGCACCACCAAGTACGAGAAGCGCGGCATCGCGGTCAAGGTTCCCGAGTGGGACATCGACAAGTGCATCCAGTGCGGCAACTGCTCTCTGGTCTGCCCGCACGCCGCCATCCGTCCCTACCTGATCAGCGAAGCCGATCTCAAGAAGGCCCCCGCCTCCTTTGAGACCAAGCCCGCCATCGGCCCCAAGTTCAAGGGCTTTGCCTACAGGATGCAGGTCAGCGTGCTGGACTGCACCGGCTGCGAAAACTGCGTAAACGTCTGCCCCGCCAAGGAAAAGGCGCTGACGATGAAGCCCCTGAGCACCCAGAGCGCGCAGGAAGCCAACTGGGAGTTTGCCCAGACGCTGCCTGAGTTCAAGGGCGAATTGAACGTGAAAACCGTCAAGGACAGCCAGTTCAAAAAGCCCCTGTTCGAGTTCTCCGGCGCGTGCGCCGGCTGCGGCGAAACGCCCTACGTCAAGCTCGTTACCCAGCTCTTCGGCGACAGGATGCTGATCGCGAACGCCACGGGCTGCTCCTCCATCTACGGCGGCAGCGCCCCGACCTGCCCCTACACCGTGAACGAAGACGGCCACGGCCCCGCCTGGGCTAACAGCCTCTTCGAGGACAACGCCGAGTTCGGTTACGGCATGTTCCTTGCCACCGCCCAGAGAAGAGAGAAGCTCGCCGAGAACCTGCTCAAGGTCAAGGAAGCCCACTCCCGCAAGAAGAAGCTGGTCGAGGCCATCGATAAGTGGTTCGAAGTCAAGGACGAGGGCGAAGCCAGCAAGGCCGCTTCCGCGGAGCTGCTCGCCGCGCTGCCCAAGGACTGCGAGCTGTGCGAAGCCGTGCTCAAGGACAAGGACCTGCTGGTCAAGAAGAGCCAGTGGATCTTCGGCGGCGACGGCTGGGCCTACGACATCGGCTACGGCGGAGTAGACCACGTGCTCGCACAGAATCAGGACGTCAACATCCTGGTGCTCGACACCGAGGTGTACTCCAACACCGGCGGACAGGCCTCCAAGTCCTCCCCGACCGGCGCGGTCGCCAAGTTCGCCGCGGCAGGCAAGCGCACCAAGAAGAAGGATCTGGGCATGATGGCGATGTCCTACGGCTACGTGTACGTGGCCCAGGTCGCCATGGGCGCCGATCCCGCGCAGCTGCTCAAGGCGGTCACCGAGGCCGAAGCCTATCACGGCCCGTCGCTGATCATCGCCTACGCGCCCTGCATCAACCACGGCATCAAGATGAACAACGCCCAGGCCGAGATCAAAAAGGCCGTGCAGGCCGGCTACTGGCAGCTGTACCGCTTCAACCCCGACAACGAAGTACCCATGACCGTGGACAGCAAAGCGCCCACCGCCAGCTATCAGGACTTCATCAAGGGTGAGAACCGCTACGCCAGCCTCGCCCGCCAGTTCCCCGCCGAGGCCGAGAAGCTCTTCGCCGCCGCCGAAGAAGACGCGGCCAAGAGACTCGAAAGCTACAAGAAACTGGCCGGAGAATAATCAAAACCCATATACGGCGGAGCCGCGTAAAAGCGCGGCTCCGCCTTTCATACGCAAAAGGACTTTGGATTCCGTTTTCGCGAAAGTTCCCTTTGCAAATTAACTGCTTTCGTGGTATCATACACGGCAGAAAGAGAGGGGAAAAGCATGGACCGATGGGAAATGTATACGACGAAGGAGCTTAAGCCCCTGGGCTGGCTCAGGGATCAGCTTGCGATACAGGCCAGGGGCTTATGCGGCCGCCTGCACGAGGTCTGGCCGGACGTGCGCGACAGCGCCTGGATCGGCGGGGACCGGGAAGCCTGGGAACGGGTGCCTTACTGGCTGGACGGCTTCATTCCGTTGGCCTATCTGCTGGGCGACGAGGAGATGAAGCGCACGGCGAAGCGCTACGTGGACGCGATCCTCGACCGCCAGCAGCCGGACGGCTGGATCTGCCCCTGCAAAAAAGAGGAGAGGGCGGCATACGACACCTGGGCGGTGCAGCTGATCTCCAAGACGCTGACCGTGTACTGGCAGTGCACCGGCGAAAAAAGGGCGATCGACGCCGTGCGCAGGGCGATGAAAAACTATTACGAGCTTCTCAGGGACGGCGAAGTGTCGCTCTTTAACTGGGGCGAGCACCGCTGGTTCGAGGCGTTCATCGCGTTGAACGAGCTCTGGCGGCTGGAAAAAGAGGACTGGATAAGGGAGCTTGCCCGCATCCTCGCCTCGCAGGGCACCGATTACGAGACACAGGCGTCCAAATGGGAGCGCCCGCTCAACCAATGGACGTACGACACGCACATCGTGAACATCGCCATGATGCTCAAGGAGGAGGCCGTCACCTGCGACCTGCTGGGCAAGCCCTATACGGACAAGGCATCCCGCCTGTGCGACATCCTTACGCGCTTCAACGGCACGGCCGTGGGGCTGTTCACCGGCGACGAATGCCTGTCGGGCTTAAGCCCCATTCAGGGCACGGAGCTGTGCGCCGTGGTCGAACAGATGTATTCGCTGGAACTGCTCTACGCCCGCACCGGCGATCCCAAATGGGCGGAAATGCTGGAGACGGTCGCCTTCAACGCACTGCCTGCCGCCGTCAGCGACGACATGAGGACGCACCAATACGATCAGATGAGCAATCAGATCGCCTGCCAAACCTTCCCGGGAAAGCCCGTCTTCCGCACCAACGGCAAGGAAGCGCACCTGTTCGGGCTGGAGCCGAATTACGGCTGCTGCACGGCCAACTTCGGGCAGGGCTGGCCGAAATTCGCGCTGTCCGCGTTCATGCACCGCGGAGAAACGGTGCTGAGCGCGGTGCCCGTTCCGTCGGTCCTGAAGACGGAGGAGGCGACGATCCGCCTGGAGACCGAATACCCCTTCCGCAACCGGCTGGTCTATCATATCGACGCGCAAAAGCCGCTTAAGCTGATCGTGCGCGTGCCGTCCTTTGCCGAGCGCCTGAGCGTGGACGGCGAGGAACGAAACGAAAAGGAGCTCTGCTTCGACCTGCCCGAAGGGAAGAGGCAGAAGATCGAGATCACCTTTGAAACGACGCCGCAATTCGTCGACCGCCCGAACGGCTTAAAGAGCGTGCGCTGCGGCTCCCTCGTCTTCTCCCTGCCGATCCCGTTCAGAACAGAGATGCACGAATACGAAAGGGACGGCGTGGAACGCAAATACCCTTACTGCGATTACGAATTGATCCCCACGGGTCCGTGGAACTACGCCTGGTGCGGCCTCGGCGAAAAACCGGCCTTTCACGGACTTACGGAAACGCCGTTCTCCTCCGAAAGGCCGCCGGTCACGCTGGACGCCGCGCTGCGTCCGGTCGAGTGGGACTATGAGGACGGCTACGAAACCGTCTGCGCAAAGCGCCCCGGCACGGCCTTCGCGGGCGAAGAGACCGTGCGCGCGCTTTGGCCTTACGGCTGCGCAAAGCTCCGCATGACGGAACTGCCGCCGGCGCAAAAGACCTGAGGACGCTTGACAATCCCCCCCATGAGTATAATAAAACCGCAACGCAAAAACGACGGATTTTTACGGACGATTTAACGGAGGTGAAACGGCATGTGGATTCTGACTGCGCTCGTCCTCTGCGCGCTCAAGGGGTGGGTGAACATTTGGCCGCTCGTCTTCCTGTACGACTGGGCAGACGAGATCACCTGGGGTATGGGCTTTTTGCTGCTTTTGATTGCGGGGCTGGACGCGCTGTTTTCCGCGCTGGCCGTCGCTCTTTTGGAAAACAAGCGGCTCTTCAGCGGCGGCGCAATGGCTTTGTGCGCGTTCTTCGACGCCGCGAGCCTGTACCTAATGCTGCTGTTTTCCGTCTGCACGCACGGCTTTCCGTGGACTGCCCGGAGCCTCGGCGCGCCGTTCTATTTCGCGCTCGTTTGCCTTAGCGCGCTGCTCGTCTTCCCGCTGCTTTCGTGGCGGAAGGCCAAAAAGAGCCTCTACGTCGGAGAGCTGTCCGGATTCCTGCTCAGGTTCACGAGCAAATAAGACCGAAGTCTGTTTTATAAACGTATAAGAAGGGGAGCGCTTAACGGGCGCTCCCCGATCGCTGAAATGCACTCCCCGCAGGCGACGCCCGAGCGAACCTTTGGCAGACAGAACGCGGCGCCCGAAAAAATGTAAATATTTGTTGCTTTGACGGGTGCTTTATGCTATAATGAATGTAAGCTTGCAGGGGATCAAACGCTGCAGCTGCCATCCGCGGCATTTCTGCGTATAAAGAAGTACGGAGACCGTGCCGTGGAAAAGAGGTGAGGAACGTATGGAGAAGTTGCTTAAGGGTCTGTTCGACTATCAGAAATTCAACCCCAACGCAGAGCTTCAGAGCGTGATCGATGCGGTTCACGCCAAGACCGCGCCGCGCAAGCTCAGCCTGGAAGAGGCGGAGCTGATCAACGCGGCGGGTTCAAAATATATGCCCGACGAGCAAAAAAACAAAAAGGAGCCGTCGTGCAGATGACCAGGCCTGATATAGCGGAAATTTATACGCAGTACCGGGGCAAAGTTTTCTCCTACATCCGCGCGCGCATAAGCTCGTATGCGGATGCGGAGGATCTGTGCGCGGATGTATTCGAAAAAATCCTCATAAAGCTGGACACCTACGACAGCGAAAAAGCCGCGCTGAGCACCTGGGTCTACACGATCACCCGAAACTGCGTGATCGACTTTTTCAGAAGGAACCGCCCGCAGGACGAACTGAGCGAGGACATGCCCTCCGAGGACGGCGTGGACGAGGACCTTCTGAACCGGGAAACGCTCAGCGAGCTGGCCGCTGCCCTGAAGCTCCTGCCCGAGACGCTGCGCGAGATCATCGTGCTTCGCTACTACGACGGAAAGCCGCTGACGGAGATCGCCAAAATCATGGGCCTGAGCTACGGCGCGGTGAAGCTGAGGCACAACGCCGCGCTGGAAAAACTGCATCAGGCCATGCCGAGTGCGCAAAGGTAACAGCATGATCAGAACCAGGCGCACCATCATGACGCAGGTGGCCCTGCTGGTTTTGATAACCACGCTCATCGTAGGCGTGGTGACTTATTTTTTCCAAAAAAACCGCTCCGCATACAGCGTGCGCGCCACCCTTGAGACGGTGGGGCACCAGGTCTCCGAGGACGTAAAAAACAGCATAGAGGAATATCCTGCCGCCGGGTGGCTGCTTTCCTACTGGATGAGCCATGCGGACGAACTCGACATCGAGTACGACGTGGACTACGAAACCGGAACGCGGACGCTGGAAAAGCTTTCGCTCCTTCACGAACACTGCCCGGATTTACAGCTGAAATACGCAACGGAAGCGCAGCTTGCGGCCCTCGATGAACAGGATCGGAAGCTCGCGGCGGAGATATGCTATTCCTGGCTTCAGACCCGCGTAAACCAGATCAAGCGCAGCTTCGACGTGGACTATCTGTTCTGCGTGGTGACGGACGCGGACTACGCGACGCAGTTTTTCCTTTTGAGCGCGGCGGAGCCCGGCTCCGTTCGCGGCACCGAATACGAGCAGGTCTATCCGCTGGGGACGCTTGTGCAACTGAGTAAAGAGCAGAGCCAGCCCGAGGCCATGAAAAGCGCCGCCAAGGCCTCCTCGCACCTCACCGAAGCGGGCGATTACGTGGATTACTACGAGTACCTATGCGACGTGGACGGCAGGCAGGCCTTCGTCGGAATGACCTATAACTTAAGCGCCGTCAACGACAAGGTGCACGCGCAGACGCTTTTGGGCACGCTGAACGCCGTGTCGCTTCAGCTGCTTTTGTCCGTGGTGTGCTTTATGCTGATGCTCGTCTTCATCATCCGCCCGATCAAAAAGGTGCAGCACGCGATCAGCCGTTACACCGGCGACAAGGACAGCGCGGCCGTGGAACAGAACCTCAAAAGCCTCACGCCCCGCCGCAGCGAGATCGGGCATCTGTCCCGCGGCGTCGTGCGCCTGACCGGCGAGATCGACGATTACGTCGGCCGCATCGAGGCGATCACCGCCGAAAGGCAGCGAATCGACACGGAGCTTTCGCTGGCCGGCCACATCCAGGCGGACATGCTGCCCTCTGATTTTCCCGCCTTCCCGGACCGGAAGGAGATCGACATTTACGCCTGCATGGACCCCGCCAAGGAGGTCGGCGGCGATTTTTACGACTTCTACTTTACCGACGACGACCATCTGGCGCTCGTGATCGCGGACGTCAGCGGCAAGGGCATCCCCGCAGCGCTTCTGATGATGGCCTGCCGCATCATGCTCAAAGACATGCTCTTTGGCGGGCACACGCCCGCGGGCGCGCTGGAGATCTGCAACCGCGCGCTGTGCGCCCGCAACCGCGAGGACATGTTCGTCACCGCGTGGATCGGCGTGCTGGAGATATCCACCGGCATACTCACCGCCGCGAACGCCGGCCACGAATACCCGGTGATCAAACAGCCCTCGGGGAAATTCGAACTGTACAAGGACGTGCACGGCTTCGTGCTGGGCGGCCTTGAGGACATAAGCTACACGGACTATCAGATCCGCCTCGAAAAGGGTGCGAAGCTCTTCGTCTACACAGACGGCGTGCCCGAGGCGACTGACGGCAAAAAGCGGCTCTTCGGCGTGGACGCGATGCTGAAATCGCTGAACGAAGCCGCGGACGAGCCACCCGAAAACATCTTAAAGCGCGTAAAAAGCGACGTCGAAGCCTTCGTGGGCGACGCGCCGCAGTTCGACGATCTGACGGAGCTCTGCGTGGAATACAGGGGGTGCGTATCTACAGCCCGGTAAAATTGCGGACGACGCCCCATGCGAGCAAAACGACGAGCAGCATATTCGTCACGGCGCGCTCAAAGCGGCAGGGCTTCGCGCTTTCCGAGCGCACGTAGCGCACGGCGCGCGCGCACAACAGCGCCGCCAGCAGGGGCAAAGCGCAGAACAAAACGCGGTTGGCCCGAAAGGCGCCGGCAAAATCGAAGCGCGCGGCGTCCAAAAACATGTGCGTCACGCCGCAGCCCGGGCACTTGAGACCCGTGACCAAGCGAAACGGACAGGGAACGCTAAGACCCGTGCACGTCACGAATACAGCATAGGCGCAGCCCGCAAGGATCGGGGCTGCGCCGATTTTTATCGCCTTTTTCGCGCGGGGCCGCATTTACGCTTCGAAGGCCGCCACCTTGTTCAACTCCGCCTGGATCAGGCAGTACGCTATGATGCTGAAGCCGAAGAAGGAAACCAGCAGGAAGATCAGCGCGGAGTTCGCCTCGGGCTCGCCGTTCAGGCGCTTGATGCGGTCGACCTTCTCGCCGGCGCGGTAGATCCAGAACAGGCTGTAGATGCCGCAGGTCACGATGGACAGAATCAGCACCATGCCGGGCGTGCTGTCGCCCTGATCCGGCGCGGCAATGTTCAGCTCGTTGACCAGGTTGTAAAACCAGATCAGCCCGTAGATGCCGCAGGTGACGACGGACAGTATGACCGCGACCGCGATGTCGCGCTTTTTTATGTTCACGCGGTAGCCGCCGGGAGCCGCCTCGGTGTAGGGCTGAACGCCCTCCACAGGCGTACCGCAGCCGGGGCAAAACTTGCTGTTCTCGGGAATGTTCGCGCCGCAATTCCTGCAAAAAGCCATATCGATTCTCCTTTATGACAGTCCGCCCGCGAATGCGAAGCGGCCAAATTTTCCCGTCTATTATACCTGCCTTCGCCCGCAAAGTCAAGCCGCAAAACGCAAAAAAGCGCCGCCGGAGAAACGGCCGGCGGCGCTTGACGGGGGAATGTTCTTTATCTTGCGGTATAGGGCATGCCGTGCTCGATCGCCCAGCTTTCGGCGTAGGAGCCGGCGGCGACCGAGAGGACGACGTTGCTTTCACCGAAGGCGTCCGGGGCGATGGAGCTTACGCCCGCGGGGAGGACGACGACGTCCACGCCGCTTAACGCGCCGAAGGCTTTGCTGCCGATGACCGTCGTCCCGGCGGGGAGGACGAGCGTGTTCGCTTCGCGCACTGTGACGGTGCAGGTGCCGCTTACGCCGTTGTCCGCCGCTGCGGTCAGCGTCGCGGTGCCCAGGCTCACGCCCCGCACGACGCCGGTCTTCGCGTCCACGCGCAGTATGGCTTCGTCGCTGCTCGTAAAGGTCACGAAGCGGTTTTCGTATGTGCCGCCGATGGTCCCGACCAGCGCGGTCGTCTGCAGCACGCCGCCCAGGCCAACGCTGTATTCGCTCTGGCTGAAGACGATCTCCGTTGCGGGATAGCAAACGTTCACGACGCACGAACGGCTGAGCCCGTTCTGCGCAGTCGCGGTGATGACCGCCTGCCCCGGTCGCTTCGCTGTCACAAGCCCGCTTTGATCCACCGCCGCCACGCCGTCGTTGGAGCTTTGCCAGACGAGATCGAATTCCGCGCCGGCGGGGCTCACGCCGCCGACGATCAGCCTGTGGGTGCGCTTGGTTACGACATAGACCTCGCCGGACAGCGTCTCTTCGTCCAGAACCGCGAAGTCCGTGGGATCGACGCAGACGCGCACGTTCACGCTCCTGCTTACGGCGCCGACCGAAAGCGTCACGGTCGATCTGCCCGAGGCTTTGGCGATCAGCGTCTGCCCCTGCACGGCGACGCACGCGGGATTGCTGCTTTCGAGCCGGACGCCCTCGGGGTAGACCGGCGGCCAGACGGAAGCGCCCAGCGCGCGCCTTTCCCCGGCCTCCATCGTGAAGTCTTCGGGCATGGTCACGACGTAGAAATCGCCGCCCGTGAGGTCGTCGACGTAAACGACGGGGTAATTCAACTCAAAGGCCCAGTAGTCGGCCTCGGAAAACTCGTTGCAATAGACGGTTACAGCCCCGGCGAAGGCCGTCGGGCTGATCGAATCCACGCCGGAGGGAATGTAGATCTTAGAGGGGCTTGCGCCTAAGGGGAAGACGCCGCTTTCGATGCTGCCCACCCGCACGCCGTCGACCTTCTCGGGAACGCTGCAGCGGTCCGTGCCGCCGTAGTATTTCGTGATCGTTACGTGCGTCGGCGTCGTCTGAATTTCCCACACGAGCGGATGGAGGACGGACTGCGCTGCAAGGACCTCGCCGCACACCTTGCAGTGGCTGCCCTCCGTGAGCCCGGGATGCACGTCCGTCGGCGCGACGTAGGGATCGGTGACGACGCTGTGCCCGAGCGCGCTTATATCCGAGACCGTCCTGGTCTGCGCCGCGAAGGCCGGGTTCGTAAACGCGGCGCCGGTGTAGGTGGTCTTTCCGCTTTCGGTGCAGGTGGGCTGCTTTGTTACCTTGGACGTGGCCGGGACGGTCTCCTGCTCGACGTGGGAAGCGTCGCGCCCGCATGTGCGCGCGGCCGTCACGGCGGTGTTGCCGTTTGACCAGGTGTATGTAACGCTTCCCCAGAGGTGGCCAAGCGCCTGCCCGCGAACCTCGTCCTTCGTCTGCGCTTCAAAGCCCTCGTACGTAAACGCCGCGCTCGTGTAGGTGATTATGCCGGCCTCCTCGCAGTTTGGCTGTTTGGTGACGGTTGCCGTGACGCGGACCGTCTCCGTCTGCGTGTGCGAAGGATCCCGCTTGCAGACGTGGGAGGCAGTCAGCTGGCTGTTGTCGCTTTTCCAGGTGTACTGCGTGCTGTTCCAGTCGTGCCCGAGCGCGTCGATCGTCTGCTGTGATGTGATCGTTTCCCAGCAGACGGAGCAGTGAGAGCCTTCGCTCAGGCCGCTATTCGTACAAGTGGGCGCTATGGCCGCGTCGACGATCGCGCTGCCGTGGCCGGAGGTGACGTGCTTTAAGCTGTTCGTGGTGACATATCTCTGCGCATAGGAATTGCAGCGCACATGGACCGTCGTTTCGCTGTTGAAGGCTTCTTCCCCGATCTGCGTCACGTTTTCGGAAACGGAAAGGCTTTCGAGCAGCGAGCAGTCGGCAAACGTGTAACCGTCGATAGCGGTGACGGTCTCGGGTATCGAAAAGCTTTCCTTTGCAGCGGGGCACCAGAGGATCCTGGTAAGGGCTTTGTCAAAAAGCGCGCCGTCATACAACGAAAAGGCCTGGTTGGATTCGCTTACGGTGACGCTCTCCAGACACTCGCAGCCCATGAAAGCGCCGTCGCCGATGCTCGTCACGCTGTCGGGAATGTTTATTTGCCTGACGCCGGTGCAGTTTTCAAAGGCTTGAAGGCCGATGGCAGTCACGGTGTCGGGAATAATGATTTCGGTAAAGCTCCTGCAGCCGCGGAAAACTTTTTCGTCGATCACCAAAAGCCCGTCCGGAAGCGTGACGTTTTGCAAAGAGCTGCAGGTCCAGAATGCGCCGATGCCGATCGTTTTGACGCCGGCCGGGATGCTGATTTCGGTCAGAGCCTTGCAGCCGTGAAAGGCGAGGCCGCCGATCTCGGTGAGGCTGTCCGGCAGATCGACGTGCGCGAGGGAGGAGCAGTTCTCAAATGCGTTTTGCCCGATGGTTTTTACGCCTTGGGGAATGCTGATGCTTTCCAGCGCCCGGCACTCGGAGAAAGTCCGGCTGTTGATCTCTTTGATGCCGGAGGGGAGAGAGACGTTTTTCAGATTGATGCATTGTTCAAATGCAGAATAACCTAACTCTGTGACGCCGTTGGGGATCGATATTTCCTCCAAAGCGGTGCAGTACCTGAAAGCGGCCAGCTGGATGGCTTTCAGGCTGCCGGGCAGGGTTATGTCGGTAAGCTTTAAACAACCGGCGAATGCATACGGACCGATGGTTTCGATGCCCTCCGTCAGCGTCAGATTTTTCAATCTGACGCAGTTGTAAAATGCTCGATAGGAAATGGTTTTTACAGTGTCGGGAATGATCAGATCCGTAATGATGCAGGCTTCGAACGCCTGGCTTCCGATCTTCACGAGGCCTGCGGGCAGGCTGATCTCGGTGACGTTTAAAAAGCCCCTGAATGCATGGTCTCCGACGCTCGTCAGTCCGCTTTCGATGACGATTTTATTGATGCTTTGCTTCTTGCTGTCCCACGGCGTCGTGCCGTTATAAGGAAAATTCGGCATATCGCCCGTGCCTCTTACGGTGAGCACGCCCGATGTGCTGACATACCATGTCAGGTTTTTGTACGTATAGCCCGTTTCCGCCTGCGCGCTGCCTTTGTTCGCAAACAGCGACAGCAGGACGAGCAGCAATACCGGTATACTGTAAAGGGAAATCCTGTTTGATCTGCGTTTCATATCCGACCTCTGAAAACATGCGGCTTTTGCCGCGTTCGGGACGGCGGCTTTATACAATCGACGATGAACATTATACATTGCTCCCCTTGCTAAGTCAATATGCCGCAAAGCGGCGGCGTGTAAGGCTTGGGATAAACGCGATGCGCGAAGAATCTTCTCTTTTCCTTCACCGAAATCAACTTGACGGGGAAGGAGTTTGGGAATACCATAGGCGCTGTTTTGATTTTTCGTGAATGGGGCGCGGGTATGCTTGCTTGGGTGAAAAGGCGCATGGGCGCGGTGGATTTCGTTAAGCTGATCAAGCGCAACGCGGTGCTGGTGATCGCGTTTTTTGCGGCGGTGATCAGCCTGTTTTTCGTGCCGCCGGACGCGCAGTACGGAAGCTACTTCGACTTAAAGACACTGTGCTGCCTGTTCGGCACGCTGGCCGTGGTTTGCGCGCTGAAGAACATCCACTTTTTCTCGATCCTTGCGGCGCGCATCATTTGCCTGACGCGCTCCTCGCGCAGAGCCGCGCTGGCGCTGGTCTACATCACGTTCCTGGGCTCGATGCTGATCGCAAACGACATGGCTTTGATCACCTTCCTGCCGCTGGGCTACTACGTGTTTTCGACGGCGGGCCGCAAATGGGAGACCGCGACGGTCTTCATCCTTCAGAACATCGCGGCGAACCTGGGCGGCATGCTCACGCCCTTCGGAAACCCGCAGAACCTCTACCTCTATTCCCATTACGGCATCCCCACGGGCGAATTCGTGCGCATCATGGCCGCGCCCTTCGGCGTGAGCGTCGCCCTGATCACGCTGTGCTGCCTGTTCATCCCCCGCCACAGCCTGATGGTCTCGGTGCGCGAGGGCATGAACAAGCTGCCCGCGCTTCGCTGCGGAGCGTACCTTACGCTGTTTGCGCTGACGATCATGATGGTCTTCAGGCTCCTAAACCCCTTGCTCACGCTGGCCGTCGTCATTTTGTCGCTTGCCTTCCTCGACAGGAATGCCCTGAAGCGCGTGGACTACGGGCTGCTTTTGACCTTCGTGTGCTTTTTCGTCTTCGCGGGCAACATGGGCAGGATCGTGCCGGTAAGGGAGTTTTTCCGCGGCCTGCTCGAAAAAAACACGCTGCTCACGGGCGTCATAAGCTGCCAGGTCATCTCCAACGTGCCCTCCGCTATATTGCTCAGCAGCTTTACGGAAAACTATCCTTCGCTGCTGACCGCCGTGAACATCGGCGGCGCGGGTACGCTGATCGCTTCGCTGGCCAGCCTCATCACCTTCCGAGAGTTCACCTCGCGCTACAAAGACAGCGCGGCGGGTTACATCCTGCGCTTTTCGCTGTTCAATTTCGCGTTCCTTGCAATCCTGACCTATTTCTGCCTGAGCATCGGGCGGTAAGAAAACGAATGTGCCCTGCGCCGTACGGAAACGTTTCGGTGCGGGGCGCTTTTTTATCGTCGCAGGCATTCGGACAGTTAACATGTATTAGTAATTTTAAGGCAAATTGTACAGATTAATTTGCTTAATTTATGCCAAACGCTTGACATTGGAAGAAATGGGGAATACAATATAGTCGAAGGGAGCTTCGGCTCTTAATTTTCAGAAGGAGTGAAGAAAGATGAAGAAACTATTGACCCTCTTGCTTGCACTGTGCCTGTTCGGCTCGGCCTTCGCCTTTGCCGACAGCGCCGAAGACGATCCCTGGTTCGGCAAGTTCGACGAGCCCGTCACCGTGCGCCTGGTCGTAAACGGTGCGGAGAGCGAAGACGGCTCCTGGACCTGGGAAGACAACGAATGGACCCGTGAATGGCTCGAGCGCTTCAACATCAAGATCGAAGTGATGTGGAACGCCAATACCGACGAAGCCTACAATACCAAGTTCGCAATGGCCATGCTGGAAGACGACCTGCCTGATCTGCTGGTGCTCAACCAGAAGCAGTTCCGCGAGCTGCAGGCTGCGGGCAAGCTGGCCGACCTGACCGACTACTACGAGGAGAACATCTATCCCTACCTCAAGGAGAAGGTCATCGAGGCGCAGCCCGAAAGCGCGCAGCAGGCCGCTTTCGTCGACGGCCGCCGTTACGCCATCACCACGTCGGGTTTCGGCACCGTGAGCCGCTCGATCTTCATCCGTCACGACTACCGCGAGGCGCTGGGCGAGGAGCTACCCACCACGATGGAAGAGCTGATCGACCTGGGCAAGGCGTTCGTTGACGAGGGCCTGGCCAAGTACGCCCTGATACTGACCGACACCGTGACCGGCAGCGGCTACGTGGACATGCAGGCCGTCTGCAACGCCTACGGCGCGTATCCGGGCATCTGGATCGAGGGCGAGGACGGCAAGCTCGTCTACAGCCCCACCACCGAGAACATGCACACCGCACTGGACGTGTACAAGGAGCTCTATGAGGAAGGCTACATTCAGCCCACCTTCGCCACCGAAGTCAGCGACAACGTGACCGCCTACATCAAAAACGGCGATATCGGCATCCTCGGCAGCGACTTCTGGGTAGCCACCTGGCCGCTGCCCATCACCGACGAAGACGGCAACGTCATCGACTGGGACATCATCTCCGTGCCCGCCAGCGAGACCAACGAAGACTTCCACGTACAGGGCACCGGCTCTGCCGCGTCCATCAGCTACATCTGCGTCAACGCCAAGTGCGAGCATCCCGAAGCGGTGCTCAGGCTCTTCAACCACACCTGCTCCGTGAACACCGACCCCGAGCTTCAGGACACCGAGCACTTCCATACCTTCAAGAAGGACGACGGCACCGAGGTCAGCGTCCACATGCACAACCCCGCCGTGCGCTACTGGAGCGTGCCCAACGTAAACACCCTGACCGGCTGGGCCGTGAAGGAAGCGCTGGACGGCAACACCCAGTACCTGGCCGAGCAGCCGCACTATCAGCAGCAGTATGACAATGTACAGAAGTACCTGGCCGCCGTCGAAGCCGGCGACAAGGACGGCATCAAGGCGTCCTGGGGCATGTACAAGCTCTTCGGCGGCGTGGGCAGCGTGTTCTACAACTTCTACGAGCTGTACAACAACGACACCTTCATCTTCGACGCTCTGACCGAGAAGAGCGAGGACTACGACCGTCTGTGGGGCTCCCTGCAGCAGTACGAGAACACCTTCTACGTAAACTACATCTGCGGCACCGAAGACACCACCTTTGAAGAGTTCGTACAGAGCTGGTACGACATGGGCGGCGAACTGCTGACCCAGCAGGTCAACGCCGACCGTTGATCACAGAATACTTAGACTGATCCCTACAGGGGCTGCCCGCCGAAACCCGCGGCAAGCGGCGGGCGGCCCCGCTTCTTATCGGCAGCTCTTTAGCCGCTTTTCATCGCTTTTCATCGATCCTACCTTTCTCTAAGGGGGCATAAGCTTATGACTTCTGCCGAAGACAGGGCGCTTTTACCGAAGAAGCGCCGCAAAAAAAGCGTGCGCACGGACTATATGCTCTGCGCGATGCTGATCCCCGGTTTCATCTATCTCGCCATCTTCGAATTTGCGCCGCTGTTCGGCCTTGTGATCGGATTTCAGAATTTCAAGCTCTCCACGGGCGTGTTCAACAGCACCTGGCGGGGGTTTGACAATTTCAGATATATATTCACGATGTATCCGGGGTTCTGGAACATCGTAAGAAACACGGTGGAGATCGCGCTGCTCAAACTGTGCTTCGGTTTCACCGCGCCCATCGTCGTAAGCCTGATGCTGCACGAGGTGACGCACTCCGGCTTCAAGCGCACGGTCCAGACGCTCGTGTACATACCGCACTTCGTAAGCTGGGTCATACTGGCGGGCATACTGCGCAGCATGCTGGACCCGGACAACGGCCTGATCAACCACGTCATAAAGCTCCTGGGCGGCGATCCCGTCTATTTCCTGGGCAGCAACAATACCTTCAGGGGCGTTTTAGTGGTATCCGACGTGTGGAAGGGCTTTGGCTGGGGCACCATCATCTACATGGCGGCATTGACCGGCATCGATCCCGCGCTGTACGAGGCCGCGACCATCGACGGCGCCAATCGCCTGCAGCGGGCGATTCACATAACGCTGCCCGGCATACTGCCGATCATCATGCTCAACCTGATTTTGTCGATCCCCGGCATACTGAACGCGGGCTTCGACCAGATCTTCAACCTCTACAACGAGCGTGTATACAAGACGGCGGACGTGCTGGACACGTTCATCTACCGCCTGGGCATACTGGACAGCCAGTACGCGCTCTCCACGGCCATCGGCATGGTCAAGAGCGCGATCGGCTCCGTGCTGCTCGTGGCCAGCTACAAGATCGCCGAAAAAGCCGTGGGCTACAAGGTCTTTTAGAAGGGAGGGGAGCATATGGCTACGACCGAACAAAAAGAGAAAAACCTCGTCATGACGAGAAACCGCCAGATCCGCTCCTCCCCTGTGGAGAAGCTGTTCACGATCCTGATCTACACGATCCTTGCGATCCTGGGCGCCAGCTGCATAATTCCCTTCATCCACCTGATCGCGCTGTCCTTCTCGGGCTCCGACCCGATCAAGGCGGGCGTCGTTTCGCTGTGGCCGATGGAGTTCAACACCGACGCGTACAAGTACGCGCTGGATCACCCCGCTTTCATAAGAGCCTTCGGCATCTCCGTGGCGCGCGTGGTCGTGGGCGTGAGCTTTTCGCTGAGCATGCTGGTGTTGACGGCGTATCCGCTGAGCAAATCCAACGAGGCCTGCCCGCTCAACCCCTTGTTCAAGGTGCTGATGATCGTCGCGATGCTGACCGGCGGAGGACTCATCCCGATGTACCTGGTCATGAGCTGGCTGGGACTGACCAACACGTTCTGGGCGCTGGTCGTGCCGGGCATGCTGAGCCTTTGGAACTGCTTCATGGTCATGAACTTCTTCCGCAACGTCCCGTCCGAGCTCGAGGAGGCCGCCATCGTGGACGGCGCGAACTCCTTCCAGGTCATGGTGAAGGTGTACATCCCCCTGTCCGTGCCGGTCATCGCTTCGATGGCGCTGTTTACGGGCGTCGGCCACTGGAACGACTGGTTCAGCGGCATGCTCTACATGGCGCGCTCCCGCGATTACCCGCTGCAGACGTACCTTCGTCAGGTCGTCACGACGCCCAACTTCTCCTCGCTTACGATCGAGGAAATGCAGAAATACGCGCAGATCACCTCCAAGAACAACCAGGCGGCGCAGATCATCATCGCGACCGTGCCGATTATGTGCGTCTACCCGTTCCTTCAGAAATACTTTATGACCGGTCTTACGCTGGGAGGCGTCAAAGGATGAAGCGCTATACGCTCTATGAGCTCGTCACAGCCTTGAGAAGCGCCGAAAACATGCCCTACGCGCTCTACGCGGACGCGAAGGAAAAAGCGCTCGAAACCGCAAACGGCAATCCCGACTACGCCTGGGTGCTGCCGACGTTTGAGCAGTACGTGAAGGATTACAAGGGCACGCCCATCGAGGCGCCCACCTATCAGGCCCTCGCGGACTGGAAAAGAAACGGCCAAAGGGGCGACTACGACCGGCAGATGTACGCGATCAGGACGCGCCTGAACCGCATGTGGCTGGCTGCGCTGATGGACGTGCCGGGCGCGAAGGCCGAATGCGAGGACATCCTTTACGCCTACTGCCACCTGCACACCTGGTCGCTTGCCGCGCACCACTTCGAAAACGTGCTCAGCGACTACTGGGACATTCCCGTCGACCCCTACGACGAGACGGGGCGCATCCGCGGCATCGGCCGCAGCCGCAAGCAGTGCATCGACCTGTGCTCCTGCTCGGGCGCGGCGATCCTGGCTGAAATGGCGCAGACGCTCGAGGGCGTGCTCGACGACAACCTTTTGCGCTGGGCGAGGCAGGAATGCGTCGAGCGCGTGCTCAAGCCCTTCATGAGCCTGTCTCCCTACCCGCATTTCGAAATCAACGGCAACAACTGGTCGGGCGTGTGCTTAAGCTCCATCGGCATCGCCGCGATCTACCTGATCACCGATCCGGACACGCTCGCGCCGCTTCTGATGCGCGTGCTGGAGGGCCTGCAGGTGCACGAGAGCGGCTACAACGACGACGGCGCCAGCCCGGAGGGCTTCGGCTACTGGCAGTACGGCTTCGAGTATACGCTGATGTTCCTGGAGCTTCTGAAGCGCAGGACGGAGGGAAAGATCGACCTGATCCGCGACGAAAAATGGCACAAAGTCGCGGGCTTCGGCGCGGACTGCTGCTTCGGCCCGTCGATCAAGCTGCCCTTTGGCGACTGCAACTGGCGCGGCGTGCTGGACGAGGCCGTGCGAAGGTACACGGGCAGTCTGGGCGTGAGCGTGTGCCCGCAGGGAGACACGAAAAAGTCGTTCGAATCCGCCTGGGAGCACGGCAATCTGATGCTCAGGCACCTGGTCTGGACGATGCAGCCCGATCAGGCGGCGCTCGTCTACCCAAGAAGCGCCGTCTATCCCGTGAGCGAACTGTTCATGGGCTTTTACCGTACGCCGGGCGACGCGCTGTATCTCCTTGTCAAGGGCGGCAACAACGGCGAAAGCCACAACCACAACGACGTCGGCACCTTCGTCATCATCCGGGGCGACACGATGCCCGTCGCAGACGCGGCGGTCGGCCGCTACAACAAGGAATACTTCAGCGAAAAGCGCTACACTTTCTTCGCTACGCGCTCGGGCGGCCACAATTTCCCGATCGTCGACGGCGTGGAGCAGGAAGGGCACGGCCGCTGCCGCTGCAAAAAGTTCGACGTGAAGCAAACCGACGACGGCGACGTGATCACGATGGACCTGAGCGGCACCCTCAAGGCGGACAGTCTTACCGCCTATACCCGCACCGTGACCGGCCGGAAAAGCGACGGAGCCGTGCACGTAAAGGACGTTTTTACCCTGAACCGCAGCGCCCGCATACAGGACAGGCTCATCGTTCCGGGAGAGATCACAAAAACAGACCGGGGTCTGCTTTTGCCGGGCGGCGTGCTGCTGCGCTATGACGCGGGCAAATTGGACGCGGTCATTGCGCCCACGGAGCACGCGCTGGAGGGCAGGACCATTTATACGCTGGACCTGATCCCCAAAGCGACTGCCGCCGGCGAGGTCGCGGTCGAAATGGATTTCGAGGCGGTTTAGGCAAAAAACAACAGATTAAAAGCGGCGCGTACGGCAGAAATGTCCGCGCTGCTTTTGTTTGCTTTCGCGTACAGTCGGTACGAAACAAATCGGGCGATTTTGTGACAGTATATGTGTTATTTTTGGGAATTTGTTCATTGAAGTTCAACAACATTGTAAATAAATAATACCGTATGAGACATAAATTTATGCTATCATTTTCAAAGAAAGAGGGTGTTTTTATGAAGAAATTACTGGCGATATTCTTAGCTGCCCTCCTGGTGGCCTCTATGGCGCTGGCCTGCGCCGAGACCATCAAAATTGCCAAAGGCAGCACGATCTACCTGCGCACCGGCGCGGGCACCAAGTACAGCGCCAACGGCGTGGTCAACAACGGCGATACCATCACCGTGCTCACCAAGGGCAAGGTCTGGACGAAGATCCGCACCTCCGACAGCCGCGAGGGCTACGTAAAGAACCTCTACATCGCCGGCATGGGCAAGAACTACGCCGACGGCACGACCTATTATTCCGGCTCCAAGAGCGGCAAGATCAAGACCAAGTACGCCTCCAGCACCGTCAACGTGCGCGTGGGCGCCAACAAGAGCGAGGCTGTCTGCATCCAGCTCAAGGGCGGCACGAAGGTGACGGTCCTGGGCAAAAACGGTTCCTGGTACCTGATCCAGACCAGCGGCGGCACGCAGGGCTACGTCTCTTCCTCCTACCTGAGCGTAGGCGGCAGCGGCGGCGGTTCGAGCACCACTACGGCTAAAGTGACGGCGACCGCCGTCCATATGCGCAAGGGCACGAGCGCCAAGACGGGCAGCGTCTGCATCCTGGCCAAGAACACCAAGGTCACCGTGCTTTCCAAGGCCAACTCCAAGTGGTGGAAGTGCAAGTGGGGAAGCAAGACCGGTTACATCTACAGCAAATATCTGAAGTGATCTCAAAACGCAAAAACAGTTTGGCCGCCGTTCCGGGTAAGGAGCGACGGCCGTTTAATGGCTTTATCTGTTCGGATCGTTCACGTCAGCGCAAGCACCGCGTCGCTGATCAGGCTGTAACCTTTTTGATTGGGGTGGATGCCGTCTTCGCACATGAGGCCGGCAAAGTCCCTTTGCAGCAGAAATTCGCTGCGCAGGTCGAACACGCGGCAGCCCACGTCGCGCGCGGCCTTTAGCGCCTCGAGGGCGTATCTCTCCTGCCAGCGGTAGATCCATTCGGGCCTTCCGAGGTAGCGCAAAATGGCGTCGGCGTCCAGTCCCTTGGAGATCCACTCAAGATATCTTTCCGTGACCACGGGCAGCGGCGTCACCAGCAGGGGAATGAGCGCCATGTCCCGGGCCTTTTTGAGCAGCGCCCGAAGCCTTGTGCCGTAGTCCCTGAGCGGCACGACGGCGTCGTGAAACACCGTCGGATCGGCCGCTACCTCGTTCCAGCGCAGCGCGGAATCGTTGCCGCCGACCTCCACGGCCAGGTATTCGCCGGGCTCCTTTTCGCACTTTTCAAACATCTCTTCGGCGTTTTTGATCGTGCCGCCCACCCTCGCGTAGTTTTTGAGCTCGTAGCCCTTCGCGGTCAAAGCGTTTACAAAGGTCTTGCGGCAAAGTGTGTATTTGCAGGCGGCGGAGTCATAGGTGAGCCCCCGCGCGATCGAATCTCCGAGTATCGTAACTTTCTTGCCCATGTCGGCACGTCCTTTCTATTAAAATATCAGCAAACCCAATGTGAGCATACTGCGTTTGAACAATAATCGTCCGCAAATCAGCCTACTATTCCACGCGAGATGGCCTTTACTATTCCACGTGAGACAGCCTCTGCTATTCCCGGCGAGATCGCCCCGGTTTCTCTCTGCAGCGGCGTCCACGCCGACGGCGATTCGCCAACATCGTCCCGAAGCTCTCCGTAGCGGCGGCGTCTACGCCGCCACGTCTCCCCATGAAGCAGACTTATGCGGCAGCATCGTCCACCTCAAATCCACCAAGTAAGCCCCGACGCCTCCGCATCGGCGACATTCACGCCGCCGCATCTCCTCAAAAAGCACCGATACACGCCGGCCTTCGAGAACGACCTCATCCGACCGCCTTCGTCGGCCGCCTTCTCCAGAGGGGAAGGCTTGGGTGCACCGATATGTACCACCTTCTGCGTCCCCTTCGCACGTTTCGGCTCGTTTCGTCTTTCGCTTGGCAGGTCACTTTGCCTTTCGCATAACGACGAAGCCGCAAACGATCAAGGACAATCAATTGCTCGGTGCCGCCATACACGTTCGAAAAAACGCGCCGAGCCCCGAAAAGCCCGCGTCACTTCATCGCCTGAAAATCTGTCAGACGCATCCTGACCGCCGGGGCCGCTGACCGGCCTGCCCCGGGCAGACCCGTCGGCACTCTTTTCGCCTTATCCGTTCGCACCCGATCTCGGCAAGCAGAGGAATCGCTGCCCGCAAATAGCGCATAAAGCAGTCAAACTGCACGCTCGCTTCGTCCCTTGACGCTTCCATGATACACCGCCGGGGCGGGTTTGTCACGCTACTGTGCGGGCGTTTTTCTCTACCCTGTGTTTTTCGTCCGCGTAGAAAAATATGCTTGATTTCGGCCCGAAAATCGGCTATAATAGAGACGGTTCCACTGGGAGTAGAGCGTCGAAAAACGCGATTCTACTCACAGTAGAGTCCATATTTGCCCGTTTTCGGGCTGCCGGGAGCCGGAATATGGAAAAAGACAACTGGAAAAGAGCGCTGGGCGAAAACCTGACGGCGCTTCGAAAAAAGAACAATATCACGCAGTCGGAGCTGGGCGAAAAGCTCAATTACTCCGACAAATCCGTCTCCAAATGGGAGCGCGGCGAGGGCGTTCCGGACCTGAGCGTCATGGTGCAGCTGAGCGAGCTCTACGGCGTCGGCATCGACGAGCTGCTGGGCCGGGCTCAAAAACCGGAAGGGGAACAAAAGAAAATGCTGCCGCTTTTGCGCCACGCCGCGGTGCTGATCACCGTGTTCGGCATCGTACTGATCGCGGCGCTGATCACTTTTGCCGCGCTCATGATCTTCGTTCCAAAGCTCGAAAGGAGCTGGCTGTGCTTCGTGTGCGCGCTGCCGGTCATGTTCACGGTCATGGGCATACTTTTCCTCGTCTGGAAAAACCGCGCCTGGGCCTTCGGCGCGCTCTCCGCTGCGCTGTGGACGGCTTGCCTGTGCATTCAGCAACTGTTTCGCGGCTTCAACGCCGGCCTGATCTACGCGCTGGGCGGCATCGTGCAATTGATCGCCCTGATCGTCTGCGGCTTCGTCATCATGCGAAAGGCAAAGTGAACCGCGCCGGGCGAAAGGCGAAACGGGCCGGAACGTGCGAAGAAGAAACAGGTCGGAGCGTGCGAAAGGGGCACAGAAGGTACACATCGGTGCAACAAAAGCCTTCCCCTCTGGGGAAGGTGGCCGCCGAAGGCGGACGGATGAGGTCGTTCTCCATTGATGATGGTAGATATTAGGAAAATATAGTATTCCGTAGCGGCGGCAATCTGCCGCCATGGGGACCGCGGGAACATATCAAACTGCGCAAAATGCGGTTTCCTGCGCCAACGAAATGCTATGGCGGCCTTGGAGGCCGCCGATACGGAGTGATCGAGGGGTTGGTGCGTGGAAACGAATTATTTATCGAATCCGATCTGGATACGTGGCGGCAGATTGCCGCCGCTACGGAGTGATCGCGGTCTTGGCACGCTTTAACGCGATGTTTATCGAACCCGATCTGAATACGTGGCGGCAGGTTGCCGCCGCTACTGATTTTGGGGATTTTGGCTTGAAAAGCCGGGGTTTCACGTGCGCGATTTTGTATTTTATGCTGTCTCTGCCTGTCCGGCCTTCCGCTTCCGTCTGTCGGACCTTCTTGCCCTTACCTGCATCTGTTTTCCTGTCCATTTCGCTTCCTTCTGCTGACAACTGCCATGTCATCCTTTCGCGCGACATTCCATCGCAGGGACCGAATGTCGGGCGGTGCGGTTTGGGTGTGGTTTTTGCTTCAAAATATACCTTGCGGTTTCACATCGGAAACAAAACACTTGCGTAAAAATATGTAACAAAACAATAAAATTAATAAATAAACAGCAAAAACAAAACAAATTCAACGCCAAAAGAAAAGAGTAAAACAATACTATAAACTTCAGTGTTACGGTTTGTGTTCATCAGAGCGCCGCTTAATAAAAAATTAGCATAAATGTTTCGTTAACCCGTTGACGTTTTGGCTCAAAAACTGTATAATTATTTAGATAGATTTATAAATATGGCAAAGTAGGCAAAAAGGGCTCATTTGCCTCCGGGGAAGGGCTGTGAGCGGCGCACAAAAGTGCCCGAGGCAGCCGGAACCGGCGCGAAAGACCGCGCGCCCACACTCATATTTAAATAGGTAGCTATGTAGCCGTTCGGCTGCTGACGCATGCGGCAACGTATGCATAAACACGGTTTCAATTCATTCAGGCCGCGAAAGCGGCACGCAAGGAGGAAGCGAAATGAAAAAACTGTTGGCGATGCTCTTATCCGTACTGCTGGCGCTGAGCTTTGTCGGCGTCTGGGCGGAGGACGGAGCGGAGGGTGTACAGATAACGATCAGCGAAACGGCTGCCAATGCGCCCGAGGTGCAGGAAGCCGGCGATCAGGATATGCCCGCCGCGGAGCCCGAAGAAAAAACTTCG
Organism: Clostridia bacterium; assembly: GCA_017395065.1. Lineage (GTDB taxonomy): Bacteria > Bacillota > Clostridia > Christensenellales > Aristaeellaceae > RUG14130. The sequence goes on along the minus strand of JAFPWH010000056.1, from coordinate 1,198 downwards.
CAGCCCGAGGAAAAGGCCGAAGAACCCGAAAAGGAAACCGCCGAGCACTTCACGGGCGATCTGCTCACCCGCCTCGTAAACGAAGGCATCATCCGCTCGGGTGACGAGGTGCTCTTCAGGGCCACCGCGCTCAAGCCCAACATGGGCTACGTGATCGTTTGGCAGGCGCTGGACACCACCTGCGAGGAAGCCGAGTGGGAGGAAGTTTCCGACAACGCGCTTCTGGGTTTTACCGCCGCCAAGTACTATGAAAAGTTTGCCTTCCGCGCGGTGCTGACCGCAGACGACGGCCGCGTGATCTGCTCCGAACTCTACCAGATCAAGGTCTACCCCGCCCTTGAAACGGAAGACGAAGCCGAGCAGCCGGAAGAAGAAATCTCTGCGGACGACATCACCGTCGACGCTATTATAATAGAAGAAACAGCCGACGAGCCCACCGAGACCGAAGAGCCCGCCGAAGCCGAGGAGACAACCGAGGCCAAGGAGACAACCGAGGCCGACGAGACCGCCGAAACGACCGAGCCCGAAGAAGAGACCGCGCAGGACGCCGAGCCCGATACCTACACCTACGAGCGCGACGGCGAGGGCGAGCTGGTGACGGACGACGAAGGCAATCCCATCGTCACGGTCGAAGGAGAAGCCGAGGTCCCGGTGACCTATCAGCGCGACGAAGAGGGCAATCTGGTGCTGGACGAAAACGGCAACCCGATCCCCGTCGACACGGTGCCGCAGGACGCCGAAAAAGTGCTCACGCTGGAGGATGTGCTCGATCCCAACCGTTCCATAGACATCTACGCTTCCTGGAACAACGAGACGCCCGCCTTCGGCGGCACGGTCACTTTCGTCGCCGTACTGAGCGGTTACGACAATCTCACCTACGACCTTCAGTGGCAGCAGAGCGAAGACAACAGCGCCTGGGCAGACATCGACGGCGCAAACGAACTTCGCTACACCGTGCAGGTGACCAAGGCCAATTATAAAGACTTCTGGCGCGTCGAGGTCATCGTCACCGGCGTCGCCGCAGAATAATTAAACCAATGGCCGCGCGGCGCGTTTTCCGAGCCGGCGGCTGAACATAAACCATAACCAATCAACCACATACTGCGGCGAAAAACCGTCAAACGCACAATTCATAAGAAGGGGATTGTAGTATGGCAAGAACATTCAGAAAATTCACCGCCGTCCTGCTGGCAGCGCT
>JAFPWH010000055.1 GCA_017395065.1 Clostridia bacterium | reverse complement strand
TACCGCCGGGAGGCGATGAAGCGCTGCCCCGGGCTCTCCTTCCTTTTCGACAGGCCTTTCGCCGCGGTGTACAAGGTGGCCGAGGGCGATCTGGTCCTGCGCTTCAAAAACACAGACGAAGGCATAAAGATCAGCAAAGACATTCTGCGATTTATGAAATAAGACCCCGACTTCATTTGAGAGCGGTGCGGCGAAAAAGCCCGCCGCTTTTTCTGTGCCCGCACGGGCCGCGACGTTGGCCTACGTTCGCTTTTGTCGACGCTCGCGGGTAAACCCAGCAGCCAATTCCAAAGCCCCGACAAAGCCAAACGTGCGCCCCAATGAAAAAAAGCCGCCCGAAGGCGGCATTAAGGCGCTGCTGTATTTTAAAGCGCGCGTCAGAAAGGCAGGTCGTATCTGAATGACTGGTAGCTTGTGTTGCTGAACAAAAGCCCGTCTTCATTTACGAACTCACCGACCGTGGCGATGTATCCCTTTCCGTCCATAATGGCGAACTTGGACTGGGCAAGCTGCCAGATGAGCTCGAGCCGTTTCGTATTTCGAAGATCTGACGGCCGCTGAATGATCTTCGTCAGGTAGTCCGTGGTGAAGATGGCAGTATCGCTGTACTCGTGATTGCGCGGGTCGCTGGTCAGCCGGATGATTCCGTTGTGCGCGACGCCGCAGGGACAGTCGACGTCGAGCGCCTTCATGTGCGCCGGGCGATTTGACAGCGGGAACGGATGGGTCATCTCCGGTCCCACGCCCGCCTGTGTGCTGATGCGGAAGTGGTAGACCACCGGATCGGCCGCGGTGAACTGCTCCTGCGCCAGCGCATTTAAAAGCGCGGTCAGGTTCATGAAGCCCTTGCGGATGTGGACCTTTCCTTTCCGGGCGAACATGTAGCCCGCGCCGTGGGGATTACGGTGGAACATGGTGGCGATGGTGTTTCGGTCAGGCTGTCTGACGTTTTCGGGTGATACGCAGATGATGCACATATGTTTTTTTGCCCTCCTTAATTCAAAAGCTGTGTGCGCAGACGCTGAATGAGCCTGTCGGTTTCGCGGTGTGTGAGGCCGATAATCTCCAGATCGTTGCGACCGTTTACTGTGGCTAACAGGATTTCGAAGATTTCCGTGAGGAAGTTCGGCGCAGTGTTTTCGGGGTCTTCGGCGCGTGCATTGGCCCAGTCCCTGTGTATTTGGGAGAGTGTGGTGACGCTGTTGTCGTTCAGGTCTATGAACTGCATGTGTGTTCCTTTCCGGGCATGAGCCCAACTGTATTTGTGAGCTTTGGCCGCTCCTGAGAAGGCTCGACTGTATTTCCGAGCCCTCTCAGGAACCGCCGGAGCGGTTGCCTGTGTGCGTTACTTAATGGTGAAGCGCTGGCCCTTGGCGCGTATTTCAAAGTGCCGGGTGCCGTCGGCGTGTGTCACGCGCTCCACCTTTTCGATGTCGCCAAGGCGGCAGGTCTTCATGCGCGGCTGTTTCCTGACCCATTTCAAGGCCGCCGATTTGCAAGCCTCACCGAGCTCCCTGCGTGTGCCTTTCGCTTGAGCGATGTAGCGCGCCCTCCGGATGTGCCCGATGCGGGCGGCTTCGCCCAGCTCTGTGTACCAGCCCTCACCGCGGTCGTTTACCTCGGCCCAGCCGATTTCAAAGATTTTTTCGAGGCGGTTGTTCCAAATGGTGCCGTCCCAGTGTTCGCCGACCCATGTGTCAGCGGCCGCCCGGCCGATGGTCAGGGTGACTACGTCTCCGTAGAAGCCGTCGTCGATGTGGCCCCAGCAGCGCCCGCGCTCAAGGAGCACCCGGACGATTTGAGAGCCGTCGGTGAGGTCGATGTGCGCGATTTCGCCCTGCGAACCGTTCATGGTGTCCGGGAAAACGGTGTAGCCCTTGGCGAGCAATTCGGTGACCTTCTGGGTGTAGATGTTGCGGATGTCCTGTTTTTTCATGCTGTGTTCCTTTCCGGGCATTTTGCCCTGTCCGATTTGTGAGCCTGTGGCTCCGGGTGAAGGCTC
>JAFPWH010000054.1 GCA_017395065.1 Clostridia bacterium | reverse complement strand
GTATCCGCTGCGCCCAGGGCGGCTTATTGCCGCCGCTACGGTGCAAGCGCGGTGTGTTGCCGCTTGACGGTTTATCTGCGTATACGCTTCGCCCATGGCGGCCTTGCAGGCCGCCGCTACAATGGCGGAACCTATGTATTTCTCCGTAGCGGCGGCAATCTGCCGCCACAGGGCACGCGTATACGCACTGCCCCAGCGTCTTGTCAAACCGGCCCCGTACCTCTCCGTAGCGGCGGCGTCTACGCCGCCACAGGGCGCTGCTTATTCGCACTGCCCCGGCGCCTTTCTCGCATCTTTGACGCCTTTCCCCGCCAAACGGTTCACGGCGCTGCTATAATTTCAGCTCCATGTACGTCTTTTGCACCGTCATGCCCTGCTTTTCGTAAAACGCGCGGGCGGCGTCGTTTCCCTCCCACACGTTCAGGGTGACCTCATAGCAGCCGTTTTTCCGCGCAAATTCCTTTACGTATTCGAAAAGCGCGCTGCCTATGCCCTTGCCGCGCGCGTCCCCGTCCACGCACAGATCGTCCACGTACAGCGCGTCGAAGTCGACGAGCGCGCCGTCGTTTTTGTGCCTTTGGAAAACGCAGAACGCGTAGCCCCTGACCTTACCGCCGATCTCCGCGACGAAGACGGGCGTCTCCTCGTCCGAGAGGATGCTTTTCAGCTGTGCGTCGCCGTACTTTCTGCCGCCCTTTACGAACAGGTCGGGCCGGATCGAATTGTGCACGGCGGCCACCTGAAGCAATAAGCGAGCGATGTCTGCGATGTCTCTTTCTTCTGCTTTGCGGATCAGCAAGCGCAAGCCCTCCCGCGGCGTATTTTCACGCATAATTTTATCACCAACCGAGCCGCGCTGTCAACCGCCAAAAACGGAAAACGGCGGCAGGCCGCCGTGGGGCGTTGCGGATACGAAGTAGCATTTCGTAAGAAACGCGCAATCCCGTAAATCCGTAGCGGCGGCAATCTGCCGCCATGGGCGTTGCGGATGCGATGTACAATCCCGTAAGGAGCACGCAATCCCGCCCGTTCGTAGCGGCGGCAATCTGCCGCCATGGGCGTTGCGGATACGATGTACAATCCCGTAAGGAGCACGCAATCCCGCCCGTTCGTAGCGGCGGCAATCTGCCGCCATGGGCGTTGCGGATACGAAACGTCGCGGCGTAAAGCGCGGTTTTTCTGCGTATACGCCGCGCCCCATGGCGGCCTGGAGGCCGCCGCTACGGTGGGAGCGCATTTTTGTTGCCTCGGGACGAAGTTTCATTCGTATACGCAGCAAATATGGCGGCAGATTGCCGCCGCTACGAATGGGCGCAGGGCCGGTGCTTTTATATGGTGTTTTCTGCGTATACGCTTCGCCCATGGCGGCAGGTTGCCGCCGCTACGAATGAGCGCGGTGTTGTTGCCCCGGGACGAATCTTCCTTCGTATACGCGACGAAAACGGCGGCCTTGAAGGCCGCCGCATCGGGGGCGCGAAACTGCGCCCTGTCATTTTTTGTTATCCCTTCCCGGGATCCTTTTTCCTTATTCGAACGCCTCTTCCCAGTCGGGCTCGGGCACTTTGTCCGTGCTCACGTACTGGCCGAAGTAGCTGAACAGGCCGCGCCAGACGAGGTCTCCGTTTTCGCCGCTGGCGTAGTAGACGTAGATGCCTTCGGGCGCGAGGTCGATGTGGTAGGGCCAGTAGACGTTCTCGTCCACGTACTCGCACTCCCACAGGAGCTTTCCGGAGGGCGCGAAGGCCATCAGGGTCGCGGAATAGTAGCCCGTGACGTAGAACGTGCCGTCGCTCTGCACGGCGACAGAGAGGCTGCCGCCCAGCTTTTCGACCGCGGCGTCGTCCTGCTTCCAGATCTGGTCGCCCCAGGCGCCGATGGTGTAGGCGGTAAAGCCCTTGCCGCTTACGTACATGACCAGCAGGTCCTGCCCGTTGAGCTGCGTCACGAACGCGTGCGTCAGCGTGAGCTCGGTGGTGTAAGCGCTTTCGTCCTTTTTCGACCAGACGGGTTTTTTGTTTACGTCGTAGCACACGGCCATGATCTCTTCGTGCTCCTCGGTGTAGCCGCGGCGAACGGCGACGGTGTAGCCGTCAGCGGTCGTGTATTCGATTACCTCGCTTCCGCGGGTCTTGAAGATCTCGTAGGCAGGGTTGTTGAGGTCGCTGAAGGAGCTATCCTGCGGGGGCTCGTAGGCGGCCAGGTACTGCTTGGCGATGTAGCCGCTCGCCCCGTCGAAGGTGCAGGAAACGAAGCTGTCGCTGACCTGCACGCAGCCCTCGACCACGGAGCCAAGGGGCACTTTCTTTAGCACCTGCGCGCTGGTGGAGGCGGTCTTCCTCAGGCTTACGTACTCGTTGCAGTTTACGACCTGCATGTAGTAGGGCAGCGCGGGATAGACCTTGGGGGTCGGGGTGACTTTCGGCTTGGGGGTGGGGGTCGGGGTGGTCTTTACGTTGTAGTTGGCCTTTTTGAGGTACTTGGCCAGGATGTAGCCGCTGTCTTTCCTGTAGGTGCACCAGACGAACTGTTCGTTATAGCGGATGCAGCCGGTCACGATGGCGTTCAGCGGCACCTTCTGAAGGCGCGTGCTGTTGGTGTCGGGGTATTGCCTGAGCGACACGTACTCCGAGCAGTTGTAGACCATCTGGTTGGGGATGATCTTTTCGTTCGACGTGGACCAGGGCGTGGTCTTCAGATACTTGGCCAGGATGTAGCCGGTCTTTCCGTCCCAGGTGCAGTACACGAAGCCGTTGGACGCCTCGGCGCAGTTGGTCACGAATTCGCCCAGGTGCACCTTGGCCAAGCGGTCGGCGGAGGTGTCGGGGGTCTTGCGCAGGGACACGTATTCGTTGCAGTTGACGACCTGCATGACTTCGCTTACGCTGTCGGCAAGGGCCGGCAGTACGCTCAGCGCCATCAGCAGGCACAGCGTTGCGCAAAGCAGTTTTTTCATAGTGGTTTTTTCCTCCTTTTATATCAGGCAAGCTTTATCAGAGGATAGAAGCTCTCTCCGTCCAGTTCGTTTTCGATGCCCAGCATGTCCAGCGTGGTCTTGGCGCAGTCGGCGAAGGTCTTTCTTACGCCGAGGTCCTTGCCTTCCTCGATGCCAAGGCCCCATACAAGCAGCGGCACTTCCTCGCGGGTGTGGTCGGTGCCCTTGAAGGTCGGGTCGCAGCCGTGGTCGGCGGTGATCATCATCACGCCCTCTTCGCCCAGCGCGCTCATGATGTCCGGAATGTAGCTGTCGAAGGCCTCGAGGCTCTCGGCAAAGCCGTCCGGGTCGCGCCTGTGGCCGTACAGCGCGTCGGTATCGACGAGGTTCACGAAGCACAGGCCCTTCCAGGAGGGCTTTTTGAGCACCTTGAGCATGGAGACGATGCAGTCGTCGTTGCCGGAGGCGTGGTCCGAAACGGTGATGCCGCGGTGGTTGAAGATGTCGTCGATCTTGCCCACGCTCATGACGTCGTACCTTGCCTTCTTGATCACGTCCAGCATGGTCTCGCCGAAGGGATCGACCGAGAAATCGCGCCGGTTGCCGGTGCGCGTGTAGTTGCCCGAGGACCCGATGAACGGGCGGGCGATGACCCTGCCCACGCTGTGCTCGCCGGTTAAGATCCTTCTTGCGATGCGGCAGATGTGGTACAGCTCCTGCGGGGGGATCACGTCCTCATGGGCGGCGATCTGGAAAACGCTGTCCGCCGAGGTGTAGACGATGAGCTTTCCGGTCACGTAATGCTCGTCGCCCAGCTCCTGAATGATCTGTGTGCCGCTGGCGGGCTTGTTGCCGATGACGCCCAGCCCCGTCTCGTGCTCGAATTTCTCGATGATCTCCGGCGGGAAGCCGTTGGGGTAGGTCGGGAACGCCTTTTTGAGCGTCAGGCCCGCGATCTCCCAGTGGCCGGAGGTCGTGTCCTTGCCGACGGCCTTTTCCTGCATGCGGCCGTAGCAGCCCACGGGCTCGTCCTCGCCCTGAATGCCCAGTATTTTGCCAAGACCCAGCTCCATCAGATTTGGGATGTCGGGGTTCTTTTTCTCTATCACGTGCAAAAGGGTGTTCGAGCCTTCGTCGCCGAAGGAAGCGGCGTCCGGCGCGTTTCCGCAGCCGCAGCCGTCCAGAACTATATTCAGAACTCTCTTGATTTTATGCACTCATGTCACCTCCGGGTATGCGATACTGGAATATTCTACACCAAAAGCATTTTTCCTGCAACAAAAAAAGCTTTTATTGTATGCTAAGTGTATGTTTACAATGCCCGGCGTTTTATTGTGGAAAGAAAGAGATTTTTATGGTATACTGTTTCAAAAGCGTTTTTGCGGAGGGGATCGTCATGCTTCAAACGATACGGGCGCGCCTGTTTTCCCTGCGGGACGAAGAATACGCTGCCTTTCAGGCGAAGCTTTTGCCGGGGATCGACAGGGACAAGATCATAGGCGTCCGCACGCCCGCGCTCCGGGCGCTTGCGAAGGAACTGGACAAAACGGGCGGCGCTTCACCGTTTTTGGACGCGCTGCCGCACGAATATTTCGAGGAAAACCAGCTGCACGCCTTTGCGATCTCGCTGATCAAAGATTTCGACGAATGTGTGTGCGCGCTTGACCGCTTCCTGCCCTGTGTCGACAACTGGGCGACCTGCGACCAGATGTCGCCCGCGGTCTTTGCAAAAAACAGGCGCAGGCTCTTGCCGCACACAGACAGATGGCTTTTAAGCCCCAACCCCTACGGCGTGCGCTTTGCCGTGGGCATGCTGCTCAGGCACTTTCTGGACGAAGAATTCGACCCGTCCCAACTCGAAACGGTATCGGGCTTGAACTGCGGGGAGTACTACGTCAGCACGATGGTCGCCTGGTATTTCGCGACGGCCCTTGCCAAGCAATACGAAGCCGCCCTCCCCTTCCTCGAGAACCGCGCCCTCGACCCCAAAACGCACGAAAGGGCCATCCGGAAAGCGCTGGAAAGCTTCCGCATACCAGAAGAAAGAAAGGCGCACCTGAGGACGCTCGGAGGGAAGGACGGGGGTTAGGGGGCTGTTTCAAAAAAGGAGCCGAAAGACTTCTTCCGGCCGCGATAAATCAATCAGCAGCGTTTTTTGTGTCGATCCAGATCCATACGCGCTCGTCCGTTTTTTCGGTGACGACGCCGCCGTTTGCAAGCGCGACGGCCAGCGAGGGCAGGTTGTCCGCGCGGATCGTAAGCAGCGCTTTTTCGATGCCTACTTCGCGCGCTTTTTGCAAAAGCAGCTTCAAAAGGAGCTTGCCGTAGCCCTTTCCGCGCTGCGCGGGCGCGATGCCGTAGCCGATGTTCCCGCCGGTCTTTCTGAGCGCCTCGGTCAGAAAACGCCTCACGTTCCCAAAGCCGACGGGCGCGCCGTCGACACAGAGCCAGTAGGTCGTCGAAGGGACCTTCCAGCCGTCGACGAGCCCCGTCTGCTCGGACTCCGCCTGCTTTTTGATAAGCCAGCTTTTGTATTCGTCAAAGCTCATTCCGCAGACGTTGTTGATCAGCCCGTTTTCGTCCCTTGGCATCGTCTGCAGCATGTCGTAAACGTCGCGCCCGTCGTAAGGGGTCAGCTGTCTTAATTCGATCATGGTATTTTTGATTCCTTTTCAGCAGGGTATTTTGGTAAGTCGATCAGAGAAACGGCGCGCCGGCAGATACCGTCCGGCGCCTGCCGTCATTATAGACATAAATCAAATTTCTGTCAATCCGGAGGGAAACGCGGCGGCAGCCTGCCGCCATGAGCATCACGTATACGCAGGAAAACAGCGCATAAATCAACAACATCGCGCCCACCCCGTAGCGGCGGCAACCTGCCGCCATGAGCATCACGTATACGCAAAAAACATCGCATAAATCAACAACATCGCGCCCACCCCGTAGCGGCGGCCTCAAGGCCGCCATATTTGTCACATATACGCATCTAAACCCATCCCAAAGCATCAGCACCGCCGAAATCGCCCCCGCCGCATTACCCGCTTTGGGGAACGTGGCGGCGTGGACGCCGCCGCTACGGTGTAAACGCATCGTTGTTGCCGCAATACGCCGTTTTCTTCGTATCCGCATCTCCCGTGGCGGCAGATTGCCGCCGCTACGGAGGTATGACCATGCCGAACCGCTGTCCCGATTATTTGCGTATACACAAGCAAATCCATCTCCGCCGCACATCACCGCGCCTTTATCGCTTTTCCCTCCCCGATTGACATTCCCCTTCCTTCCCGCTATAATTGCTCTTAACACGACAAGGAGGGTACCGTATGAAACTCAGGACGCTGGACGACGTGATGACGCCGCTTGCCCCGGCCTCGCTCGAGGAATGGGAGGGCATGAAAAAGGATCTTCTGGACAACCTGCGCTTTTCCTCCGCCATCGGCCTTCTCAGGCACGATTCGCCCCTGAACGCGAAGATCTTCGGCACGAAGGAATACGACGGTTTTTGCGTGGACAAGGTGATTTTTCAGAGCCTGCCCGGCTTTTACGTCGCGGGCAACCTGTACAGGCCGAAGGAAATCGAGGGAAAGATCCCCATGATATTAAGCCCGCACGGGCACTGGACGTACGGGCGCGTGGAGCTGAATCCCCTGGGCCGGCTTCCGCAAAGGTGCGCGAACTTCGCCCTGCGCGGCATGGCGGTCTTCATCTGGGACATGGTGGGCTGGAACGATTCCGATCAGATCGACCACAACGGCTATTTGCCCGAATTTGAGGACTGGGGCTTCAGCCACTTCGCCCTTCAACTGAACAACGGCGTAAAGGCGCTGGACTTCGCCTGCTCCCTGCCCTGGGTGGACACGGAGCGCGTCGGCTGCACGGGCTGCTCCGGCGGCGGCACACAGACGTGGTTTTTGGCGGCGCTCGACGAGCGCGTGAAGGCCGCCGCGCCCATAAACATGGTTTCCGCGTTCATGCAGGGCGGCTGCGGCTGCGAAAACGCGCCGTTTCTGAGAACGCGCTACTGCTCGGTGGACTACGCGTCCTGCATCGCGCCGCGCCCCCTGTTCCTCGCCGCCAGCGACGGAGACTGGACGGCGCATTCCCGCGAGGTGGAGTTCCCGGCGGTAAGGCGCGTCTACGAACTCTACGGCGCGGAAAAGAATTTCGAGACCTTCTACCGCAGCGCGCCCCACAGCTACGACAAGCCCACGCGCGAAAAGGCCTACGACTTTTTCTGCCGCGTTTTCGGCCTCGAAAACCCGTATCCGGGCGAGATCGACATGGAGCTTAGCCCGAAGGACCTTTTGATGGGCAGCGTGAAGCAGTACGCCGAAAAGGAAGGGTTAAAGGAAGGTTTCATTGAGGGCGAGGAAGCGCTGTTCGAAACGGTCAAGCGCCTGATGCGCAAAAACCTGAAAAAAGCAAGCGCGGAAGCGAAGGACGACATCCTCCGGCGCGTTTTCCCGCGCGTACCCGAAGAGAAGCTGGACATTTCCTACGTCCTCGAAGAAAAGCAGGGCAAAAAGCTTTTGCGCCTCGGCGCCTGCCCCCCGCCCTACGACACGCTGGGCATAAAGCACGTCCACGCCTACAACCTCGGCAGCGACACCCTGCGCGTGTGCGCGCTCCGCAGCCTCATGGAAAAATACCCTGACAGAGAATTCACCGCCGAAGGAAAAACCGCGCAGCTGGTGAAGATCGCCGCGCAGATCGTCAGCGGAGGCAGGATCGGAGAAACGGAAGACGGGTGGAAAATGGATATTCCGGGGATAGAGTTGGTGAAAAATTTCCGTTGAGGAGCACACGATTGCGCCCACCCGCAGCGGCGGCGTCCACGCCGCCATGGGCATCGCGTATATTATGAAGGTAAATCCATTCTAAGGCAACAGCATCGCGTTTTTTCGTAGCGGCGGCAACCTGCCGCCATGGAGCGTCGCGTATAAAAGCATAATCCAGTAAGGAGCACGCGATTGCGCCTTTGCCGTAGCGGCGGCGTCCACGCCGCCATGGGCATTGCGTAAACGAAGGAAAATCCGTTTTAAGGCAACAGCCTCGCGTTTTTTCGTAGCGGCGGCAACCTGCCGCCACAGAACATTGCGTATACGAACCTGTGCGGCGTAATGCGTAATTGCTGCGTATCCGCCTCGCCCCATGGCGGCCTTGAGGCCGCCGCTACGGCGTAATCGCGTCGTTGGTGCTTTAATGCGATGTTTCCTACCTATCCGCTTCGCACTGTGGCGGCAGAT
>JAFPWH010000004.1 GCA_017395065.1 Clostridia bacterium | reverse complement strand
GTCGAAATATTCAATATATTCTACCTCTTCCCAAACCTTTAGGGACAGATTGCCACGGTTTGCTCCGCAAACCTCGCAATGACAGGCGCGGTGGAATACGATACTCTTTTTCGACGGTTACGGACTTTTTTGACAGTCTGAGGTGCGTGTTTCACGCACCTACAACTGTGCCGGAATCGTCGCTCGCGGCGGAGAGAACCTCGATCTTCACCTGATACTGCTTCGCAAGCTCCACGCAGCGGTCGTGCAGGACCTTTGCGCCGCTGCGGGAAAGAGCGAGCATGTCGTCATAGGAGAGCTTGTCGTATTTGACCGCGTCCGGATGCGTTCGCGGGTCAGCGGTGTAAACGCCATCCACGTCGGTATAGATTTTGCAGTGATCCGCGTGCAGAAACGCGGCCAGCGCGACGGCGGTGGTGTCCGAGCCGCCCCTGCCGAGGGTCGTGACGTCGCCGTCGTCATTCACGCCCTGAAAGCCCGTGACGAGGACGATGTTTCCGGCAGCCAGCTCGCGCGCAATGCGGTCGTTTGCCAGACCGAGGATGTGTGCGTCGCCGAACCGGGGCTCTGTCCGGAGGCCCGCCTGCCAGCCGGACAGACTGACCGCCGGGACGTTCAGACGCCGCAGCGCCATGGCGCAAAGGCAGACCGAGGCCTGTTCCCCCGTCGCAAGCAAAGCGTCCAGCTCCCGGCCGCCGCAGTCGGGGTCGATTTGCCGCGCCTTGGCAAGCAGAGCGTCCGTCGCGCCGCCCTGCGCGGAGAGAACGCCGACGACCTGATGCCCCGCGCCGTGCAGGGCGGCGAGCCTTTTCGCTGCGGCATAGAGCTTCTTCGGATCGGCGAGGGAGCTGCCGCCGAATTTCAATACGTATCGCGCCATATCGACGCCTCCTTTCCGTTTCAATCTATGCCGTTTCGCGCCGATTCGACACAAAGACCGTTTACATCCGGTGCGGATTGTGGTATGATGGAAACAAATAACGGACAGACAGCGGAGGAAACAGCCGGCAAATCCGGCACTGTGTCTCGGCAACCGTGCGGTCAACGAACCCGCCATTATGCCACTGGGGCAACTCGGGAAGGCGGCGGAAGTAGGAAGGAAACGTTGGACCTAGTCGGAATACTCCCGTTTGTCAGCAGCGGTTTTCTGGGGCGAAACCGCCGTGGCGCAGTAGGCTTACTGCGCCTGCTCGGGATGCCCTTGGTGCATCCCGATTCTTCGTTTTGGAGGGAAGAATATGACGGCTTTCTCGCGACGTCACCCGTCGGTCAATTTCATATTCTTCGCCTTCGTGCTGCTGCTGACGATGATGACGGAGCATCCGGCGATCGCGCTGATCAGCCTGACTGCGGCGGTTTGCTTCGCGCTGTGCTGCGTGGGGGCGGGAAGACTTTTGCGGCAGCTTCGGCTGATCGTGCCGCTGATGCTGTTTGCGGCTCTGCTCAACCCGCTCACCAGCCATTTGGGAGAAACGGTGCTGTTCCGCTTCCCTTGGGGCAGCGACTGCACGCTTGAGGCGGTGCTTTACGGCGCGTTCGCCGGGATCCGTCTGGCGGCGGTGCTGTTCTGGTTCGTCTGCTGGAACAGCGTGATCACCACGGATAAGTTTCTGTATCTCTTCGGCGGGGCGTTCCCGTCACTGTCGCTGACGCTGTGCATGGGGATGCGCTTCGTGCCGCGATTGCTGCAACGGATGCGCGAGGTTTCGCTGGCGCAGAAGTGCCTGCATCCGGACGGCAAAAGGCTGCGCCACGCCGGACGGGTCGTGTCGATCACGGTGACGTGGGCGCTGGAGAGCGCGCTGGATACGGCAAGCTCTATGAAAAGCCGGGGCTACGGCCTGCGGGGCAGAACCGCGTTTTCGCCCTATCGCTTCGATCTGCGCGATGCGCTCGCCCTCGTCTGGATTGTCCTCTTCGGCGCGGCCGCGCTGACGGGCAGACTGCGCGGCCGGTTTTCGTTCGTGTTTTACCCGACTTTGAGCGGAGAACGGGGCATTTTCACCTTGCTTTTTGCGGTGTGCTTCGGCATGCTCGCAGCGTATCCCCTGATTTCCGAAGGAAAGGAGGCGCTCTTATGGCGTGTATCGAGATAAACGGCCTTTCATTTACCTATCCCGCGCAGACGCAGCCCGCCCTGCGCGATATTACCCTTTCCGTGCGGGAAGGGGAGTTTACGACGCTGATCGGCGCCTCCGGCAGCGGAAAGTCGACGCTGCTTCGGATGCTGAAGCCCACCCTGACACCACACGGCGAGCAGTCGGGCAGCGTCGAGCTGTTCGGGACACCTCTTTCCGCGCTGGATCAGCGGACAGCGAGCGCACAGATCGGCTTCGTCCTGCAGGATGCGGACAGTCAGAGCGTGACGGACAAGGTCTGGCATGAGCTGGCCTTCGGCGCGGAAAACCTCGGCATGGAGCGCGCGGTCATTCAGCGCAGGATCGCGGAAACGGCAGCGTTCTTCGGCATGGAGGATTGGCTTGACCGGGAGATCGCTTCTCTGTCCGGTGGGCAGAAGCAGCTTCTGAATCTGGCGGCCGTCATGGTGCTGCAGCCGCGTGTGCTGCTGCTCGATGAGCCGACGGCGCAGCTGGATCCGATCGCGGCGACGGAGTTTTTGAACGCGGTGCATCGGATCTGCCGTGAGCTGGGTACGACGGTGATTTTGAGCGAGCAGCGGCTGGAGGAAGTGCTGCCGCTGTCGGAGCGCGTGATCGCTCTGGAGCGAGGCACTATTCTGTCGCAGGGAAGCCCGCTCGAAGTCGCGGAAGCGTTGAAGACGCGCAAGCACCCGCTGTATCTTGCCATGCCGACGCCGATCCGCCTGTGCGGCAGACTGACGGTCGGACAGGCGCGCCGCTGGCTTTCCGAGCAGACGGGGGAGCTGAAACCGCTTCCCGAACGAAAGCAGCCGGAAGCGGGGGAGACGGCGATCGAGCTGAAGCACGTCGGCTTCCGCTATGAAAAGAAAGGACGGGACGTTCTGCGGGAGCTCTCCTGCCGCTTTGAACGGGGACGGCATTGCGCCGTTCACGGCGGCAACGGCAGCGGGAAGACGACCCTGCTTTCGCTGATCTGCGGGCTGCAGAAGCCGCAGCAGGGAAAGCTCGTACGTGATCCCAAGCTGCGCGTGGGGCTTTTGCCGCAGGACCCTAAAATGCTCTTTGTTTCCGGCACTGTCCGCGGCGAATTGGAGGACGCAGCGTCCGACCTGCCGCAGGAGGAAAGGGAAGCGCGCACGGCGGAGGTCACAAGATTATGTAAACTCGAAGGCCTGTTGGAGCGGCATCCTTACGACCTTTCCGGCGGCGAGCAGCAGCGCACCGCGCTGGCGAAGGTCTTGCTGTCCGCGTCGGACATTCTGCTTCTGGATGAGCCGACCAAGGGCTGTGACGCTGCGTTCAAGACGTCCTTCGGCGAGCTGCTCCGTGCGCTCGTGCGAGAGGGAAAGACGGTCATCACCGTCAGCCACGACGTCGAATTCTGCGCGGTGTTTGCAGACTGCTGCTATCTGCTCTTTGACGGAGCGATTGCAGCGGAGGGAACGCCGGCTGAATTCTTTTCCGGCAACAGCTTTTATACCACCGCTGCCAATCGAATCGCGCGCCGGAAGCTGCCGGAGGCAGTGACCTGCGCCGAGCTGCTGGAGGCATGCGGCGTGGAGGAATCGGATTTTCCTGCGGATGATGGCGGCGGGGCTGCTGCGCCTGCCGTGCAGTCCGCGCAGGCACGAGTCAAGCCACTGCCGTGGTGGAGAGTGCTGATCGCGCTCGCAATGCTTGCAGGGGCTGCCTTCTTCGCCGTGGCACTCTTTGCACCGCTTCCTCTGGGACTTTCCAAATCCGTGCAGCAGTCGCTGCTTGCCGTTTGTCTTGCCTTTCTGCCTGTCTGTTTGAGCCGCCGGAGAGCGCTGGGGACACTGCGGCAGACGCCGGTGTCCCGGACACGCGTCGTTGCCGGCATATCCGCTCTTCTGCTCGTACCGGCGACGATCCTGTGCGGCGTGTATCTCTTAAACGGACGGCAGGTGCTCCTGGTCTCCCTTTTGGTGCTGACGGAGATCATGCTGCCCTTTGCACTTGCCTTTGAGCGCCGCAGACCGCAGGCGTATGAGCTCGTTTTGCTCGCGGTTCTCTCTGCGCTCGCGGTGGCGGGCAGAACGGCGTTTTCCGCCCTGCCGCAGTTCAAGCCGGTGCTCGCTCTGGTGATCATCTCCGGCGTCGCGCTCGGTGCGGAGAGCGGTTTCTTGATCGGCGCGCTGTCGATGCTGCTCTCCAACGTGTTTTTCGGGCAGGGACCGTGGACGCCGTGGCAGATGTTCGCGATGGGGTTGGTCGGCTTTCTGGCAGGTTTTTTGTACCGGCGAGGCATTCTGCGCTGCAGCAGAGCATCTCTTTGCATCTTCGGCGCGATCGTGTCCGTCGTCGTTTACGGCTTTTTGATGAACGTTTCCTCTGCCTTTACGTGGTACAGTGATACGCTTTCGTGGAAGGCGATCGTTGCCTGCTGCGTCAGCGGCTTTCCGATGGATTTTATGCAGAGCGCTGCGACGGCGGCGTTTTTGTGGCTCTTTGCCGCGCCGCTGCTGGATAAGCTCGACCGCGTCCGCGTGAAATACGGAATTATGAAGGAATAAAAAAATGCCCTCCGAGATTTCTCGGAGGGCAAGCTGGTTTTGGGTCTTGAAGTGCGCTCGCATTGGATAAGCTGTATGTGTATCATAGCACGGCGCGGGCGCGAAGTCCGTCGAAACCCGGTCGGTAGGAAAAGCTTTTTACGGCTCGTTGCAAATATCGGAGGCTGCCTTCAGGCTGGAGGAGGATTCATCCACGATGCCCTGCGCAGTTTGCAGAAGCTGCTCCATTTGGCCGAAGTTGGTCTGGAAGGCGTCCAGCAGTGTCTTGAAATCCTGCGAGGTCACGGCGAGCTTTTCATCCGCCTGCGAGAAGATCGCCTTCATGCGCTCGGCGGAGGAATTGGCGCGTTCTCTTGCCATGCGCTCCGTCATTTCCGCTCTGCGGTAGGCGGCGAGCTCCAGCTCGTTGAAGTCGGGCGCGGCAGCCTTTACCACGGTGGCAGCGGGCATCATCGGCGCGTCCAGAGCTGCGGGCGCAGCAGGGACGGCAACAGGCGCGGCTACGGGGATGGCAGCGGACGCTTCCGGTACGGGCTGGACGGGAGCGGCAGGCTGCGACATCTCGCGCAGCGTTGCGTTGAGCGAACGCAGCTCGTCGTTTTCCGCGCGGGCGGCAGTCAGCGCCTCCTGCAGGCGGGCGTTCTCATCGCGCAGCATACGCAATGCCTTTTCGTGTTCAATGGTCTGCGCCTGAATAAACTGTACGACGTCGCTGCGGTTAAAACCGTTGAGCGCGCTGCGGAAACCGGGCATAGAGTCAGCCATATCATTCCCTCACATTCTATGAGGTCCAAAATTGACCTCATTTTTTTGATTATTATATCACGCAGGACGCGGAAAAACAATACCGATTGCAGATTTTTGTCGCAAAAGCGCAAAGCGGCCGGAAAAGATGCGCGAAAAATGTCTTTACATTTCAGCGTAGATTTGCTATAATCCTTTATGCATGGGCGCCAGTGGCTCAATGGATAGAGCATCAGATTCCGGTTCTGACGGTTGGGGGTTCGAGTCCCTTTTGGCACAAATAGCCAGAAGGGACTCGAAAATCTAGATGCAACAGTCCGGTGGACTGTTGCGCGTCGGCGTTTCTGCCGACGCATCCTTTATTTTTTGCCTCCGGCAAAAAATGCAAACGAGTCCCTTCTGGCGTGTTCGATGCGGAGAAGTCTCCTTGGCATATTCCGGCGCGGGTGAGCGCCACCGCCGAGGGCTCGACCGACGCATCCTTTATTTTTTGCCTCCGGCAAAAAATGCAAACGAGTCCCTTCCGGGGCGTCTCCGCCGACGCCTGAATAAATACCGTGTTCCTGTATATTTCTATGGAACTATTCCTTTTCAGATGCGTCAAACAATCAGAAGCCCAAACGAATGGAGGAAATGAAAATGAAAAAGTTCCTTGCGCTTGCCCTTTGCGTTTTGCTCCTCATGACTGCGCTCGTTGGCTGCGGCGCGGCAGGGGATAAGGCGTCAGTGGAACGAGACATCCCTGTCTATGAAAACTATACGCCTGATGTGAATTACGGCTCCGTGAATGGCGGCAGCTTCTATCAGTACGCCGAAACCTCTGCCGCCGCACCCACTGAACCGCTGCCTGCAGAGGCGGTAAGCACCAACCGCAAGCTCATCCGCACGGTCAGCCTTAACCTCGAAACGGAGGAATATGACGTCCTGCTCGAAGGGATTTCACAGCGAATCGCGGCCTGCGGCGGTTACGTCGAGAGCATGAACGCAGACACCCGCTATTCCTCGGATAGCCGCTATGCGTCTCTGACCGTCCGCGTCCCTGCACAGCGGCTGGATGAATTCGTGACAGCGGTCTCCGGCATCTCCAACGTCGTGCAGCGTTCAGAAAACACCGAGGACGTGACGCTCTCCTACGTGGATCTGGAAAGCCACGCCAGCGCGCTGCGCACGGAGCAGGAGCGGTTGATCTCCCTGCTTGCCGAGGCGGAGAATCTGTCGGAGATTCTGGAGATTGAAGACCGTCTGACCAGCGTGCGCTATGAGCTGGAATATATGGAGTCCCAGCTGCGCACCTATGACAACCTCGTGGAATATGCCACGGTCCATCTGTCGGTCAGCGAGGTCAAGAAGCTGACGCAGACGGTGGAAAAGGGCTTCTGGGAGAAAATCGGCGACGGCTTCACGGACAGCCTGAACGACGTCTGGGAGGGCCTCAAGAGCTTCTTCAGCTTCCTTGTCGTTTCCGTTCCTTATCTGATTGTCATTGCAGTGATCGTGGGAATCATCCTGCTGATCATCTTCCTGTGCATCCGTAAGAGCCGCAAGAAGTCGGCAAGGCGGACGGCGGCGCCTCTGCCGCAGCCGCCGATGGCGCAGCAGCCGCCGATGCCGCAGCAGGGCAACGACCGTCCGGAGCTGAAGAAGTAACAGAAAGGCGCTGCCTGCATCGAGATCAGACAGCGCCGGTCGAAGCAAGCGGTCTTGCTTCTGCGAAAGATTTCCCGTTTATTCTGCTTTTTCCACGCAGGAAAGCGTTATAACAGCGTCGCCGCCGCCGAGCAGCAGCGCAAGCTCTTCGCCTGTTTTGTCCGTGATCCTGCCGAGCCGCGTGTACGCCCACGAATTGGAGCCGTAAAAGACCACGATCCGGTCGCCGGAATACAGGACGACGTCTCCGGGGCGTGTGGCAGTCTGCACGTCGGCTCGCGGCAGCGCTGTTCCGAGCTCGCCGACCTGCTCAAAGCCGCCGTACATGGACATTGGGACGGTGAGCGTCCCTGCGGATGCAAGCTCGGTCAGCGCGCGGACCGCGTCGTTGTCCTCCCATGCCACGCTGACTGCGGTACCGTTGATCGTCATTTGAAGTGTTCGTATCATTTCAGAAGCCTCCGTTTCAAGCGCTGCCGATCCTGTCGGCTGTGCTTCAGACAGTGACGGCGCTGCCTCTGCCATCGCGGTCGGGCTTTGCTGCGACCGTGCGGCAGGGGCGTTGCTTTGCGCTTCTGCGCAAGCAGAAAGCATGAGGCTCATGAAGACTGCAAGCAGCAAACAAGCGCTGAAAAAACTCTTCTTCATTATTTCAAATGCTCCTCGAAGAAGCACTGCAGCCGATCAAAGGGGATCGCGTTCGTCTTGCCGCCGTCGTACAGATCGGTATGGGACGCGCCTGGGATGAGGAGCAGCTCCTTGTTTTCTGCATACTTGGAGTTTTTCACCATGTTTGCGTAGGCGTCTCGTCCGAAATAGCAGGAATGCGCCTTCTCGCCATGGACGATTAGAACTGCAGAGCGGATCTCACGGGAATACTGCAGGATAGGCTGGTTGAGAAAGCTTTCGCAGCCGATCACGTTCCAGCCGCCGTTCGAGTTGAGGGAGCGGGGATGATAGCCGCGTTCCGTCTTATAGTAGTCATAGTAGTCCTTTACGAAATGGGGCGCGTCCTCCGGCAGGGGATCGACCACGCCGCCGCCCAGCCGGTATTCGCCCGCCTTCAAGTCCTCAAGACGCTGCGCACACATTGCCGCGCGCTTGGCATAGCGCGCTTCCTCGCTGTCCTCCGCGTCAAAATACCCGTTTGCGTTGACGCGGGTCATGTCGTACATCGTCATGGCAGCCGTCGCCTTCACGCGGGTGTCGAGCGCCGCCGCATTGATCGCCAGACCGCCCCACCCGCAGATGCCGATGATGCCGATGCGGTCGGGATTGACGCCTTCGCACAGGGAGAGAAAATCGACCGCCGCCATGAAATCCTCGGTGTTGATTTCCGGTGAGGCCATATAGCGGACGGCTCCGCCGCTCTCGCCGGTGAAGGAGGGGTCGAAGGCAAGCGTCAAAAAGCCGCGCTCCGCCATTGTCTGCGCATATAGGCCGGAGCATTGCTCCTTCACAGCGCCGAACGGACCGCAGACGGCAATGGCGGGGAGTCTGCCGCTTGCGCCCTTCGGCCGGTACAGATCCGCTGCCAGCGTGATGCCGTAGCGGTTGATGAAGGTCACCTTGCAGTGGTCGACCTTGTCGCTCTTGGGGAAGGTTTTGTCCCACGCGGTCGTGAGTTGCAGCTGTTCCTTTTTCATGTTTAAAAATCTCCTCCGATGACTTGATTCTTTTGTAAATTATGTTACAATAGGATTATAAAGCCTAAACCTAACTTTAGGTCAAGAGTTTTTGAGAAAAAAGAGGGAGATTTTTATGTACACGATCGGTCAGGTTTCGGAGATGTTCGGACTTCCCATCTCCACACTGCGCTTTTACGACAGGGAGGGACTGTTTCCCGGTCTGGAGCGCAAGTCTGGGATCCGCAGATTCAGCGAGCGTGATCTGGAGGCGCTGCGTGTGATCGAATGCCTCAAACTGTCCGGACTGGAGATCCGGGACATTAAGCAGTTTATGGCGTGGTGCGTGGAAGGACCCTCGACATATCCCGACCGCAAACGGCTCTTTGAGGCGCGGAAGGCAATCGTGGAAGCCGAGCTGGCGAAGCTTCAAAAAACGCTCGATATGCTGAAGTTCAAATGCTGGTATTATGAAACTGCCCTCAAGGACGGAAACGAGGATCGGCTGAATGAACTGCTGCCGGACGGTCTGCCGCCGCAGATACAGAAGCTCTACGATAACGCACATGCACAAGCATGAGAAAGCCGACTGTCCCGAATGCTTATCCCGATATGCGACAAACAACCGGCGGAAGCAAGGAGGAACTCTTACTTCCGCCGGTTGTTTTTGCAGTTGCCTGTAAGCTTCATGGATCAGAGCTTTGCCTGCGGATGGAGAGGGCACCGATATATGCAGAAAAAACGCTTGTAAATGCCTGCAAAGAATGCTATGTTATATATAATGACAATTGAGAACAGGAGGGACAATCAGATGGCAAAAAAACTACTTCAGATCAAGAGAGCGCTTGCTATGGTGCTGGCAGCTGCACTGGCGCTTTCCTGCCTTTGCCTGCCCGCAGCGGCAGAGAACGGGCAGCCGCCGCTTACGCTCACCGCAGGCGAGCTTGTCAGCGGCTTTGCGGAGGGGACCTGCACCTCGAGCGATCCGAGCGTCGCATGGGTCGACGCGGACGGGACTCTGCGCGCGCTGCGCGAGGGTCAGGCGACAATCACCGTCGGGGAACAAGAACGGCTCGTGAACGTAGCTGCTTATGAAGACGGCACGGACGTGGCAGGACAGCTCAAGATCGTCGCGCGCTTTAACGATTCCATGCAGTTCTTCGACGGTCACGTGTATCTGATCTTCACGTCCTACAAGGACGGCGTGACGCTCACGGTGGACGACCTGTATGCCGGATACGAGATCTCGCCGCTTTATTATTTTGACATCCGCAGCGACATTTCCAACGGCTCCAACCGCACCGGGGCGGACGCGGAGAAATACTTTGCGCTGAAAGAGGACATGAAGTCGGTCACGCTGGATCGCGGCGAGGTCGTCACCATCGGCATGTACCGCGATTTCGACCTCACCGTTCCGGAGGCAGCGCTCGGCTCTCTGCGCAACAGCACGCTCTGGAACAGCCTTGCAGCTTCGGTCAAGGCGACGATCATAGAGAAGCTCTTCGCGCTGCTGGCGCAGCAGCCTGCCGACGGCGAAGCGGCGCTGGCGGAGTTTGCGGCGGCGCTGCGCGACAGCGGCGTGGACTACCGCCTGCTGCTTGACGGCGTTGTGGGCGGCGGCGTGTGCTTTAATCGCGAGCTTTACAACCAGAAGCTCGCTTGGGATCAGTTCGAGAACGCGACCTACGAGCTGGATATTACCGAGGCGCAGCTGCAGAAGCTGACCGCTGCCCTCGCCGGCAACCTCGATCGCTTCTCCATTTTGAAAAACAGCTGCGCGACCGTTGCGCTGCGCGCGTGGAACGCCGCCGTCGGCACGCGCGACGGGGAGAATACCGCCTACAAGCTCGAGCCGTCCGGCGACGGGCTCTTTGCGCTGATCGACGCGCCGAAGACCGTCAAGGCGGAGATCGTCGGCAAGCTGCCCGGTCACTATCTGAACAAATCCGACAGCACGCCGGACGAGGCAGAGCCGAACGCCGGCTACTATGACGAGACCGGCTGGGTCTACGTCAGCGCGCCGGAGAGCGTCGCTCTGCCGGACGATGATACGATCACGCTGACCGCCTGCGTCTGCGGCGCGGGCGCAAACGCGGAAACGAGCTTCTGGTATCAGAAGGGAGACGAAAAGATCGCGCTTGCGCAGGCGCAGCGCACGGAGCTTGCGCCGGGAACGCCGCTCTTTGTCAGCGCGAAGCTGGCGGACGAGGAAGCGCAGTATGTCCTCGCGGACGTTACGCTGAACGGCGTGTCAATCCTCGACAGCTTCGACGAAGCGACGCAAACCTACTGCGCCCTGATGCCGGAGGAAAGCGCTTTCCTGTGCGTTTTCTACAGCATAGCGGATCTGCATTTGCTGCCGGAGGTTGGAAGCTGGCTGCAGCTTTCCGTCGGCGATACGCTGGCGATCAACGATTACGCGGAGCTTTTCATCGGCGGTCAGGCTTCGGATGAGATCGCGTGGAAGATCCTCGAGCAGACCCCGGAAAACGTTCTTCTGGCGAACGAGGCGGACGGAACGCTCACCGCGCAGAACGCCGGCAGGGCGATGCTCTTGGCGTACTGCACCCAAAATGAAAATATCGGCGTTCCGGTGCTTGTCGAGGTGCTCGACGACGCGCAGGGCGCTGCGCAGATCACCTATAACGAGGACGCCGCCGGCAGCTTCATGCTCTCGTGCGAGCACAACGGGGAAGTCTTCACGGTACCCTTCTCCGGCTACAAGGTCCCGATGGGTACGGAGATCAGCGTCGTTCTGACACAGGAAGACGCAGTTGCCTTGTCTGATCTGCGCGTGAACGGAGAGCAGGCGGACGTCAACGAGCGCTTCACGGTCACAGGGGACACGGACTTTGCCGTGGCGTTCCGGAAGGCGCAGATCACCGGGCTTCCGAGCAAGCTCTATCTTGCAAACAAAGGCGACGTCGAGCAGCTGAAAGCAGAAGTCCGCTACCTCGGCGCCGGCGCGGAGCAATTGCCCGTTTACGATGCGAGCATCCGCTATCAGGTCTCCGATCCTGCCGTCTCTGTTACGCAGGAGGGACTACTCACCGTCGAGAGCGAGATCCCTGCGGAGGGAAAGTGCGTTATCGTGACCGCCTATGCAGGCAGCAGCAACGATAAGGTATTTGCGTCGATGAAGGTCATCCTCGGCAACTACACCGGCGAGCGGATCGTCGGACGGCTGACCGTCACGGCGCGACCGTACAACCAAGAGACGATGATGCCGCATACCTTCCTCACGTTTACAAGCTATGAGGATATGGATCTCAACGTCAGCTACTACCGCTACTATAAGCCGACCGATCGCTATATCGCACTGGTCGAGGACTATGAGCAAAATCCGGACAAGTACGGTTCTGACCCCATTCTCTATCAGGAGGAATTGGATCTGGGCGACCGGGAACGGTATTTTGAGGAAATCAAGGGCGGCATCTGCAGCGAGCCCGCGACGGTCCACATCAACGCCGGAGACGGGCTCACGGTGTCCAACTATTCGCACGATTCTGATGTGGAGACCGTGCTCAAGGCGTTTGCAAACGGGCAGCTTGCCTCAAACGCGGACGTGCAGGCGTTCATGCAGCAGCTTCAGCTGTATCTGAACGGGGAAGAATACGATGAGGAGGCGACCTTTGACAGCCTCGCTGCCATGCTGAAGCTGACGTTTGCAACGATGCAGATGACCGGACAGATCCCGGCGGACGGCAAGGCAGAGGGCGGACGCGACATCAACAGGGAGGTCCTCACTCAGTTTACGGGCTACGGCACGCAGCTTCCGAACAATTACTACACCATCGAGCTGACTGCTGACGAGTTGGCTGTATTCCAAAGCGAGCTCGCCGATCCGGCGAAGAATTATTTCTCTGTCTTTACGCGCAACTGCGGCTCGGCAACGGTCGAGCTTTGGAATCTCGTGACCGCCGATCGCCCGGAGCTGCGGCTCGACGGCAGCATCAGCGGTATTATCACAGAACCGCAGGCGCTCTACTTTGAGCTTGGCTTGCTGCGCGAAAAGACGGGACTGGAGTTTGACGGCATCGGCGAAGGCGGCGGAGCAAACCTCTATCCGCGCATCGTGCACGGATTCACCCGCGGTGCGCTGCCCTTCGTGGACGTTGAGACGAACGATTATTTCTACGATCCGGTCGCATGGGCGGTGTATCGTGACCCGCAGGTCACAAACGGCACCGACGCAACACATTTCAGCCCCGACGCCACCTGCACCCGCGCGCAGGCTGTGACCTTCCTCTGGCGGGCGAACGGCTGCCCGGAGCCGAAGACGACCGACAATCCCTTCAAGGACGTAAAGGAAGGCACATATTACTATAAAGCTGTGCTGTGGGCAGTGGAGAACGGCATTACCAACGGCGTCACCGCAACGAGCTTCGCACCGGACAGCGGCTGCACCCGCGCGCAGGTCGTCACCTTCCTGTGCAGATCGGAACACGGCGAGAGCCCGACCGGCGCATCGAATCCGTTCACGGACGTGAAGGAGGGTGCGTACTATTACAATGCGGTGCTGTGGGCGGTGGAGAACGGTATCACCAACGGCACCTCCGACACCGCGTTCAGCCCCGATATGACCTGTACCAGAGCGCATATCGTCACGTTCCTGTACCGCGCTGTGACGAGCGTCCGGTAAGCCGAGGAGAGTCGAACTCAAGTCGGTTTTCACGGGCTGCAATCCGCCAAACAATAGAAAAGCGAAAAAGCGGGAGGTCGATCGACCTCCCGCTTTTTTGGTAATGGATTCAGCAGCGGGTGTGCATACTATGCATAAATGCAGAATGGAATTGGAGGAGCAAAATGGAATCTATCTGGTCGCAGACTTGTCAGATCAAGGAACGCGCGCCGCTGTCCGGCGACATCAAGACGGAGATCGCCGTCATCGGAGCGGGGATGGCGGGCGTGCTGATCGCTTCCGCCCTGCAGGAAGCGGGCAAGCGCGTCGTCGTGCTGGAGGCAAACCGCATTGCAAGCGGGCAGACGCGAAACACGACGGCAAAACTCACTTCCCAGCACGGCATGATCTATCGAAAGCTGACGGAAACACTTGGGGAGAAAATGGCGCGGCAGTATGCTGCGGCGAATGAGGCGGCGCTGAATGAGTTTCGGCGCATGATCGCGGAGCGGCAGATCGACTGTGATTTTGAAGCGCAGGACGCTTACGTCTATGGAGACAATGCCGAACTGCTCCGGGTCGAGGCGGAATACGCGGATGCGCTGGGTCTTCCGGCGTCGTTTGTCGAAACGACGGCGCTTCCGTTTCCTGCTGCCGGAGCGGTGCGCTTCGAGCGGCAGGCACAGTTTCACCCGCTGAAGTTCCTAAAGGCAGTGACGGAGCCTTTGATGATCTTTGAAAACACACGGGTGCAGGAAGTGAACGATCATCGGCTTGTCACGGAGCATGGTACCGTCACGGCGGAAAAGATCGTCTTCGCCTGTCACTATCCCTTCGTGAACTTCCCGGGACTGTATTTTACCCGCATGCATCAGGAACGATCGTACGTGCTGGCGCTGGAGAATGCGCCGAAAATGGACGGAATGTGGGTCTTTGCGGACGGAGCGTCGAACCGCTATTCTTTCCGCATGTGGAACGGTTTGCTGCTTCTGGGCGGCGGCAGACATCGCTGCGGTGAAAACCGTGCGGGCGGAAGGTATGATATGCTGCGCCGAGAGGCGCGGGAGTGGTTTCCGCAGAGCAGGGAAGCGGCGCACTGGTCGGCGCAGGACTGCGTGACGGCGGACGGCGTTCCCTTTATCGGGCAGTATGCCGCAAGCCGCCCGGAATGGTACGTTGCGACCGGCTTTCAGAAATGGGGGATGACGACCTCTATGGTCGCCGCCATGCTTCTGCGGGACGCTGTCTGCGGCAGGGAAAACCCTTATGCCAAGGTCTTCGACCCCAGACGATTCGACACGGAGACGATCCCCGGCATACTGAAAGAAGGCGCGAAGGCGATCAAGGGACTGACAAAGCGGCTGCTCCAGATTCCAGCGGAGGCAGTGGAAGATCTTGCGCCGGGGCATGGCGGGTCGGTCAGTCTGGAAGGAGAGAAGGTCGGCGTGTATAAGGACGAGAACGGGGAGATTTATCCCGTCGAGCTGCGCTGCCCGCATCTCGGCTGCCAGCTCGAGTGGAATCCGGACGAGAAAAGCTGGGACTGCCCCTGTCACGGCTCCCGCTTTGATAAGTACGGAAAATTGATCTCCGGCCCCGCACAGACAGGGATCAGAGAATAACGGGAGGTCAACGACCTCCCGCAGCCAAATCCTCGTGTTCGAACCGTGCTTCTCGTCAAGCGACCGGTAGCTCCAAAAATGGGAAGGCTTTTGCCTTCCCATTTTTGACTGGCCGGAATACTCCGGCGGCGAAGCCGCCTCCGTGACACTTCGGATTTGCTCTGTTTCTCCGCAGGCGGAGAAACGCATCGCTCCGCGCTGCCAAATCCTCGTGTTCGAACCGTGCTTCTCGTCAAACGACCAGTAGCTCCAAAAATGGGAAGGCTTTTGCCTTCCCATTTTTGACTGGCCGGAATACTCCGGCGGCGAAGCCGCCTCCGTGACACTTCGGATTTGCTCTGTTTCTCCGCAAGCGGAGAAACGCAGCGCTCCGCGCAGCCAAATCCTCGTGTTCGAACCGTGCTTCTCGTCAAGCGACC
>JAFPWH010000053.1 GCA_017395065.1 Clostridia bacterium | reverse complement strand
CGTCCGTCCATCGCGCCGACCTTCGGCGTCGAGAACATGCTCGGCACGAACCCGCTGACGATCGCGCTGCCGACCGACGAGGACTTCCCGTTCTGCATCGACTGCGCGACCTCCATCACACAGCGCGGCAAGATCGAATACTACGCGAGAAACGACAAGGCGACGCCCGCCGGCATGGTCATCGGAAGAGACGGCACGGCGCTGACCGACAGCAAGCAGATCCTCGTGGACCTCACGAAGGGCGAAGCGGCGCTCGCACCGCTCGGCGGCATCGGCGAAGAGCTCGCGGGCTATAAGGGCTACGGCTACGCGACGGTCGTGGAGATCCTCTCCGCGGCGCTGCAGGCGGGCAGCTTCATGAAGGCGCTCACCGGCGTGGACGAGAACGGCAACAAGCGTCCGTATCACCTCGGTCACTTCTTCATCGCGATCGACCCCGAAGCGTTCATGGGCCTCGACACGTTCAAAAAGATCGCGGGCGACATCCTGCGCGCGCTGCGCAATTCCGAAAAAGCGCCGGGCGAGGAGCGCATCTACACCGCGGGCGAAAAGGAATGGCTCGTCTGGCTCGACCGCAAGGACAAGGGCGTGCCCGTCAACGAGGCGGTGCAGAAGGAAATGATCGCCGTCCGCGACGAAAAGCACCTGAACTATCATTTCTCCTTCGAGAAATAAGCAGGCAAAAAAAAGAAAGGGCTTCGCGGCCCTTTCTTTTTTGATGCGGTTTTATTTCTCTTCGGCTTCGGCCGGCTCCTCCGGCTGCGGCTCGTTCTTTTCGTGCCGGATCCGGATCCGCTTCAGGTTCTGCTTGTAATTGAAGATGTAGCGGATAACGAGCAGTCCCTGCAGAGGCAGACCGGCAAAAAACAGATACCAGGGGCGGGACGCCATCAGGTGCAGGTACACGCACGTGATGAACGACCAGACGAAGACGGACGCGTAGATGAAGAGCAGGACGTCGACCTTCTCCCTGCGGGTCGTGAACCACAGCACGATCGCGCTCGCGGGCACGCTCCAGACGAACAGCTGCCAGATGCTCGTGTGCTTCGTGATGTTGATGTACACGTAGATCACGCAGATGACGAACCAGATCTCGCACAGAAGGAAGATCTGCGAGAGGATCCGCTGCCGGATCACCGGCGTCTGTTCTTCGGTCCGCTCCGTTTCCTGCTGCTTTTCCGTAATAGCGCCGACGGGCACGCCGAACGCCTCGCTCAGCGCGTAAATGGTCTCGAGATCGGGAACGACCTCGCCTTTTTCCCAGCGCGAGATCGCCTTGTCGGAGTAATTGATCCGCTTCGCGAGCTCCGCCTGCGTCAGATTGCTTTCTTTTCTGAGCCGCACGAGATTCTGCGACACGATTTTCTTTACGTCTTCCATGACCGCCATTTTAGCAAATGCTGTCGAAAAAAGCAAGTATTTGCGGCGAATTCCCGCTGCGGTAGAATGCTCTCTCGCTGCGGTTCGGAGCGGTCTAACGAACGGAGAACCCGGAAACGGCGAAGTATCTTTACTTCGGAAGCGCGCGCGCCTATGATACCGTTATCGAAAACCGGTCGTCCGACCGACGAAAAGGAGTATGAAACCGATGCAGAAAACCGTTCCGATCTTTTTTGCATGCAACGACAAATACGTGCCCTATCTCGACGTGGCGCTGATCTCGCTCATCGCCCATACGTCGCCCGAAAATACGTACCGGATCACGGTCCTGAAGAACGCGATCTCCGAACGGAACCAGGCGATCCTGAAACGCCACGAAACGGACAACGTCACGATCGACTTCTTCGACGTGAAGGAAATGCTCGAGCCGATCAGAAAGCAGCTGCCCGATCGGTTTTATTTCAGCGTTGACGCGTATTTCCGGCTGTTCATCGAAACGTCGTTCCCGCAGTACGACAAGGCGATCTATCTCGACAGCGACGTGATTGTGCTGCACGACGTGGCCGAGCTGTACGACACGGACGTCGGCGGGTATCTGCTTGCGGCGGCGTACGAGCAGAACACCGACCGGAACCCGATGTTCACCAATTACGTGGAGGACATCATCGGCATCCCGCACAAGACGTATTTCAATTCGGGCGTGATGGTCATGAACCTGAAGGAGTTCCGCCGATTCCGCGTGCAGGAGCGGTTTCTGCACATGCTGACGCAGTATCGGTTCGACTGCCTCGCGCCGGATCAGGAATACCTCAACGTGATCTGCTTCGGCCGGGTGAAGTATCTGCCGACCGGCTGGAACAAGCACAGCTTCCCCGAGCCGCCCGAAGGCGAGCTGAAGCTCTGCCACTACGCGCTTTCCTGCAAGCCCTGGCATTACCGGGACACGATCAACGGCGAGTATTTCTGGGAATACGCGAAGGACAGCGAATTCTACGGTCTGCTGAAAAGCGAGCTCGAGGGCTACGGCGAGGCCGACCGCGAGCGCGACAAGGCGGCGTTTTCGGAGCTGATCAAGGGGATCGAGGCGATCTACCGGAGCGACCGGACGTTCTGCAAGCTCTGGTTCGGCAGGAACGCGGACCGAAAGGAAGTCAGTCATGGCTGATCCGGAGAAGAGAGCGGAACGCCTGCGCGTGCTTGCGCGCATCGCGGAATACGAGCGCGAGGGGCGCTTCAACGACGACGTCGAGGAGGACGATCCGGCGATCCCCATTCAGCCGGGCGACGTGGATTACGTGATCAGAAAGCCGTCGAGCAAGGTCAAGACGGCGGTCGCGAACGCCCTCGGCAGAGCGTTCTTCGAGAACATGATCCGCAAGCGTCAGCTGATCATCCGGGAAGTGCGCGGCATCGAAAACGCGACGGCGGTGAAGGAGGGCGCGATCGTCACCTGCAACCACTTTCATCTGAGCGACAACTACGTCGTGTACAAGACCATCCGGCCGGCGCTCAAAAAGCATCATTATCTGTATAAGGTCATCAAGGAAAGCAACTACACGAACTTCAAGGGACCGGTCCGGATCATGATGCGCCACGCGAACACGCTGCCGCTGAGCGCGAACCTTTCGACCATGAAGGAATTCTACGCCGCCGTGCAGACGCTGCTTTCGCGCGGGGAAAAGATCCTGATCTATCCCGAGCAGGCGATGTGGTTCAATTACCGCAAGCCTCGTCCGCTGAAGCCCGGCGCGTTCCGCTTTGCCGCAAAGTACAACGCTCCGGTCATTCCGGTGTTCGTCGGCATGAAGGATTCGGAGGAGACCGACGACGCGGGCTTCCCCGTGCAGGCGCTGTACGTGCACTATCTGCCCGCGATCTATCCGGACCCCGGATTAAAGCTTTCCGAAAACACGGAGCGCATGATGCGGGAAAACGCCCGCCTCTGGGCGGACGCGTACGAAGCCTTCTACGGCGAACTGCTTTCCTGAACAGGAAGGATCCCGACCCCGGGCCGCATCGCGGTCCGGGATTTTTTACATCTTTTTTATCAGGATGTTGCAAATCGTCCGCATCCGCGTGATAGGATGGATCATCCCCAATGGCTTCGGGCGGGTCGCGAGAAACGAACGGGGGCTTTCGGACGAAATACAGGGTCGCCGCATTGACGGGATCCTGTGAAACTGTTATACTGAATCTTTAGGAGGATCTTCGGGATTTGGTTTTTTCGGGGCTGACGTTTTTACTGATTTTTCTGCCGCTGCTGCTGCTTCTGTACTTCGTGCGCGGCAGCATTCGCTGGCGCAACGGCGTTCTCGTCGTCTTTTCGCTGATCTTTTACGCATGGGGCGAACCGATCATGGTGCTGCTGCTCGTGGGAACGACGCTGCTGCACTATTTCTGCGCGCGCAAGATCGCGTCCGCGAAGCGGACGGGGGAGCGGAAGCTCTGGCTCGCGCTCGCGGTGTTCGGCTCGCTGTCGGCGCTGTTCTGGTTCAAGTACGCGGGCTTCGTGCTCGGCACGGTGCTGGGGATCCCGTTCGATGCGCCGCGGCTGCCGATCGGCATTTCGTTCTATACGTTCCAGATCCTGACCTACACGATCGACGTGTACCGCGGCCGCGTCAAGTCGCAGAAGCGCTTCTTCCGCCTGCTTCTGTACGTGAGCTGCTTCCCGCAGCTGATCGCCGGACCGATTGTGCAGTACGCCGACGTCCGCAAGTCGCTCGCAAAGCGCAAGCCGACCACCGTGGATTTCGGCGCGGGCATGCAGCGCTTTTTCGTGGGGCTCTCGAAGAAGGTCCTGATCGCGAACATCTGCGGTAAGGCGCTCGAGGAATGCGCCGTCGGCGCGCAGCCGTACTCGTTCACCGGCGCGTGGATCTCGGGACTTTTGTTCACGCTGCAGCTCTATTTTGACTTTTCCGCCTATTCCGACATGGCGATCGGGCTCGGGCGCGTGCTCGGCTTCACCTACCGCGAGAACTTCCGCTATCCGTATCTGTCGCGCTCGGCGAGCGAGTTCTGGCGGCGCTGGCATATCTCGCTCGGCGAATTCTTCCGCGACTACGTATACATTCCTTTGGGCGGCAACCGCAAGGGACGGTTCCGCACGGTGCTGAACCTGCTGATCGTATGGGCGCTCACGGGGCTCTGGCACGGCGCGGCGTGGAACTTCATCCTGTGGGGGCTGTACTGGTTCGTGCTCCAGCAGATCGACAAGCAGTTCGCGTCGCTTTGGAAGCATTTTCCGAAGTGGCTTCTGTGGCTCGGCACGTTCCTGCTCTCGCTGATCGGCTGGGTGCTGTTCTACCACGCCGAGGGGCTTGCGGGCGCGGGCGCGCATCTTTCCGCGCTGTTCGGCGTCGGCACGAGCGGGCTCACCGACGCAAAGACGCTCGGCGTGCTCGCGCGCTACGCGCTGTATCTGCCGATCCCGCTCGCCGCGTGCTTCCCGATCGTTCCGGCGATCCGCCGCTTCTTTGCGAAGCGCGAGAAGCTTGCGGGCGCATACGCGCCGCTTGCGGCGCTCGCCGCGGTCACGCTCGGGATCGTGTCGCTGCTGTTCCTGATCGGGCAGAGCTATAACCCGTTCATCTATTTCCGCTTCTGAGGGCAATGCGTATGAAACACCGGTTTACGTTTTATCTGACATACGGCTGCGTGGTGCTGTTCGGCATGCTGGGCGTTCTGCTCCTGCTGTTCGGTGAAAAGTCGCCGCGTCCGTCCGAGGAGGAGAACCGCACGCTTGCGGGCTTCCCGTCGTTCTCGTTCGGTTCGGTCGGCGACGGCAGCTTCATGCGCGGCATCGAGGACTATCTTTCGGACGGCATGCCCGGACGCGGCCGCATCGTATCAAAGACGGCGGCGTGGCTCGGCGCGCTGTCGCTGGCTTCGGAGGATGCGGATGCAAACGCGTTCGAAGCGGTCGAGGCGTTCGGCGAGGGCGACGACGGACCGGATCCGGTCGCAACGCCGACCCCCGACGGGGACGAGATCCTCGCGCCCGCGGAAACGCCCTCCGCGGCGCTTCCGACGCCGCCGGAGCCTTCCGAAACGCCCGCGCCCGCGGAAACGCCGGAGCCCGGGACTTCGCAGTCCCCGCGCGAGACGGCGACGCCGAAGGGCCCCACCGAGATCAAAACCGTCAAGTTCCGCCAGATCCGCGCGGACGGCACGGCGCGCGAGCCTTACACGTTCGACAAGGACGCGATCAACAACGCGATCGGCGTGTTCAACGCGTTCCGCGACGCGCTGCCGGAGGACGGACACGTGTTCTTCACGCAGATCCCGTTCCCGGAGATCGCGTTCCCGCTGCAGGAGGGCAAGTACGTCGGCTGGGAATGCGACCTCGAAGCGATGCTCGAAGCGAACACGAAGGAGGGCGTGATCGTCGTGAGCACGCTCGACGTGCTCGAAGCGCCGCTGCTTGCCGGCGAGGACCTGTATTTCAAGACCGACCACCACTGGAAGCCGCGCGCGGCATGCTATGTGGCGCAGGCGATGCTCGCCCGCATCGGGATCGACGCACTTTCGTACGACGATTACACCTACAATCACAATAGCGGATTCTACGGCTCGAAGGTCAGCGGCAATCCGGAGCTCAAGCAGACGCTCCCGCCCGACACGGTCGAGGTCATGATCCCGTCGCTGCCGGTCAAGGGCTACGTGATCGACTGGGACGGCACCGAGCGCTCCACGCCGTATATCGTCACCGACCGCGCTTCGTATCGCGCGTATCTGAACGGCACGGTCGGTCCGTGGCGCCGCTACGAGACCGGCGTGGACTGCGGCAGGAAGGCGCTCGTCATCGGCGATTCGTATCTCTGCTGCTTCGTGCCGTACCTCACGCCGTACTACGAGGAGGTCCATACCACCGACCTCCGCAAGGATTACTACGACGCGTCGCACCGCACCTGGACGATCCGCGAGTACATCGAAAAGAACGGGATCGACGACGTGTATCTGATCCTGTCCACCGCGTCGGGGCTGAATTCGGATTACCTGAACACGTATCTGAAAAAGTATTTCTGAGGAGAGGCGCATGAAACGGAAACAAAAGCTGCATCTGCTGATCGGGCTGACGCTGGTCGGTCTCATCGCGATCGCGGCGGCGATCGCGTTCTGGGTCGTCGAATCCTCACGCACGTCACGGTATGAAACGCAGGCGCTGAAGGCGGCGGAGGCAGGCGACTGGGACGCCGCGTACGACTACGCGAAAAAGGCGGAGGCGGAGGGCGCGATGAACGCGACGAACGCCGTTTCGTACCGCAGGGCGGAATCCCTGCTGGACGGCGGCGACGTGACCGGCGCGGAGGCGCTGTTCCGTTCGCTCGGCGCGTACCGCGACGCGCCGGAGCGCGTGCGCGAATGCCGGTACCGGGAAGCCGACGCGCTTTATCGGGCGGGCGAACTGGAAGCCGCGCGCGACGCGTTCTGGGCGCTCGTGCCGTACGCCGATTCGCAGGAGCGCTGGGCGGAGGCAGGCTACCGGATCGCCGAACGGCTGTACGCGTCCGGGGAAAAGCAGGACGCGTTCGAGGCGTTTTCCGAACTGATCCCGTACGGCGACAGCGAGGACCGCGCCAAGGCGATCGCCGCGGAGCTCACGGGGGAGACCGATCCGGACCGCGCGATGGCGGTCTTAACGGGCGAAACC
The DNA here is from genome assembly GCA_017395065.1 of Clostridia bacterium. GTDB lineage: Bacteria > Bacillota > Clostridia > Christensenellales > Aristaeellaceae > RUG14130. The sequence goes on along the minus strand of JAFPWH010000053.1, from coordinate 5,302 downwards.
GAGGAGCAGAAGGCGGCGAAGGCGGCGCTTTCGGACGCGCGGGACAAGCTGAAGACCGGGTATATCGCGGCGGGCAAGGCGCATATCGTCGTGCTGTTTTCCGACGGACACGTCGAGGCGGTCGGCGAAAACGGCGCGGGCCAGTGCAACGTTTCGGGCTTTGCGAACGTGACGGCGGTCGCGGCGGGCTTCGCACATACGCTCGGGCTTCGCGCGGACGGCACCGTTGCGGCGACCGGCAACAACGCGTACGGTCAGTGCGACGTTTCCGGCTGGACGGACGTCGCCGCGATCGCCTGCGGCGCGTGGGACAGCTACGGCATCCGCAGGGACGGCACGCTGCTGCACGCAGGCTTCCTCGACGCGGATTTCTCCGGCTGGACGGAGCTCGCGTTCGTCGCGGCGTCGGAGACCGGTGCGATCGGCGTCCGCAGGGACGGCACGCTGCTGTCGACGCACGCGAAGGACCGCTTTTCCGGAAACGGATACGCCGGCGCGGCGCTCACGAACGGCGCGGCGTTCGCCCTGAAAACGGACGGGACCGTACGCTGCGAAAACGAAACGGTCAAGGCGTGGACCGGCGTGATCGCAATCCGCAACAGCCCGTCGGTGCTGGTCGGACTCAAAGCGGACGGCACGCTGCTTTCCTGCGGGCTGCTGCCCGGCTGCGAGACGCTTCTCAACGCGCTCGCGGGGGAAACGGACGTTGCGGAGATCGCCGTGACCGGCACGTTTGCGCTGATCCGCCACGGCGACGGCACGCTGTCGCTCTGCGGCGACGCGCCCGAAGCGATCCGCGAATTCGTCCGGAACGTGCCCTCGAACGCATTCCCGGCGGACGAATGATTTCCTCTTGCAACGCACGGATTTCTGTGTTATAATACGCTCTGCGCCGAAAAAACGGCGCGCGTGTGCCTGTAGCTCAGCTGGATAGAGCGTCAGACTCCGACTCTGAAGGCCGCACGTTCAAATCGTGTCAGGCACGCCAGAAAAGGATTGCTATTTTAACAAGATAGCAATCCTATTTTTTAAGAATAACAGAAGAAGCAAAACACTTCAACATTGTTGAAAAAGGCTTTGTTTTGTGATAAAATAAAAATGCTCGAATACGGTCTAATAGGAGAATGATTTATGCCTACAAATTACAAGCGTTCAAAAGAAGAACTTGAAACAAAAGCTTGCAAGTGGTGGCCTACTTCACTGGTTGAGATAGAATCCGAGTCAAGTATTATACCGGCACTGCTTAGGACACAGGATCAGTTTATTTCCATTCTTACACTTGCTGATTCTAATAATCCAGATACCGTTTTTGATGTGATGCAGGCAGCTAATTTCCCAGCGAACCTGTTCTTTAAGCATCTTATGGTATTAACAGATTTTGGAAGCGAGCCCCTACAAAGAGTTAACCGGGATTTCAGTACATATTTTCCCGACGGTAAATTGGTTTATGCTATTGACGGAAATGAGTTTTCATATACTTTTTCCGAATTACCTTCTCGCGGATCCCTAACTAACAAAAAAATGGGGACAGATGTTGCAGGAATATTTGAAGCAAAACCGTTATCCTCGTTCTATAAAGACTTAATAATGTTGCTTTTGTTCGGTAGCAATGCGGTTGATGATCAGATATCAAATATCTTTTCAAAATGTATAGTCGGCAATATGATGGGACAAACCGATGAATTAAAAGAGTTCATAAAACAGCGATACATTCTTGTTAGTAGGATTACCGGCGGAGCGCAAGCTAATGGCTTGGGAAACTCTGCCCAAATATACGCAGAGGAGTATCTTAAGCAAAAACTGGGTGCAGCATATACTATAAAAAGCAATGGTCATATTCCGGGAGTTTCTCATAATAACCGAACCGAAACGACATTTGATTTATCGGTGGGGCACAATGGGAAATATGTCGGCGTAGAAATCAGTTTTCAAGTTACGACAAACTCAACAATTGAAAGAAAGGCCGGACAAGCCCAGGCGAGAAAGGCTGCCGTTGAAAGAAGCGGGAATTATATTGCCTATATAATTGACGGCGCAGGAAATTTCCAACGAGAATCCGCGCTTACCACGATATGCCAGTATAGTCATTGTACCGTTGCATATACCGATGCGGAATTTGATGTGTTGATTGATTTTATCCGGGAGAAGATTGGATGATAAACTATATTGATCTTTTTGCCGGAATAGGCGGCATCAGAATCGGTGCTTCAAATGCTCTGGCAAAAAATGGTATTAAGTCAAAATGTATCTTGTCAAGCGAAATAGATGACAGGGCTTGTGAGACCTATTTCTTGAATTTTGGAGAAATCCCAAGCGGAGACATTCACCAAATACTAGATATTCCTTCTTTTGATTTATTGCTTGGGGGATTCCCTTGTCAACCGTTCTCATATGCAGGAAAACGGAAAGGCTTTGGAGATACCAGAGGAACGCTGTTTTTTGAAATTGAACGAATACTGGGTAAGTACCAGCCCAAAGCGTTCCTCATGGAAAATGTACGAGGGCTTTATACTCATGACGGAGGTCGAACGTTTGAAACAATAATTAGCAAATTACATGATCTTGGCTATGGGACCTACGATTTATTGCTAAATAGTTCTGACTTTGGTGTTCCTCAAAACAGAGTCCGTCTTTACATTTTAGGTATTAAAGGAACGACTCCGCGAATGACGTTGGTAACGAACTTAGGCGCAGCGGATTCACATGCTTTTAAGCAAGAAGGCTTTCAACAGTCGTTATTTGACCTAATTTCTGATAGAATTCCACGGAGAACTGTCAAAGATATTTTAGAAGATTCTGTGCCTGAAAAGTACTTGTGTTCAAAAGAATTTGAACAGCAACTACTTGATGCAATAGGTGATTTGGAAAAACTCCACGGCTACCGACTTATAGATTATCGCGGGGGACAATCTCTTCATTCGTGGGAATTGGGAACAAAAGGAAAATGCTCTGCAGCGGAAATTAATTTCATGAATCTCCTAATACAGAACAGGCGGAAACCTATATTTGGAAAAGAGCAAGACGGGAAAAAGCTTACCCTTGAACAGATTAAAACATTTTATGTTAATGATGATATAGAAAAGGTTATTGGTACTCTTTTATCAAAAGGGTACTTGAAAGAAGAAAGCGGAAAATATAATCCAGTCTGCGGAAACATGTCGTTTGAGGTGTTCAAGTTCTTAGACCCAGAGAGCATATCAATCACTTTGACGTCTTCTGATTGCAACAGGCTTGGTGTGATTCAGAATGGTCATGCGCGTAGAATCACTCCACGAGAGTGCGCAAGGCTTCAAGGATTTCCCGATTCTTTTGTTGTCAACCCTTCCGACCAATATGCATATAAACAGTTTGGTAACTCTGTGTCTGTTCCGGTTATTGAAGCTGTGGTTGATGATTTTATAAAGAATAATAATGCATTTCTTGAATGGCGATGATTTTTATGCGTTACGAGATTTAACGATAACCCCGTTTTTGTTGAAATAGCAATCTTTAGCCAGAAAAGGATTGCTATCTTGACAAAGGCAGCAATCCTTTTTCTATTTCTTCGACAACAGCAATTAATACTATTCCTGATTGATTTTTGCTGCATTTGCATGTATAATACAGAAGAACTCAATGAAAGGAGCGTAAACCAATGATTAACAGAGAGGTTATCGCTGATTAACTGAATAGAGGCGCAGAGCATGATGGAGGGGTATATCCCTCTGGTTATGTGCGCCATTTTGAGTAACTTTCGGATAGTGGAAACCGCAGGACGCAGCCACAACGGGAGCTGCTTCGCTGCGGTATTTTTGCGCCCATTTTTAGCAGACAATATAATGCTAAAACAATTCATATCATACGAAATCACATAATTAAGGAGTAAAAGCATCTTATGATAATCAAACTGGAACCTATAAATGATAACAATCGAGAAGCGGTTCTGGCCCTTTCCGTGCGGGAGGATCAGCCCTTTGTCGCCCCTAACGATGTCTCCCTGCGGCAGGCGGACGAGGCTAACGCGGAGCAGCCCGGCGTGGCCCGGCCCTTTGCCATCTATGCAGATGAGAAGCTGGTGGGCTTCTGCATGTTCGTCTTCAATCCCGAGGAAGAGGACGAGGACGACCGTTACTGGCTCTGGCGCTTCATGATCGACAAAAACGAGCAGGGAAAGGGATACGGTCAAGCCGCCCTGCAGGAGATAATCAAGTATTTCAAGTCCAACGGCGCTGACCGTCTGTTCCTGTCGACCGAGCCGGAGAATGAGCTGGGCCTGTATATCTATCACAAGGCTGGCTTCCGGGAGACCGGCATCATTGATGACGATGAGGCTGTGCTGATGCGGATGCTCAAAGGCCCCAACCGGATCATCAAGAATTTTTACGGCGTGGATGTGGATAAGGCAATGCGCATCAAAGGCAGGAAGGGCTACGGCGTCAGCATCGCAGTTCAAGATGCAGACGGTGATTTTCTCACCTACTGCTCCGGCAGCGGCAGATACGGCGAGGACTTTCCGGTGAACCCGGATATGCTGTTTCAGGCGGGCTCTGTATCGAAACCCATGTTCGCGCTGACTCTCCTGCGGTATGTGGACAAGGGGCTGATTGATCTTGACGCGGATATCTCCGGCGTCGTACCGGAATTCGTCAAAAAAGGGGCGATGACCTTCGCCGCCCTGCTCAGTCACACGGCTGGCTTCAACCTGCACGGCTTCCCCGGCTACCGCGCGGATCACGAGCCGCTCTCGCTCGAGGACGTGCTGAACGGCAAGGGCGTCACGCCGAAGCTCAGAAGAATTCGTCCTTACGGCAAACAGCATATGTACTCCGGCGGCGGCTATACGCTGGCCGAGCTCGCCTTCACGCGGATCACCGGAACGACGCTGCGGGAGGCATTCCAGAAAGAGGTCGCCGAGCCGCTGGGCCTGAAACGAACCGGTTTTTTCCAGCCGCTGGATGAGGAGCTTGTTGCCAACGCCGCGTTCGGCTTCAGGCTGGCGCAGAAGGAGGATCCTGCCCACGGGTATCACTACTATCCGGAGCATGCGGCTGCGGGCCTTTGGACCACGCCCACAGAGCTTGTCAAGATCGGCCGCGCCCTTTCCAAGAGCTACCGCGAGGGCGGCCTTCTCAGGAAGAAAACCGCAAGGCGCATGCTGACGCCGTTCATGGATAGCTACGGCCTGGGCATTCAAAGCTTCCGGGGTGATATCGGCTATCATGACGGATGGAACGAGGGCTTCCTGACGACCTGGCTATTCTCCCTGCGGGAGGATCTGTGCGTGGCCGTGATGTTCAACCGGTCCACTGACGAACTTGACTGG